>JAEPDS010000006.1 GCA_016842065.1 Candidatus Thiodiazotropha sp. 'RUGA'
GAATATCAGCCGGGTTGCCAAGAAGCTTGATTTGAGTCGGAATACACTCTATCGGCGGATGAAAAGGTTTGGAATATCGCCACCCAGATAAACGATTCGAACGTTTACCCTGATTCCGGAGTCATGCCGGAACGGAAGCTATATTGAGACTGGGATGATGTAGCTGATCACCTCATCCCGTAACGAATCGTCACCGTTGGAATCATGATCACCGACTTCAGCAATTCTTGCTGAAGGTGACTTGCTTTTCAGACCTGAGACAGACCTACCACACAGAACCGCCAATTTCACACCATTGTGTTTCTATTGGCCTTATTATTGCTGTGTATAGCCATAGTGACTGATAGATTGTTGAATCTATCCGGCGACTGTTGATGTATAAGATCGCTCTACTCAAACAACGCTAATAATTACACCCACAGAGGGTTATCTGTTTGCGGTAAGAGAGTAACTGGCAATCATCCGATAGATTACTGTGAATCACCTTGATTAATAAGTAATTTCCGATAAAAACAATGAACTTTGAGATGTAAGTAACATGGCAAAATATGACCGACCAAGAGAAGCTTGGGCAATTACCGGTTCGGGACACTACCTTAAAGAGTCTCTGGCACTGGCAGAACAACGCCCAGAGGTCGATTTGTTTCTGAGTAAGGCAGCTGCTGAAGTGTTGCCCATGTATGACATTGATTTGCAAGTGTTACGTGAACAGTTCACCTGCTTTCGGGATACCACCGCAAGTGCATCACCTGTCGGTCTGTTCTACCAGGGTCGTTATGATCGTTTGATCATTGCCCCGGCAACCTCAAATACCGTAGCAAAAATGGTTTGGGGGATCGCTGACACTCTGGTTACCAATATCTATGCCCAGGCAGGCAAATGTCGTATACCCAGCATCGTCTTTGCCTGTGATACGGAAGCTGAGATGATGACCGAAGCGCCAGGTGGAGAGGTGCCTGTCTACCCGAGAAAGATCGATCTGGAGAATGTTACTCGTCTTCAATCGTTTGAGTATACAACGGTGGCCACCAGCTTCAGTCAGCTGGTTACAGCGTTGGAGGATTCTTAGTTGTAAGTTTAGTCTGTCTCTTGTTGAGGTGTGCGTGTTATTGGCCACGAATGGACACGAATCACTGCAAACACTCGCGAATAGATATCAAGGGACAAATAGAGAGACTCTCTCCGACCAATTTCAGCTCTCTTCTGTAAGCTTTGTCGCCCCATTATCCAGAATCATCTGTTCCAACAGATCGATGAATCTTTTTTGATAACGACGCAGATATTTATCTTTGTGATAAGCAACCCAGGTAGTCTCCCAGGGCAGCATATGGCTCAAATCCCTCGTCTCCAGATCAGGATCGAGATCCGGTGAATATGCCATACTGGCGATCAGCCCAACCCCCATACCCTCCCGCACATAGGTCTTGATCACATCGGTGTCTGCCGCAGTCAACACAACGTTGGGTTGCAGTCCAGCTCGAGCAAAAGTGGTCTGCATATGATTGGCACCGGTAAAACCGAAAGTATAGGTAATCAGAGGGTAGTTACAGATTCGTTCCAGGGAGAGGGGCTTTTCAGACAACACCGGATGCCCTTTCAAGGCGATCAGGCTCCGGTTCCAGCGATAGCAGGGAATTGCCGTGAGGGTGGAGTGTTCTCCAAGCTCTTCCGTACAGATTGAGAAGTCGACCCGGTCTGTCACGACCAGCTCGACAAGCTGTTGCGGTGTCCCCTGATTGATCTGCAGATTGACCTGGGGGAATTGTTTACGGAACGCGCGGATGACAGCCGGGAGTACATAGCAAGCCTGAGTATGGGTGGTGCCGATGCGCAACAAGCCACTACCCTCCTCCACATGCTCCCGACCGACATCGAGTATGTTTTCCCGAATTGCCAGCGCCTGGCGGGCATAGTTGAGAACCTGCTCTCCTGCTGCAGTAAGTCCGATCAAGCGTTTGCCTTTGCGCATAAACAGCTGAGTACCCAACTCCTGCTCCAGCTGTGCGAGATGTTGAGAGACCGCAGACTGCACCAGGAACAACTGCTTGGCAGCCAGTGTGACGTTAAACCCCGACTCTTCCAGGGCAACCAGAGAGGTTAATTGTCTCAATTCCATATCTGAAATAGTGATTAAATATCGGTATTTATTTGTATATATGATAATACTGGAAACTCAATATTGCCATTCCGTATCCCCAATCGTGTCATTACGATCTATCCACTTGGAGGTAGCGAAGAGGCAAGCTGATTGCCCTTCCATGGCATTCATCGCTAAGACACTGGCGCTAAAAGGAATCCAATCTTATATCTGATATTTTAATTATTAATCAAAATTTATTACTTCCAAAGATAATACATCTCTTCCAATATTTCATTCCAATAGACCCGAAATTCAGATATTGGAGAGATCCCGATGGAAGTCGCAATTCAAAACAGAGAGCGTTTTCCGCAACATCCTCTGGATGATTTGCAGCTCACCCGCCTGCAACAGGGGATTGACGGCCTCGACAGAGAACAACTGGTTTGGGCCAGCGGTTACCTGGCCGCTTTGGCTGCCTATCAACCCAAACTCAAACAGGCTGCCAATGAGTCACCCGCCCTGACACTGCTGTATGCCACCCAGAGTGGTAATGCACGAAGTGTTGCGGAACAGCTTGCGGATCGGTTGCAGGCATCCGGCTATGCACCAAGATTGGTCTCAGCTGAAAACTATCGCCCGCGTGATCTGAGCAAAGAGAAATTACTCATCGCCGTGATCAGTACCCAGGGGGAAGGTGAACCACCCGAGAGTGCATATGGATTGTTCAGCTATCTGCAGGGTAAAAAAACTTCCTCGTTGTCAGATCTGCGCTACGCCATATTTGGTCTGGGTGACTCCAGTTACGATCAATACTGCCAGGCCGGTAAAACCCTCGAACAGCTGCTCGATGCACAAGGAGCCAAGCGTCTGCTCGACAGAGTTGACGCCGATGTGGACTATCAGTCTGTAGCCGAAAATTGGCAGCAACAGATCCATAGTGCTGTGAAACAACATCAGCCGGAAGAGCAGGCACTGGTCATTCCACTGCAACGCTCTGCCCCGGTCCGACATGACCGCAACAATCCTTACCAGGCCGAGTTGCTTGAACGCCGCCGCATCACCACCGACGATTCACTGTCTGAGGTCCATCATCTGAGTCTTGAGATCGACCCAAAATTGATCCAGTTTCAACCGGGTGACGCCTTGGGTCTCTACTTTCGGAATGACCCGGCAATGATCGACGAGCTGCTCTCAATCACCGGCCTGTCCGGCGAAGCTATGGTGACATTGGGCCGTGATGAGATGAGCTTGACTCGAGCACTTATAGAACGACTCGAGTTGACCCAGCTCCACCCCAGTGTGGTAAGAGCCTGGTCATCTCTGACGGATGACCATCGTCTGCATACCCTGAGTGAGAATATTGAACAGCTGCGAAAATTTGTCAGCGACCGCCAGTTGATCGATCTGGTATCGACCTTCCCGGCAGATGTGGATGAACAAGGCCTGGTAAAACTGCTGCACCATCAGCAGTCCAGACTCTACTCCATTGCCTCCAGCCAGCACGCCATTGAAGATGAGGTACATCTGACGGTTGCCACACTGCAGTATCAGAGTCATGGCCGCAACCACCTGGGTGGCGCATCAGGGGATCTGACTCGTCGCATTGAGGAGACAGACCGGCTCGGTGTCTATGTTGTTGAGAATCCAAGTTTCAGACTGCCCACATCACCTGGCACACCCATGATCATGGTCGGCGCTGGTACCGGCATTGCCCCCTATCGGGCATTTCTGCAGCAGCAGGAGAGCCTGGGTGTGCATGGACGCAACTGGCTGGTTTTCGGCAACCGCCACTTCCACCGGGATTTTCTCTACCAGACCGACTGGCTCAACTATCGCAAATCGGGTCTGTTGGAACGTATCAGTCTGGCCTTCTCCCGGGACAACCAGGAACGCACCTATGTCCAGGCACGACTCTATGAAGAGGGGGCTGAACTCTACCACTGGCTACAGGAGGGAGCCCATCTCTATGTCTGCGGTGGTGTTGAGATGGAACGTGGGGTCTACCAATCCCTGCTCGCGATTGCCCAAACCCATGGCGGGAAGGATGAAGCGTCGGCTGCTGAATACATTGAATCCCTGCGCATCCAGGGACGCTACCAGAGAGACATCTACTGATGGATATCAAGCTCAACCCCAATGAACTGATCAAGGCAAACAGCCGTTACTTGCGCGGCACTTTGAAAGAGAGCATGGCCGATCAGGCCAGCGGCGCCCTGTCTGCGGATGATGCCCAAATCAGTAAATTTCACGGCTTCTATGAACAGGATGACCGGGACCTGCGCTTGACGAGACAGCAACAGTTTCTTGAGCCGTACTACAGCTTCATGCTCAGGGCACGCCTTCCCGGCGGCGTCTGCACACCCCAACAGTGGCTGACCATCGACACGGTTGGACGGGACCTGGGTAACGGCACGATCCGTCTCACCACCCGCCAGACGTTTCAGTACCACGGCATTCTGAAAGCCAATCTGAAACCGCTGATCAAACGGATCAATCAGGTAATGATTGACTCTATCGGTGGATGCGGCGATGTGAATCGAAATGTGCTCTGCAACCCCAACCCCGATGACTCCTCTTTGCATCAGGAAGTCCACCTGTGGGCAAAACGAATCAGTGAACATCTGCTGCCGAAAACCCGCGCCTATCATGAAATCTGGCTTGATGGTGAAGCTGTGGCCGGCGGTGAAGCTGAGCCGCTCTATGGTGAAACCTACCTGCCCCGGAAATTCAAAACCGCGATTGCGATACCGCCGCATAACGATGTGGATGTCTATACCAATGATCTTGGTTTTGTCGCCATTACCGAAGCTGATCAGCTGCTCGGATTCAATGTCCTGGCGGGGGGTGGTATGGGCACAACCCATGACGACAACACCACCTTTCCCCGTCTCGCCGATGAACTGGGATTTGTTCCACCGCAGCACACCCTGGCCGTAGCGGAAGCAGTAGTGGCCGTGCAGCGTGATTTCGGTGATCGCATCAGCCGTCGGCACGCACGACTCAAATACACCATTGAGCGCATGGGAGTGACTGTCTTCAAAGCGGAAGTTGAGAAGCGTGCCGGTATCCGTTTCGAAACAGCGAAACCGGTGAACTTTACCAGTCAGGGTGATCGCTACGGTTGGGTGGAAGACAATAGCGGCGAATGGCACTTGACCCTCTACATCGAGAATGGGCGCATTACCGATACCCCGGAGGCAACCCTGATGAGCGGCTTAAGGGAGATTGCCGGCATCCACCAGGGAGACTTCCGCATCACCCCGAACCAGAACCTGATCGTTGCCAGAGTACCTGAAGCGCAAAAAGATCGTATTGAGCAACTGGCCCGCCGACACGGACTGCTCAGTGATCATCGAAGTCCAACCCGTCTTGCCAGCATCGCCTGTGTTGCACTGCCAACCTGCCCCCAGGCAATGGCTGAGGGAGAACGCTATTTTCCAGAACTGATGGACCGAATTGAGCAGATCACCGATACCTATGGCATCGACAAAAGCGCGGTTGTTATGCGCGTGACTGGCTGCCCCAATGGTTGCGCTCGCCCCTATGTGGCTGAGATCGGTCTGATCGGCAAAGGTCCTGGCCGTTTCAACCTACAGTTGGGTGGGGACGGTACTGGATTGAGGCTGAATCGTCTTTATCGTAAAAATCTCAATGAGCATGAACTGCTGAAAACCCTGGATAACCTGTTCAAGCTCTATTCTGAAAAGCGTTTGACCAATGAAGGGTTCGGTGACTTCACGATCCGTTACGGTCTGGTCAAACCGGTGATCAATCCTGCCGAGGACTACCATGACACACCTTGACTCGATTACCGCTCCGGAAATGGTTGATGAGAAATATCTGCAACACCTCAACCGTCAACTCGAAAAGCGAACCGCTGAGAGCCGCCTGGAATGGGCCTTGAATTACCTGCCGGGCAATCATGTTCTGACCTCAAGTTTCGGCATACAGTCGGCGCTGATGCTGCATATGGTCACAGAGATTCAAGCGGATATTCCAGTGGTTCTTGTGGATACCGGATACCTCTTTGCGGAGACCTACAGCTTCATCGATCAACTGACAGAACGGCTGAAGTTAAACCTGCAAATCTACCGCCCGATTCAATCACCGGCCTGGCAGGAGCATCGTTATGGTCGTCTTTGGGAACAGGGGCTTTCAGGCATTGAGCACTACAACCGGATCAATAAAGTGGAACCTTTGCAACGTGCATTGAAAAACCTGGATGTTGGCAGTTGGTTTGCCGGATTACGCCGTCAACAATCGAACAGCAGATCCTCCCTTCCGGTGGTACGGATTCAGGATGGTCGCTTCAAAGTCCATCCGGTCATCGATTGGCATAACCGCGACGTCCATCGCTATTTGCGGAAATATGACCTGCCATACCACCCCTTATGGGAGCAGGGATACGCTTCCGTCGGCGATACACACACCAGCCAGCCAATGAAACTTGGCATGCAGGAGGAAGAGACCCGGTTTTTCGGCTTGAAACGGGAGTGCGGTATTCACGAATAACTCGACTGAACCAATAAGACAACCAGCGCAATCGGACAACTTAAGAAACAAGGATTCTCTGAACCGTTCCGCATCAATTGGGCGAATGCCGGGATCCTGTGAGATCAACTGTACAACCCGGCATCGACTCTGTTGAAGGATCAATTAGAGATTCAAAATCTATGCATAGAAACGAATGGAGAAGACCCAATGAGCAACAGTAATATCGTCTGGCACTCACACCCGGTGGACCAGCAAACCCGATCCGATCAGAAATCCCAGCGGCCTCTGGTGATCTGGTTTACCGGTCTGAGTGCATCCGGCAAATCGACCATCGCCGGTGCCCTGGAGCAGATTCTGACCGGTCAGGGTTACCACACCTATCTGCTTGACGGGGACAATGTACGCCATGGCCTGTGCAACGATCTGGGCTTCAGTGATCACGACCGTCAGGAGAACATCCGTCGGGTAGGTGAAGTGGCAAAACTGATGGCGGATGCTGGACTGATCACCCTTACTGCATTTATATCACCCTTCAGGGCTGACCGCCGTCTGGCCCGGGAGATAATGCCGGAAGGACAGTTTATTGAAGTGTATGTGGATGCCGACCTGGAAGTTTGCAAGACACGCGATCCCAAAGGGCTCTATGCCAAGGCCCAACGGGGAGAAATAAAGCAGTTTACCGGCATCGACAGTCCATACGAGGTCCCAGAAAAACCGCAAGTCCATATTCATGCTGACCAGATTACGGTGGCTGAGGCGGTCAATCAGTTGCTGGCCTACTTACATGAGATTGGAGCCTTGCAGGCCGGCTATGAACCCGTTGCTGTCGGAGCATAGTTTAAGACGAATACGGAGCATGGAAGCTCCATCTAATAACAAGCGTTTGGATAATGCAAACATCGACTCGAACATGACAGCCACTCTCCCACAAAGGGCACTTCTGCCCGAAAAAATCAGTTTGACTGTGTTAAGTTGATGCATAATTGGTGGGGCATGGCCCCACCCTACCATTGACTTCAGAGTGTAGGGTGGGGCCATGCCCCACCAAATAAGGTTTGTGTAAGCACCATTCAGGTCTGTTTAGTGCTGCCTGCTTTATCTACTGGAAAACGAAACCAGATTGTCCTTTAGTAATAATATGATCGAATCACATGAGCCGTTGCATTATTGAAGCCTAAAAACCCCGCTTCATGATGTTTCTGATTCTGGCTTTGACTGAAGGAGCTTCATCCCGCATGGCCATTTCAAAAAATGCTTTGATCTCTTGCTTATATTGAGGATGCTGGAGCGCCAGCTCATAAAATCCGTTATAGGACCAAGCCCTGACAAATTTATTACTGCTTGTTAAGCACGCTCTTAAAAAAAGCTCTAACTTCTTCTTGTTCGACTTGGATATTTTAAAGTGACTTAAACATTGAAGCAGGTGCAGCTTCGCCTGCCAATGCTGCAACCGACCAAGACTTCCAAATATTTCATCGAGCAACCTATCATCGATGCCTTCATGATCTTCCAGATATCGTTTCAGCAACCAGGTCGCCCCGGATTCACAGTCCGGTTGTTTGAACAATGGGAGAATGAGACTGATAAAAGCGTCATCAGTTCGATAGAGGCCATATAATCTCTCGAGATCATCAACCGATTTACCATTCCATTCTTGCAACGCTTTTCTGATACTCATAACGTCTTATCAAACTCAGTGTAGCAATCTGTTTTTCAGTTTGAATTGCTATCGATTTCCACCTGCCTGCCAAGTTGAAGCCGGTCTCGTTTCCAACTTCATAATAACAGCTCAAACTATCAAATATTTAGTTTTAAACCTTCAGTTTCAAGCAGCGTGGGAAGAGAATAACAGCCTAGAAACGTTGCTTTTCAAATCAACAATATAAGGCATTTTTCTTATTATTAACAAAGTCATATAGCTATTATTTAATAATTAACTTTACTGCTGTCCCGTTAATTTTTACAACAAAGCCAGCTGATTGCCTTTGGTGATCGCAACAAACTCCGGCAGATGCCCGCCATGGTTTAATCCGACATGCAGTTTTACGCCTGCCTTGGTCGTGCAAATACCGACAGCCACAAATCAATCGTGCCGGCATCGAGTGAATAAAGTGGATTACTGAAACAAAAGCCATGGCTTGGTTATTCCATTTAATTCAATGATTTGTTTGCGTGTTTATTGTATCAAAATGTGAAAAACCCAAGCCTCCTGATTCTTAGTCAATGGGACAGCAGTGATTCAACATCGAAAAATCCTATGCACCAACCGAATTCCGCTCAAATAGATATATTCGATCTAATACATGTGACGCAATCTGATCACACTGACGCGCGATCTGAACTATCATTCAAAGGATTGATCTGAACTTTCCGATCGTTCGCGACTCATGGATGTGTTGTCAGAAGCAACCCCGTTGAGGGGAGGCTTTACAAGAGAAAGACGGTTTGTCTATAACACCAATATAAACACTTTAATTAAAAATGGTACGTATGCAGATCCCAAACAGTAAAAAAATCATTTGTATTACCGGTAGTGTATGGACCGGTAGCCGCAGCGCACCACGTCGTTTATTGGTGAAAGAGGGGTTTGTTCGGCCGACCTGGTTCACCACGAGCCGACCCATTACGGACGCCAACTATCGTCGCACATCACTTTCAAGCTTTCATCTGGCTAACGCCAGTAAAAAGGTACTCTTTCACACAAAATTCGGTGGCAGCATCGTTGGCATCATGCAAGAGGACTTCAACGCAGCCATGGAAGCTTCCGAACAGGGTGTACTTATCGTTGGTCCACCGGAAATCGCAGCCCAGGTTGCGGGAAAGATCAGGGAAGCCGTGGTTTTCACGCTTAAAGAGAAACAAATGGACGTATCTACATGCCTCGATCAGGCTAATCAGTCGGGTCAATTACACCGAATCGACGTCAACGCACTGGAGCCAGGGGCCTGGACCAATGTCTATCGTTCGATACTGGAGACCATGGGTCTTGAACTACCACAGTGGATGGATTAAAGGATAGATCGAATCAAGTGACAGCCGCTTCTGACGGTTATTGACGCAACGTACCTCAGTTAGCGTGTTGCTTTCTTATTGCCTTCTTCTTTATGAAGTATTTCAGGCTACCGTGACGGTTATCCTGCCTGGCTTTCCGGATGAGCATATCCAGTGTAATATCATGTTCCGTCACGTTTGACAGTTCCCTAAATAAGGGATCATTACACTCCTTTTGATTATATCGCTCCATCATTCAAGACTCCTCGATAGCGCATTGCGTTTTGCGCTGTTGGTAAAAAGGTGGCAGGCCTGAGGTTTATATTATTAGGGGTAACCAATTTCAATGCATGCATCAAACTGGCGCAAGCCTGAATAAAAAATCGATTTACACTACGATTACATAGGGACTGTATACTAATATCATCCCTGATGATGCGATACTTATCACGTAATAACTACTGTTAGCTGAATATCTGTATCAGGCATGCCCCTCTTCACGATAAGCCTGAGCCGACAGGGCCGGCCTGAATCACCGGATGCTTATTAACAGCAGTGTTCGGCCCATGACAGATTCTCGAGCTGATGGGTCAAATCAGATAATCATCCATAAAGAGAGGTTTATCTTGTATATCCTAGACATTAAACTTAAGTATATTAACTTATACTGAAATATAAAGAGCCGTTAATTGAGGGACATGAGATGGCACGCGTCAAAATCATTAAACCAATATAGGGTTGATGATCCAAAGGTTCTGCTTGATCCATTTTAAGAAAAGCTCAATGTCCCAACGCGCTTCGCAAATCCCTGCAATCGTCTTGGCAGCCAGTTTGGAGTTATTGGCCAGAACTACATTATGCCTGCCGGTTTCAGGATCACGATAACCGATACATCTGAGCTGAACAGGACATTTCCTTGAGGTGATCGGGCCTGTAAATTCAATCGTTTTATCGGATGTAAATTGTTTGCTTTTGATCACGCCGTGTCGTTCCACAACTCGATAAGCGGCATTGCTCTTCTGACAGGTAACAAAGAAAATCCCTTTTTTATTCTTAAAATCAATACTTCGATTAGTACTATTACCCCCAAATGTCATACAACTGTAATATTTCTAGAATATTATAGTAACTTATCTGTAATATTGATTGTCACAGTCGCACCCTCTCCTATCAGAGACTTCAAAGAGGGTCCTATCCTGAAAGACAAGCGTTACAGTTAAAACAAGAGGCTTTCTGAAAAAGCTCGTATTTCAATAAACTAACCAACCGTCTGAGGGGAAACATGAAGATTCTAAGGTCCACTGCCCTACCAATGGCAGCCGCACTCTTATTGACCTCTGCACAAGCAGTCAATGCAGCTGATCGTACTGTTGTTCAGAACAAAGGTTCAGATACGCTCGTGAATGTCGCCCAGGCGTGGGCTGAAGAGTATGGAAAAGTCGATGCCAACGTGGCGATTGCCGTATCCGGTGGAGGATCGGGTACCGGTATTGCCGCGATGATCAACGGCACTGTCGATATCGCCAACGCCAGCCGAAAGATGAAATCAAAAGAGATCAAACTGGCTGAGAAAAAAGGCCAGAAGCCCGTAGAGCATGTGGTCGGCTACGATGCCCTGGCTGTCTTCATACACAGCAACAATCCGGCAACCGAGCTCAGTTACGACCAATTGAAAGCAGTATTCGCCCGTGGCGGTAAGGCTACCAAGTGGTCCGATCTCGGGCTGAGCGTACCGGGTTGTAAGAGTGATGAAATTGTGGTCGTCAGTCGCCAGAACAACTCTGGCACCTACGCCTATTTCAAGAAGGCTGTACTCGGTAAAAAAGGCAAGTTCCGCCAAGGTACCCTCGACATGCACGGCTCTAAAGATGTGGTCGACCTGGTAGAGAAGACCCCATGCGCCATCGGTTACAGCGGTCTGGCCTATGCAACGGATCACATCAAAATGGCCTGTATTACCAAGCAGGCGGGTGAAGCCTGTGTCAATCCCAGCGTTGCAACCGCCAGCGATCGCAGCTATCCGATTGCCCGTCCCCTGCTGATGTACACCAATGGTGAACCTGCAGGAGAAATCAAAAAGTACATGGACTGGGTAAAGAGTGATGTGGGCCAATGTATCCTGAAGAATAAAGGCTACGCCCCGACCGGAGATGTGAGTTGTAACTGACTCTCAGATCCGACTCAGCAAAATCCGGATTGGTTGGTGGTCTGATTGCCTGGCGATCAGACCAACCAATCCGGCATGTACGGCATAAACAAGATAATAAACGGTCTACCACGGAGCATTCATCAATGTCCCATCTTGAAGAACGATTAGAACGAGACCTCAAAGATCTGCACGACCGAGTCGCCAAAATGGGGGCACAGGTCCAGGAGGCTGTTAAGAACTCGGTTTACGCCTTACAGACCGGCAATCGAAAACTTGCCTTTACCACGGTATTGAATGACAACCCGATCAATCGATGTATGCGGGAGATCGACCGGATCTGTCACCGTTTTTTTGCGATTCACATCCCCAGCGGCGGCCATCTCCGTCTGCTCTCATCGGTGATCCGAGCCAATATTGAGCTGGAGCGTATTGGTGACTATGCAGTCACCATCGCGCGTGAATCCGCGCAGCTCTCCGAACCGCCCAGTGGCAATCTCAGCAGAGAGCTGGACCGGGTTGCCGGTGAAACCATGTTGATGCTGAAACAGTCGATCAAGGCATTCACCGAGTTGAATGCGGAACTGGCAAAAAGCACCATGGTCATGGCGGACGAACTGGAACACAACCTGGACGTCGTCTATACCGAGATGATGGCCAATGATGATCGGCAGCGGGTTGCTGAAGTGCTGGCGATCTTCGTCGTGTTCACCCAGCTCAAGCGCATCGCTGACCAGTCAAAAAACCTCTGTGAGGATACGGTATTTGCCGTCACCGGCGAGCAGAAGAAACCGAAAGTATTCAACATCCTGTTTGTCGATGAAGACAACAGCTGTCACTCCCAACTGGCCGAAGCAATTGCCCGTCGTAACCACCCCGATGTGGGTAGATATCGCAGCGCGGGAAATGTTGCAGCCGCTGAGATCAACAGTAATCTTGCCACCTTTCTGGAGAGCAAAGGCATCGACTATAGCCAGGCAGGCATCAACAGCCTCGACCAGTTGACTGAAAAAGAGATCTCAGAGCAGCATGTAATCGTCAGTCTGCAAGGTAATATTGAAACCTATCTGCCGAAACTGCCGTTCCATACCTCTGCACTGGAGTGGGAGCTTGGCGAAATCCCCCATGATGAGGACAGTCATGACTTTGATCACCTCTACCACCAGCTTGCCGTTTTAATTAGGGACCTGATGGAGCTGCTGCGTGGGGAGGATGCCTGAGATGCCCGAAGCCAGCTCAACGAAGTTAGCCAGCACCGCGGACTTCGACCGTCGGGACCTGGATTGGTACATCGATAAGGTTGTTCAGCTTATCGTCTTTTTTGCCGGCATCTCCGCCATCATCTTCATTATCGGCATCTTCATCTTCATCACCATGGAGGGACTTGGATTTCTGTTTGAGGATTTCACCTTCAAGGAGTTTTTCCTCTCACCTTTCTGGGAGCCCTCTGATGAAGATGCACCGGAGTACGGTATCCTGGCACTGATCGCCGGTACCGCCAGCGTCACCGGCCTGGCAATGATCGTCGCTATCCCCTTCTCTCTTGGCGCGGCGATCTATATCGGTGAGTTCGCCACCGGTAAAGTCCGCGAGACACTCAAGGTACTGGTTGAGCTGTTGGCCGCCATCCCATCCGTCGTCTGGGGCTTTATCGGACTGTCGATCATGAACCCGCTGATCATCGATCTATTCGATGTGCCGGTTGGTCTGAATGTGTTGAATGCCGGCATCATCCTCGGATTGATGGCGGCACCGATCATGACATCGATCGCGGAAGATGCACTGAAAGCGGTTCCTGACCGTTACCGGGAAGCCGCCGAAGCCCTCGGTGCGACCCGCTGGCAGGTGATCTTCAAGACCGTGCTACCAGCCGCGAAAAACGGTTTGCTGGGTGCGGTGCTGCTTGGTGTCGGCCGTGGTTTCGGTGAGACGATGGCAGTGCTGATGGCCACCGGTCACGCGGTGAACATTCCGGGCAGTCTATTCGATCCGGTAAGGGCATTGACCGCCACCATCGCCGCAGAGCTGGGTGAAACCGCTGTGGGCTCGCCTCACTATCAGGCGCTGTTCACCATCGGCATCTTCCTCTTCATCATTACTTTTCTGATCAACCTGACTGCGGACCTGATTGTCCGTGGCATCCGTAAGGGGTAAGGCAGATGTTTGCAGAATCCGATCTGAATGCCAGAAACAAACGGGTACAAGGCCTGTTTCGCATGCTTTTTCTTATGATGACCGTCCTGCTGATCGTGCCGGTGGCGATTATTCTGTTCACCCTGGTTTCCAAAGGCGGCAGTGTCATCTCAATCGATTTCCTGTTTACCAATCCCACCGATGGAATGACCGCCGGCGGTATCTTCCCGGCCCTGTTGGGTACCGTATGGATCGTTGCCGTTGCCCTGCTCGCCTCCGTGCCCTTGGGTGTAGCCGCAGCCATCTATCTGAATGAGTATGCCGGCGACAACTGGTTTACCCGCCTCATCCAGTTGGCCATCATCAATCTGGCCGGTGTTCCGTCGATTGTTCACGCACTCTTCGGGGTCGGCGCCTTCGTCATCTTCTTCGGCTTTGGCACCAGCATACTGGCGGCTAGTCTGACTCTGGCCATCATGACCCTGCCGATCGTCATCGTATCAACCCGTGAATCACTGAGAGCGGTGCCACAGGCGTTTCGTGAAGCCTGTTGGAATATGGGTGCGACCCGTTGGCAGACCATCCGACGGATTGTGCTGCCAAATGCGATCAGCGGCATATTGACCGGTGTGATTCTCGAAGTCTCCCGCACCGCCGGCGAGACCGCACCGATCATGTTTACCGGTGCGGCATTCTTCCTGCCATTCCTGCCTCAGGGCGTATTCGATCAGACCATGGCGATGTCGCTGCATCTGTTCGTAGTGGCAACCCAGGTGCCAGGTGTACCGGAAGAGCTGCCCTTTGGTGTGGCGCTGGTACTGATTGCCATGGTGCTGATCATGAACAGCATCTCGATCGCCTTTCGCATGTATCTGCGAGGTAAAAAGAAATGGTAAATCCCAATACCAATCTCAATGTCGAGGCAGAACAGGTTCCTGTCGCGGAAGAGGCCCCGGTTAAACTGGAAATCAATGACCTGACCATAAAGTATGGCCAACACACCGCGCTAAAAGGGGTAAACCTGGAAATACGTGAGCACGAGGTGTTCGGCATCATCGGCCCGGCCAATGCGGGAAAGACTTCGTTCCTGAAATCGATCAACCGTATGGACACCTTCGACAGCAACATGTCGGTTGAGGGACAGATCAAATTCAATGGACTGGATGTTCAGAATCTGAATAATATCTACGCCCTGCGCAGCCGCATCGGTGTGGTGTTTCCCCTGCCGGTGGGTCTGCCTCTGACAATCTATGAAAACGTTGCCCTGTCACCCAGGCTGCGAGGCATCAACAGTAAGAGCGAACTGGATATCATCGTTGAACGCTGTCTGACCCGTGCCGCCCTTTGGGACGAGGTGAAAGATCGCCTCAACTCACTCGGCAGCTTGCTCTCCGGTGGACAGCAACAGCGCCTGACCATCGCCAGAGCACTCTCACAGGATCCGGACCTGCTGATGCTGGACGAATTCTCGATTGCCGTCGATCCGGTCACCACCATGCGCATCGAGGATGTACTCAAAGAGCTGAAAAAGGATATGACCATCATCCTGGTCACCAATCTGGTTCAACAGGCGAGACGTCTGGCCGACCGAACCGCCTTTTTCCTCGAAAACGAATGTGTCGAGGTAGGCAATACGGAGGATCTCTTCACCGGCGAGGTGAAGGACCAGAGAACCCGTGATTACGTCGAGGGTAAGTTCGGCTGATGCCGATGCTTAGAGCCTGTTAACACGAATACGAAAACCAACATGAATGCCATAATAGATCAAGACGACAACCAATCCCCAGAGTATGCCATTCATACCCGGAAGCTGAATCTGTGGTACGGCACCTTTCAAGCCCTTTTCGATGTGGACCTGAGTATTCGAAATGGCATGATCACTTCGCTGATCGGCCCATCCGGCTGTGGTAAATCGACCTTTCTGCGCAGTGTCAACCGCATCAACGAGCGTCTGGGCTATGTGCGAATCGAAGGCGACATCGATGTCCTGGACAACAATATCTACGATCCGGCCGTCGAACTGGTACAGGTCAGAAAGCAGATCGGTATGGTATTCCAGCGCCCCAACCCACTGCCGATCTCAATCCGCGACAACATTCTGTTCGGCCATCGCCTGCACAACAAGGGCTCCAAAGCGGATCAGGATGAGATCGTCGAGTCCGCACTCAAGCAGGTGCTGCTGTGGGACAAGGTCAAGGACCGTTTGAACCACAAGGGCACTGAACTCTCCCTGGAGGAGCAGCAGAAGCTCTGCATCGCCCGGCTGCTGCCGGTGAAGCCCAGTGTGCTGCTGATGGATGAGCCCTGCTCTGCTTTGGACCCGAAGGGAACCGCAGCGGTAGAGGAGTTGATCTGGGAACTGCGTGGTGAATACACCATCCTGATTGTGACTCACAACATGGCCCAGGCCAGACGAGCCAGCGAAGAGTGTATCTTCATGCTGATGGGTAAAGTGATCGAGCATCAGGCGACGGAAGATCTGTTTGTCACCCCGGCGCAGAAAGAGACGGCGGATTATATTGAAGGGCGGTATGGTTAGTGGGCCGGCTTTAATCTACGGCTGTTAATGAAAAGTCCGCAAATGAACGCTAATTAACGCAAATAGACTATTGGAACTAGTCATATAAAGCTAGTTTAGTAAGACAAATCGTCACAGGGTGTGACTATTTCATACCACAATATGCGAAAAGCTGTTATCCGCATTTGGTAAACTGAAACTGTCCGCTGAGCGACCAATGCAGTCACTAATCTGTTTGTTCTTGGGAGTTCAGCAACAGTAGTCTGATACTTCGAGGGTGTTGGCCTAACGAACGAAAGTACTAAACAGGCTGTAACACTTTGTCATATTTAATTGATCTTAGAGGACTTAACTCCCTCAGCGACCAAAAGTGACTTTCGAAACCGACTCTCACTTAAGCGAGCCCGTGGGCGGCCGCTATAGACAGTAAGCACCCTTCGAGCAAACACCCACTATGCCGCGTCCTAAGCCTTTAATTTATAGACTTGTCTTTTTAACCGCTCTGCTGGTTACATGGAGCACTCTGGACGCTCAAGAACCCGTGCGCGATGGAGAAGCTGTTTACAGCTTTGGCGTTGTCCCGCAGTTTGAACAACGTAAACTTTTTCGAATTTGGCGCCCCATTCTTGATGAACTGGAACGTCGCACCAAGCTAACGTTTCATCTGGTCGGAAGCCCTAAAATCCCTGTTTTCGAGCAGAAATTCATGACAGGAGTCTACGACTTTGCGTATATGAATCCTTACCACATCCTCATAGCTAAAGATAAACAAGGCTATGAGCCACTGGTACGCGACGGTAGCCGCAGTCTGAATGGAATTCTGGTTGTTGCAAAAGAAAGCCCATACGAAAAACCATCTGACCTGAGTAACAAGGTGATAGCCTTTCCCGCCCCCAATGCCCTTGGTGCTTCGCTATTGATGCGTGCAGATCTCACTGAGCTACATGGCATTGAGGTACACCCGAAGTATGTGCAAACCCATAGCTCAGTCTATCTGCACGTTGCCACTGGCCTCACAGAAGCCGGAGGTGGTGTTCTCAGGACACTGCGAGCTCAAGATTCGGAGGTAAGAGATCGATTACGCGTTCTATACAAGACTCGACCAATCAATCCACACCCAATCGCCGCTCACCCGCGAGTTCCGGTTGAACACCAAGAACGTGTCCGGAGGGCGATATTGGATATGGCAATGACTTCAAAGGGAAAGGAACTGCTATCAAAAATTCCAATGCGACAGGCTGTGAGATCCAGAATCGAAGACTATTCAGAGCTCAGAGAGTGGAATCTAGAGAATTACTACGTAGACCACTGAATGGTGGACTAGGGTGTTTACATATTATTTTCTGAAAAGGCAATGACACTCAGGATCAAACTACTGTTGCCACTGCTGGGTTTCAGTGCCCTGCTAGCCTCCTATATTCTGTTTGGCTGGCTACCGGAATTCACCAATCGAATGGAGGCAACTGAGCGAGAAAACACAAAAGCGCATTTGATCACCGTTTCTGAGGGTCTAGTACCTCTCTTGCTCGAAGAGCAGATTGCCAATGTCTACGAAAATCTAGACGCCCTATTAAAACACACACCCAATTGGAAGTATTTGCAACTTTCATCTCCAGATGGACTGCGTATCTACCCCTTATCTCCTGTAGATAACAAAGCCCTGAAGTCGTCGGATATAGAAGTAATCTCTCGGCCTATTGGCTTTCTGGGGCCACCGCTTGCATACCTGGAACTAGCTTACGACCTTGGCCCAGCCAGGCAGGAAATTGCTGAGCTTTCGCATCGACTTCAAATTGTGTTTATAGCTCTCCTGGTAGCATTTCTGGGAGCAATTATCGTGACCTTGGAGCTTCTGGTAAGCCGCCCTCTATCGGGGGTGGGAAAAGCAGCAGATGCAGTTGCACGTGGTCAATTCAGTTCAGAGCTCCCCACTTTCAATGACGATGAGATCGGCAATTTAGCAAGGCGTTTCCACGCAATGCGCAAAGCACTGCAAGAACACCATAAACAGCTACTAAATGAAATCAGTGCCCACCTCGAAACATCGGAGGCATTAGCCAGGGAAAAGGAACAAGCTGCTCACCAGGCATCTCATGACCCCTTGACTGGTCTCATTAATCGCCGTGAATTTGAGTTGCGTCTAGAGCAATCTCTTACGCTTGCAACGCGTGAATCTGGTCAACACGCCCTTCTCTATATTGATTTGGACCAGTTCAAGGTAGTCAACGATACATGCGGTCACATCGCCGGGGATGCATTGCTCCAGCAACTTCGTAAGATCATGCTCGACCAGATCCGACAAGGCGATACACTAGCACGCCTCGGAGGTGACGAATTCGGCTTATTACTAATGCATTGCGAACTACCCAGCGCAGAAAAGATTGCAAATAAACTCATAGGTGCTATCCGGGAGTACAGATTCAATTGGGAGGAAGACAGCTTCACAGTGGGAGCCAGCATCGGTCTTGTTGCAATTGACAATCACTGGAACGACAAAAATCAAATTCTAAGTGCCGCAGATTCAGCCTGTTACATGGCCAAGGAAGCGGGGCGTAACCAAGTACGCGCATACAAAGAAAGCGACCAGGAGCTTGTCGCGCGTAAAGGCGAGATGATGTGGATCTCCCGCCTTGTCACTGCATTACAAGAAAACCACTTCATTCTCTATGGACAACGAATACATAAAATTAACGCTGATAATGAGGCTTCGTTTAAACACATAGAAGCACTTGTTCGCTTACAGACTAATGAGGGAGACATTGTTCCCCCGGGGGCCTTCATACCCGCTGCTGAGCGCTTCAACCTGATTTCCCAAATTGACCGCTGGGTGTTTGACAAGTCAATCGAGCTACTTCACGATTCTGCATTCGACACCCCCATGGAGCTTTCGATCAATCTTTCAGGGGTTTCAATTAGCTCACCGGGATTCTTGCTTCACGTTGAACAAACCATTCAGGAGGAAGGCCTCAATGGACACAGAATCTGCTTTGAAATCACGGAATCATCAGCTATTCGCAACCTAGAAGCGGCAACAAACTTCATCCAGCGATTGACTTACTTAGGTTGTCTTTTCGCGCTGGATGACTTCGGTAGTGGGATGTCATCCTTTCAATACCTGAAAGCCCTTCACGTCGACTACGTAAAGATTGATGGCGCATTCGTCCGTGATATCACACTAGATCCGACAGACTACGCGATGGTTAAAGCAATCAACGACGTTGCTACTAGCATGAAACTTATAACGATTGCCGAATACGTCGAAAATGAAGCCACACTGCATGCCCTGAAAGAGATTGGCGTGGATTATGCTCAAGGCTACTATATTGGTATGCCATGCCCACTAGATGAATGTCTTTAGGTTCAGTACTTTTTTCGAATAGTCACCAAACTCACTTCACCCTGAATATCCGCTATCGGATGGAGAGCGACTGTACACAAGACGCCATCCGGCCGATATGTACTAAATCTCTGTATGCTCCGCCATTTCGAGCGCGTCATCCACCTCAACGCCAAGATACCTTACTGTACTTTCGAGCTTGGTATGGCCAAGCAGTAATTGAACAGCGCGTAAATTCTTTATCCGTTTGTAGATAATGCTGGCTTTCGTACGGTGAATTGAGTGCGTTCCGTAGACTGAAGGGTCGAGTCCGATCATCGCGACTCAAGTTTTGACAATCCGTGCGTACTGGCGCGTCGTTATATGGGCCTCAGGTCGTATCCGACTTGCGAATAACCAAGTATCACCCCTTAAATCAGCAACCGACATCCATTGCTGCACCGCAATACGTGTTTGATCAGTAATTTCAAACCGTACGGGCTGTCCAGTCTTTTGTTGCAATACTGAGGCTCGTCTTAGGACGTTCTCACCATGAACAACATCACTTGTCCTCAGCTTTACCAGGTCACAGCCTCTGAGCTTACTGTCAATTACGAGGATGAACAATACAAGATCTCGATACCTGTTTTTCATCTTTAACAGGACGCGAATTGACCAAATATCCTGTGGCTTTAGAGGCGGTTTTTGTCCAATGATTCTCCCTTTGTTCCAGGGGATGCAACGATTCTTTGAACAATCGAACTCTGTGAGTTGTTGCGTCATGATTCAATTCCTCCATTTGAGGTAAAGGAATCATAAGTATTGCCCATTTACGGCACGGTCACTTTCGCGACCATTCCGGACATTAAAGGCCGGCCCTTCTGATTTCTATTTTAGCCAAAAGCTGAAACCAGCGATTTTTTCTACAAAACCGTGGTCTATACCCTATTGTTCTCGCACCTTGAAGCGGACAGTCGGAACTAAAAACAGAGAAGCTGTTTCAATCGAAACTGATTCCTTAAAACTCTGACGTTGCCCACACCCATCTCATTTTGAGATGCATTTATCGGCTGTCTTGCGTAAAGCCAACCTACAGGATTGGCATTCCCTGCACTCTCTCCTCACATTGTCATCAAGGATTCATCCAACAGACATGCTTCTGTCACATCACTTGCCTAATATTTATCATACATCAAACCATAACGGCCTCAGGCTGGAAGAGAGAGATGATACTGGAACGCCCAACTTTGAACTATTTCGCAGGCTGGAAGTACCTGATCGACTCAGAGTACAGAAAGGAGATGCGGGAGTACTGGAAGGAGGAGCCCGGCTTCATTGTAGGACTGCAACTGGTGTCGGGAGCCGCCAGCGTGCTGTTCCCCCTCATCATTGCAGGGCTGATCGGCGTCGTGCTGCTGCACAAGCTCTGACCCACAATACCCCTTAGTTGTCTTGTACGACAGAGTCAACTGACACTCCACTCAGATTCAAGAACTTTGTCGGCTGTGCCGAACAAAGTTGGTCAGTTACGGGTTTACCCTGAAGCGGCCTTCAGAAAGCGTGAGTAAGATGACCGGAGTTAACCAACAGACTGTTAGCAGTACTTCAACTTCAGCATCCTGATGTTCGCTTCTGCCACACTGCGGACCTGATTACTGATCTAGCTCAATTTCAGCTATTGGCTGGTCGGCGACCTTGTATCTACCGACCTGTAGCCCTGAGACCTCCTATGGTCACTTTAGCTGCCAATGATGACATTGAGGAGATTTTAACTATTTTCCAATAAGCAAAATTAACTGACTTATTGATGTTACCCCTTGCTTCGTTCTACATTTTTATGCCGTCACAGTTAATTTAACGTTCCATTGTTGCAAGCTTGAATCCAATTGCCACGAAGAGCCCGGAAAATACTCTTTGTATCCCTTGGACTATTTTTGGTGACTGCGAAACATACAGCCTTACTTGATTAGCTAAAATACCATAGCCAATAAACACTATTAGTGTCATAAGCATGAAAGCTGCACTCAGGTAGAGCATATGGGGTATTGGGTTTTGTGTATCACTAGGGACAAACTGAGGCAAAAACGCCAGGAAGAATATGGATAGCTTTGGGTTAAGAATATTTATAAGGAAAGCACGAACAGCTATTTTCCAGTATTTCTTTTCGCTGTACCTATTTTCTAATTTTATCCGGCCAGAATCTTTCCACATTTCCCAAGCAAGATAGGCCAAATAGAGAACCCCAAGGAACTTCAGCATTTGGAAGGCTACGGCACTGGTGTGTAGTATCGCAGCCAATCCAAATACGCTGGCTACCAGATGAGGGATGATCCCTGCGGTACAACCAAATGCTGCGAAAATACTTGCCTTCCACCCCTTGGTCAAACCGGTGGAGAGAGTAAACAAAACACCTGTACCTGGAATCAGTACAATAATTAGGGAAGTAATCAGAAATTCAGTGTCCATTACATTTCTCTCAACTCAGCCATGCTGAGTTTAAAAATTAGTAGCCTAGTTCCTGGATAGCTAAACCGATCATTAAGAACGAACATATAATCCAGATCACACTGAATATATAGGCAACTTTTACATCAGATGGGCTACCTATTTTCTTTCCTCTATTTTTTAGAAAGTAACGACTGAAAATTGTTAGAAATGCAAAATAAATGTAGATTCCACTGCCTATCAGCGCTAAAAATGGCCAAGATTTTTGCTCGATTATCATTAGAAACCCGGATAGTGGTAGCGTCCATGTAAGCAGTATGTCGCTCAGACCATTAGCTTTTGTTTCAATGATATAGAGAGATTGATCCATTTCATCTTCAGGGCTGTTCAAGCCAATCTTTGTAGCGATTTCAGGTACAACGAAGCTCAATAATTGCCCTATCCAAACAATTAAACCCACTAAAATAACTACAACGCCGGCGGCTGTGATCATTTGTTTCGTGTCCTCATGTGTCTTTGTGTTGCTTACGCATAACGCCTGCGTATGCGGCTTGCGTGGAGCGCAGAGGAACGCAAGTCCGAGCCAGCGTTTTTTGCTTGCGACATGACGCACTTGTTAGTGCGTGACATTATTTTGGAAACTCCGACAAGCAACATTTTCCTGAAGGGTTTCTAGCTTCGCAAGCACATCGATGATGCTTGGTTTCTTCTATTACAAAATCACGAATACTCGGGTCTGATGCTGCCTGTGATTTTGTAACCCCGTAGCAATAGCAAATAAGTGCGTTGTCTGAGTTTGATTTAACTCCTATTTCTGAGCGGAGGTCTTGTTTTTCAATTATTGAATTGTCTTCACCGAAGTAAACTACTGGACAATCTGGGTCGGTACAGAAATAGTAGCGTTGCTCAGTCGGGCCCAAAGACCAGGGAGACTTAATATGGTGCTTTACGGTGAGCGAAGGAACTTGGCCATATTCGATGCCGTTTGCGGGACAAGTGCGCCGTTTTGGGACTTGATTTGAGTGGCATGAAGCTGAACAACAATCAGACATGATTATTTCCTCTATCCATTTCGCACTTACAGCTTTAATAACAAGACCTCTATATAACACTTTAATTGACTGAATTACAATGACTTAGCATCCTGCTGTCTCGTTATACATTTTCAGAAAGTCGTGACAAAGTTGATATATACATTTTTTATGGAAAATCATGGAGTAATCAGGCCAAATTGAGTTACACCTGTTCGCTGCGAGAATGGCCCTATCTGATGGATCGTTAGTCTCTGATATAGCAAGGCTACCAATGAACTCGCAACTTCGTTGATAGCACCACAGGCATGAGCTGGACAACCCGGCCTGTCAGCCGGGTCGTCCAACTTGTCGTTTTATGACTGTTTACTTTTCAAGACCACCCTACGATCAATCGTCATCTTCCTCCTCATCATCACCGTTACAAGGCGCGCAGACCACAGGTGCCACATCCAAAGCGAATGCGGCGTTGTCATGATCCCAACTGAAGCTCAGATCATCACCATCGGTGCGCTTGTTGTAGGTTGTCAGGAACACCGTGAAGGCACACTTGGTTCGTGGCGGTGTTGATGGTGTGGGATGGTTCAGCATGTGACCGAACGTATGGGTTGGACTCGCGCCCTCTGCCCCAGGGGGGACACCCACATTATTCGTACTGTTGTGCATCGTATCGCTACCACCACTCAAACCACGTCTCCAGGAGATCACATGGTTCTTCTGGAACATCTCCCAGGGATGGTAGGCCCGGTATCCGATACCGAATGTGGAACTCTCAGCGCCATTCATGAACTGGCACTCCTCATCCGAAGCAACACCGTTCATTCTCAGGTCCTCGATCGTGGCGACCACATCTCTGTTATCCCACCAGAAGAGATGGCTCAAAGCGCCATAGGGCACCATATTGGTAGGGCCGGTATCCTGGATCTTTCTGCGATAGGTAAAGGCCGCTTCGATCTCTGCCCCCGGCAGACCCGAGGGCGGGGTTCCGTTTGGTCGCAGACGCTCTCCCGCAGCGTTGAACACCTCGATGGTGACCAGATGCCGCTTGGCAGGTTGGCCGTTATCCGCATCGGGATCGCTCCACTGTTTACTTAGGTCCCGGGTGTTGAGGTAGGCATGGTACTGATCTGCTTCCCAGTCCGCATTGGACCCCAGATCCCCATCGAACGGGATCAGATAGAGACTGTCCTGAGGTTCGTCCGGTGCCGATGTGCTGACAGGCCCCAGGCTTTCAGATACCACATCCACACCACCGGGCACGGCAACCGCCTTATTCCATGAGAGCCCACTGGTGACATATTCGGGGGAGCCGACCGGATCACCATTGCTATCGGCCTCAGTCACACTCACCCGATAGTATTTGGCGCCTGTATCGCGCATGCTCTCTGAGAACATGATGGCCAGTTTGAGGGTGCCACCCCAGTTTCGGTCATGGGCCCCGTTACCGTCCGGGCCGCCGCTGGGAAAAGCCACACCGCCATTGGTGCCCGGGGAAGCAACCGAGGTGGCCGATGTCTGATCGGGTGTATTGAGCAGTGATGAATCCGTATCGCCGATCTCATCCAGATAGACGAAGGCATCCCCTTCTCCACCGTTGTCGCGGCAGGCCACGGCCAGCGGATGGTAGGAGCGAAGCACTGGATTGTCATCCGCATCGTACCAGTGTCCGGCATTCACGCCGTTGTAGATGGTGATGGTAAATGGACCGAAGCGCTGCTTCACTTTGTAGGCAAACTCTTCATGGCATCCTCTGCGCAGCAAGACAGGGAACTCGTGCCAACAGATATTGAAGCGACCATCGGCACCAATGGTACCTTCGGCCACTTTTACCGGTTCGCTGCACTCATAGCGTCGACACAACAGATAGGGTCTGGCGTTGACATACTCGGCAATCCGCTCCACTGGAAGGGTACGCAGGGCGTGTAGATCCTCACCAACGTGCAAGGCACGTTCGTCCAGAGCACCTTCATGCAAAATGGCCCGCTGGAAAGGTGCCGGATCGGGGCCGGGCCCTGGGGGACCGGGAAAGTCGGGCACTTCCGGAATTCTTTCGAGTAGTCTTTCCAGCTCTCTGATCAGGCGCTCCAGTCGATGATCGGTGAATACCCAGGGTTCACAGCAGCAGATTCGCCGATAGACCTCGATTGTGCCCAAACAGATCGGGGTACACCGGATCGGCCAGGCGATAAGTTCACCCAGTTCCAAGGTTCCAGGCAAAGTTGCTACCGCTGTGGGTTGTATGGATGCCCTGGCAAGACGATTTAATTTGAACCCTCTGGCAGATTGACTCAGAGGGTACCTGACAGCCTCCGCCAGTTGTGTATACCACCAGGGAGAGGGTCGGCAACGACGGACACTTCCCGATACACAACGGTAGCGAAACAACCACTCCCGCCACACGCTGCGACCAATGTCCAATACTCCTTGCTCCAAGCGTGCCACAAAATCAGCAACCCGGTAGTTAAGAAACAGGGAGCTTGGTGCCTCGCCACTCACGGTCTCTGTGGGACCAACCCGAATACGATGGGCTTTCTCAATGACACCTAGCGGCAGGCCAAAGGCGCCATCTTCAGCGATCTGTACTGTCTCAAATACCTTACCCTGTCGGTCGATCAGTGTGATCTCGACCTGAGGTTTTTCATCTTCTTTGTTGAGCCCTCGAAGAACGAGTTTTGAATTGATTCCCTTGCCACTACCTGAACCTTTCTGCTCACTTGCCATATCCGTCACTCCTTGATGATTGGTAGGAATCCATAAAGGTGGGGACTACTCCATTAGTTTAAAAATCTCATACTGGCAGTAGTATCAACATCCTTATCTATTCCTGATTTCAGAAAAACACTGCATTCGCCAGTAGAACTATTAGCCGGAGTTTTGTCTCTATCAAGAGTGAAAACAGGAAAATGGTATTATTACCATTAGGGTTGACGACCAAGTCTCAGCGAGGTATCCAAACTCAAGCAGGTACTGCGGTTGAGGCGTTGACCTGGGAGCGCTGAACTGTGATTTATTGATCGGTAATCAAATATGAATCGAAAACTCGATTCCTTGATTTAGTCAGGTTGAGGAGAATACACAACAACGCGATTTCGCCCCATTTTCTTTGCCTCATAAAGCGCCTTATCTGCATTATCGATAAGCTCTTTAAGGCTTGTCTCGGAAGTCAATTCTGCCACGCCTAAACTGAGAGTGACTTTGTGTCCTTTCGTAAATACTTTATGTTGAACTGCTGCACGCAGCTCCTCTGCCAATGCGGAGGCACCCTGAATACCTTGCTCCTGTACTGCAATCATGAACTCCTCACCACCATATCGACCAAAGGTATCTGATCCTCGAATACGCTCCAGAACAATCTCGGAGAGTTCCTGGAGAACCAAGTCTCCTACAGCATGACCCGATTCATCGTTCACTTGTTTGAACAGATCCAGATCAAACATAATCAGACTGAATGGTTTTCGGTAGCGTTGCGCAGCATCAAAATCATGCTCGGCAAATTTTATAAAGCCCATGCGATTGTAAGCACCGGTCAAATAGTCTGTCATTGAAGCCAATTCCAGTGCGTTGTTTTGTTGCACGATCACTCTGTTCTGATGGTCTGACCTTTTCATGAAGAAATAGATAAGGGTGTAGATGATGGCCAGGACGACGAAGGTGACTGCGGTAAGCGCGTTCCAGACAGCCCTCCCTTCTTCCAAGTAGGGCTCCAGGGGAATCCTGATAGAAATAAGGGCACGAATATCCCCCTCCTTTTCATGATAACCAGAAGCCTTAGGATATTGATCGACCATCTCTTTTGGTGCATCTGCAGGATCGCCGTGGCATTTTAAGCAACCTTTTGTGATCGGTTTGGTTGCCATCGAAAAGTACAGCGATTTTTCACCATCTTTATTGCTGGTAATCTCCTTGTACTCATTGAATTCACCCGCATTCATGCGCTTCAGCAAATTGCTTTCAAAAGCATCGGCCTGATTGATTTCATTACGGGGATTGGTGGTTGCCAACTTGAAATAGACCTCGGGCAAACCAACTTTTTTTCTCTCCTCGTTCAAAAAACTTTTTATCCCCCTCGCCGTGTAGGTAAACGACATGGTTTTGGGAGAAAAATAGCCTTCGTAGAGATCGCCTTCACTCTTCAAACGGTACAGTTCAGGCCTGGATTCGGTGTTAACGTACTTGTGAATTGCTTTATGTGTCAGCAAAGCATCACGAACAAGTTTCTCCGCCTCACCAATCGCATACTCTTCCGTGTAGCCGTGAAACAGGTATGCCATCAAGCCAAAGGCCAGTAAGAAGGCGCCCATGATTACCGCAGGTTTATTGGGCGGATTTTTATCCTGCAGAGTCTCTTTTGCCTCAGATTCTGGTTTCATTGCGGGCTCGGACCACTGATGTTGTACTCAGGCATCCCGCCAAATCAACTTCTCCGATTACACCGGTAATCGTGAAAACACATAACCATTCATGATGAACTAGCCAAGAACTATTCTGCTGCCGTAGGCGTCTTTTACAAAAAAGAGATTGGCTTGTTCACAGATTCCATAAAAAGAATAGCGGCAAAAAAGGGGGCAGCTTGAACTCATTATCGATAGTTATATGCAATGTAATGCAGTTAGGCTGAATCAGGCATGGGGTCAAGATAAAGCATTACCCCTAGATTAGAGCATGCAATCTGTTCATGAGGAGCATCTCAAAATAGGATAGTAACCATCTGATAGTCTTAGTGATTGCTCTGAGTTCATAACAAACTCAATGACTTGGAACATTTATTATCATTTCGGTAGTACCGAATGGAACGAGTTCGTTCTCTTTTCCGCGACAGCTTTCTCTTCAATGCAGATATGTTATGATATAACATTACGTTTACACCAAACCAAAAACCCATTCGTCATGAGCAATCCTGAATTATTGGCCTCTACAACCGCTGATTCACCACATATCAGTGGCGATCAGCCGAATTTATTGCGCGAGATCGTCAATCCAGGTGTGAATCTTTGTCTCTGGCAACGCCCTTCCCAACCGGCGATTATCGAAGAACTTTTCACACTCCCTGCTTTGGCCCTGCCGGATGTGCGTTGCACGACCTCATTGAAATCGTTCGACAACGACGTCAGTACGCTTTTGCAGCAACAGGAGCTTGATCCATCAGCCTTTAAAAACTGGCGCATCGACCTGCGCCGGGTGGCAGAACACTATTTCAATATCAGCAAGCGTCGCAATGTGACCCTGCGTCTGGTGACCACCAATGAAGAAGATTGTCCCCGCTTCCATGTGGACCAGACCCAGCTGCGCCTGCTCTGTACCTATCGGGGGCCTGGTACGGAGTGGTTGAACGACCAACAGGTCGATCGAGCGGCACAAAGGTCTGGTGCACCCAACGAAGAGATCATTCGTTATGGCGAACCGAGCGAGTTCGAACCTTTCTGGGTCGGCATCATGAAAGGGAATGCCTACCCGGGCAACGCGGGACAGGGTCTGGTGCATCGTTCCCCCCAGATCTCGGGTTCAGGCATGACCCGTGTATTGTTCTGCCTGGATAGCTGATGATGTCCCATACCAATCCAAGCGAATCTAATACGAGCGCAGCATCACCGACTTGGCGTCGGGTGTCCGAACTTGAAGATCTGGTCGAAATCTTCGATCCCGAAGTGCAGGTCTGTAGCTGGCAACGGGAGATCGATCCCACCATCGGTAACTACCTGTCAGCTCTCAATCAGACAAGTGAATTGCAGGTAATCGAAACCTTGTCGCCTGCCTGTCAGCCAAATTTGGGACGCCTGCCGGAAGCAACTGAGCGAGCCTCGTTGGACGAAGACTTGGCATTTCTGGGTGAAGTGGTCTGTGAGTTGATGGGTTGCTCTGAAGTCGGTCTGCGCCTGGCACGGATCGGTCGCGCCATGTGCCCTGGCTGGCACATCGACCGAACCAGCATCCGGCTTGTCTCTACCTACCAGGGCCCCGGAACAGAGTGGCTGGACGATCAGAGTATCGAGCGCACCGACCTCAACCCTGAGCGGCATCAGGACGACTCATTTGTACAGGCGGCCGAAGGTGAGATTGTGCTGCTCAAAGGCGCACTCTGGCAGGACAACGAAGCCCTTGGTGCGGTGCATCGTTCACCGGAGCTTGCCTCCGACAGCACATTGCGAACGTTGGTTACGCTGGACCCGCTGTGGCGCACCTGAGTTAGTCAATCTCAGATCATTGGGGAATGAGTCGAATTAATCAAAAGCGCATTTTGACCACACTGTAGATATGGTTAAACAACTGTGCCCTGATAGGCATTGCCACAACCCATCTGGTATCAAGAAATCAGCTATCGTTGACATAATATGTAATGTTATAATGTTGCTTAATTCGGAATTCAATTCCTATTGAACAGGATTCACGCACCACAAGACAGCAGACTAAATCTAATGCATTCAATGCCATGAGATGTATCAACCGTCATTACTTTAACTGTAAATCACAGCGTTCCATTAATGCTGTTTTGATCTTGCTGTTTCTGCTGGCGCAGTCCGCAACCCTGCTGCATGCTGAAGTTCATGAATTTCATGATCATGACCATGAAGAGTACTGTGAAACTTTCAAAAGCCTGGAAAAACACCACTACTTCATAGGTGTCTCGGCGATTCAAATCAGCCATGTTCCCCAGGACAGGGCTGAAACCACCTTTCATCTCGCAAAAACATCCCTGCACAGTTCGCCGTTTTATGAGGCTCGCGCCTCACCTTCCGTGATCTCTTCGCTCAGCTAACACACTGATTTCCTCGATCTTCTGTAACGAGGATAAAGCCTGACCTGATTCGTACACGTTCAGTGTTCGCTGCTTTATCGGATCGCTGGATCTCATTCTGTTGATACGGTCGGTTGAACAACTCTCTACCGACAAAGGCCTGTCTCTAAGACCCGCTTGGAGACTCGACCTGACTGGAGTTAAAATGAAACACACTTCAAAACTATTCTTCGCATCCGTACTGTGCACTCAGGCATTTCTGTTTAATGGCTGTGGTGGTTCCAGTAGCAACAATTCATCCAATGATGACGCCAACTTAGGCCTGCCGGCCGAGATGCAGCTGATCATGCTGAATGCTCTCACCGGAGCCTACTACAGCTTTGACAGCACAACCGAGACTCGCACCGACATCAATGAGATGGCGGCCGCCAGCCAGGACAGTGCCGTGCAGAATCTGCAGATCACCGATGTTTCAACCATCGGACACTTTTTTCATTGGCCGGATTTCAGACTCTCCGGTACGGAAGAGCTGCTGGATCTGAAATACCTGCTGATGGTGCCGGCATACACCCCAGGCGACCCCATTGATGCAGACCAGTTTGTACAACTCACTCACCTTCATGATGAGGAACTGGCTGCCCATAGTGCGGAAGAGTATCGTGATCCCGAAGCGGGAAGTGCCATAGCCAACGCTCTTGAACGGCTGAACACCTTTGTTACCAAGCAGAGTGAGCTTGAAGAGGAGATTGCTGAAGTCATACCCGCTGGTGAACAGCTGTGCCGTGCCTATATCGATCCCTACCTGGAGTTCGAGCTTGAGCAAGAGGCTGGCGCAGAAGAAGGCACTGGAGGCGAAGAGCATGCTCATGGTGCACTGGTGCACTTTGCTCTGACCCAGAGTGGTCGTGTCTACTTTTACGAAGAGCACGAGGGTGCGCTTGAGGAGCTGCAGGGTTTTGTTACCCTTGATGATGTGGTGACGATCAGTGATTGCGACCGAACCACAATCGGCCGTGTCAGTGAAGATGGTGTTCTGGTCTTCATTCCCGACACTCAAACCCTCTATCTGGTGGATGCCCATGGCGGCGATTTCCATCAGCACTCGACCTGGTCTGCATCGCTGCTGATGCCCGAAGGTGTCAATGCCGACATGATGGCAATCATCGGCAGTGGTGGAGCCCACGACCACGATCACGAGTAAACCCATCGTTAATCTGTAACCTGTCCCGGCATAAAACTGTGCCGGGATAGATCTGGTACTGAGTCATGAGAAAACTAGGTTTGAGCATCATCGCACTGCTGAGTGGAATCGCTTCGGCAGACGACAAGCTCGATTCGATCACCGTCTACGGTTCGCAGGGTGATGCGCAACAATCACAGGATTCCGAATCCCTGCGCAAAGGTGCGACCAATTCTACCTTGGGTGGCTATCTGGACAGTTTGCCCAATGTGGACTCTGCCAGTTACGGTGAAGCCGTCGGCCGCCCTGTGATCCGTGGAATGAGCGGTTATCGGGTAAAAATTCTGCACAATGACAATCAGCTGAGCGATCTGTCCGCCATGAGCCAGGACCATGCTGTTGCGGTAGCCCCGCGTGCCTCTGAGCGTATTCAGCTACTTAAAGGCCCAGCTTCACTTCTCTATGCAGCCCAGGCTGGTGGGGTAATTAAAATCAGTGACGCCCTGGATGCCCCCTTCCCTGAGCCCGGCCTGAAAGGGGAACTCTCCGGTGATATCCGCTCAGACGCAGAGAGCTATAGCCTGGACTCCCATATCAGCCTGGCCAACGAGCATTGGGCGTTACAGTTGGGTGGTCTGACGCAGGAGTCCGATCCCTATAAATCCGGTGATGGGGAGACCATTGCCGATTCGGATGTCAACACCGACCAGGGACAATTCAGTCTGGCTTGGCGCCCCAACTCAAGCAATGAACTGCAAATCAATGGGACCAGTCTGGAAAAAGATTATGGCATTCCCAATGCCACACCGGAGGCCACCCGCATCAATATGCAGCGGGATGATGTGGGTTTTAAATACCGTTATCTGCCCAACCCTCTCTGGCTGGACGAGATCACCCTTGACCTGCTGAGCAGCGACTATCTGCATGACGAAACCGAAGGGGGCAGAAAAGACGGTCTGTTCGGACAAGAGCAACAACGTGGCACCTTGAACCTGGCATGGGCCATGACTGAGTGGTGGGGAGAGTCCCGCATCAGCTACGTCAACAGTGAATTGAAAGTCTGTCATGAGCATGGCGCCTGTGATGATTTTGAAGATGCCTTCCGTAGTGGAGGCCCCTTGGGGGAGTCGATGGAACAGTATGTGATGAACCGTGGTCTGCCCTACAGTCATGGCCATCCGATGCCTGACACCCAATCCAAAATATGGCAGGCCTCGACCGTTGCTCAACGCATGTTGAGTGACAGCTATGAGCTGATTTCCGGTATCCACTGGCAATCACGTCAGCTGCAAGCTGACCCTGACAATATCCAGGAACAGTGGGTCTATCCAACCAGTCTCGATCCCGATTACTACGACGATCGTAACGATCACACCCTGAGTCTCTCATTGGGCGTGAATAAGCAGGCGATGGATGCAACTCCGAGCTGGGAGATAAGCTTGAGTTATCTCGAACGCTTACCCAGCGTTGATGAGTTGTACTGGAATGGTTTTCACCACGCCACAGACAGCTATATTTTCGGCAATTCAGAACTGGACAAGGAGCGCAGCCTGAATCTCGATTTCGACCTGACGTTGGAACAGAACAGCCATCGCATGCAGGTCTCCACCTTTTACTATCGCTTCTCGGATTATATCTATCAGGATCGTGGCTATGACGAGAGTGGCGCTGCCCTGATAGATCCCTTCCATATCAGCCAGGTATGGTTTACTCGCCAGACGGATGCGGATTTTGTAGGCGGCTCTCTGCGCTATGAGAACAGACAGGCACTGCTTCGAGCGCAACCGGATTTAACCTTCTGGGGTCAGATCGATCTGCTCCGGGCAACCGATAGTGATGGTGAGGATCTGCCACGTACCGCACCGGCCAGTGCAGAAATAGGCGTGCAATTCGAGCAGCAAGCCTGGTTGGCCAAACTGAGCTTCAAGCGGGTGGCCAAAGCCCGCAATCTGGCACCGCAGGAAGAGGAAACAGCTGGCTACAACTGGCTTTCGCTCTACCTGCAACACGACTGGCAGCTCGCTGACCAAGAGTTGAAGTTGTGGCTCAAGGGCGAGAACCTACTGGATGAATTTGCCCAAAATCACCTGTCAGTTCTAAAGGATACTGCCCCCCTGCCGGGACGCCAGATCACAGCAGGTATCGACTGGCGTTTTTAATCAGTGTGGAATCTCTAACCTGTCGATGACTGAACAGAGGCTGTGTGCGGAGATTTGAGATCCACAGGATAGCCATAACCCAGGCGAGTGCTTCTAGCTTTCGATGAAAAAACCCCGACCTGATCCACTCAGGCCGGGGTCGACTATCCGCAAGGTAAGCGAGGGGGGTGCTTACGCGGTGCGAATCTCTATTTTACGTGGCTTGAACTCCTGGCGTTTGGGGATACGCAGAGCCAGCACACCATCTTTCAAGGTGGCTTCCACCTGCTCTCCATCCAACTCTTTACTCAGAGAGAAGCTACGCTGATAACGAGTGGTCTGATTGCCGGCATACCCTTCTTTGGCGCCATTTGGCACAGGCAGTTCAACCCGGCCGTCAATCGAGAGAATCTCGTTATCGATCTGTATATCCAAGGCCTCTCTGGAGACGCCTGGAATATCCGCCAGTAAGGTGATGCCCTCTTTGTCCTCGTGAATATCGACTCTTGGGCGTACCGACTGGTAAGAGTTTGCTCTCTTTTCCGCTACTGCTTTCTCTTTGGCTACAACTTCTTGTTGATGACTCATGGTGCTCTCCTACAATCGGTTTTACTGTATGGTGATTTGGCGGGGTTTTGCCGCTTCACGTCTTGCGATCTTCACGTGCAGAACGCCTTGCTCATAGCTGGCCTCCACCCGCTCCTGATCCACATCGTCAGGCAGATTGATCTGATAGTGGAACTGACCTTCGAAGCGCTCGTTTTTAACCAGTTTGGCGCTTTCACTCTTCTCCACATCCCGTTGTCCGCTGATGGTCATTTGATTTCCCTCGAGTGAAATCGTCACTGCCTTGGGATCGATGCCGGCAACCGGAAGATAGATATCCACCTGCGATTCGGTGGAGCCAATATGCATTGGTGGCTGTGTCGAATGGTTGGCTGTTTGATGCCGACTTCTCAGACCCGCTGCCTGAAACAGGCGATCCATCTCACTCTCCAACTGCATGAAATTGTCAGTCAGGCTTCGCTCAAAACCGTTCAATCTTGCGAACATTGTTAAAACTCCCGGAAACTGTTTTGCGTTGATTGATAAATAGGGATGACCTGTAAATTTTTCAAGTTTCCCCCAAATCAGGGCAAAAAAACTTGACTTGACCGACCGGTCTAATATACTGAGCCACATGAGTATCGAGATGGACACCAAAGAGCGGATTCTGGCCACGGCCCGTGAACTGTTTCATGGCCGCAGCTATGCGGATGTGGGTATCAAAGAGATCTGCTCCATGGCGAATGTGCAGAAAGGCAGCTTCTACCACTTCTTCCAGTCTAAGCAGGATCTCGCCATGGCGGTGATCGATGATATGGCGGATGACTGGGCCAACGGTTTCGTCGCCGAAGCTTTCGATGACGACCTGCCCCCCATGGAGCGATTGGACTATATGGTGGATGCGGTCTACTACTGGCAGAAGGCGGCAAAAAGCCTTGAAGGACGCATGCCCGGCTGTCTGTTTGGCAATCTGGCCCTGGAGGTAAGCACCCGGGACGAGGTAATACGATCCCGCTTGAACGCCATTTTCGACAAGGCCAGCAGCCGATTCCACCAGGCACTGGAGCAGGCTACCGAACAGGGAGTGATCCCGCCTCTGGACACCAAAGCCACGGCAACGGCCATGCTGGCCTATCTCGAAGGCGTGATTCTATTGGCTAAAACCCGTAACGATCCTGATGTGGTGAGGAATTTGGGTCCGGCAATCAAAAGCATTCGGATCGAGCGCAAACACTGATTTTGAGGCCCATTTTTTTGGTCTCACTCTTGACCGACCGGTCATCTTGTATGATTGACAGTAACTTAGAGGAGAGAAGTCATGACTGAAAACATACACACCCTGGACACCCGAGGTTTGAGTTGTCCACTGCCCATATTGAAGACAAAAAAGGCCATTTCGGCGCTGGCATCCGGAGAGGTGCTGGAGATCAAGGCAACGGATCCAGGCTCTGTGAAGGATCTGGACTCTTTTTGCCAACAGACGGGCAATGAAATGATCGCAAGCGAGTCCGTCGAGGACGGCTTCTTTTTCAGAATTCGTAAGGGTTGATCATCGACTCGACGGTGATTAACCAAACTTACTGAAGTGTAATTTGCAAAACAGTTAGGAGTTGTAAAATGAGTAGTGCAGCACCTGTTTCCGAACTTTCCAATGAACAGATGAATCAGTGGTTCGACCAGCGCTTTGCCGAAAAGATGGCAGAACGGCAGGCGAATCATGTTCCCTCGATGACCATCATTGCCACCAAAGGCACATTGGATATGGCCTACCCTCCGTTCATCCTCGCCTCCACAGCAGCGGCTTTGGGTTGGGAAGTATCGATCTTCTTTACCTTTTACGGCTTGAATCTGCTCAAACAGAATCTCGATCTGAAAGTCAGCCCCCTGGGTAACCCGGCGATGCCGATGAAGCTGCCGGAAGGACCGACCTGGATCAAAGGCAAGGAGATTCCGATGCCGAACTCGATCATGACACTGGTGCCAGGATTTGAAAACATGGCCACCGGCATGATGAAAAAGACCATGGATCAGAAAGGCATTGCGCGTATCGATCAGTTGCGAGAGCTGTGTGTCGAGGCCGAGGTCAAGTTGATTGCCTGCCAGATGACAGTGGATCTGTTTGATTACGGCAAGGAGGACTTTATCCCCGAGATTGAAGAGTGGGTTGGCGCCGCAAGCTTCCTCCCCAGAGCTGCAACGGCTGATGTCAATCTGTTTATTTGAGTATCGGCCTGATTGACCTCTTGACCCCCTCCTCACTCACGAGGGGGGGACAAGTTGACTTGTAATCAGGCTGGCATAAGATTTATCGATAGAACTGTTAAATTACTATTAAAGTGCACTGATTCACTCGCGATCCGACCTATTTGGTGATTATGTCGGGGCCTGATCGTATAAAGCGGTCATTCAAAAGTAAAACCCTGAACTTCTGCCACCAGGTAGAACTCCCCATAGCCCAGAAATGATGACCGGCATCTCCCCTACCTAAGCGGAAGTTCCCTATCCACTCATCGAAAACCGAGTTCTACTGGAAGACAATACTTACTACTACAATAGGAGTGATGAGGGACCGCTTGGCTCAGAATTTGGAGCCTTACCAACAGTATATTAATGATTCAAGCGAATTTAAGGCATGGAAAAACCTCCCACTAATTACCACAATGCTACCAATCCTGGCATTCAGTATGAGGCAGCATCGCTTCGCTTAAGGTTTCTAACCCCTCTTGTCGCGGTAATCGTCTTACTGGTCATGGTATTGGCTGTAAGTTTGTTCTATTTTGAGTCGGAGAGTCGAAGTCACGGCTTGATCCATGAACGCCTGACACGAACACAAACTGTAGCGAAGGACTATTACGAGAAAAGTGTTTTAAATGATGCAAATGCACTTCGCTCGATTATGAATGCCTTGCTTCGCGACAAAGCATTAAGCGAAGTCTTCGCGAGTTATGACAGAGAAGCATTGTTGGCAGATACAGAAGCCTTGTTCAAGGAACTGAAACGTGATTACAACGTCACCCATTTCTATTTCACAAAGCCAGATAGAGTAAATTTACTACGCGTCCATGCACCTGGGCGCCATGGAGACAGAATTGACCGCGTAACAACATTGCGAGCGGAGCAAAATAGTACCCTGTCGTACGGTGTAGAACTCGGCCCTCTTGGAACATTCACTTTGCGGGTGGTTTCCCCTTGGCATGATAGTCGAACAGGGCGATTGATCGGCTACCTTGAGCTGGGTATGGAGATAGATCACGTTATTGATCGTCTCAGGGATATCTTCGGTTTCGACGTGGCGGTGGCAATTCAAAAGAACTACTTGAATCGTGAAAAATGGGAAGACGGGATGCGCGTTCTGGGACGCACCGTGGACTGGGATCGTTTTCCTAATGTGGTGATGAGTTCAGAGGTTTACGGAGAACTCTCCCCGGTACTGAGCGAGCACTTCAAACAGGCGAAGCACGTGCCAGGTAACAATGTAATCGAAGTTGAACGAGGTGATCACTCCTATTGGATGCTCTCTATGCCTCTTGAGGATGCAAGGGGACGCAGCATAGCGGAAATGACGCTACTGGCTGATGTTTCATATGAGATGAATGTCATAGAACGTACTGCAATCGCGGTAGGTATCTCAGTATTTATACTCGGTGGGTTATTGATCGCCTTCTTTTCTGTACAGGCCACTCGGGTCAGTCAGCGAATTGAACAGGAACAAAATCTCCTTGAACAGCTAGCCACTCATGACAGTCTGACAAATCTCTATACACGTCGCATGTTTCATGAACATCTCGAGAATGAGCTTGTCCGCTCGACACGCTTCAATCATCCACTGTCTCTACTCCTCATTGATATCGATAAGTTCAAACTGATCAATGACACCTATGGCCACCCTGCCGGGGACAAGGTATTGCGGAAGTTAAGTGAACGACTCCTCAAAGAATCGAGAGGAATTGATTTTTTATGCCGGTACGGGGGTGAGGAGATCGCAATAATTCTGCCGGAAACCGATACGGACGATGCCCAAGAAATTGCTGAACGAATCAAACTGACAGTTTCGGCCCTGCCGATTCAATTCGAGGACATGCAGTCATTGTCGGTCACAGTGAGCGTAGGGGTAGCCACCTACCCCCAGCATGGTGATACGGATACCTTTCTTATCTCTGCTGCTGACAGTGCTTTGTATGATGCAAAACAACAGGGACGAAATCGAGTTTGTAGTTACAGATCCAAGGAAAAAAAACAGCCACTCTCTCGTTCGTAGTCCAAGCGGGTCATTTGCATCGGTTCCCGTCTCCTGGATTACTCTTGGTAACCTCTGCTTCCTGCTGGCTCTGGAAGTCGACAAAAACCAGCAACCCTCAGCTGTTCACTATATGCACGCATTCAATTTGCGAGAAATTAATTCTGCTTTTGTCAGAACAGGTCAAATGTTGTCAGGAGATTTTCAGATGAAATCCTGACTAAACCAATCATGGTTATGGATTCAGCTCTTACTGCTCTTTTTTTCTTTCTTCTTCTTTTTCTCTTTCTTGCTATCTTTTTTGTCTTTCTTGCTATCTTTTTTCTTTTTGTCCGTCACTTTTGCCTTGCTTTTGGACTGTTTGCTCTTATCGCTGCTGCTCTTCTTGGTTTTATCCTTCTTGACACTCTTCGCCGAGTCTTTGCTTGATTTCTGTTTACTGGTTGTGCTCGTGCTGCTGCTCTTCTTACCGGATTTGGTTCGACAGTAGGCATTGACCTTGGCACCTGTCTTGGTGGTGTAACTCTTCACCCAACTGCAGTTAGCATTGCCAGAGCAGGCTGACTTGCTCATCCCTTTACAGGCCTTGGCGGCCGATGCTGTTGGATGAAAAAGTACCAGGCAGGCAACCACGGCAGATAGAAACACGCCTCTGAACGAAATCGACATAAAGCTCCCCTATTCTTCTTTATTGAAAAACCGATTATAGATCAAAGCCTGCCGCGCCATTACCCTGTCGAATGTGAATTTTTTAGACAACCAGGTTTGACTGTTCAATGTCAGAACTCAGCATTGGCTTTCAACGCATAGGATAACCTACCGACCTGAAGTCTGTATCAACTGAAGAGAGTATTTTAGAGGGAAGGAAATGGTGGCCAAAGGATACCCTGTCAGCCATAGTAACAGTTGGCTTCCCTTCCAAACCCAAAAGAGTCTTTTAAGAGTTGTTCTCTTTCAGGTTCTCTCTAGTGAATGCAGTCGTTCAATCTGACGCCAGGAATCAGTGCAACCACAACGGCCATCAGCATGATCACAGGACTGATCAGTACCATACCCAGCGCGATCGGCTGGATGACCAACAGATTGACGTCACTCATCAAAAGATGAGCCATCACTTCGAGTAACATACCACCGATCAGGAGAACGCCAGCTAGAGAAACAAAGCGGCGCAACAGTTTGCAATTAAGAAATGACATAGTACACCTCACTACTCGCGTATTAGTCACAAATACATAATGTCGTTTAAAAAAGGTTTTGGCACTGACAATCCTCAATCCATACCAAATCCGAAAAACCCAATAAAGTCCCTTTCTACTCTTAGATATCGGCAATATTAATAAGTTCTAAAGTATTAAACTAGTAAATTTTGCACAAATTCATACTTTTTTTGCTTTCTGTTCACAATGAAACCTCGCCAAACCCTATTATTTGATTGTTTTTATTGAATTTTCTCTCTATCGCTCATGCCGAATCGGCACCCTGCTCTCTAACCTAAGCCAGGCTAATTTTTCGGGGTTTCAGGTTTTTAACTCCTATCCAATGACATTTCAGGTCATAATCGGCTGATTTCATCGGCCTGGCATAGGCGTTCGATGACCTGCGACGAGACAGCACTGCAATTGAATCAGGGGTGAACATGGCAGAATTTGCACTGGATCCGGCGATTATCTATCTGAACCATGCGGCGGTAGCCCCCTGGCCCCAATCCACGGTTGCCGCAGTAGAGGCGTTTGCCCGGGAAAACGGCACCCAGGGCTCACAGAACTATCCCCACTGGCTGGCCAAAGAGAGCGCCCTGCGCGAACGGATGGCGGAGCTGATCAACGCACCGGCTGTTGATGACATCGCACTGCTGAAAAGTACTTCCGAGGGGCTCTCATTTATCGCCTATGGTCTGACCTGGCAGACTGGTGACAATATCGTGTCGATTGCCCAGGAGTTCCCTTCCAACCGGATTGTCTGGCAATCCCTGCAGAGCCAGGGTGTGGAAGTCCGCTTACTCGATCTGGCCGGAAGCCAGGAGCCGGAAGCGGATCTGCTGGCCCTGTGTGACAGTCGCACCCGATTACTCTCGGTCAGCTCCATCCAATATGCGAGCGGCCGGCGGTTGCAGTTGGAACCTTTGGGAGATTACTGCCAGGCCAAGGGGATTGTTTTTGTCGTCGATGCGATTCAGAGCCTCGGGGCCGTGCCGTTCGATGTACAAAGCTGTCAGGCCGATGTGGTGGTCGCCGATGGGCACAAGTGGATGCTCGGCCCGGAGGGTCTGGCACTTTTCTACTGTCGGCCGTCGCTCAGAGAACAGCTGAAACTGAGCGAGTTCGGCTGGCATATGGTCGAGGCCGTGGGGGATTTTGATCAGACCGATTGGAGACCGGCCGATACGGCCCGCCGATTTGAGTGTGGTAGCCCGAACATGCTGGGTATCCATGCCCTGCACAGCAGTCTCTCCCTGTTGCTGAATCTGGGGTTGAATGAGGTTGCTGCAGCCATTCAGCGATTGACCGATTTCACCATCCAACAGGTGGATGCCAACGACTATCAGCTGATCACTCCCAGAGCTTCGGAGCAGCGTGGAGGAATTGTTACATTTATGCTACCTGATCAGGATAATCAGGTTCTTTATCAATCACTTATGGAAAAGGGAGTGATGTGTGCCTACCGTGGTGGCGGAATCCGTTTTTCACCCCATTTTTACAATACCGAAGAGCAGATCGCGACAGCTTTTGAAGAGCTGAAAACGTTACTCTAAAAGCGTTATATTAATAGTCGGTAATTTTATGATTTAGATCAACCATTTTTTCTCACTCTGGCATATAGTAGTAATCAGGTTCATGGAGGTACCGCGAAGGTAGTGAACCATTCAACCAACGAAAAAGTCATGTTGGGAGTCGACGGCCCGCTCTTCCCAAACATAACAGATGAGTAACGAAGGAGAGAATCGCCATGAAAAAAACCTTAAAAACCGCTTTGATTGCAGCTGCTGCCGGTTCTGCACTGCTTGCCACTCTGCCTGCCCAGGCGTTCTGGGGACCTTTTGATTGGTTTGATGATGATGATTGGTATGGCCCAGGTCCTTGGGGATATCCTGGCTATTACGGCCATCCCGGCTATGGTTATGGCTATCCTGGCTACGGCTATGGCTATCCTGGCTATGGTTATGGCTATCCTGGTTACGGCTATGGCTATCCCGGATATGGTTATGGCTATCCTTACGCTGCACCGGCTGCACCGGCGGCTCCTGCAGCACCAGCTGAATAATAAGATCGAAAAGTCTTACTTACCCCGCCATTGTGGCGGGGTTTTTTTACCGCACTTTGCTCAAATCGAAAAAACAATTTAAGGTTCTCCCCCTATCCCCTTCCCCGGACCGAGTTCCGACCATCTGCATTCTGGCTTGACCCTATGAACCTACCTGATAGACACATCTCTTTGGCCCACGGCAACGGCGGCCGGCTGATGCGTGAACTGATCGAAATGCTGTTTGCCAGACATCTGAAAAACCCGACCCTCGATGTTCAGGCGGATGCGGTCACCCTCCCCCTCGACCGACAAGGTGAACTGCTCTTCACCACCGACGGATTCACGGTACAGCCGCTCGAATTTCCGGGTGGCAACATCGGTTCACTGGCGGTGCATGGCACAACCAACGATCTGGCAGTCTCCGGTGCGATACCCAAATATCTGAGCCTGAACGCGTTTATTGAGGAGGGCTTTGAAGTGGAGGCGCTGGAGCGAATCATCATCTCGATCGCTGAAGCGTCCAAAGCCATCGGTGTGGCCGTTGTGGCGGGAGATACCAAGGTTGTCCGACGGGGTGAAGGGGGTGGTGTCTACCTGGCGACCACCGGTATCGGGATCAAGACAACCGATCTCACCCTGGGTATGTCGCAGATCCAACCGGGGGACCGACTGCTGGTCAGCGGACCGGTAGGCGATCATGGGATTGCTGTGATGCTGGCTCGCGAACAGTTTGGTCTGCGCGGTGACCTGATGTCGGATGCAGCCAGTGTCTTACCCTTAACCCAGGCACTGTTGGATTTGCCGGGACTTCGCTTTATGCGTGATCCCACCCGTGGTGGCTTGGCAACCGTGGCCCATGAACTCTGTCGTGGCACCGGCCTGCGTATCAACCTGGATCAATCGGCCATTCCGCTGCGGGACCCGGTCGTCTCAGTCTGCGACATGTTGGGTTACGACCCACTCTATCTGGCCTGCGAAGGGCGCGTCGTTGCCGTCATCGCAGCCGATCAGGCCGATCAGGCACTGCAGCGCTGGCAGGCACTGCCCGGCGGTGAAGAGGCCAGGATCATTGGCGAAACTGAAACCAACGACCCCTTTGTCGTACTGCATACCGAACTGGGCGGATCACGCATTCTTGATGAGCTTGAGGATGATCCCCTGCCCAGGATCTGTTGAGTCGATGACGGATCTGCTTGGCTTAGCAGAATAACGGCTGATAATCCTCTGCGATATAACCCTCTCTGCGTGTCCGAAACAGCGTGACACAGATGTCGGCTTTGTCGGTATAGCGACAAAGATTTCCAGTCGCACTCACTTGGATTCAACGGTTTAGCACTGGATTGATATTTGCATTCAAAGATTAATGTTAGCAGGCCCTCAGCAGCCTTCTGCGTTGCTACGAACGACAGCAACCGGTGGAATATGTATTACAGGAGTCTCCATGAATGCTCATCACCCCTGGTCACTCTATGAGTGGCTTCTCGATCAGCTTACTGATCACGGCAAGGTCGAAGAGGTCCAGATCGGACTTACCTGGACACTGGTGCGAAGCCGCTCATCAACCGGTTTGGCGATGAGTCCCGGGAGCATGACCAGGGTCCTGCCCTGGTCCGGCACCCTGGTTGGCCGCAATCTGAAACAGCTGGCTGGTTGGGTGAAATCCTGGAATCAGCACGAAGCGGCAATTGGCATGGCGGCGCTCAACGCAGAGATCAACAGGCATAATCCGTTGACGGATTCCGCCACTCCCCTGTTCCCGCAAGGCTCCGCCAATCTTGCCGTGTTTGAGCATTTCAAACCTCAGCTAACGGGAAAAAAGGTGGTGGTAATCGGTCGTTATCCGGGTATCGAACAACTGCTTGATGATGATTTCGAACTGACCATTCTGGAGCGCAATCCAAGCGCAGAGGATCTGCCGGATCCGGCGGCGGAATTTCTCCTCAGGGATGCGCAGTGGGTATTTCTCAGTGCCACCACATTGATCAACAAGACCTTCCCCCGTCTGGCCGAACTGTCGAGCGAAGCGCAAGTAGTGCTGATGGGGCCGACCACCCCCTGGCTGGAGGGTTTCAAGGATTATGGTATCGACTATCTCGCCGGTGTGCAGATCCACACCAGCGAACAACTCTGGCAGACGGTCCGTGAAGGTGGCGGAACCCGAATCTTTGAGACCGGTGTCCGCTACGCCATCAGCGACCTGCAGAGCGATCAACTGACCCGCCTGAAAGGTGCTATCGGCTCGATCTTCAATCAGCGGGAAGCGATGAAAAAAGAGTTGGAGGCGTGGTATCAGCAACACAACCATCCCTATCCAGACAAACAGAAGCTGCTGCAACTGGATCAGCAGCTATCCCTGCTGGATAGCCGCTATAAACAGAAATGGGATCGGTTGAACGGTTAGCCAGACCCGCCCTTTCACCAGGCAGGTCAGCCATCAGCACTGATTTCAGCGGATCGTGAGGCCCTCTCCGAGCCCTGCCATACTGGCGAAAACCGAAGCAGCACCGGCTCCCAGGTTGCGCGCCAGGCGATCCCAGACCTCCTCCTTCTGAGTGAAGTCCACAATCTCTTCAGCGCCGATTACCTCTCTGGCCACATAACTGCTGCTGCCGAACTCATCGATCAGACCGAGTTCGCGCGCCTCTTCCCCACTCCAGAAGAGCCCACTGAAAATTTCCGGGTGCTGATCGACTTTGAGGCGATCGCCGCGACCCTCTTTGACCGTCTCGATAAACTGACTGTGCAGCTGATCGAGCATCTGCTGGATATGACTTTTATCAGACTGTTCCAGGGGGGAGAATGGATCGAGCATGCCTTTGTTCTCTCCCGCCGTCAGCAGGCGTCGCTCAATGCCAAGTTGCTGCATGCCATCGACGAAACCGAAGCCGTTGATCAATACACCGATGGAGCCGACCAGACTGCCTTCGTCCGCGTAGATCTTATCCGCTGCCGCAGCGATGTAGTAGCCGCCAGAGGCACAGATGTCGGAGACAACGGCGTAGACAGGAATGTCGGGATGCTTCTCTTTCAGCCTGCCGATCTCCCGATTGATGTAACGGGACTGCACCGGGCTGCCACCCGGTGTGTTCATGCGCAGAATAATCCCCTTGGTCTTCTCATCCTCGTAGGCGTCACGCAGTGCAGTGACCACCTTATCGGCGCTGGCTTTGGTCTCTGAGGAGATCAACCCCTTCACATTGATCAATGCGGTGTGCTCAGTCGCTTTGGTCTGGTCCACCTCGAGTTTATCTGACCAGAGAAACATCGCCAGAATGATGAACAGATAGGCGAAGGTGAGAAGTTTAAAGAAAATGCCCCAACGACGACTTTTGCGGTTTTCCGCCACGGTTGCCATCACCATCTGGTTGAGCAGATCTCTTTCCCACTGACTGGGTTCAGATTGATGACGCTGTTCCTCTTGCATTTTATCTGACATTAAAAAAACCTTACAAACATTTGTAATTAAAGAATATTTATTTATCCTGGATATTAACTCTTAGGATATCGATCAAGCCATTTCGGTAACTCAGCAATATCATCGATACAATCCAGCGGATTGTGTTTTCGTAGACGATCCGCTGCATGAACACCATAGGTAACCCCCAAAGAGGACATACCGGCGTTCAGCGCCATCTCCATGTCGTACTCCGTGTCACCGATCATCAGCGCCTGGTGTGAATCCATGCCACTCAATTCGAGAATCTGGTTGAGCATCTCCGGATGGGGTTTGGAAAATGTCTCATCCGCACATCGGGTCAGGTGGAACAGATCACCCAGACCGGTAGTCTCCAATGCATAATCGAGTCCCTGACGTCCTTTGCCGGTCGCTACGGCCAGCATATGACCTCGACCGGAGAGCTCCTGCAGGGTTTCGCGGGCCCCTTCGAACAGTTGTGACGGCGCCTCCTCGTCACTGAAAAAGTGTACCCGATAACGGGCTGCGATCTGCAGATGGAGCTCATCATCCGCATCGGGAAAGAGTTGGTTAACCGCCTCTTTCAAACCCAGACCGATGATATTGCTGATCGATTCGGTATCCGGCACTGGCTTCCCCAAGTCCCGCACAGCGGCCGCGACACAGGAGATGATTCGGGCTTCAGAGTCCATTACAGTCCCATCCCAATCAAATATTAACAACTCAAAATTCATGTTAATCCTTAAGTTTTGCCAAAACCTGGGAGAGCGCCTCAGGTAGCGGCGCCTCAATCACCATCGACTGCCTCTCACCAGGCCAACGCAAGCCAATTTTGTAGGCATGCAGAAACAGCCGTTTCAGACCTTTGTCTCTGAATGCCCGGTTGGCCGTGGCATCGCCATACTTCTGATCGCCGAGGACTGGTGATCCCAACCACTGACTGTGCACACGAATCTGATGGGTTCGACCGGTAATCAATTCCGCTTCGACCAGCGTTGCCTCGGTGAACCGTTCCACCCGTCTGAAGATGGTTTTGGAAGGTTTCCCCTCAGCATCCACCCGCACCACGCGCTCGCCACCCTGCAGGGTGTTCTTCTTCAACGGCATATCGACGCTCTGTACCCCTTTACGCCAACTGCCCTGCAGCAGGGTGAGATATCTTTTATCGATCCGATTTTCACGAATCAGTTCATGCAGAGTACGCAGGGCACTGCGCTTCTTGCTGATCAGCAGGCAGCCTGAGGTATCCCGATCGAGCCGGTGGACCAGCTCCAGATGCTTCTCATCGGGTCGCAGCTGGCGCAGTATCTCGATAACACCGAAATTGACACCGCTGCCGCCGTGTACCGCCAGGCCCGAGGGTTTATTCACCACCAGAATCCGGTCATCTTCGTAGATGACCGCATTTCTCAGCAGATCGAGGAGATTATCCGAAATCCTGCCCCCTTTATCAGGTTTTGTGGAGAGCCTCATTGGCGGCAGGCGAATCGAATCGCCACTATTGAGCTTGTAGTGGGCTTTTACCCGGCCCTTGTTGACCCGTACCTCACCTTTTCGCAGGATTCTATAGACATAGCTTTTCGGCGCCCCTTTCAGCTGCCGCATCAGGTAGTTGTCGATTCGCTGCCCGGCTTCTTCCTGAGTGATGTCAATGAATCTAACCGTTGAAGAATTCTTTGTTGATTCTGACATTTAGCGCCGATTTAATTGCATTGTAAGATTGATGTTCGGTGTGAAGATTGCTATATTCAATTCAGTTTTTCAGGCGCCGGCAAGTTATTGAACTTCATTGCAGCCGACGCCCGCGCGGTCAGTAAGCGGTGTTGCAGCCCGATATCTCGTTTGTGCAACCCGGATTACCAGCTTAGCGCACAGGTGCCGCTGGGACCTGGCTCTGAATCTGAACCCTCACAGCCGCGCCAGAGTGGATATCGAGTGTCAATCCGACGAATTCGGATTTGGCCCTGGAAGCTATTACCGGGCCAATAAAAAAATCCATGTCACACTCCCAGCTCTGAGCGCCTTGATCAGTTCGGTCATTAGCAGATCCCGAGCGGCGAACTTTAACAGTTTTTCAGCCGTCCGAGCTAGTTTTCTGGTTTGGAACACCCTCCCAGCCCCGGAGGTTGCTGAGTGATGCTCCAGAACCGAGCAGGTATTCGTAATGCCTGCTCATGATGGTGTGTCACTTTGCTCAATGGGATGGGATGTCGGGCGGCTGCACGGATAACACAATATGAAACGTATGTTGATCAACGCAACTCAACCTGAGGAGTTGCGTGTTGCCATCGTCGATGGCCAAAAACTCTTTAATCTCGATATCGAAATTCCCGGTCGGGAACAGAAAAAAGCCAACATCTACAAAGGGCGTATCACCCGTGTCGAACCCAGCCTGGAGGCTGCATTTGTCGACTACGGCGCAGAACGTCACGGCTTTTTACCCCTCAAGGAGATCTCCAGAAGTTACTTTACCAACAAAGCCAGGGAGTCTTCGGGACGGGTCAATATCCAGGAGGCGTTGAAAGAGGGTCAGGAGGTCATTGTTCAGGTCGAGAAGGAGGAGCGTGGCAATAAAGGCGCGGCGCTGACCACTTTCATCTCACTGGCCGGTCGCTATCTCGTCTTGATGCCGAACAATCCCAGGGCTGGCGGCGTCTCACGCAGAATTGAGGGCCAGGACCGTACCGAGCTTCGGGAAGCGATGAGTGAACTGACGATCCCGGAAGATATGGGATTGATCGTTCGCACCGCCGGTGTTGGCAAAAACAGCGAAGAGTTACAGTGGGACCTGGACTATCTGATCCAACTCTGGAATGCCATCGAGCACTCTGCTGAAAAACCTGCCCCGTTTCTGATCTATCAGGAGAGCAATGTCATCATTCGCTCCATCCGGGACTATCTGCGGGCAGATATTGGCGAGATCGTCATCGATGACGCGGATGTCTACAGTCAGGCGGAGCGTTTCATCAACCAGGTGATGCCGCAATACAGCAAAAAGCTGCGTCACTACGATGATGAAGTCCCCCTGTTCAGCCGCTATCAGATCGAAAGCCAGATCGAATCAGCCTTTCAACGGGAAGTCAGTCTGCCTTCCGGTGGTGCGATCGTGATCGATCATACCGAAGCCCTGACTTCAATCGATATCAACTCCGCCCGGGCAACCAAAGGCGCCGACATCGAAGAGACTGCGCTGAATACAAACCTGGAAGCATCTGATGAGATCGCCCGTCAACTGAGACTGCGGGATCTGGGTGGCCTGTTCGTCATCGATTTCATCGACATGACACCTTCCCGCAATCAGCGCGAAGTGGAAAATCGCCTCAAAGATGCACTGAAACAGGACCGGGCTCGGGTTCAGATCGGCAGGATTTCCCGCTTTGGTCTGCTCGAGATGTCAAGGCAGCGCCTGCGCCCCTCCCTTGGAGAAGCGAGTGAACTGGCGTGTCCCCGCTGTAAAGGACACGGCACGATACGCGGTGTTGAATCCCTCTCACTCTCGGTGCTGAGAATCATCGAAGAGGAGGCGATGAAGGAGAATACCGGTCGTATCATGGCCCAGCTGCCAGTGGATATGGCCACCTTCCTGCTGAATGAAAAGCGCCAGATGATTCATGACATCGAGAAGCGCCAGTCGATCGAGGTTGTTCTCATTCCGAATATCCATCTGGAGACACCCAACTACCAGATTGACCGGATCCGCGCCAGTGACCTGCCGGATGAAGACGATAGTGTCTCAAGCTACAAGATGGTCTCTGAAGAAGCGACTGAAACAGCGGAGTACATCACCGCCAAGCAGGTTAAATCCGAACAGCCAGCTGTGAAGTCGATCGCTCCGGCAAGCCCGGCGCCTCAGAGAGCCGAGCCACCGGCGCCTGCGGCAGCCGACAGCCAGGCTGGTGAGAGCGGTTTTCTGAAAAAGATTTTCAGTATCTTTACCTCCAAAGAGGCAGAACCTGCAGAGCCTGAAGTTGAAGAGAAAAAGGCCCCTGCCCGTCAACAGTCCGGCTCCAACGCGAGCAACCGTCGAGGTCGACGCACTTCTCAGCCTGGGGGACGGAGTGGAAAATCCGCCGGTGGCGAGCGTCGTGGTGACAACCGAAACCAGGACAAACAGTCCAACAGACGGCGTGGCGGCAACAAAGCGGGTGGATCTACCGACAAGCGCGCCAACCAGGAGAAGAAGGCCCAGGAACAGGCCACACCGGCCGCAGCCGCCGCTGCAGGAGAGAACACGGAAGCCGCAACGAGCAAGCCGAAGTCGAGACGTGGACGTCGGGGTGGCCGCAGAAGGCGCTCTGCTGCTGAACGCAACAGTGAACAGACCGCAGTGAACAATGGTGCAACCGAAGCGACTTCGGAGGCACCAGCGCAGGAGAAGGCTCAAGAGAAGAGTCAGGAGAAACCGAAGCGACAGCCCAGGGCGCAGAAGAAACCGGCCGCACCCAGAGACGCCAAAGGTGGAAAACCAGCCGAGGCAAAGCAGCAGAGCGAGTCGCGGGATGACAACAGCCGGGTTGAGGCGAAACAGAAACCTCAACCGGTTGATCGGGTTGCTGAAACGGCCGAAGCGGCTCCGAAAGAGAAGCCAAAAGCCAAACCTCAACCTGAGCAGCAAGCCAAACCTCAACCTGAGCAGCAAGCCAAACCTCCCCAGTCTGAGCCTGTTGCAGCCAAACCGGTAGATTCTCAGGCAAGTTCAGACAACAAGCCAACGGCTGAACGCAAGCCGACGGCTGAGCGCAAGCCGGCGAAAAAGCGTGAAACAACCAGCGCTGAATCAAAGCCTGCTGAGCCAAAAACCAAGCCGGCCAAACCAGCTGGACAGGTTGAGACAACCAAGCCTAAAACCGAGCTTAAGGAGAAGCCTGCGGAAGCCAAGGCAACTCAGGCCCCTGCGCGGAAAAAGCCGGTTGAGAATGCTGTCAAACCAAAGCCAAAACCCAAAGCGGTAAAGCTTCAACAGGTTGAGACCAAACCGGTGGCTCAAGAGCGCAAGACGGAAAGCCCCAAGGCTGAAACCCCGAAAGCGAAAGCAACCACCGAATCACAAGTGGCGAAAGCAAAAGCAACTACAGAACCACAAATCGCGAAAACGGAAGCCAAGACTCCACCTAAGCCGCAAGCGGCGAAGCCGGAAGCCAAAGCCACTATTGAAAAGGCACAGGAGAGTCGTGCTCAGCCTGCAGCCAAATCCGTTCAGGTTGAGACCAAGAAGCCTACAGCCAATGCGGATGCCAAGGTTGTCGACGCGAGCAGGGATTGATTCCTGAAGTTGTGATGGTCAGGAGGGGCTGAGGCCCCTCCTCTGACTGACTGAACAAAGCTGGATTCAAGCAAACCTCATTCAAGGGCTTTCTATAGTCTGTCTGAAAGTGCTGGATTGGGGACCAATCCAAACTGAAACCCATCCAGGTTTAGCGCATAAGCGTATGCTGGCGTATATGTTCTAGCAGCCCAAGGGATGCCTCTTCAACCATATCGAAAACATTTTCAAAGCCGGCAGCCCCCCCATAATAGGGATCAGGTACCTCCTGCTCTTTTCGACCGGGGGCAAAATCCATGAACAAGTGCAGCCGATGCTCCTCTCCAGACGGACAGAGAGCCCTCAAGTCCTCATAATTTGAGCGATCCATAGCCAACACATAGTCAAATTGATCGAAGTCGCTCAACCTAACCTGGCGGGCACGCAGATCGCTCAGGTCGATCCCCCGCTTGTTGGCGGTTTCCCGAGCCCGGCGATCCGGTTTGCCACCCGCATGGTAGTCGATGGTTCCAGCGGAATCGGTCAGGATTCTGTCACTCAGGCCCGCCTTTGCCACAATATCGCGAAACACACCCTGTGCGGTTGGAGAGCGGCATATATTGCCCATGCAGACGAATAGCACGTTAATTTCTTTTGTGTTGTACATTATACCCATAGTATCAATTAGTTACGTATACCTTTGTCTATCACCACAGCCTATTGCATCTTCCTATCAGGCACACAATTTAGACATGCAACATGGGCAACTGACGCGAATCAACCAGCAGATCGATCAAGTGGGAGGATAAAGACAGAACCATTGATGATGGCAATGGACTCTACCAAATGCTGCGGCGATCCGTTATGAGGTGGATTATACGGAAACATGGCAAGGGAAAGAACACTATCAATTTAGTCGGAAATTGACCTGCCACTGATGTTCGTTAAGCCAGCAAAAGCGTTACTACAAAACCCCTTCGTGACACCCCTGCCAACATCTGAATTGCGACACTATTCGGCAACTACCTGATGGTGTTAGTTGACTAGAATTATCAACAGTCTGATCTCACCATCGGATATACAAATAACAGTGCAGCCTGAGTTTGCAAACAGAAAAGTGCCGTATGCTTCCAGATCAGACTTAGCCAATCTCATATAAGACGACGCCCTAAAATTTGGCTGGAACTGCCGACCAATTGAGAAACAATCTCACAGCCTTGTTTGGCTGTATTGTTGAAATAGGTCATAGGGAAGACCATCCCATGCAAAGGGTTAAAAGTTAAATATCAAACTTAGCGCTTCAAAGGAGACCATTTTCCTCTCTGCATGCTGTAACGGCAGTGCCTATTCGTGCCTCACTAACAGTGGGTCATGTTTTACCTGGACCTATAACCATAACCCAACTGAGTTGGGTCAATTAAATCGGGATTATTGCTATCAACTGAATCCGATTTGTGTGAGTATAAGTTCTGAGAAAAAAAGAATTTATAAAGTTCCTTCTCATAAGCAGTGCTTCGGAAATTCCTAGAAGTTTCATGTTGTTCTGACTTCGTTTGTATTGTTGTATGTCTTTTCGAAGATCTAACGATTGGTGACGAATATTGAACGTGCATGGCGCATACATTGTGAAGTTCTGCATGTCTGGCTCTGCATTTTACTCATCAGATCGTAAGTGAATAACAAGCATTAGTCGATTGGGCTATAAGAATTGGCTTTTCACAATAATTATTAATTAAAGCGTACCCAATTGTTCTCATGTAATTTCGCCAGCGCGCTGATGTATTTCTGATCGATTCTTTATTGCGTTACCAATCTCTTGTCTACGGTACCGATGGATTCATCATCGACCGTACAGTTCTACTGAACATAGAATTAATGGAGCAATAAATGAAAAAAAGTAGTTTAAAAATAATGACCGTACTGGGATGTAGTTTGTTTATCGGACAGGCTGTTGCTGAATCTGAAGCACCTACCGACAACAGCGGAAAACTGGATTTCAGCATGAAGGCCATGCATATATTGGGAGATGCCGGTAATGGGTATGACCCTTCAGAGGGCTCTTCCTATCTGATAAAACTCAAATACCTGACGCCAGGTTGGCACCAGGCAAAACTGGGCGTGGGTTTCTACAATGCCGGGGATCTATTTAACCTGACTGATTTCGATGCAGCCGCCGATAGCGACAAACGACTCGCTCGCGGTATGTTTGTAACAGACGATGGTCAGGAAAAGTCTCACATGGGAGAGTTTTATCTCAACTACACTCGTGACAATTTCACCGTTAATGGCGGGCGACAGCTGTATAAAACACCTTTAACAACTCTCGCATACAGCACAATGCCCAACTTTCATACGGCTTTTGGAGTAAGTAGTGACGCGCTACCTGGATTCAGCGTGAGTCTGGATCAGGTTACTCAAATGTCTTTCGGTGCCCGTGCAGCAACCGATTACGGCTTGATTGGTGAGGCAACCCGGACCGCTGGTGCCTCCTTCAGTCCGGTAGCATTGGAGCAGGCGGAGTTCCTCAGTGTCTCGAAGGCAGCGCTGGGTACTGATGAGGATACCAATGGCATCACCGTTTTAGGTGCTTCCTACAACGGTATCAAGGGTACGAAAATCTCAGTTTGGAATTACTATGCCGATGATATATCAAACACGCTTTATGTTGATGGAAATACAGGATTCAAGATTCAACAATTCAAGCTTGGACTATCGGCACAATTCCTTACACAAAGCGATACCGGCAACCTGATTGAAGAGAAGGGATTTCGCGGCTTCACTGATGGAATTGACTACAACCTGTTCGGTCTCAAAGCGGTTGTCAAGGGTAAAGGCTGGATGGCATTTGCAGCCTATAACAAATCGAGCGGTGACACAGGTATGTTCAACTCATGGGGAGGTGATCCTGCCTACACGAGCACAATTTTTTCACGCAATGCTTATCGAGAAAATGTCAGTGCATACAAAATCGGCGTGAAATACAACTTCATGAAGAATCTGTTCGCGATGCTTGCCTATGCCAACTACGGTGAATCCGATACGCTTGGCTATGGCGGCGCTGGAACTGCAGCACAAACGGATGCGGAAGAAATCGACCTGGTTATTGTTTACAAACCTATCAAAGATCTCATGTTAAAGCTGTTCCATGCAGATCGTACCAGTGAATATGATGGAACAGTGGATAGAACACAATCTCATACCCGACTGATCGCATCGTATAAATTCTAGTAGAAACTGTGCTTGATCAACCTCCCGGAAACGACTCCGGGAGGTTTTTTATGATTCCACTTGGTACGACAGTGATAAATCATTCTTCTGTATGATCTGAGTGTTGACCACCAACTATCCAAATGCCGGCTGAGACACTCTTACACTACCTTCGACGCCCTGATCGAACTCTCAGTTAGATCTGATTGAATCTGATAGATAGAGGAATTGGAATTACTAGATTTCTCAATCCACTTCAGGCTGCTATTTATTGGAAGGCCTGAATGGAAGCCCCTTCTTAGGCGGCCTGGTCTTCTGATCCTTCTCGACTTTCAATTCAAGATTATGTTTTTTACCCCGACGTACAACGGTCGCGGATGAATGATCCACGGATTCCAGCTTCCAGTCATTCTGACTCATACCCTGGGCGACCCGCAGCAACCTGTTACTATTCAGATCCCGGATCACAGCAACCCGATTCTTAGGAGTTATCACAACCCCTTCCAGCCTAAGCTTCAACGGTGTCTGTCGAACGACGGGTTTGCTGACCTCCTTCTCTGGCTCTGCGGGAGGTACCCGGCCCTCCCTGAACAGAGGTCGATCCGTGATCTCCTGATAGACCGTCATCGATGGAGGATTGAATCGGGTGAGTGAGGCCTTTTTTGCTGTCTGCTTCGAAGCGGGGTTGGCCTGATGATTCTCCAAGGCATCCACCTCCAGCGGATTTTGCCATTGATAGATAATCATCGCGGATGCCAGACCGATGACAACCAGCAGCAACAGGGTTAGCAGGTTAAAAAAGGTTTTCCAGGGACTCATGAATCCTGCCCCTTCATATAACCTACCAGTTTAAAGTCGATATCCAACAGCTCAAGGGTTTGCTTGATCTTTTTGTTGGCGGGCAAGCGACGTCTGGCAATCGGTCGACTTCGAATCACGATCTCATCGACAAACAGGAAGGGTTTTTCGCTCTCCAGTTTGTGGAATATCGAGACACTGTTTTCCAGAGTGCTTTTCATGCGTACGCGAATCGCCACCCGACTGAAACCGTCCTCCTGATCGTTACTGATGATCTGGGTACTGAGAATTTCACCCTTGTTGGATGAGACAACGCCTTTAACCCGACGCTGCAATTCAGCCTTCGCCAGCGAATCGGTTTTGCTCTGCAGATAGCGTCGATCCGACTGTCGGACACGTTTCAGACGGGCCTCTTCAGACTGGTAGTGGTCCGCTTGTGAATAGATCCGTTGATAGAGCTGAATCTGATGCTGATGATTGCTGATCGTCTCATCATAGTGACTGTTCAGTGTCCACACCGGATAGATCACCGCAAACAGGCTTGCACCAACCAACAACAGCAGCAAGCCCATTGCCAGCAGACGACTCTGTGTGGGCGTCAGGGAATCAATCATTCACCCCTCCCCCAACCGCAGTTGCAGCTTGCATTGGTCATGTCTCATCCCCCGCCTGGCTGGAGATCAACTCTGCTGAGATATGAAAGCGCTCTGTTTTGTTCTTTTTATTCTGGGTCACAGGGGAGCGGAAAGAGACATTTTGAAACAGTTTGGATGATTCGATCAGCGGTATCAGTACGGCGGATGCGACCGATTGCCCATGAATGTGTACCTTTTCATCACGGATCTCGAAATGGTTCACCCAGGTATCATCCGGCAACAGCAGGGTCAGTTCATTGAGGACCTCGAGTATCTGCATCGAGGATCTCTTCTTATCCTCGAGAAACCGGTTTTCCAACTCCGCATTGGTAACCGAATCCCTCAGTTTGGAGACCTCATTGGCCTGTTGTTGACTCTGTTTTCGCTGATCCTCCAACTGAGCCGCCAGCTTGGACTTCTGCCAGACCGGCAATACCAGATTGCCGATCAGCACAACCAGCAGCATGAAAAACAGCAACAGATTGATTAAGCGGTATCGCTTGCGGGGTTTTTCCCGCTTTTCCGGTGGCAGTAGATTGACTGCATTGAGTTTTGGGTCGGTCTCTTCACAGGGTGAGATTGCATTGATCCGGACGTTGTTCTCGTCCAACTGCTGCAGGGCATGGGAGATTTTGTCCACTGGGGCCAGTATCAGGGTGATATCGAGGGTCCGATTCTGTTTGTCACGCCCGTTGATCACATGGTCATAGTAGACCTGACTGGCATTGAAGGGGGTCTGGCGATCCATCTCAAATGCCAGCACCTCGCGCAGATTCTCTTCTGCCTCGATCGGCAGCGTGACCTTTTTGAAGAGATATTTCTTTCTTTCCAGACAGAGGCGTATCTCACTTGCGGAGGCGAGCAAGCGTTTCTGATCGGGATCATCGAATTCGAGGACCTTCAGATAGTTCTGCTCAACCTCTTCACCACTGAGACCGTGGTTGACGACCCGAAGCGCCTCATCTTCATACAGCAACTGCGCTGGTCTGCCGCCACTGAATAACGCGCGCAGGCCCTCCGGCATGAGCGAACTGATTTCGCCACTCCACCAACTCCAGAAACCCAGCCATTGATATTTTAATGTTTTTACGGCCATTTAGAGATTCTATCCGGTTTTTGCACTTATAACGACTCATACCAGGAATGAATCGAATAAGGTATTCTGCCCCGGTTTTTTAAACCAACATCTGCCACTATTCTGGCATGCCCTCCCTGTTTTGTCCTGGCATTGACTTCGATCCGAAACACCTTACTTTGTGAGGTTCCTCCGCCCTGGGAGAGGTCAAGGTCCGCCAATTCACTATCCAGCTGATCCAGGGCTTCGGTCAGCTCTGAGCCGGATTGACCGGTCGAGGTCAGCAGGGCCGTCAGTTGCTCGGAGGCAAAACGGTAATCCACAGTAGCGGTGTCAGAATCGAGCGTTACATAGGGGCGTAAACGATTCACCCTCGCGGCATCAAAGCCCATCACATAGGCCAGCTCTTCAAGGCTGGTCAGATCTTTGCCAGCGGTGGCGTAATCATAACCGGCGGCACGATAATCCTTGTCCTCCGCACCATTCAGCCTTCTGAGATCATCCGCATCCCGCCAGTCATGGAGTCGGTCAACCAAGGCATTCCGCTCTTCGGGATCATCTGAAATCAGTACAAACAATCGGTTCAACTGGTCACTGGACGCCTTGTTCAGATCCAACAGCCCGGAAGCATTCCGAATCGAGACCTCCAGCTCCCCCTGCGCCGTCTGCAGCGGATAGAGCTGACCATTGAAATTCCATCGTTGCTGAGGACTGATCACCATCAGCTCCATCACCGCGCGACTGAAGCCGCTCTCGGCTAACAGTTTTGCCTGCAAGGCATTCTTTGAGTTACCCGCCAGTCGGCTTTCGACTTTCGATTGGGTGGAAAAACTCGCCGCTATAATGGTCAACAAGGCAACCATCCAAAGCACCAGAATCAGTGCAACACCGCGATTGCACCTGCAAGCAGCAAAATCTCCCCTGTCTCTTCTGCTGTTCTGAGTGGTTTGCGGAGTCATCAGTCGTTGCGCCTTATTCTCACAATCTTTTCATGGGGAGTGGTCATGCCCATCTCGGTATAGCTGATTTTCACCAGCTCGGGGTAGTTGTTATTGAGTGGCTCCCAACGGTCGCTCCATTCCGGCTCAGTGCGATTGAGCAGCAGTCCGAAAAAGCTGAATTCGACATGCTCCAAACCGCTCAGAAGTATGCGTTTTCGCCCCTCTTGAGGCAGTACGAATTGACTGTTCTTTGGATTGTGCGGGGTATAGTGGAGCAGCAGTATCCTGCCCTGTTCGAAATCATCCTGAAGAGAGAGGCGGTATTCAAACAACCCGCCTGGCTGATACTGTTGCGGTGCCGGCGCAATAAATTGAATCTGCTGGGCATCACCGGCGAAGGCCAACTCGCGGATACGGTTCTGTTGTTGCCAGGTCAGAGGAATGATATTGCGGATGATCTGCTCCACCCTGGCCGTGGTAAGCAGCTCCGCCAGTTGCCTGTCGCTGCTGTCCGCCACCCGCTCCCATCCTTTGATATTCAGGAACAACATGGAGACAGAGGTGGTGGTAATGACCGCCAGCAGCAATAGAGCGATCATGATCTCCAGCAAGGTAAAACCACCACAGTGACGGGTTTGACCTGACCTGATTCGAAAATCGGATCTAACAATGTCAGGGTTTTTCACGAATCACCCCAATTCGACTGAAGGTCAACTCCCGTGCCCCGCCGGGGGCATCCCAACTGATCTTCAATATCTCTTCGATCCCGACCAGAGGCAGAGCCACAAGTTTTGCATCGTTCCAACTGTAGGGTTGGCGCAGATAGGTCCAGCTATAGGTATCCAGCTCGACCCCCTGCTCGCTGTAGCTATCCGTATCGATCTCTGCACTCATCTGCTCAAGCCTGGATTGGGCGATAGAGACAGCTTCAAAATAGTGTGAGGCGACCTGATGATTTCGAATAGCACCGGAGTTGATGCGCAGAATGACGCTCATCGTCATGGCGAGAATAACGAAGGCCACCAGCACTTCGATCAGAGACATTCCCTCAGACTTTGAACGACGCATCTTCGTTAAATTCACTGCTGTCGAGTATCTCTACCCGGCTGGTCAACCAGTCCACCGTAATGACAAAACCGCGACTCTTGTTACCCAGTCTGATTAGACCACCACTGGAACTGCCGTCCGGATAGAAGTGCAAGACCAGAATCTGTTGCCGATTTGCACTCGTCTCTGCGATAAAACTGATGCCCTCTGGCAATTGCCTTACTTCGCCCTGGTTGACCAGATCACTCTGATACTGGTCGGTCTGCAACTGAAAACTGATTTTCGATTCGCTACCGGAAATGATTGCGGATTGCTGTACAAAACGAATCTCCTGAACCAGATCCCTGGCGGCGGCTTTCAACTTCAGTGCCGGGAAAGCTTTGTGCATCAACGGTGGCGTCAGGGTGAACATCATGGCCATCAATACCAGCACCAGCATCAGCTCAATCAGTGTGAATCCCCGGCTTTGAAAGTTTAATCGACTCATAGGGAAACCAGTGAGTTAACGCCCAGGATGGCCACCAGAATCGACATCACCACACCGGCAATGATCAAGCCGAGCACCAGAATCATCACCGGTTCAACCAGGCTGAGTGCCCTTTTGATCAAAGTCTGAGTCTCCATATCGAGAATCTCTGCGGTCTGCATCAACATCGGCTCTAACTGGCCCGACTCCTCACCGACCCGGATCATCTGCAGGGCAAATTGAGGAAACTGGGCGTATTCCGCCAGTGGATCGGCCAGCCTCTGACCGGAACGCAGATGCTTGATCACCTGATCCATGCCATCGGCGATGACAAAATTGCCAATGGTATCCTTAACGATCGCCACAGATTTCAACAACGGGACTCCATTCTCCAAAAGAGTCCCCAGAGTTCTACAGAAACGGGCCGCTTCCACCTGCTTGACGATCGGTCCGATCACACCCAGCTTGAGCAAGCGACCATGCCAGCGTTTCGCCGACTGTTTGTGGCTCATCTGCCACTTGAAAAAGAGAATCACCAGGATCACCCCAAGCGCCAGTGCCCAGCCATAATCCTGCAGAAAGGTCGCCATACCCATGGTAATCTGGGTGGAGAGTGGCAGCGCCTCCCCCATGTCCATGAACAGTTCACTGAACTGGGGAATCACATAGGTCAGCAGAACCAGGATCGATGTGACCGCGACAAACAACAGGATCGCTGGATAGATCAGTGCTGAAATCAGTGAGCTTCTCACCTCCTGAGCCTGTTCCAGATGCACAGAGAGCCTTGAGAGCACGCTCTCCAGAGCACCACCCGCTTCACCGGCTCGTACCATCTGAATGTAAAAGTTGCTGAATACCCCCTCCTCCTTGGCCAGAGAGTCGGCGAACGAGTGGCCGCTCTTCAGGCTGTCACGAATGCTCATCAGGTGCTGGCTGAACAGGGAGTCGTCTCCGGAGATCGAGACGAGGATGCCAAGTGCCGAGTCGAGGGGTTGACCGGAGTGCAGCAGGGTCGCCAGTTCGCGCGTAAAGGCGACCACCTGACCCTGAGGAATCTTTTTGCGTTTGAAAAGCTTGCGCGATGAGGTTTGACGACTCTTCTGCTGGCTCTCTTCGACACGGATTGGCACCTGACCATTGAGGTGTATCTGGTTCACCGCATGTTCCCGGCTTACCGCTTCGAGCACCCCTTCGATGATCTCACCATCCGATGAAACTGCTTTGTAGAGAAAAGAGGCCATCAACTCTCCTGGGTGACTCTGAGCACTTCTTCCAGTGTGGTAACACCTCGCGCCACTTTGTGCAGTCCATCCTCATACATCGATTTTGCCCCTTCCCGTTTGGCGCAGGCGGCCAGCGCATGTTTGTCCTTGCCCTGCAGTATCAGAGACTGCATCGCTTCGCTCAACTCGATCATCTCGATGATCGCACTTCGTCCACGGTAGCCACTGCCACCGCATTGATCACAACCGACCGCCTTGTATAAGGTGGGTGACTCCTGAATAGCGGAGAATCGGGCCAGAATCTCCGCTGGCGGCGTATAGGACTGTTTGCAATGGGGACAAAGATTGCGCACCAGTCGCTGCGCGACAACCGCATTCACTGTCGAGGTCAGCAGAAACGCTTCGATCCCCATATCGAGAAACCGGGTGATACTGCCGGCGGCATCATTGGTGTGCAGGGATGAGAGCACCAGATGGCCGGTCAGGGCCGATTGGACGGCGATCTTGGCCGTCTCCTGATCACGGATCTCACCGATCATGATCACATCCGGGTCCTGTCTTACGATGGATCGTAACGCCTCACTGAAGCCGAGTCCGATACTCGATTTCACCTGGATCTGATTGACCCCCTCGATATTGTATTCAACCGGGTCCTCGACCGTGAGGATCTTTCTTTCAGGCCGGTTGAGATAGTTCAACGCGGCATACAATGAGGTGGTTTTACCACTGCCAGTGGGGCCGGTTACGACGACGATGCCGTGGGGCCGATCGAGAATCTCCAGCAGGCGCTGTTCGGTGGCACTCTCAAAGCCAAGATTGGCGAAATCCAGGTTCACTTCATCCCGTTGCAAAAGCCTCAGCACCATACTTTCGCCATGCAGTGTGGGTACAGTGGAGACACGCAGATCCAGGGTGGCGCCATGCACACGGATCTTGAATCGCCCATCCTGGGGCAGCCGGCGCTCTGCGATATTCAGGTGGGCCATGATCTTGATACGGGAGATCAGCGCCGGTGCCATATTGATCGATGGGTGTTCTGTCTCACGCAACAGGCCATCGACCCGGTAGCGGATCTTCAGCACCTGCTCAAAGGGTTCGATGTGGATATCCGACGCTTTGCTGGAAACCGCTCTCTGGATGATCTGGTTGACCATCTTGATGACGGGCGCCTCGCTGGCCAGCTCTTTGAGCTGCTCCACATCATCCAGCAGCAGTTGGTGCTCCAGTCCATCCCCTTCCTCGGCAGAACTGCTCTTCTGCAGCTCATTGAAATGCTCCTGGATGGTCTCATCGATCTCACTTGCGACACCGGTGAGCAGCTTTACCGATTTACCACTGATCAACTCCAGTGCTTCGACGACGAAGCGATCACTAGGATCGACCATGATCGCCAGGATGTGATCTTCCTGATCGTCGAACACCACCAGTCGATGCTGTTTGAGGAAGTTAGCGGAGATATTCTCACTGAGGTGGGCCAGATCCGGATAGTCCTTCCGTTCGACCAGCGGCACACCGCAGATCTCCACCAGGGCCTGGGCCAGATCACGATCTGAAATCAGCCCCAGTTGCAGCAGAATATTGCCGATCGACTCGTCGCTTTGCTGACTCTCCTTCAGCCGGACAGCCCGATCCGCATCGGCCATGCCCAAACGACCGGAAGCCACCAGCGCCACACAGATGGGGTGACTGGTATAGACCGGTTCCAGTTGCTCAGGATCTTCTTGCGAAAGGGTTTCGTTATTGATGCTGCGACTCGTTGTATTCATCCCATGCCTGTTTTCGGACTGCAGAATATTTCATGCTCATTGTATAGCTACACTCTAGTGTAGCGTACCAATGGGAGAGATCCTTTAGCGCCATATTGCAAACGCCAGACAGTAGGGATAGGGCCGTGGTTATAGGCTGTACCTACAGCGTCGCGACCAGTCGATTGGCAATCAACGCCGAGCGCCCAGTTATGCTACGCTCACTGCACGGCGCGACGCCGGTAGAAGTCATCCTTAAACAGGGTGGCTTCTTTGATTTTGTCTCTCAGCTCCTGGGAGATATCAAAGGCTTCCTGTGGATTGCGTACCACTTTTGGCGTCAGGGTGATAATCAGTTCCGTGCGACTGACATCCTTGGTTGTGCTGCTGAACAGACTGCCGAGCAGTGGGATATGCATCAAACCGGGGATACCGGCCTGGCCACTGCTGGTGTTCTCCCGGATCAAACCACCCAGCACCACCGTCTGGCCGTCATGCACCACAACCGTACTCTCAATGGTACGTTGAGAGATTGCCACATTGCCGCCACCGCCAATCGCAGGCGCCGAGCCAGGAGTACTCACTTCCTGACTCACCTCAAGGGTTACCATGCCACCTTCGTTGATACGGGGTGTGATCTGTAACAGGGTACCGGTATCGCGGAACTGCACCTCTGAGACGATCGGTGCGTTAGGGTCGGTGGTGCTCTGTGAAGAGCGGGTAACGATTGGAATCTGATCACCGACCCGAAAACTGGCGGTCTGGTTGTCGATTACCATGATCTGCGGGGCAGAGAGAAACTTCACTGAAGACTCATTCTCCAGGATGTCGAAAAATATCTTCAGATCATCCAGGCTGTTGAACAGGCCCAGGGCAAAGCCGTCACCACCAACGCTGTCAGGCAGTGGTGAGCCCAGACCACCCTGGTAGGGACGCCCGCCACCGGTGGAACCATTGAAGAACCAGCGCACACCGTAGCTGAGGTTGTCAGACAGCTGCACTTCGGCGATGGTCGCCTCGATCATCACCTGTTTGGGCGCCACATCGAGCCGGGTGATGGTTGCTTTGATCTTCTGGTAATCCTTGGGGCTGGCCATAACCAGAATCGCATTGTTGTCAGGATCGGCGATGATGGTCGCCGTCGATGCCGCACCACCACCGGGTTTTGTGCCTTCGGATTGAGCCGCCGCTGGGTCATCAGCAGCCAGTGTCGGCTGATCCTTGGTCAAGGCGGCTTCCCGATCCGCATTGCTGTTTTTCAGATCGATACCGGTGGTTGTCGGGGAACGTACGTTGGAACGCAGCAACGGATCGCTGTTGCTGAGCGGACCGGCCGACTCTGTAGCCGCCACTTCATTGCCGAATATGCTCTGCAGAATTGAGGCGATATTTTCCGCTTTACCGTTTTTCAGGTGGTGGACATAGAGCCTGCGGTCAGGCGACTTGTCACTGCCCTGATCGAATTGAGCGATCAGTCGGCGGGCTTCATCGATATATCTGGGTTGCTGACTGATCACCATCACCGCACCCAGCCTTTCCACCGGGATCAACTTGATCATATTGCCCAAGGGTGAGGCATCGCCATCCCCGAGAATATGTTTCAACTCATCGGTCAGGGTTTTTGCATCGGTGAATTTCAGGGGAATCAGGCCAAAGGACATCCCGCTCAGCCAATCCACATCGAACATCTTGATGGTTTGCAGCAGATTGTTGATCTTCTGATAGGATCCACTGAGGATCATCAGATTTCTGCCTGGGTCGATACGGATCTGTTCAGTTTTGGTGGTGAAGGATTCGAGTATCTTTTTCATCTCAACGGCAGAGATGTATTTCAGGGGAACGATCTGTACCCCCTGGCCGGCGCGCATTTTTGCCTGCCCCTGGCCTACCGAGGGTTTCAGTGACATGCCTTTCAGATCCGCCGCAGGAAGAATCTTGTAGAGTGCCCCGTTACGCACCATCACCGCACCATTCATCTGCAGGATGTTCTCAAGAATCGGCAAGACGGACTCTGTACTGACCGGATAGGTGGTGTGGATGGTAACTTTTCCCTGAACCTTATCGTCGATCAGATAGTTTTCCCGCAGAATCTCTTCGAAGATCACCTTTACCACTTCCCGCAGATCAACCGCCTCGAAGTTCAGGGTAATCTCCCCTTTCGCCGGTTGACTTTGTGATCTTGCCTGAGCCTTACGGTTGATGAATTCACCGCTGCCCTCCCGGACAAAAAACTCCGGTTCACGTTTCACCTCCTGTGAAAGCACCAGTTCATTCTGATCGCCCGCGCTCGAGGCAGGCAGCTCGGGACGCTGCTGATTGAAGTAGCTCACCCCATTGCCTTCGGCAGACTCATCCACCGTGGGCTGCTGGGCGCAGGAAGCCAGTAGCATTGTCATGACTGCTGACAGCAAAACTACCGAAAAACTGTAAAATCTTTTACCCATTGGCTTTCCTGTGATCAATTCCTATACAACTCGCAACTGCTCAGAAAATCAGAGTCCTGACGGCCATTCAATCTAATGAACAGCAGCAGGATCCACTCAATCCATTGCCTCCGATCTGATCAGAAATCTCCTATCTCTATCTCAGCAGAAATCAGAGAATAGTATGATTGATGGGAGGGTGTATTTGCATATGGGGTAACTCCTTACCTTTGATGCATAAATACCCTACCACGACAGCTACAGTCCAGTGCAATCACTGATATACTTAATTATCAATAATAACAATTAGTTATTAATTCACACTGATCACTTAGGAAGCCCGTTCACTGCACCCAAGGTAGTAATAGACCTCATCCACTGGTAGTAGTAGTCAGCATATCGCCAGATATGTACAGAGAATATAGTTAATTCACTGTCAGAGTGAACCTTATATAACAGGTATCTGCGCATTCGAGGAATTAATCGTCTTTTGTGGCGAATCAGGCATGCTTATCCGATTTATAACCGCTGTTGTTCTGGCGGCCATCATCTTTTACCAACCGATGCTCTTTGCGGCGGCGGCACTGACTGCCGATGCGGAAAGACTGGTTGCGGACGCCTCGGAGCACGATCGGGTACCGGTGATCGTTCGGTTTGAAAAACAGTACAACATCAGCGAGTTGAAGGAACAGCATCTGAAATCCGAGCAATATCGGAGCCGCAAAGAGAGCCAGACACTGAAGCGCAAGCAGTTTCGTCAAAGTGTCTTCAGTGGACTCCAGCAACAGACTCGTGATGCCTCAGCCAGGCTGGCGGCACTGCTGAGAAAGCATGGGGTGAAAAGCAAACTGAAGTCGCTTTGGACGATCAACGGTATTGCGCTTGATGTGCCGACTGAGATGATCGATGAGATCGCAGCGCTTCCCGGAGTCGAGCGGGTCACCGCCGACATGCGCCTGACCATGAATACCCCGGAAGTGGAGGATTTCGACAGCGAACCCCAGTGGAATATCGAGAAGCTGAATGCCGCAAGACTCTGGGAACGGGAGATTCAGGGCGAAGGAGTTGTTGTCGGGATCATGGATTCCGGCGTCGATGTGAATCACCCGGACCTGGCTGACCGCTGGCGTGGTGGTGACAACAGCTGGTTCGATCCCTACGGCGATCAGGAGCTGCCCATCGACCTGGTCGGGCATGGCACTCAGGCACTCGGTTTGATCCTCGCGGGTGATGAGAGCGGCTATCAGGTTGGTATGGCCCCCGAAGCGAAATGGATTGCGGCACGCATCTTCGATAACGCCAACCAGACCACGCTCAGCGCGATCCATCTGGCATTTCAGTGGCTGCTCGATCCCGATGGGGATCCACTCACAGACGACGCCCCGCACCTGGTCAACAACTCCTGGGGATTCGCCAACACCATCAACCAGTGTTATCAGGAGTTTGATGAGGATATTCGCCTGTTACGGGAAGCGGGTATCGGCGTGGTTTTTTCGGCGGGTAACTACGGCCCGTTTGCGGAGACCAGTATCAGTCCGGCGAATAACGCAGGATCATTATCGGTCGGCGCAATCGATATACTGGATGAGATCGAGTTTCAAAGCAGTCGTGGTCCGAATGCCTGTGATGGCGGAATCTACCCGAAACTGGTAGCCCCGGGCTCACAGGTCTATACCACCGACAGACTTCCGGTTGCCTATAACGTGGTTTCCGGCACCTCATTTGCCGCACCGCATATTACCGGTGCCCTGGCACTGCTTAAAAGCGCCTTTCCCGATACACCAATCTCCCAGATCGAGACGGCCCTTTATGATAGTGCAGTCGACCTGGGCGAGGCCGGTGCCGATGATCAATACGGCTATGGCCTGGCCGATGTGGCTGCGGCCTATGATCTGCTTTTGAGCAATTCAGGGTCCAGTGATCAAAGTCTGCTGATCTTCAATGAAAGCCAATACTCGATCGATGAAAACACCAATCGTCTGATTGTCACTGTCAGACGGGTAGGCAGCAGTGAAGGTGAAGTCTCCGTTGAATATACCACCAGTGATGACGATGCCGAGGCTGGTGCCGATTATGTCAGCCAGAGCGGTCGGTTGACCTTTGCGGATGGGGAGACACTGCGCAGCATTGAAATACCGATCATCAATGACCGGGAAGATGAAGAGAATGAAGCGTTCCAGATATTTCTGAGTGACGTCAGAGGCGATGCCGCCCTGGGTCAGCAAAGTGAAGTTGAAGTGGTCATTCTGGATGATGACGGTGCCGGGACCATTGCATTCAACTCACTCTCGGTCGCGGTTAACGAGTCCCGAGGTGAGGCCCTGGTCAGCCTGGTTCGCACAGGTGGCACGGCTGGGACCATTGAGGTCAGCTACCGGACAGTTGCTGATACGGCACTGGCAGAGGTCGATTTCATTGAAACCGAGTCAATGGTTCGATTTCTACCGGGAGAGACCGAGAAACAGATTTCAATCGAGTTGGTGGACGATGACCTGTTCGAAGAGAGCGAAAGATTCCAGCTGATGATCACGGATCTGGATGGTGATGCGGAAATTGGCGCTCCGGCATCCACCACCATCTCAATCCTGAACGATGACCCGGATACCAATTTCGCCACCATCTCACTGGAATCGGTCAGCTACGAAATCCGAGAGAACGCCAGCCAGCTGAGAGTCTCTGTATTGCGTGAGGGGAATCTGGATATCAAGGCGACCGTGGAATACAACACACTGAACGGCTCAGCTGTCGAAGGTGAAGACTACCAAGCGGCCAGCGGCACATTGACCTTTGCAGAAGGGGTGAGTCATCGCTCTGTTACGATCAATATCATCAACGACACACTCTATGAGCAGGAGAGCAGTTTCACTCTGATACTCTCCAATGCCGGTGGAGGCGCGGTGATTGCAGATCCGAGTACGGCGATAATCCGCATCATCGATGATGATGCCCTGCCATTTGTCTCTATCCAGTCCCCTACCCCAACCTCGACCTTTGGTTCATCCAGTAGCTCTCAACTGGGTCAGCAGGAACAATTCGACAGCCGGAGCAAGCGGAACTCTGAGAGTGGAGACTCATCCGGTATCCAGGTATTCGAAATCAATCTGCGAAAGTACGGACGTCAGAGAGCTGAGGAGAGGACGGCAAATCTGAATGACGAGTCCGCACAACTGAAGTCGGCAGACGAATCATCCTGTGGTGCTGAGGAGCAAGCCAATTGCGGGTCGGATAGTGAGGCCGGCGAGCAGACGCAAGAGCCGGTGATCAGCCTACCGGAAAGCACAACCGAAGAAGCCCCCCAATCCGATTCCGGCAGTGAAACAGAAACGGATTCACAAACAGGGCACTCTGCCAGCCCAACGACGGAAACAGAAGCGGCCCCTGTGATTGAGGACCAGTCCTGAAGGTTTCGCAAACCATTCACTATAACTCCCCTACTCTGATCCTGAGTGATCGCCACAAAATCTGACCGTTTCAATCGCTGGCTGTCGCAAAACTCAACTCTGTAGACTGTGCGTTAGTGGTCCTCTTGTCTTTTGCAACAATCCCCAGGCATGTAGCAGATTCATTGAGATCAATAGAGGAACCAACATACCTGGTGCAAGGATCATCGGATATTCGAAGATAAAGACAAACCCAGGTTCACTCATCCAGTAGCCCATGATCAGAAAGGTTGGGAAAAATATCAATGAAAAACCGATCAGATTCCATACCATCAACAAAGACGTTTTTATTTCCCGTTTCAACATCAACAGACCAATGACCAGGGCAGATAATCCAAAAAGAAAATCGGGAATTCCGATCCAGAAGACATAACCAGAAGAGATATCCCCATTAAGTCCTTTGACTATGCCACCGATTGCACCGAGACGCAGTGCCTGGAACAGTACAAACCATTGGGCCGGTGTATGCATGGCGATCTTCAACAAGCCTGAACGCAGATCGGCAGATAGAACAAAGGCAGTCACCCATATCATGACAGGCACAAAAGCCTGCCATAGCAGTGGCACACGAGACATCAGGGCGACATGCTGGTTATCGAGAGCCAATAAAGCAATCGACACACTCCAGACGACAAATGCAACTAACAGTAGGAAAATTTTTCGTTGCTCAGCTGTATCGATAAGCTGATTCTTCGAAGCATACCTGAGCAACAGAAAACAGAAAAAGAAAACAACGACAAGATAAATGGGTACTATCGAAAGAGTCATATCGATCACCTTGACTGTTTAATCTGTGCATCATTACGTAAGTGGAAGGAGCGTTAATGCTGTCTCCATCTGTAATTTCAGCTCTCTTTTCTTGTGACCGCTGGATGACAGCATCAGTAGCGTTCTGAACTCATTGACCAAAAACCTGGCAAGGATTTCTGTATCAACCTGTGGGTCGATCTGCTTAAGCTCAACAGCCCGATCCAGACAAGCCTTCATCACCTCAGTCGTCTGCTCAAAAAATGTCTTTACCATCCGGCTGAACTCATCATCCCGTAGACCCAGTTCCATGCCGGTATTGGCCATCAAACAACCATACTGAAAATCCTTTTTGGTTAGCTTTGCTGGCAGAGACGAAAAGAAAGCAACAATCTCAGGCAATGCGGCCTGCTGCTGTCTCAAGGGCTTCTGGATATCCTTTTTCCTATCCTCGGCATACTGCTTCAAGACAGCTTTAAACAACGCTCGCTTTGAGCCGAAGGTCGCATAGATTCCATATTTGGCCACACCTGAACGCTTGATCAGCTCGTCGACGGAGCTATCGCAATAGCCTTTCTCCCAAAACAGCAGAACGGCTGTTTGCAGCAATTCACTTTCACTGAACTCTTTATGTCTGGGCACTATTTCATACTACTTAGTCTGATATTATTCCAGACTAGTCAGTCTGTTTTAGTTTGTCAAGCTATGTAGTCGTTTCGAAATAGGAAGATAGTTGGCGTCAATTCCAGCTGTAATGAGTATTCGCTGATTGCGTCTATTATCGATGGCCTGGCCTGTCGGTCACAGAGTTTCAGATTTACTGAACTGTCCCTTGTGAAGAAAATGTATGGTTTGATCTGCTACTTCATTGTTGTAACGCATCATCGAATGTCCGGATGGTACAAGCGTGAAATCCTGCATCTTATCCAGTTTGGTGGATTCCACAGAAACCAACCCATCATCGAGACCTGGAATCAGCTTATCGTTATCTGATGAGCTTACCCCGGCAATAACGCCAACCGGATAGTCTGGCTCCGGTAGTGTGTTTGGAAAACTCTCTTTGGTGGTTCCCAGTGATAGAGCTGCCGGACCGGCAAGATGGCCCCACCATTTACCGTTTGCATAATCAGCAACTTCGGATCCCCGGTTGGGTGTGCCGATCAAGACCACTCTACCCAGGTTCTCGGGTCTGTTTTCCATCAGATAGGCGCGTATCAGTAAGCCACCCAGTGAGTGACCGACAAAATGCACCCGGTTGTTGATCGATCGGCAGCAGTCGTTAATCTGTTGACTGATCTCCTGGATTATCTGCTGAGATGTTCGATTGAGAGAGGCATAGCCAATGGTCTCTACGTGGAAGTCTGCCTCTTCAAGTCGCTGTTTCAATCGCCACATCGCCATATTGCTGCGGGCCAGACCATGCAACAGGACCACGACTTCCTTTTCACCAGGCTCACTGGATTCAGCCGGATTCTCCCAGATCGGCACCAACAAAACGATCAGCAGTGAAGCCAATGTAACGAGGAGTATTTTCTGTTTCATTTTTCTATCTGTGTTTGAGATGTTTACTGAAAACGCTCTCTGAACAGCCCTGGGCTGACACCCTTCCAGCTGCTGTAGGCCCGAATGAAGGAGTTGGTTTCCTGAAATCCCAGCATGAATGAGATTTCGCCTAGTGAGAGATGAGATTTCTTCAGATAGTGATCGGCCAGTTCGGATCGTACACTTTGCAGTACCGATTGATAGGTCTCCGCTTCATCCGTAAGCTTTCTCTGCAAGGTTCTTTTACTCATGGCAAGCCGTTGAGCGACAGACTCGATCGAACTGTCACCACTGGGAAGCGCTTCAAGGAGAACCGATCTCACCCGCTCTGTAAAACTGGCCGAAGCATCCAGGTCTTTCAATCGTTGATTCAGCTTTCCTTCGAAAAATGACCAGATCGCAGCATTCGAGGTCAGAAACGGCATCGCGGCATCTTTTGCGCTGAAACTGATTGCGACCTCTTTGGCCGGTTTCAATCGACAACCGAAATAGTCCTCATAGGGCTGAAGTTTTTCCGGCAGTATGGGAAGCTGGACAGCCAATGGTCTGATCTCGGTACGGGTGGCAATTCGCGCCAGTTGGGTAAAAAACACCAGTTCGGTAATGCCCAATGAACTGGGCATATTCTCTTCATATCCGTAGCAATCAATCGACAAGCGGGTCTGCCTGGGTAAGATACTGACCGTCAGGACCATTGGACCGATCAACGGCTTGTAATCTTTCAACCGCTTCAGGGCCGTATTCAGGTCCGGACTGCAGATGGAGGCAAAGATCGCCGGATCAAAGGACTCGACGCTCAAATGCTTGGCAAGCAGCAGTGCGACGTTCTGTTCACCGACGATCACTTCAAGACTGCGCCAGAACTGATAGTACTGGGCTGGCGTCAGGCTCGCATCTTCCCGGATGAACAGATCCGCAGGCAGATTGGCATGTTTCAGCACCGCTGACATATCAACCTGCATATCCTTGAACAGGATCGCCCAACTCGGGGAGACGACGAAATTACTGGCGCGCTTCATGACGTGATTTTTGCCTCAACAGGTTTTACTTTCTTCTCCATTACCTGACGGGATAGTTTCAATACCAGCTTTCTCGGTAGTAGAGGAACAATCCAGTTCAGCATCAGATCCAACCCCTTCTCATTGATCGCAACAAGTTGGCCGCTCTGCATGGCCCGATAGCCATATTCTGCCACTGATTCCGCCGTCTTGGCATTTTTCCAGACATCGAGCCCTTGCAGGTTTCCGGCTTTGACGAATCCCGTATCCACCGCACCGGGACACAAAGCGGTTGCGGTCACATGGTATTCAGCCACCTCCTCTGCGATGGCCTGGGTGAACGAAGTCACATAAGCCTTGCTGGCATAGTAGACCGCCTGTAAAGGCCCAGGCATAAAGGATGCTGTGGACGAGACATTCAATATGCGTCCACTCTGGCGCGCCACCATTCCCTGCAGGTAGAGATGGGTCAGCTTGGTCAAACTGACCATATTTACCTGCATCATCTGCTGCTCCGCCACCAGTTCCCGTTCATGGAACAGGCCATGGCCGCCAAAACCAGCATTGTTGATCAGAGTATCTATGACAATGCCTAGCGCTTCGGTGCGACTGAAAATTTCATTCGCGGCATCAGGATCGGAAAGATCAGCAACGATGACCGTGACCTTGACACCCTGTTGCGACTCCAGTTCAGCCTGCAATGTTTCAAGTTTGTTACGTGATCTGGCCACCAACACCAGATCACCGCCTTTGCCTGCATGTATCCTTGCCAGAGCTTCGCCGATGCCGCTGGATGCCCCTGTAATCAACGCTGTATTCGCTTGTGCCATGGACTGTCTCCTCTGTTGTTCGCTTCGATGTAGATAGTCTAAATATTCAGAAGACGACACAAACTGGCAGAAGATGACAGAAAACTATCAATTCATGCCAACCGATCAGACAATCTCTGGATCGGTTATTTCCCGACGAATTCAAAAAAACAGATGAAAAACGCCCTGTTCGAGCACTTACATAACGCCTAAGACTATCTATACTCATGGTGCGGATTAACCATCTGGAACAAGCCATGACCGACATCACCACCCTACTCGGCTCTGAGGCGGATCAGCTGTTGAGCCACCAATGCAAGACCATCGATCAATCCATGCTGCAGCTGCCGGGAGCGGACTATGTGGAGCGGGTTGTTGCCGATAAGGATCTCAAACCCGGGGTTCTACGCAATCTTCAGGGCCTGTTCAATACGGGCCGTCTGGCGGGTAGCGGTTACCTTTCCATATTGCCGGTAGACCAGGGTGTCGAGCACTCGGGTGGTGCATCCTTTGCACCGAATCCAATCTACTTCGATCCAGCAAAAATCGTCGAACTGGCGATTGAGGGTGGCTGCAACGCGGTCGCTTCAACTTTGGGCGTACTGAGTTCGGTATCACGCCGCTATGCCCACAAGATCCCCTTCCTGGTCAAGCTGAATCACAATGAGATGCTCACCTACCCGACCCTCTACGACCAGACCCTGTTCGCATCGGTGGAACAGGCTTTCGATATGGGTGCGGTGGCGGTTGGCGCCACAATCTACTATGGCTCCCCGGAGTCGCGTCGCCAGATCATGGAGATCTCGGAGGCTTTCCAGCAGGCCCATGAACTGGGCATGGTGACCGTGCTATGGGCCTATTTGAGAAACAGCGCCTTCAAGCTGGACGGAGTGGACTACCACGCTTCGGCCGACCTTACCGGTCAGGCCAACCATCTGGCGGCCACGATTGGAGCGGATATCGTCAAGCAGAAGCAGGCTGAGGGCAACCGGGGCTATCAGGCCATCAAATTCGGTAAGACCCATGACAAGGTCTATAGCGAGCTCACCTCGGAACACCCGATTGATCTGGTCCGCTATCAGGTAGCCAACTGTTATATGGGACGCGCCGGATTGATCAACTCGGGCGGCGCCTCATCAGGCCAGGGTGATCTGGCCCAGGCGGTAAGAACCGCTGTGATCAACAAGCGGGCCGGGGGTATGGGGATGATCTCCGGACGCAAGGCCTTCCAACGCCCCATGAGTGAAGGTGTTGAGTTGCTTAACAGCATTCAGGACGTCTATCTGGACAACCAGATCACCATCGCCTGACACTCACAATAAGCTGTTGTTAAGGATGTTCTGAAAACGCTGAATAAAGACCGGATTGGTTAAGATCGTTGCATGCCCGGCGTTAAAACCATACAGGCGAGTCGCTTCAGCCTGCAGCGACAGGGGGATCTGACTCTCCAGATCAACCACCCCATCGTCACTGTCACCACCCTGGTAGGAGAACACCAGGTGATAGGGTATCTCCTCAGGCCAGGGCCAATCCCGGATGATGCGCAGGAACTCGCTGTTCTGTGCGATGTCCCTCCAGGAGGGAATCACGATCGGGGATGAACGGGCGCCGAACTCGGCGCTGGCCATACCGTCCATGGGACTGTTGATGGTCATGGCCAGACCGATCACAGGATGATGCTCACTTTCGGTATATTTCTTCACGGTTGAACGCATCACCAGCCCACCCATACTGTGGGCAATCAAATAGAAGTTGTCGAACGGATACTGGGTTTCCAGCTGGTTGATGCTTTTCACCAGATAGTCACTGACAATATCCAGCCTCAGTCCGCTTGGATAGTGCAGCACCCAGGGCTCAAAGCGTTGAGTATCAAGGCTTTTCACCAGTTCGACAAACTCCAGCGGTGTCCCGCCTGCACCATGGATGAAGATCACCGGAATCCGCTTGGCCTCCGATGAACTGAGCATATAGAGCCCAATTCCCACCTGATCGATGAACGAGATCGGTTTCCATAATCCGAGTGATCCGATCTCACGGGAAAATCTCGGGTCATCCAGAGAGGCGATCTCTCCCGTATGGTCCTGCTCAATCTCAAAAGAGATATTGTTCCGGTTTGTTTGGTTGGCAATCGGCCCTTTGATTACCAGTCTATCCAGTTCAACATGTCCACTGGGCTGTAGGACCACAGGGGCTGCATTGAACAGATCAGTGCCGCCATAAAGGAGTGCCGGTTCGGTTTGTTGATAGAGCGTGTCCCGATTGTTGTCCTGAAATGCGGCAACATAGTAGGTGCCTTGCTCGGCGTAGAAACGAAACTCACCGGCCCCCTGCAAAACATATTTTCGCTCCAGCTTCGGTGCAAACTCCAGTTTGGTAAAAAGCAGTATCGTCACCGGGGCATCGCTGCCGCTCTCGATATCCACATGGCCTGAGATGGTTCCAGCCTTGTTCACACCCTCGCTCTGTTGTGAGATCTCCAGCAGTGAACAGCCACCGCTCGAAAGGATGACAAGCATTGACGTAAAAAGTAGGCGCATCAGATATTGCGAAATGGTCATTTGTTCCAATAAACCGAGGTTATTAAGGGTTTTTATAAGCTTCATTGTGCAGCCACCAGCTGTCTATTTTTATTGATTGGCGCTAAAGTAAAGTTAAAGCTGAATTCATGGGTTCACTGAAAGCACTGTTTATAAAAGACGGGATTCCCAAAGGCATCGTAAAACACCAGCTTGGTTACGCGTGTATTCTTGAAATTGCCTGGGAAGCGTTAACGTGCCTCGTCTACCCTTAGATTCAGGTTAAACCAAGAATATAAAAAGTCCAGCCTACTGGGCCTGCTCAGCTGGAGTACAAAGCAATAATGAATCAGTCAAATAGTGCCGCCATCGCCTTAGCCCTGATCTTTCTCTCTCTCGCTGGGTGCAGTGAACCCCCGACCACGACACAGACCGAGGTGATTCGTCCGGTAAAGAGCTTTTTGATTGAATCCACCGCCAGCGGCGCAATCCGCACCTTTCCTGCGCGCATCGATGCGGGTCGCAAAGCGGAACTCGCTTTTCGTGTCTCAGGGGTACTCAAGGAGTTGAGTGTCAAAGAGGGGGATCAGGTCAAGGCGGGGCAACAGGTCGCCGCACTCGATCCAACCGACCTGCAGATCGTCTATAACGACCGTGAAGCCAACTTTGACCAGGCCAAGCGTAACTTCACCCGTGCCAAGGAGTTGGTAAAAAAGGGAAACATCTCGAAGATGGATTTCGATAAACTTGAAGCGGAATTCAAGAGTTCCAGTGCCACACTGAAAGCTGCCCAGCAGGACCTTAACTACACCAAGCTGACAGCCCCATTCAGCGGCACCATCGCACGACTCAATATCGATAACTTTGAAGAGGTGAAGGCGAAGCAGTCGATCCTGGTGCTGCAGGATATCTCGGAACTCGAAGTGAAATTCGATGTGCCGGAGAATCTACTGCGTGGATTGTCCGCTGAGGATCGGGAGAGTGCCAAAGACGATGTGTCGGTGAGTGTCTCGTTTGCTGACATTCCCGGCAGCAGCTACCCACTCAGCTTCCGCGAAATCACCACCCAGGCCGATGCCAAGACCCAGACCTTTCAAGTCACCTACACCATGCAAAGATTGAAGAGTGCCAATATCCTGCCTGGCATGACCGCCAAGGTGACCGTCGATTTCAGTAAGTTTGACAGTGGCAGCGATGTCTTTACCGTACCCGCCAGCGCCATTGTCGGTGACTATAAACTCGATCCCCTGGCCTGGGTAATAGAGACTGAGAGCATGACGGTTCAGCCCCGTAGTGTGAAGGTCGGCCGCCTGTCCGGAGAGAACATCGAGGTTTTCGAAGGATTGATGCCAGGTGACAGGATCGTTACCGCAGGAGCCCCGTTTCTGGTGGATGGAATGAAGGTACGGCTGATGCCGGAAAAAGAACAGGCCATGCAGAGACCTGAAGATCTGAAGTACCAATAGCCGGCAACAGCAAGTATAGGGGCACACATGAATATCGGGGAATACTCTGTCCGCACACCGGTTATATCCTGGTTGCTGGTGATCATTCTGGTCGGTGGCGGCCTGCTCAGTTTCGATAAAATGGGTAAGCTGGAGGATCCGGCGTTCACCATCAAAAACGCCAAGGTCATCACCCTCTATCCAGGCGCATCCGCCCAGGAGGTGCAGGATGAGGTGACCTATCACATCGAAGACGCCATCCAACGCCTGGAACAGGTCAAGCGGATCAATATGTCGATCTCACGACCGGGTATGTCCGACATCTCCATCGAATTCAAGGATAAGTACCGGGGCGATGATTTTCCGGACATCTACGATGAATTGAGACGCAAAATCGTCGACATGAAAAACAAGCTGCCTCCCGGCGCCCAGGATCCGATGGTGATCGACGATTTCGGGGATGTCTTCGGGGTCTACCTGGCGCTCACTGGTCAGGGTTACAGCTGGCGCGATCTATGGGATTTCGCAGACTACCTTAAGCAGGAACTGGTGTTGGTGCCTGGGATTCGCAAAGTCTCGATCGGCGGCGAGCAAAAGGAAGTGATCTATGTGGACATGTCACGGGAGCGACTCGGAGAGCTCGGCATCTCACCATCCAGCATCGCTGAACTGCTTCAATCCCAGAATGCGGTGGTTACCGCAGGACATGGCAATGTGCAACGGCAACGCCTGCGAATTGTCCCCAGCGGGGAACTTGAATCGGTCACGGCGATCGGAGATATCCTGGTTTCTTCCGATGACAAGCGACTGATCTATTTGAAAGACATTGCGACCATCACCCGTGCTTACGATGAAGTACCCAGTCAACACTACTATGTGAACGGCAAACCGGCATTGACCATTGGTGTCTCCATGTTGACCGGTGAAAACGTGGTGGCGGTAGGAGAGCGTCTGCGCAGCCGGGTGGAACAGTTGATCCCCAATATACCGATCGGCATGGAGATCAAGGAGATCTACAACCAGCCAGCGGAAGTCGACAAATCGGTGAGTGGCTTTATCGTCAGCGTGGGACAGGCGGTCGCCATTGTGATTGTGGTCCTGCTGGCCTTCATGGGTCTACGGGTCGGTCTGATCATCGGTGCGGTACTGCTGATTACCGTATCCGGAACACTGTTACTGATGTACCTGGATGGGATTGAACTGCAACGCATCTCCCTCGGCGCCCTGGTCATCGCCCTGGGCATGCTGGTGGATAATGCCATCGTGGTAGCTGAGGGTATGCTGGTACGCATGAAGAGTGGCATGCAGGCAGCCCAGGCGGCCCGGGAGACCGTGGGCAAAACCATCTGGGCACTGTTGGGCGGCACCATCATCGGTATTCTCGCCTTCTCAGCCATCGGTCTGTCCCAGGACAGTACCGGTGAATTCGCCAACTCCCTGTTCTGGGTGATTCTCTACTCTCTGCTGCTCTCCTGGATCACGGCCATCAGTACAACCCCCCTGCTCTGCGCACTGCTACTGAAACCCGGTGCAGCGACTGCGGATCAGGGTGAGGACCCCTATGGCAGCAGTGTCTTCAAACTGTTTCGTAATCTCGTCGATCGTGCGATCCGTCTGCGTTGGATAACCGTGAGCTTTGTGATCGGTCTGTTCGTACTCGCGGTGATCGGCTTCGGCAGTGTCAAGCAGGCCTTCTTCCCGGAATCCAACACACCCATGTTCTTTGTCGATATCTGGCAGATCGAGGGAACGGATATACGGGCCACCCGTGAAGATACGCTGCAGATCAACCAGTTTCTGCTTGAGCAGGAAGGCGTGGAGCAGACCAGTATCACCATTGGAGGTGGCCACCAGCGCTTCACACTGGTCTATAACCCCAAAGAGACTTCATCTGTCTACAGCCAGATCATCGTCAAGACCGATAGCCGCGAGCGAATTGCCGAGGTCTGGGAGAAAGTAGACCGGCATATGAAGGAGCACTACCCCTGGACCGACCCGATCATCAAATCCCTGCGCATTGGCCCCGGTCGGGACAGCAAGATTGAAGCCCGTTTCCAAGGACCGGATCCAACCGTACTGCGTAAGCTCTCTTTGCAGGCCCAGCAGATCATGCGGGCCGACCCTGAAGCCAAGGATATCCGCGATGACTGGCGTCAGCCGGTAAAAATGATACGGCCGATTTTCAACGAACAGGTTGGCCGGCAACTGGGTATCACACGGGAGAGTCTCGCCTATGCCCTGCAATATGCGATGGATGGCACCCCTGTGGGTCAGTTCCGGGACGGAATTCGGGTACTACCGATCTACATGCGAGCCTCCGAAGATGAGCGCAGTGATGTGGGTAACCTGCGAGACATCGTGCTCTGGAGCCCGGTATTGGGCCAGTCAGTACCGGCAGCCCAGGTGGTCAACGGTTTTGAAACGGTCTTTGAAAATCCGCTGATCCGCTCCCGGGACCGGATCCAAACCATCATCGCGCAATGCAATCCAACCGGCGAACTCGCGACGCCACTATTCAGTCGACTGAGACCCCAGATCGAGGCGATCGAACTGCCGCCGGGCTACAGTTTCAGTTGGGGAGGTGAATATGAGGATTCACAGAATGCCCAGGCCGGCCTCGCCAGTTCACTGCCATTCGGTTTTCTCTTGATGATTCTGGTGAGTATTCTACTTTTCGGTAAACTGCGCCAACCGCTGATCATCTGGCTTACCGTACCCTTGGCGATCGTCGGTATCACCGCGGGACTGCTCGGTTTCAACGGTGCCTTTGATTTCATGTCGCTGCTGGGTGCGCTCTCCCTGATTGGCCTATTGATCAAGAACGCCATCGTTCTGATCGATGAGATCGATCAACAGATCGCCAACGAGAAACCGGGCTATGAAGCGATTCTCGATTCAACCGTGAGTCGTCTGCGACCGGTGGTGCTGGCCGCAGCAACCACAATTCTAGGCCTGATTCCATTGTTGCAGGATGTCTTCTTCGTCAACATGTCCCTGACAATCATGGCCGGACTGGGTTTCGCCACCCTGCTGACCCTGCTGTTCGTACCGACACTCTATGCCATCATGTTCAAGATCGAAGCACCAGCGGAGTGATGGCAGATGAGGTAATCAAACAGGCCCTAAGGCACCTCAGGGGTTTAAGGAAGCCTGTTTGATGACTTCAGCAGGCAAAGTTTCAGGCGCCGGTGAAAACTGCAGCCGTTTAATCGCGCTCAAAGGAATGATATTCAAATGGCCGTCTGCTTCAATCACCAATCGATCTGCCTTCATCGCATCGTTCAGTTTACCCATCAGGTCGTAATGGTCTTTCGCCTGTTTTGGAAAAGTGAAAGTCTCGCTCGTACCATCCAGATAGTGAATGACTAAAAATCTACTGGCAGCCATCTCCACCCTCCAACTTGTGAGTGATTGATTAGGGCCTGTTAACACTAATCCAATACGCCCTGCTGGGTCTGGATTAGTGTTAACAGGCCCTAGGAGTCGTTATTTACCGGTTAAGCTTAGTAGTAACATGAAATCGATTCAACACCATAGCCAGGCTATGGTGAACATCCTCCGAAAGATTGAAATGTAATGATACCGATCCTTGACTGAACTCCACCTCATGCTGATCGTTTATAGGGAGCCTTATATTTGATGCTATAGTCACTGAATCAAGAAACTTTTCGGTAATGCGCTTTTCATCTTGCCTGCGAAAACCGGAATGAGAGATCTATTTGAGATCGCTAAATCTTCAACCGCTCGAGGTTACCCTATTGAATCGTACGATGTCTCAGTTAATACTCATTGCCCTGTTGTTACCGGTAATCTGTCATGCCACAGACTTCAGTCGTCAGTTCGCCCAGGTCGACCCTTCTGTGGTTGTACTGCATACCTACTCCACCTCTCCAGTCACTGAAAAAGTGGAGCGAGGTCTGGGCAGTGGTGTAGTCATCAGTCAGGAGGGTGATATTCTGACAGCGGCACATGTGGTCCATACCAGCGATGCGGTTCATGTTGAGTTCAAGGACGGCCAACGGGTGCTTGCCAAGGTTGAAGGCACGGAACCCGCTGCCGATCTTGCTCTACTCAAGTTACAAAAGATCCCGGACAACCTGGTCGTTGCCAAGCTGGGAAACTCCGACAAAGTCCAGGTTGGCAATGAAGTGTTTGTGATCGGATCGCCCTACGGGCTTCACCACACCCTCACCACAGGGCACATCAGCGCCAGACACTCTGGTCCCGAGCTGGGCAAGTTGTTTCTGCTCGGTGACTTTTTACAAACCGATGCGGCGATCAACAAAGGCAACTCCGGAGGACCGGTCTGCGATCTCGATGGTGAAGTGATCGGCATCGTCAGCCACATCGAGACCACGTCCGGGGGTCACCAGGGTATCGGCTTTGCCGTGACGTCGAATAGTGCCAGAGAGTTGATGCTGGAGAGAAACAACTATTGGAGTGGCCTGAATGGTTTGCCAATCACGGCGGATATCGCAAAGGCCATCAACTATCCCCTGGATTATGGTGTATTGATACAAAAGATCGCTGAAGGCTCTGCAACCGATCGACTTCAACTGCGTGAAGGCACCATTCCGGTAAAAATCAACAACCAGGAACTGTTACTGGGTGGCGATATCATCGTATCCGTTGCTGAGATACCCCTGGACGGTCAACTCAGCTTCCAGAAAATAAGAGAAAAAATCGATCGTATGGAACCGGGTGAGCCGATTAATTTTCAAATCTACCGGAACGGTATGCTGGCAGTCTTAAGTCTGGAAAAACCTTGATATCCGGTAATCAAACCATTGACCCAAGCATTAGTGACTCTTGCTTCAATAGGACCACACCGCTTTGACTTCCAGTAAACCGTCAGAAAGCTCTATGACATAAAACTCGCCACCAGAGAGTATGGTTTTCTCCTGCATGGCAACGAAGAAACTGGGCAATTGTCCATTGTAGTTCAGGTTTTTCTGCTTGTTGATGATCTTGGCCTGCAGCTGCAGCAGATCATCAACATTGTTCAAAGTAATGATCACTTCTCCATCGACCTTTTCATCGAAGCAGATTGCCTTGAGGGTATCCTTGAACATCCGGTAGAGAATGGATTTTTGATCCTGCGATATCAACTCTTCATTGACCGACACATCGACCGTGATCTGCACTCCGGTGGTGATGGTATGACACTCGGAAACCAGTGAATTAAGTGCCGCCTTAAGGCCGAAATCGTCCAGACTCGGTGGACGCAAATCGAGTGCCACGGCGCGGATCTTGTGTGCGGCATTCTGCAAGGTGGGAATGATGACAGTTGTGAGCTGATCCGAATCTGACCCTTCATCCTGCTTGTCAAACTGCAGGATATATTTTTCCAGCTGCATTTTGACACCGGAAAGGGTCTGCACCACATCCTCATGCAACTCGAAGGCGATGCGTTTCTTCTCATCCTCCTGGGCGTTGATCATTTTTGCCGTGAGAAATTCAAGCATCGCCTTTTTCTCTCGGGTAATGCGATTTTGCGCCTCGATAATCCGTTCAGAGCGTTTGATATGCATAAGCAGGAAGGTATAGAGAATCAGCATCAATAACATCGTGACTGACATAACGATAATGATAGCCCGCATTGCATGGCTGATGTAGTCACTTATGTCGTAGTAGATCTCCATCACACCCATCACAGGTGACTGCTCGGTGGAACGAATTGGTACATATGTCTGCACCAGATTTACATCACGGTCACTGGTATTGAAAATACTAAAGCTATCCCTATAGTTCAAAACAGTCCTGGGAGTTCCGGACAATGCAGAGACAAAACCATCGTTATCCTCTTCCTCATCATGGTAGGCGTCTTTCCTTGAAGAGTAGGCAACTTTACCGGATGTATCATACAGTTTAATGCGGTCAACATTCGTGTCCCGTATCATTCTTTGTAATGCGCGTTCCAGCATAGGCTCGAGAGGCATATCGCCAGGCTGTTTCTCATTCAACTTCATGAGATTCATAAACATCACAAAATGGTCATTCAGCGTGTACTCAGTGGCGATGGTGAGTGACTCATTACTCTGCTTAGTGGAGTGCTGGATGATGCGGGCCGTTTCATAGCGAAACAAAAAAAGAATGACGACAGCAATCAGGATAATCGCGATAAAACTGATCACCCCAAAACGTTTGGCCAGTTGATAATCTTCCCTGTATTGTGTTGTGTTGTAGTTGATATTGTTATCCATCAAACAAATCTCATGAATTTACAAAGTTTCACAACGCAGCATGAAATCAGGGAGCTATCCAGCCAGTGAGATTAACGATCCCTCCTTTACCATCAGTTTTGGCCACATAGAACCCCCGTGATGCAAACCTTTGATCCGGCGCCATGCTGAGGCGCGGAAAGATCGAGGTATAAGGTAAGTCATCAATCATATGTTCAATCTTTTCAATCATGTAGTCACGATAGAAATAGCCGCGAATGTGCTTAACCGCATCGCCAAGCACCTTTAAAGCGAAGTAGGCATTGGCTTGGATCTCTCTCTCTTCCTTATTATAGATTCTTTTTGCTTTGAACCAACCGGTTGAGCGGATCAGCAGCCTGTTCAGTTTATCGGGCATTTCAGCGCTGTGAATAAACAGAACAGAGTCCGTCAAGCCCTGCGGAATAAGCTTGGTGTCTGTTCCATAATACTGACTGGAGAGCATGATCAACTCGGCGCTGTTAAGCTGCCCGCTGTTGAAGAGTTGTTCTGATTTGCCTCTATCCAGCCACAAAACAACTGTGTCGTCCTTGCCTATCCGAAAACTGCTCGATGCTTTTTCGCCGAGTTCTCCCAGAGAAACCGAGTCTACGCTGATTCCTGCCTTATTCAGTTCATCAATCAGCGCGTTGGAAGCGATGGAACTCAGCATATCAGATTCATCATGAATCTGAACCACACGTGCAGAGGGTCGGTTCTTGCGGATATAAGAGGCAACCGCTTCAGACTCATGTGCTGCACCCTTGTTCAGATAGATGGTGTAGTAGTTCTCATCACTGATCACCGGCTGCTGTGTGGTTGGGAAAAGACAGGGAATGCCATGCCCTTCACAGAACTCGCTGACCCGGTTCCAGCCTGTCGGCACCAGACCGTTGACCATCGCAAATACCGGCTGTTTTGTATAGTACGTGCTCAGTTGTTCCGGCCAGCTCGCTTCATCACCTTTCAGTTCCCAAACATGGATCTGCCACTTACGATAGGGCTTGAACATCCACTCCTTGTGCCATGGGGCATTCTTGGCCCGTTTTGTCTCATATCTGGTTTCAATGTTCTTCTGCTCGACATAGGTCTCCATGACATCGATCAACGCCTTGTTCTCCTCCGCTTTATTGGAGGATAAGACAATGGTGGCGAAATGGATGGTCTCTTCGTCTACACCGGGAGACGGAGTATTGGAGAGGGTACTGACATAGGCCATCAAACCGTCCAGTGCCTCCTCATCGATCTGATATCTTGGCATGAAGGGATCCAGTGGGTAACCATTGGCATCCACCCCATCCCTGATCGCCGCCATCAAGCTCTCACGGGTGTAGGCTTCACGATAGACCGGTGGCTCAGGTGGTTTACTGGTGGGGAGTTGCAGGGGCTTGAAGAGCACACTGCCGGCAACTGCCGGGACAACCTGCTGACCCTCGGTGGAGCCCAAACCACTCTTGCGATGACAGGTCTCACAGATCAGCTGATCCCCTTGCACCGAGATATCGCCCTGGATGGTAGCCTTTACCAGTTTCCCGTTCGGCAGAATGCCCTGTTTGTAGAGGGCTTTGCCGGTTGCATAGGCTTTGGAGTCAACCTCCACTTCATTCTGTGAGGCTGTAGAGAATAGGATCAAACCGGCGCATAGAGTAAACGCCGTCATCATTTTGTTGAGTTTTTGCATTAATTTGCAGCCGATACGATCTTTTTGTACTCCTTGACAATATCTTCTGCACTGGCCAGACCATTGATGCGCGTCCAGTGCTGTCCACCTTGATTCCTGATCAGGGTAATCGGTTCATGGTTCATTTTTGAACCACGGAAGATATCAAAGGCCTTCTCAACGGTAACCACATCATTGTAGCTACCGGTATAAAAATTCCACTGCTCACCAGCTTTGAACCGTTTCGAGTATTTCATCAACTGTTCAGGCGTATCATAATCCGGATCGATGGTGATTGATATCATGGAAACGTCGCCAACCTCATCACCCAGGATCTCCTGTACCTGATGAAAACTGGCCGACAGAACCGGGCAGATGGTGGTACAGGTGGTGAAGATGAAGTTGAGCATCACCGGTTTGTCATGGTTGAGGATGTCCGCCAGCTTCTTCTGCTCCCCTTTGTGAGAGGTCAGATTCACATCCGGCAAATGATAGCTGGCATGATTTACCTTGTAGGACTTGTCCTGCATCATGGCGCGGTGATGGGCATGTTCATCGTGACCGGCATGCTGGGAATGGTCGTGCATGTTCATGGCTACCTTGAACCGATCGGCATGGTTCTGAGGTTTACCTGGTCGGGTGACGCAGTCGAGCTTGAACTGGGGCCCGAGGGTCTCATCACCTTGGGATTTCACAATGCTTGGCAGATCAGTGGCATTGACTCCAGAGGTTGCCAACAGAGCAACAGAAAGCACAGAAGCCTTTAGCAAGCCGCTGAAACACTTTTCAATCGAATCGTTAATCCACACGCGCTTATCCATCGTATACACCCTTATATGTTACTGCTCTTCAGCACGACGTTTTGCATAGGCTCGTGCCTGACGGGCATTCTGCAGCTGCAGATATCCGAAGAAGATGATCATCAAGCCCAGCAGAAGCATCAGATCGGCGGATCCGCCGCCGCCACCGCCACCGCCATTGTCATCTCCATCACTGCCACCATCCTGCTCATCATCGGAGATGGTCAGGGTGAAGCTGCCGCTATTGCTATCAATTGTCGCTGTGCCTGAGGCATTACCCAGGACGAAGGTGATTGTCCGGTCTCCATCAACAACCGTATTGTCAATGATCTCCACATTGATGGTCTTTTGCGTCTCGCCACTGGCAAACTGCAGGGTTCCTGTGGTGACATTGAAATCGGTACCGGCAACAGCGGTCGATGTGCCAACGCTCAGATCGACACTGACCGTACCAGTCAGAACAACGCTGCGATCGATGGTGAAGCTCGCATTGACTGAAGATTCATTCACAGTAAGGCTGGTGATGGTGAAACCGATCAGGGTGGATGCGTTGAGTACGTCATCATCGGTGATGGTAATCTGGCCACTGCTCTGATCACCGGCAACCGCCCCACCCTGAAAGTTACTCATCTGCAGTAGAATTGTCTCATCGGACTCCACCTCGGAATCGTTCAGCAACGGAACGGTAAAAGTCTTATCCGCCGCATCCCCATCGGCAAAACTGATGCTGCCGGAGGAGTAGGTATAGTCTGAAGAGGCAATCGCAGTGCCATCCGCTGTGTTGTAATCGACCGATACGGCACCGGTTGAACCACCACTGCGTGAAACAGTCACCGTGACATCGCCGCCATCCTCAGCCGCCGTGATGGCTGAATTGGAGAAGATCAGAGAACCGGCAGCAGGCGGCTCGTCATCATCGGTCACGCTGATGGTTGCCGCAGCGGTATCACCCAGTGACGCGCCAACCGCATCAGAGAGTATCAGGTTGATGGTTTCGGTACCTTCATAGAGTCCGTCGTCGACGATGGTGATTTCGAATGTCTTGGATATTTCGCCATCCGCAAACATCAGGGTACCACTGGCAACCTGATAGTCGATACCGGCAATTGCGGTGCCATCTGCGGTTGCATAGTTGACCTGTGCAGCACCACTACTACCACCCTGACGTTCGACGGTCACCTCAATCAGGCCATCAGCCTCGTCCGCACCAAGTGCGCTGGCACTGAAGACCAGCAAACCGGTTGCCGGTGCCGCATCATCTTCAGTGATCACCAAGTCGACCTGAGATGTCTGACCCAGCACGGCGCCACCGGTTGGGTTGCTCAAAGTCAACGTAATACGTTCATCCCCTTCGTATTCACTGTCATCGAGCAGCGTTACCTGGAATGATCCACTGGTCCCACCATTGGCAAAGTTGACGCTGCCGGAAGCGGCCGTGTAATCCTCACCAGCGGTGGCTGTTGAATCACTGGTGGCGTAGCTGACCCCAACGGCGCCACTGCTGCCGCCCGAGCGTGAGACGGATATGGTGGCGGTACCACCATCCTCATTCAATTGATACTCAGAGAGGCTGAACTGAATGCTACCCGCGGCAGGTATCGGATCATCACTGCTCAAAGTCACGACCGCAGAGGCCGGTGTGCCAAGTACAGCGCCACCTGTTGGCGTAGCCAGGGTGACCATCAGAGTCTCATCCGCTTCGTAACTGCTGTCATCCAGAATCGGAATCGTACAATTGCTGGTGAGCTCACCATCGGCAAAACTGACCGTGGCCTGGGTTGCTGTATAGTCAGCTCCGGCGGTGGCGGTAAGATCGCTGGTTGAGCAGCTGATCGAGACAGCACCACTGCTGCCGTTAGTGCGGGTCACCGGCACCAGAATCGATGTATCGCCCTCTGAGGCGGTATAACTGGAACCGCTGAACTGCAGGCTACCGGAACTCGAGACCGGCTCATTGTCGGTGATCGAGACTTCGGTAACATCCCGGGCTGCCAGTGCAACCGAGACCGGATTCGAGAGTGTGATCAACAGAGACTCAGTACCTTCCGTAGTGGCATCGTCTGTGATGGCTAGGGTTATGCTGCTACTGATCTGTCCATCGACAAACGAAAGCGTACCGGAGGCGGCTGTGTAGTCACTGCCTGCCGTAGCCGTTGCGTCACTCATGGCATAATCCACCGAACCACTGCCGGAGCTGCCCGCGTCGCGCTGCACGGTGATGGTAACGCTGCCGTCACCTTCACTGAAGGTATAAGTACTGCTACTGAACTGTACCGTGCCAACGGTTGGTGCATCGTTATCGGTAATGGTCACCGTGGCACTGTTCTGCGCACCGATGTTGAGACCGCTCAGATCGATCGTAAAGGTCTCGTTGTCCTCGAAGACCGTATCGTCCAGAATCGTGATGCTGATCTGCTGACTGCTCTCACCATCGGCAAAATTGAGGGTTCCTGAAACTGGTGTGTAGTCCTGATTGGCACTTGCCGTGTCGATCTCACTGTCACTGTCAGTTGCATAGTCAACAGAGAGCGCACCACTGGTGCCACCGGTACGTTCCACGGTGAGCTGAAGGGTGGAGGCATTCTCAGCCACGCTGTAGGTGGCGCTGCTGAACTGCAGTTTCTGGCCGGGGAATGCGCCGGACTGGGCGCCCAGTGTAAAATCATCCGAGAAGAAGATATTGACTTCATCTCCTCCCTCATCCACCGCCTCTACCAGTACGTTGGTGAAACCCGCATCATCGATGAAACCGAGAAAGGTCCAGCCTGTAACCGTGGCCTGTGAACCGGTGAAATCGACCGGCGCCGAACCGTTGGTGGTAAAACCGATTTTCGCACCCGTACTGCTGCGAAACCAGCCGCCTACGCCGTAGAGGGTCGTGCCGCTGGCGGTCAAGGTGTACTTGTCCGGTACCAGGTGATCATTTCGGTTGTCCACGGGGAACATCAGATAGCTGCCCTCATGCACATCGCCACCACTGGTGGAGGTACGCACAAAGGAGGCTTCCGTGGAACTGCCCGCCCAGGTGATGCCTTGGGAGGTCACACTCTGAACACCGGTACTGCGAGTGCCGTCCCAGGCGCTGCCTTCAAAGCTCTCTTTGGTGATGTCTGGTGAAATGGAGGGTAGATTGGAAAGATCCTGGATGAATTGAGCCTCGGCTGTTGCATCGCAACAATAGACGGTCACCACCGCGTGGGATTCAAATGAAGAGGCCAGTCCGAGTAATGTTAGAAAACCAAGCAGATGATTTCTATATTGCATATTTCCTTCTCGAGTCAACGGGTCAGTTGACTGTTAAATTTTCAGCTTTGAAGTCGCCAATCACCATTGTAACTTTCTCTCCTGATTTCACATGCGCATCAGGATTGCCAAATACCATGTAGTAGGTCTTATTGGACTTGATGTTCATACCCCGGTTGGTTGGTCTGAAGGCACCAACCTTGGCGGCCATGGGTATAGGTAGTTTAGCATTAGATTTCTCGACTTTGAGGTGCGGTTTGATGCGACTGTCGAAAAAAATCCTGGCTTTCTCGAGATCCAGTACCTTAAATCTGAAATCGATCATGTAGCCGGCTGCAGCCAGACGCAGACTGAGCATTTCGATACCCCATTTTTCCGCAATCTTCTTGGCGGTCTCTTTATCCACAGGGGGTTTGGGAACTGCCGGCATGGCAACAGGCGGTTTCCAGGGCTTGGGTGCCGCCTGCTCTGCGGTCTGCGGGGCGGTTTTACTCTCCGCCTTGGCGACCGACGAGGTGAATGCAAGAAAGGCCGTGGCGCAGATCACCAGGACCAGTATTACCAGCAGAGGATTGCCTCCAGGATGTCTCTCCTTTTCATCCTCAGGCGCTTTGTCGGAAAAGTGCGAACTTTTCATGGTACTACCCAGGAATTGCCTCTTTTTACGTTTGATCTTAACAAAAATCCGCCCCCTGACGTACAGGGGGCGGTGCCTCACGCCATGATACTAATTATGGCTCGATGTCGATTGGGACATTGAAGTAGACCGCGTTGGGGAAATTGGCATCAATTACCTCAACTTCCAGATAGTCATTGCCATCCGGCAGTTCAACTTCAGGTCGATTGTTACCAACATTATTGACGTTGATACCCCAGACACGCTGTCCGCCGGCATTCCGGATACGACCATTGTTATTGCCAGTCACATTGGGAACGATCTCAACACGTGGGGATGGTGTCCCGTTGGTATCGACCCGCACCAGGTAGACCCGTACGCCTTGCGCAGCACCTGTGGTTGGGATGCTCGGGTCAACCAGACCTCTGATGCGCCACCTATCATTGCCGGGAGCGGCAGTATTACGTTGCAGATAGGAGGACCGGGTAACAGAGACCTGACGCACGATGTCAGCCGTAGCGGTATTGCTCGGAGCCGTGAGATCGCTCGCCTGATACTCGATACTGGTCAGAGTACCTACAGCTGTGGGGTCGATCGCAAAGCTCGGTATGGAACCATCGATACCCAGTGCAGGATCCAGGTTGTCAGGATCATTCACTTCGGTCGCCAGCAGTCCGTCATTCTCGAGATCGGTATCGTTCCCGAGAACCCCAGGTGCTGCAACACTGAAGGTCATGGATACTGGCTCACCCTGTCCATCCAATACAGCGGTAGAGGCATCCTGTACATACAGCGTATCGTTCACAGCCACCGGTGCATCGTTGACCGGATTGACAGTGATCTCAGCGGTTACCGTGTTACTGCTGATGGTTACCAGATTGCCGCCATCATTATAGGTCTCTTCCAGATGGTAGACGATGGTGTCGGCACCTCTGGCACCTGCGGTGTCATTCAAGGTACAGGCATCTGCGTCATCCACGGGAGGATTGACACTGTTCCAATCCAACAGAGGCTCATAGTGGAATGAACCAGTCACGCCATCGTAGGTGAAGCTACCGGCTGTGGTGTTGGCACAGGTCGGTGCACTATCCACGACTACCGCCAGGGTACCACCATTGATGGGTAATTCACCGATCAACAGACCGTTGGCTGCGAGTACATCAAGGATCGAATCCTCATCAGCGGTATAGGTCTTGCCACCGACAGCGATCAAGCCGGATGCCGGAGCAGGATCGATGGTCACCGTTGCAGCAGGCGGATCGGTCAGACAGACATCATCCAAAGGTGCAGCGGTCAGACAGTAGGTGAAGCTATCCCCGGCAAAAGTTCCTGCCGGTGGGGTATAGGTAAACGTACCGTCGTCTTCTACAGTCGCCGTACCACCGGCAGCCGGTGCTGAAGCAAGCGCCAGACCATAAGTGGCGGGCAAATTGACATCATTGGCATCGAGATCCAGCGTTCCGATCTGATCCAGCGTGGTTGTATCATCAAACAGCGTTGGTCCAGGGAAGGCCAGGGAGACCGTTGCAGACTGACCCTCAACCACATTCAGACCGTCGGTCATGGTGAAGTCCAGGTTCAGCTGATGTGGCGCCGGGGTGCCTGCAAAGCTGATGCTGCAGGTACCTGCCACGTAGTCACAACCCAGCAAGGTTGCGGTGGTTGCAGGAACCGCTGCGATGGCAACCGGAGGAGTATCTGATACGGTTACCGTATCACCGGCCGTCGCATCGGTTGCATCCGCTACCAGGTCCGCCAGATTGATGGTAGCCACATCGGCAACCAGCTGGTCTGTGGTCACCACGACTTGAGGGGCAGCTGCCAATACAGGTGCAGCGTTAACCTCTACCGTCAGATCAATATTGCCAAGAACAGGCGTTGTATTGGCCGCAGTGGTGATTTCATAGTTATACAGAGCGGTTTCACCCCCAACTATCGTGGGTGGCAGTTGCGAATCGACAGTCAGATCACAACTTGTTCCACCAGCCAGACAATCCAATGACATTGTCAGACCGGGAATCGAGAAGACATCACCGACGATCGAAGTTGCACCAAGGATCAGAGCATCATTATCCGGATCCAAGTCATTAGCCAGTACGTTAATGGTCTCGGTGACCTGATAGGCTGTGTCAGCACTGACGATTTCCGGAATCTGAATGGTGATCGGATCCGCATTGGCAATCGGTGGTTGATTGTTACCGTTGGCATTGAATGCGAGAAAACGCAGCATGCCACCGATATCGTCGCCCTGTGTGAACACTTCAGGATCACTCGGGTTGGTCATGTTGCCATTGCCATCATAGACCGCATAGCGACCACCGAAAGTGGGATGAATGACCACATCTTTGGTCTTCAGGGGTGGTATACCAATGGAGTACTGAGTTTTTGGTGCGGTATGCGCACCTGTAGCATCCTCATAGGTATAGGGGATGCCGTCCTCCGCATGGATTGTACCGTAGAGGCCCTGCAATACAGAGATATGCTTCTCACTCGCGGCACTGACATAACGCAGCAGGGTCGGACCGGCGGTTGTCAGTGGTGTAACACCATCTGCACCGTTGACGATATCCGGAAAACCGGCCTGGTAAGGTTCGCCATTGATCATGTACCAACTAGGATGACGATGAATGGCGGTACCCAGAGTACCGGCAACCACATCGGCGTTAAAATCCGTATCCACATCGTGGTAGAAGAGGATCAGCTCATTCGCATAGGTTACTTCATCACCACTGGCTGGAACGCCGTCATGATCATAGAGCACATTGCCCACATCGGCGTCTTTGGTAATGACACCGGCCAGCCCCATATAGAGCTGCTTCTGTGGCCAGGTACCCGTGTGATACATCAGTGTACCGCTAGTGTCGATGGCATTGGCACCCGCCCAGGAGTAGACCTGTGTACCGCCATTGGCGTCAGCTTCCACACCGTAAGAACGAACCTTTTGGATCTGATTGGTACGAGGACCTGTACTATTGTCGTCCCAGGTTGGTCCCATCAGAGGTAACTGCTGACCCGGTATGACGATCGAGGTCTGCTCATCCAACAGATTGGTGAGATAGATATTCAATACAGGATCGGCTGGATCGATGGTGATCCGCGGCCCTGGTGCGCTTGCTACGGCACCGGTACAGGCAGCATCCGCCGGGTTGCCCGCATTGTAGCAGGCACCAGGGGAACCGATATCATCCAACGCATAACCCCACATAGTGGTGGTTTGTGTCCCGCCACCCGAAAGTGGCAGATCCATTGTGAACGATTTAGCAATGAGATAGACATCCAATGCATTCGCTTGTCCGGCTCCTAAAGCCAAGGCACAGGCGACTACGATGGGTTTCAGTGTTTGCTTCATGGTAGTAGACCTTTTCATGATTGTGCCCTCCCGATTATTGGATTGGTGTACCAGGAGGCAGCACAACTACCGATCCCAGGCTTCCGCCAGGGAAGATGTCAAAGGTAGTCAGCTCTTTTTCAGCATGGGAGTGCCATACCAGGAAATAGCCGCCAAAGGGATTCAGACCACCCTCACCAGGAGGCAGGTCACCGGTATCGCCCAGGAAGGGGCTGCCACTCCACCAGCCGCCCAGGGTCAGATCACCCACACCGGGCAGTGAGACCGGAATCGGCTTACCGTGGTCGTTACACCACTCACCAGGATAGTCAGAGTTGGCATCCGCATATCCGTCACGTGGATTGACATCGATACAGTTGTGTCCCGCATCGTGACCGTAGATGTCCCAGCCCAGGTCTTTACCGGTCCAGGTCCAGAGAGCATCAACCGTCTGCTTAGGTTGTGAGTTGATGGTATTGTCCGAACGACCCAGGTCAGCCAGAACACCGTCGGAACTCAGCATCTTGCCGTCACGGCCAATGAAACGCAGGTTCTCACCATGGTAGTGCATGGGATGGGCATCCTGTCCTGCGTTGACATTGCGGACCAGGACCACATCACCGGGACGCGACATGACCAGAGCCTCATAAGGCTGGTTGGGGAACAGGGTGTTGTAGTCACCCTGGAACAGGTCCGGGAAAACCCGGCCGTTGATGAACCAGACCTTGGCATAACGATCGGTGTTGGTGAAGTGGTTGATGTGCCCCTTCTCCATCTGAATATGGATGTCCGGATCCACCTCGGTCATCAGGTAGAGGTTCTCGTGATCGTAATCGGTTCCGGTACCGGCACCGTATGCAGTGCGGTTGTTGATCGGATCGTAATCAGCCGGTCTGACGACCATCACACCCACCAGGCCCATTTCGGTATGCAGCCCAGGGTTCTGACCTGCCAGACTGTGGTAGATGTAAGTGCCGGGAGAACCCGCTGTGAAGGTATAACTGACGGCCTGGCCGACAGCGGCTTCGTTGGTAAACAGGCCAGCTGTACAGTTGGTCGCACCGGTTGTCGGAGTCGGACCACCGGGTGCTGGAATATCGATACATTGAGAGTCGATCTCGTGACCGGTCATCTCAATGGAGATATTGTCCGGCACACCGTAGTTCACCAGATTGATGGTAACTGCCTCACCCTCGGTGACGATCAGTGTCGGCGCCGGGTACTGAGGCAACTGGTAGCTGGCACCCGCCTGATGGGAAGCACCTTCACCCAGGTCCAGATCACCGAAGCCCCACATGTAGAGACTGGTGCCCTCCGGCAGGTTCATATTGAATGGATAGGCATAGAGGTTGAACACACCGTTGGCACCCTGTGAGATGCCGCGGATGTCGTGCTCCGCCTGTGCCTGCTGCACAGTCAGTGCACTGCTCATGCCCAAAAACAGGAGGCCCAAGAGCCGTCCAGGTTGTTTGAGTAGTTGTTTCATTAATCTCATCTCCTAGTTCGGCCAGGCTCAGTTGATGACAATCTCAGTGATCATGCCGCCATCCAACTGGGTTGCATTACTCATCTGATGCACTTCAGTGGCGTGCAGGAAGTAGGTACCCGGGGCAACATCAGCGGTGTCGATAATGATGTCGAGGGTCTCACCACCACCGAAGTTGTGGGATGCAGCCTCTTTATAGATGTTCTTGCCATCTATACCGCGCATATGACGGGCGCCGGTGCCCACTACCTTCATGGTCAGACCTGGGGCAGTGATGGTCCAGAAACGGTCCAGCCCCACATTCGACAGGCGTAGTAGCAGCCGTGCCTCACCACTCGGATAATCAGCACGATTTATCTCAATGTCAGAACCGATTAACTGAGTTGGAACACCCTCATTGGTCAATGGAACAGCATCAGCAGTACCTCCTACTGGTTCACCGGTAACCTTACCAACACCGGGGACAGGATCCAGCGGATCTTCAGCATCCACTGGCGCGGGTAGTGCACCAGGGAAAACGGTATCTGGATATCCCCTGCCGTTGAATTGGGGATAGTTGCCTTCCAACAGCGCAAAGGGCAGTGGCTGCACAAACAGACTGGCATCATGGAACACCTGATCAAAGCTTGAGAGTTGAAGCGCCTTCTCTACTTCAAACTTGGTCGTACCATCACCATCGTTGTAGACATATCCCTCATCACCTACTGCGGCGGCACAATTGCCATTGGGAATTCTCACCGGATCGTATTCAGTCGTACCTGGATTGTCTGGCCCGAAATCAAAGCAACCCAGTTCATCCTGTATCGGATGGACATAGAGATTGGCCAACATACCCATCTCCATATGCTCGGTGGCCTCCACGTGACAGTGGTAGAGATAGGTGCCAGGCTCGACGATGTTGTAGTAGTAGGTCAGGGTCGAACCCATGTTGATACTGACAGAGACCTCGGGAACACCATCAAATGCAGCAGAGGCATTCGGGAAGCCGTGAAAGTGAACAGTATGGGGGTCGAACAGATCGGGGCGAACCACGGTACCCACATTGGTCAGGTTGAGGAAAAAGTGATCTCCCTCATCCAGCTCGATGGTCGGTCCGGGCCACTCTGCGCTGAGGATACCCCTTCCGATAACATCACGAGGTGCGGTACCGGTCTGATCACCAAAACCAAAGGTATAGAGTGGATTGCCGTCAGACATCTTGGCGTAGCTGTCACCGGCGATCAGGTGCATGCACTTTGTATTAGGCGGCTGGGTTTCACCACCTGTCCATGTTGCATCACCGTTGTTATCCCCAGGACACTGTACATTGACAATGGCACTGGCCTGGCCCGAGATGCCCAGCAGCGCCAGGGCAATCGCTCCGGCAAGGGCTTGCTTACTAAATAGTTTCATAGGGCGTTTACTCCTCATCATTTTGTAAGCGCCTGACTCACCTGATGTGTGATTGCGAAGTTTGTTCCACCCTGCCACCAGGGAGCTGGTGACAGGTTGGCGCGTTTCAGTTGCATGTGTGTCGATCATCTTCATGACTACTGCCTCTCATCGGCACCGGCATCCGGAGCGGTGGTACCAGCCGGCCTTGGCTCACCATCGATGTCGGTTGACAGGTTACCGCCCAGGGCTGTGGTGACATTGCCACCGGCCACATCCAGTGCAGGACTGCCAGCCGCCAGATGATAGTCGATCAGGCCGTCCGCTGTTCCGGTATCACCATCGATATCCAGCAGCGAGAGCGGACCGAAGTTGACCTGCAGGAAGTTACCGCCTTCATCGAAGGCACCTGCTGCCTGCAACACTTTGAACTCTGGGAAGAGCAGTGCGTTGCGGTCTTCATTGAAACGACCGTTTTCAAACACTGGTCCGAGAACGTTGTGCGGATCGTTGTTTGCGGTTGTGTAGCCATCAATGAAGGTGTTGGGGGTAACCGCAGTGGCACCGGTCTGCAACACATTACGCTGTGGACGCAACAACATGGCACCTAACGTAGGATGTACCGGATTAATCTCATGTCCACTGAGTACCGCCAGATCCTGTGTATAGTCCTCCACGTTAACCAGTGTGATATCACAGTTGGTGTTGGTGGTGTTGTCACAGGATGCGGGCACCAGACCATTCTCCAATACTATGGTGGCTGGATCATCAGTGTTCCGCCAGTAGAAGGAACGGTTGTGGTAGACGATGTTATCCAGCAGTTGGATCGGATCGGAGAAAGTCATCCGCTCGTCATCCCGATTGCGTGGATCACCTTCATCGAAATCACCCGGGAACTCTTCGAGAATGTCACCGTCGATCAGCGCTGCCATGGTGGCACTGTGATAGCGAGACACGATACCCGCAGGCTTAGCGATCGATTGATTAGGATCAGTAGCAAGAAACGCCTGTGATCCGGTTGCAGTCGAATCGTTGTTAACAATCGTGTTGTAACGAATGTAGGCCCTGACCGTATCAGAGAGGGAGAGACCGCCACCGGCAACACCAGAGACATTGTTGCTCAGGAGGTTGTTGGTGACAAACACCCGATACCAGCGTCCGAAGATGTCGGGGTCACGGGCGATATCCTCACCATTCACATTGACCAGAGCGATACCGCCGCCATCACCGGCACCGGCCAGATTGCCCCGAATCTCGTTGCCGTCGATGATCATGTGACCGGCACCAGGTGACAGGGTCAGCCCGGTCTCCTCGTCAATCCGCAGCCCAGGCAGGCCGCCGACAAAGATACCGGCACCAGCAGGTTTGGTACCCGGAGTCTGGCTGAAGCTCTCGTTGAAGATAATGGTGTTATCCAGGATCTGACCACCGCGGGAGAGACCCAGGTGACCGATACCGGCACCATCGCCTTTCGAGAAGTTACCGCAGATCCAGTTGCTGCGAACACGATAGTTGTTAGCACCCGTATGGATAGCGATACCGCCGCCGGCGCCATTCAATCCACCATTCTTGATGATCTCATTGTGATGGATGTTCATGTTATCGGCGAAGGCGTCGTCATAGGCCATGAAACCGTCTTCAGCCTGATCTTCAAGCCAGCTGTTATAGCCGCGTCTGAAGAACTCGTCATCTTCACCAATGACTTCATGGGTCAGAGTGGAGTGACCGATACGGATACCACCACCGTAGAAACCGGAATTAGTGGTAAGACGGTTATTGGAGATAACCAGGAAGCGGGTGTAACCATTGGCAACAATGCCGCCACCGGTACTCGCACCGATGATGCTCAGACCATCGATACGGGCATAGCGGTTATGGTTGTTACGATGGAATCGGTTGGGACCGGTCCACTTACCCGCAACCATGATGCCTGCACCCTCTTCCGTGGGGAAGATCGGGGCACCCAGTGCACCCTGAACCCCACCGAAGAAGGGTACGGGTACCAGCTGTGCCGGCAGTTGATCGATGGTACCTGTACCAACCAGCTCAGCGGCCAGCTCACGCCAGGCAATGATCTTCTCTGTCGGTGTCTGACGGGCGTTGATGGTGGTTGTTTCAGCACCAAAACCCTGCAGCTTGACCGGCTTCCACATGATCACCATCTCATTGTAGATTCCGGGTTTGACGATGATCAGATCACCAGCGTTGACGCCACCAAGACCGTTATCGAGACTGCCGATCGCATCCTGAATTGTCGGATAGGCGACGCTTGGTACATTGACAACGTTATAAGTGGAGTTGTTGTTACCAAGACCCACACCTTCAGCGGTACCGACCGTCAGGGTGATACCTGTCGGAGAGACGTTACCGTTGCTGTGAGTTACCAGCAGTTGATACTCACCGGCTACCAGGCCAGCGGTAGATGCGATAATGGTGTTGTCACTCCAGGTTGAAGCAACCAGGGTAGTTACAGCATTACCATTCCGATCCTGAACAAGAACCGAGCCGGCAACAGTACCAAAGCCGTAATCCCGATCGATGTTCTGTTCAGCTAAAGGATCACCATCAGCCCATTCCGGATTACGAACAGCGGTCAGGCCCTTGGCGTTGATGACGATGTTCTCACTCGCACCGGCGACCACGAAAGGACCTTCGATGCCTCCATTCGGGTTTTGACGCAGTACGGAGGAGATCGCCGGGGTCTGAGTTGGCGCTTCACAATCCAGCGGGAACTGATCCGGACCGGCAAAGGCGGCCACCGGCTCGACCGGGGTATCCAGATAGGTGATGGTACCCGGCATATACTGGAAGGTGTAACAGAACTGGCTGTACTGAGTATCGAAATGGGGATCGATAATGAACTCAGGATTACCGCTGGCATCAATGCCGTCACCGGCGGCACCAGTGAAATCCGGATTCGAAATCGGACCCGCATCGTTCATACAGGAGACCAGCATGTTCGGTGACATGCCGGAAGGCATCGGCAGATTTGCAGTGGTGGTCGAAGCAACCATCAGGTTGTAGCGACCATACTTGTCCGCATAGATACGATTGATCTCATTACCGTTCCAGTCGTAGAACGCAACCGGTACATGAGGCGGGGCGAACTTCTCACCGAACTGGGGTGAGTTCGGATTGAACTCGTTGGCCAGATCGTTGAGGATCACGCCCGAGATGTTGCCTGCTTTAGGCACATCGGTCATCAGGAAGAACTCAGCCGCCGCATTCTGACCGGCAGAGAGCGGTACATGCTTGAGATCACAGAGTGGTCTCATTTCACCGGCGAAAGGCGCTCCAATGGCTTCAACACCGGGGATCAGCTGGGCTGCATCACCACTGCCATCTTTGGTAGCCATCGCCAGATATTCAGGCACCATCACTTCCTCACCCACACAGGTGGCGGGGAAAGCCTGCAGTGATGGGATGTACTCATCACCGTAGTCCACATTCTTATGGTGCTCCCTGACCAGCTTGTAACCGGCAGGTGTGGCCGATTCAATCAGATAGTCACCAGGAATGAGCCAGGCCTCCGGAAGATTCAGCTCGGGCCAGCCGGTATTCAGATCAGCGTAGAAAGCGCTGAGCTTGGCGGCCACAACCGCGGCGTTATAACCAGCAGAGGCAGGAATCGAGGCCAGATGGTCCAGATCGTAATCTTCGAAGGCATAACCACCGTCGAACAGAGCATCGCGAACCTGGTTGAAGTTACGCAGGCCATCGAAACAGCGCTGGTCATCAATCGCGGGGGCGACCTCCGCACCGGGTGGATTATTGGTTCCCTGACAACCTGCGGGCAGATTGTCATCCCAGCTATCGGTGTGAGTGAACTGTAAGGCATCACCCATGTCAAAAACACCGTTGCTGTTGTAATCCACATCTTCAGGTCCGGGGAAGACATCAAGCGGATGGTTGTTCACGTCAGCCCGCTGAATACCTGGAATACCATTGATGTCCTCAATAACACCATCGTCTGGATCCTGGATACCGTTGCCATTCCAGTCGATGTCGCAAGGATCACCCGGGAAGTTGTTCAGCGGAGGACAGTTGACATCGCCATCTGCATAGAGGGCCAGTTGCACCCGAGGCACACCAGGCTCCCACTCTTCGGCCGCAGCGAACTGAGGCTCATCTTCCGCACGGGTGGTGGCGTAGTAGACGATACCGGAGATACCGCCGTTCTCACCAACGTACTCGGAGATTCTTGGAGGGAATGCAGTGAAGTCGAATGGAGTATCGATCACATAGTCGACTTTACCGAACTGCATCACACTGGTCTGACCCAGGAAGCCCTGGAAGCCCTGGGTGAGCACCAGACCGGTCTCGGTGCGTGACAGGTTGTTTCCAGTGTTCGGGTTAATCATCTGGCGGGCGTTTTCAACAACCCAGGTAGCACCATTGTCATCAGAACCGAGACAGTCGCCGATCGCACCGCGAGGATCGGTAGCAGAGATAACGATATCACTATGACCTACGCCACGAGCTTCACACTGTCCCTGAGGGTTGAGTTCACCAAAAGTAGGATCAGCCCAACCGCCGTCCGGACGAACTTCACCACCTGCGTCCACAACAAAAGTGGCGCCAGTGGCTTTCTTGTTACCGAAGCTGACTTCAGCCACCAGCCAGTGGAAGAATGGGAAGACTTCATCAAAAGGTGCTAAACCATCACCATCAGTCGGGAAGGCCTGATAGATGGTACCGTCACGCCAGCGCAGTACGGTCTCCTGACTTTCAGGACCGATACCGATCTCACCGTCATCCCAGAAACCGTCCTGGTCATCATCCCTGAAGATGCCGGTATTGAGACGTGTGAACCAGTTGAATACCGGTACTTCACCGAAGTTACAGGAGGCGCCGCCATTACAGGTTCCACCGGTTGGATCCACGGTGAACAGCAAGGAAGCAAAAACCACATCCAGGTTGGAATCCCAGATGGCCAGCTGATATTCACCAGGTGGTACCAGACCCACTGAGAAATCACTGTCAGCACCGCAAGCACCCGCATGGACTGCCTGACCCAGTGCACCGCCGACACCAACCTGGTTGATGGCAACCCAACATTGTGGGAAAGGACGGCCACTGAAGAAGGTGGTAGCCGGGTTACGTGACATGTGCATGTCGGTAACGACACCGCTCACAGTCGCCACCTGCTCGCCTGTCTGGGCTGGAGGCAGATCGGTGAAAGGACGCACAAAACCCATGAAGACATGGGGACCGGGAATACCGAACTCTACAAAGACCGCAGGCTCGTTGGCCTTGACCCAGGCATCGATTACCTTACTACCCTCGATGGTGCTGGTCTGCTGCCAACCGGCATTGGGTGGCGGAATGATAACCACGCCGTACTTACCCGGGGCCAGGTTTTTCACTGAGATGAAACCATCTGCATTCGGCTGCATGGTACCGTCACCCAGCTCATCGATAACCGGATTGCCATCAGCATCGATACAGGTCGCATTGATCATGCCGCCTGGGGTATCACCACCGGCACCAACCGGGTTACTGGTGGCACAGGTCTGGTCATAGGAGGTACCGAGGTAGTTACCGAAGGCATCCTGAATCACCTGACCACCGGCTGCGCCGTAACGACCGCCTGGCTCTTCCAGGAACAGGCTGAACTGAGTCCAGTCCACGCTGCCATCGTTCTGCTCTTCCGGCAGATCCGGAACACCATTCACCGGATGCTTGTCTTCAAACAGATAGATCGAGATCTGTGCTGTGGGGATCGGATGCTGCTGTACTGTGACAGTAACCTCACCGGCCGCTATCGTTCTCAGATCAACCGAATCGCCACTCAGGCTGTAACCACTGTAGGGGTGCACTGATACGTAGTAACGTCCAGCGGGGATTACATCACCGATCGTCGCTGTAGATGCATCTACATTGCCCGACAGTGAACCCGATCCGTCAGTAGCAACGCCGACTTCGTGATTACTCGCGTGAAAGCTCAACGACAGCAATTCATCAGCGGTTGTTCCAGGATTCGCCGGATCGACCGGAAAGGTGTTATCCCTCTCCAGCAACCAACGAAAACCGAAATTCGGATCAGTGATTGGGTTGCCTGACTGATCAACCACATTGATGGTCAATGAGGCTGCATTCAGCGCAGTAACCAGAAATGAGAGACACAGAAATACAAATAACTGTAGCCCTCTGTTCATGTAACCCTGACTTTCATTTATCATGGATTTTTCTCCAGACCCCTATTGGTCATTCAACTTTCCCGGGGCTCTTCTGACTCAAGTCAAAAAAACTACCAGCCCCATTACCAGTACTTAGGCCAAAGTCTACAGCCCTATATAAAAGGTGGCTTTGCGTGAAACTACGCTATTTCTCTACTTCAGCCCCTACTGGAAAAGGAGATAACCCGGTATTTCCACGGCAGCAAAAACCCTACCCTGCATGGTAGGGTTGACAAATAGGAGAAAGAGTCATCCTATGACTACTTAGAATCTTAAAATTCATATAAAAACAGACAAAAAGTTGACTTTTCCCTCACACATCTGGCGGATCGAAAAAAACCACGTCTTTCTGCGAATTTGCACGCTGGCGGCGACACCATTTTTATGGTTTATTCAATAAACATTTTGTGTCATGGTGAATGGCACGAATTCCCACCATCATGATCAGGTAGACAGGTTTGAAATTTGCATCAACTGCAATCACACCTAAACTTGTCTGAGTAAAAGCCGGAAAACGATGCGCAAGGGACTCAAAACCAGAGAGAGATGAGATAGGTTCGGGTGACAATGAACAGCGACAAGAAAAAAATCATCATCGCCGAAGACCACAACATTCTGCGTGCAGGGCTGAAAGCACTGCTGACTTCCAATCCCCAGTTCGATGTGATCGGCGAAGCTGACAATGGCCGCGATGCAATACGCCGGGTGATTGATCTCAAACCGGACCTGGTGATCATGGATCTGAATATGCCTGGCATGAACGGCATGGATGCGATCCGTGAAATCAGGGAGCGGGATGCAGAAATCAAAACTCTGGTGCTGACAGTACACAATGAGGAAGAGTACGTTTTGGCAAGCTTGAAAGCAGGCGCCAATGGTTATGTTCTGAAGGATGCGACTCAGAATGAATTGATGACGGCAGCTGAACGTGTATTGAGTGGCAAAACATACTTAAGCGCAGAGATCACGGAAAAAGTCGTCAACAGTTATCTGCAAACCAATAACGTCAATAACGAACCCCTCACCCGCTGGGATACAGTGACTCAACGGGAACGTCAGATATTGAAATTGATTGCTGAAGGTCACACCAACAAGAGCATGGCCGACTATCTCTGCATCAGCGTCAAAACAGTTGAAAAACATCGCGCCAATCTGATGAAAAAACTCGACCTGCACAACGTATCAGCGCTGACCACTTATGCGCTGGAGAAAGGTTTAATCAACCGCTAATCGGATAAGCTCTGATCAATCCATTGATCTTTTGGGTCTCAGCCGGGAGACATTATTGATTTCGGATACGCTGATCGCGTAACCGTTGAAATCGACTGATCTGTTGTAGGAATTATCTACAGAGGAAAGGAAGCGCGGATCTGCACACCTTGATCGATGCCGGTATCGATGCGGATTCTGCCATCAACCGATTCAGCCCGCTCACGCATTCCGACCAATCCCATTCCCAGGTTACCCTGAATTTCGGAAGGATCGAATCCGACGCCGTTATCGATAACCAGCAGATGAATCGCATCATGCGCCTGTAACAGGGAGACCGTAATGGTCTTCGCGTTTGCGTATTTGACCGCATTGTTCAGGGACTCCTGGACGATGCGATAGATGACACTCTTATAATCCTCGGGTATCGACTCTTCATCCACGTCGAAATCGGTGACTACCTGAGTCTCGCTGCAGACTTTGGTTATCTGTCGGCACTGCCAGGAGATTGCGGGGATGACACCCAAATCGTCCAGAATGGCGGGGCGGATTGCACTGCAGATCGATCTCACTTCGGACATCGCCTGCTTGACCATGGATGAGACAGCTTCCAGGGATTCACGCTGTTGACTCTGCGACGCCTTTTCCTGTCCATCACAGCCATCGAGACAACGCTGAATATGCAAACTCATGCTGGTGAGCAGTTGCCCCAGACCGTCATGGAGTTCGCGGGAGATACGTTTTCTCTCAAGCTCCTCAGAGCTGACATGCTGATGAGGTGTACCCTGCTTCAGCTGCTTGAGACAGGAGAGACCATCCTGAATATGTTGATCGGTCAATCTGAGGTTATCGTTGATTGAAACACCGGCCTGAACATCCTTTTCCGCCGATGGAAATGGAGAAGATGAGAGTTTTAAAGCGGAAACCCTTATGAACGCGTCACTGCCCAGATGATCGTTTACCAATGCCATGTAGTAACCCTTTATTTTTGTGCTTTATCCAATAACACTTCTCGGCTTTATTAGAATAATGTTTAAATATTAGAGAATTTAAATACTTTAAAATATGACTAATCCGTCACAATTGCCATGCTTAGCCGTGATTGACATTTATCATTGCAGGGTTTATGCCAAAATTATATAATTGTATGAATTACATGACGTTATAAAATAATCTTAATAAATTACAACGTAATATAAAAAAAATAGTGTAAAAAATTCCGACAAAAACGCCTCTTATTCCCAAGTTCAATGGGTTAAATCCCCCATTTACCGGGTAGTAGTCGAAAAATTTTACAATGTTTAACTATTCACTGGCTGAGCTGTGCCTCCACCAGCCGCAGATCATCCCGGGTATCGACACCATGCCCAGGGTCTCTTTTGGCATTACTGACGTGGATCCGACCACCATGCCAAAGCACGCGTAACTGCTCAAGGGATTCAGCCCGCTCTATCGGCGCCCTCTCCCAGGCAACAAATCGGGCCAGATAACCGGCACGATAGGCATAGAGACCGATATGCCGGGCAAAACCGGTATCCGCAGGGAGCGGGCTCTCCGCATCGATAAACTCATCACGATGCCAGGGTATCGGTGCCCTGCTGAAATAGAGCGCGTAGCCCTGGATGTCTGTCACCACCTTCACCACATGGGGATCAAACAGCATCTTGCGCTCGGTGATCGGCGCCGAGAGCGTGGTAACCCCTGCTGCATCGTGCTGACTCATATCCTCGGCAACCTGGGACAGCAAATCGGCCGGCATGCAGGGTTCGTCTCCCTGCAGGTTGACGATGATCTCTTCATCCGCCCAGCCTCGCTGGGTCACCACTTCAGCAATTCGATCGGAGCCGCTGCGATGTTCTGCCGAGGTCATGCAGACATCCGCCGAAAACCCCCGACAGGCATCGGCAATTTGCTCGCTGTCGGTGGCGATCACCACTTGACTGGCGCCGCTTTCAACCGCGCGCTCATGGACATGCTGGATCATCGGTTTGCCGGCAATCTGCAACAGCGGTTTTCCCGGTAAGCGCACCGAGGCGTAACGGGCCGGTATGACGACTTTGAAATTCATATCCATCAGCCTTCCGGAATCTCTTCGTCAGCGGGTATTTTCCGCGCCTCCTCTTCGAGCATCACCGGGATATCATCCCGTATTGGATAGGCCAGCCGATCGGCACGACAGATCAGCTCCTGCTCTTTCTTCATATAGAGAAGCTTCCCCTTACACACTGGACAAACCAAAATATCAAGCAGTTTTCTATCCATCTAAGAGCCTTTTCACCTTCGTCTTGAGTTGATGTTCAAATGCCGCGGCAACACTGGCAGTGGCAGGCACATACCAGTGATTGGGTTGGGCGAACTGTTCGCACTTTACCGCATCTTTCTCAGTCATGAGAACTGTCTTTTGGTTAAATGGCGCCAGATCATCGGCCGTAAAACCATGATGATCGGCGAATGGGTGTCGATCCACGTTTAATCCTGCCGATTCAAGCATGCTGAAAAAACGCTCAGGGTGGCCGATACCCGCAACCGCATCGACTGGGGTTGTGACGAAATCCGCCAGGGGTTTACAGGCTCCCCCGGCAACCGGGCATGCCATGTCACCAACCACCGACATGCCATACTCGCCTTCGCCCGGATTGCCATTGATGAGTACCAGATCGACCTGTTGCAGACGTCTTCGGGTCTCCCGCAGCGGCCCGGCTGGCAGGCAGTAACCATTACCAAAACGGCGCTCTCCATCCACTACGGCAATTTCAAGGTCCCGCTGCAAGGCATAGTGCTGCATCCCATCATCGGAGAGAATCACATCGCAGGGATAGTTTGAGAGCAGTTGCTGCGCAACCAGAGGACGCTGCGGTCCGGCAAATACCGGACACTCCCCATGACGCTTCAGCAGAATGGCTTCATCACCTACCTGTTGAGGCGTGGAGTCGGACGTCACTTCACATGGCCAGACCTGCGACTTCCCACCGTAACCACGGGTTATGATGCCTGGCTTGTAGCCCCACTCGGTGAGCTTCTGTGCCAACCAGATGATCAATGGCGTCTTGCCTGTACCACCGACCGTAATATTACCAACGACGATCACGGGAGAATCGATTTGCTGGCTCTTAAGCCAACCCCAGCGATAGAGGCGTCGCCTCACTGCGACAACCGTGCAAAACAGAGCACTCAGGGGCAGTAGCAGATAAGTGAGAAGCTGACGTCGTTGCCAGGAAGCTTCAATCGGATTCAAAGCCAGGGCCACCTCATTCCATAGCAGGTTTGTGGGCTGAAAAGGTCATCTTGGTCAAACCCAGCTGGCTGGCCGCATCCATGGCGGTCATCACCGACTGATGAGGGGTGCGCGCATCCGCGTTGATGATCACCGGGATGTCACCCCGGTCGCCAATGGCTTTACTGATCGCCAGCTTCAGGGTCTCCATCTCGGTATTCACGACCTCTCGTTGATTGACAAAAAAGGTACCGGCTATGTTGATGGTGATATCGAGCTGCTGTTCTTCCCTTTGTATCTCCTCACCGGTCGCTTCAGGCAGTTCGATCAGAATCTGGCTCTCATGTTCGAAAGTGGTCGATACCATAAAGAAGATCAACAGCAGGAAGACCACATCGATGAGCGGCGTGATATCCACTTCAGGTGATTTTCGAGCATTGGTTCTGAAATTCATTTCAGCGCTCTCTCTCCCCGTGGATCACTTCCACCATCTTCAATGCCTGCTCTTCCATGCCGATGACCAGCTGGTCGATCAGACCGGAGAAGTATCGATGGAACATCAGACTGGGTATGGCGACCGAGAGCCCGGCCGCGGTGGTGATCAAGGCTTCGGAGATGCCACCGGCCAGGACGCCGGGGTCACCAACACCTGCAGTTACAATGACGCTGAAGACTTTGATCATGCCGATCACAGTTCCCAGCAGACCAAGCAGTGGCGAGATGGAGGCGATTGTACCGAGCGTATTGAGATAGCGCTCCAGTTCGTGAACAACCTGGCGACCGACCTCTTCAATCGCCTCTTTCATCACAACCTTACTGTGATTCCGGTTGACCAGACCGGCTGCCAGTATCCGACCCAGGGGGGAGCTGGTCTTCAGTTTGTCCAGGTCGGCCAGATTCAGTTTCTCCTCCTGGTGGAGCTGCAGGATCTGTCGCATCAGATATTCCGGCATGACCCTTTTTCGCTGCAGCGACCAGAATCGCTCAATGACAATCCCCAATGCAGCGATGGAACAGGCAATAATGGGCAGCATCAACCATCCACCCGACGTTACAAGTTCAAACACTTATCCTTTTCCTTCTGTGATTTTCACGATACTTTTCTCGATACGACCATGATACTCGACCAGGATATCTTGTTGCAGCCTAGATTGCATGGTGATCTAAACGGCTCAGATTCCTCACCCGTCTGCAACTGCCCGGCATCTACCGAGCTGGTCTAGTCAGGTCTCAGGCGATTTCCCGAGACCTCATCAGCCGGTTGCCAAAACCGTTGGTTGAGATCACGGTAGAGACGTGGTTGCGGCTTCACCTCACCTGACCTCAGACGGAATTCGATGGCGCCGCTCTGCGCGGTATTCAACAGCTTTGCGCCTTGTGCCTGCCAACGGTCAACCACCTCCGACTTAGGGAAACCATAGCTGTTTTTGTAACCAGTTGAAAATAGCACCCACTGTGGGTCGACCGCTGTCACAAACTCAGCCGTGGAAGAGCTGTTCGAGCCATGGTGCGGAGCGACAACCAGATCCGACCGGAGTTGTTGGGGATTCAGACTGAGCAGGGCATCTTCTGCTGCCTGTTCAATATCCCCCGGCAGTAGAATCGTCCAATCATCACTCTCGATCTTCAACACACAGGAGCGGTTGTTCGATTCTTGAAACTCAACGCTGGCGGCCGGATGGAGAATCTGGAAATGCACCCCATCCCAGGACCATTCACTGCCTGCCAGGCAAGCTTGAGCAGCTCCATCAATCATCTCCGGATCACCTGCCAGGAGCTGCCCGATTGGGATCGAATGAGTCAGCGATTCGACACCACCGGCGTGGTCACGGTCTCCATTGCTGACAATCAGCGTATCGATTTTTCGATGCCCTCTGGATCTGAGAAACGGCATGATCACGGAATCGGCTACCGTCCGGTCCCCCTGTCCCGGACCGGTATCGTAGAGCAACAGGTGACTACTGGTCTCAACCACACAAGCCAGTCCCTGCCCCACATCCAGTACGGTGAACCATATCTCCCCTTCGTCTGGGCGCTCCGCCGATGCAAACAGAATCGGCACACACAACAGCAATCCCAAACCACGCCCCGGCATTCCGGCTGGCAACAGCAGTAACAGACAACCTGCCAGAACAAACCACAACAGCAACGGATCCTGTTGCACAAGATCAGTCATGGCAAATGGTTGCAATGAACACCACTCCAACAGCTGAAAGGTTGTAACGGCGAGTGTCTGCAGCAGTGTGAACCAGGGACCAGCAATGCTGGGGAGCAACAATAACGGCAGACCAATCAGGGTCATCGGCACAAGCACCAGACTGAACCAGGGCACCATAAGGAGATTTACCAACGGCGAGATCAGGGAGATCTGACTGAAAAACAGAATCAACAGAGGTAACAGACCGAGACTGACTGAGAGTTGAACCTGTATGCCCTGACGCCAGCCTTGCCAGGCCGCAAGGCGGCCGCCGATACTCCATAGAATGACCGCTACGGCAGCGAATGAGAGCCAGAAGCCCCGGCTCAGAATGGCCAGAGGATCCAGCAGAACCACCAAAAAGAGCGCCAGCAGCAGACTACGGCCGAACTGAATTCGGTAGCCAAGGATCAGGGCCCCAAGGGTAGCAACCAGCATGATCAGCGCCCGTTGGGTCGGCAGGGTAAAACCGGCCAATGCGGCATAAACCGCCGCACCCAGCAGGGTAAACAGGGCGCCGGCTTTGAGTGCAGGCATTTGCTGGCAGAGTCTGCTGCTGCGCCGCCACAGCCAGCTGCCGGTGAACAGGCACCAACCGGCAACCAGGCCAATGTGCAGCCCGGATATGGCGATCAGATGGTTGGTCCCGGTACGGCTGAAAGTCTCCCAGGCTTGTCTGTCCATACCCCGCTTATCACCCACGGCAAGTGCCTTCAGCAGGGCTGCAGCCTGAGGCTTGTCGCTCACCTCATCGATGGCTTTGGCGATCTTTTGTCGCAGCAAACCAAGCAGAGCGGGAAACTGCTCAGATTCAAGCTGACGATTTCCGGCCCAATCCCTGACATAGCCTTTGGCCTGGATCTGCTGCATGAAGAGCCATTTCTCGTGATCGAAACCAGCTGGATTCTGTGCCCCTCTGGGACGGATCAATCTGACCTTTAAGCGCCAGGTATCGCCGATACTCAGCGCTTTTTCCGCACCGAACCAGCTGAGCTGAAGCCGGGAGAGTTCAACAGACTCGCCGTTTTCGTCCTGCAACGAAGTGACCCGTATCTGGAAACGGGATAACCGACCCTGTGTGACCGGCAGTGAATCCACCACACCCTCAAGGAACAGGTCACTGCGCTCCAATTTCACCGGTAACTGCTGCTGCAGTATCAGGCTGGCATTGAGCAGACTCCAACCGGCTCCAGCAGCGATTGCCACCAGAGGACGCAGTGGTTTGAAACGCCAGAGCAGAGGAAATGTCAAAAACCCGGACAACCAGGTCAATCCTGGCAGGTGATCCAGCAGGTGAAAAAGTGCCACACCGATGATAAAACCGATCAGAAATCTGTTCACGACGACTCCCTGTCGAGATCAATGTCCACTTTATCGGATATCAGCACACTTGTGGACTATGCTTATTAACCCAGCACTTTGATTCAGTTAACAGGTTGGCAATCCGCCTGAATCGTAAAAAAACAATAGTCCTGACGACTACTATTGATTTACTATTGTCGAGAAGTTACAACTTGAGTGATTTTCAGGGAAGAAACTGCTTTTTAATCGGCTGCCACCGGGATTGCATGGGGTAGCATGCCGATGCGCAAGTTCCGACCGTACTTGCCGCTAACCAATTAGACCGTTTTTTAATTGCCTTTAACATGCCAAAACAACTGATCAAGCGTCTGTTGCCACACCGCGACCATGTGTGTAACCACAAGCACATGCAGGTGTTCGGTGATCTGCTGCACGATGCCAACCTCTGGCATCTCAACAGACACTCGGTCTCCGGTGCTTTTGCCGTCGGTCTGTTCATGGCATTTATACCAGTGCCTTTTCAGATGGTGCTGGCCGCTGCAGCCGCGATTTTCTTCCGCGTCAACCTGCCGCTTTCGGTGGCCCTGGTATGGATCACCAATCCGATCACCATTCCACCGATGTTCTATTTTGCCTACCAGGTCGGTATCTTCATCACCGGGGAGACCGCCTCTCTGGAACCCTTTCAGTTCACGCTTGAGTGGCTTCAGAGTGTCGGCTCTGAAATCCTCATACCCCTGATCCTGGGCTCATTGGTGTGCGCCACCGTCTCTTCGGTTCTGGGCTACAGTCTGATTCTGTGGGTCTGGCGCTGGCACGCTGTGGAAAAATGGAAGAGCCGCCGGCATAGCAAACAGAGCAACACCTCGGCCAAGCTATCCGAATAAACACCCCCTCCGGGTGGCCTGTACGAGAAACCTCCTAACCGAATGACACTTACTTAAGCACCAAATCTCATTGCATCTCGTTTTCTCAACGGGTTTTGGTGTGGCATGGCCCCACCAAATAGTGCTTGAGTAAGCACCATTCGCCTCTTACTCCTCAGTCAACCTGCCGTCGACCAAGTGCAAGGTACGGTCCATGCGTTGGGCAAGATCCGCATCGTGAGTCACCACGATGAAGCTGATATTGAGTTCCTGATTGAGTTGCAGCATCAGTTCATAGACCTGATCGGCGGTTTTTCTGTCCAGATTGCCGGTTGGTTCATCCGCCAGCACACAAGCCGGATGGTGGACCATGGCACGCGCCAGGGCAGCCCTCTGCCTCTCTCCGCCTGACAGCTCATTGGGTTTGTGGTGCATCCTCTCCGCCAGTCCGACCTGCTGCAGCATCTCGCTTGCCCGCTCGCGGGCCTGATTGACCCCATCTCCGCCGATCATCAGAGGCATCGCCACATTTTCCATCGCGGTGAACTCCGGCAACAGATGGTGAAATTGGTAGACAAAGCCCATGTTACGGTTACGCAACAGACCCTTTTCCCGCTCATTCAGACCGAGCAGATCCTGACCGCATAACCTGACACTGCCGGAATCCGCTTTGTCCAGTCCGCCCAAACAGTGCAGCAGGGTGCTTTTTCCCGAACCGGATGAGCCGACGATCGCTACCCGTTCACCAGCAGAGAGTTTCAGATTAACGCCTTGCAACACCTCCACATGAAGTCCTCCCTGGGAAAAAGTCCGAACCAGGTCATGCGCTTCAAGCACAAGCTCTTCACTACTCATATCGCAACGCCTCGGCAGGCTGGGTCCGGGAGGCCTTCCAGGCAGGATAGAGGGTTGCCAGCAGGGTAATCAGAAAAGCCATACCGCCAATCAACAGTATGTCGCTGGTATGGGGATCCGAGGGTAGCTTGGTAATGTAGTAGATGCTCGGGTCGAGAAAATCGACACTTAACGCCTGTTCGATCCAGCTGACGATCGCCTCCACATTGTGCGCAAGCAACGTCCCTCCCAACATACCGAAAAGGTTACCGACGATTCCAATCGTCGCGCCCTGCACCATGAAGATTCCCATGATCGAACCCGGTGATGCGCCCAGGGTGCGCAGAATTGCAATGTCCGACTGCTTGTCGGTCACCACCATCACCATAGTTGAAACGATATTGAAGGCCGCCACGGCGACAATCAGCGAAAGAATGATGGTCATCATGCGTTTTTCAGTACGCAGTGCCGAGAAGAAGTTGCGATGCTGCATGGTCCAGTCACTGATCCGGTAGTAACCCCCCATCTTCATGGCCAACTCACGCGAAACCTGTGGTGCCAGATAGAGATCATCCAGTTTCAACCGAACGCCGGTCACTCCATCCTGCAGACGCATCAGCTTTGCGGCATCTTTGATATGCAGGATCGCCACACCCCGGTCATACTCCCCCATTCCAACCTGAAAGATCGCACTAACGGTGAGACGCTTCAGACGCGGCATGATGCCTGCGGGCGTTACATTGACCTGAGGAGTGACCAGTGTCACCCGATCGCCAACCCCAACCCCCAGCACATTGGCAAGCTCTCTACCGAGTACGATGCCATAGCTGCCCGGTTTCAGGGTTTCAATGGTGCCACGGGTTATGGAACTGATGACATCCGACACCTCGCCCTCCTGCTCCGGCAGGATACCTCGCAACAGTACCCCACTGACCTTCTGTCCGCTGATCAACATGCCCTGCCCCTCCACATAGGGGGCCTTGCCGACCACATGGGGAAACTGTGCGGCTTCCGATTCTACACTGCGCCAATCGGCTAGTTCACCATTCACCCCGGAGATGGTTGCATGGGAGGCCATCCCGAGTATCCGTTCGCGGATCTCCTTATGAAATCCATTCATCACTGAGAGCACCACGATCAGGGCGACAACCCCCAGCATGATCCCGACCATCGAGATCACAGAAATGAAAGAGATAAAGTGATTTCGCCGCTTAGCGCGTGTGTAGCGCAGGCCGATATAGAATTCGATCGGTTTAAACATAGCTCGGCATTAAAACATAAAGTAGGAATAATCCGCATAGACTAGGCAAAAAAAATACCATTTGATCAAATTCAACCAGTGATGATGCTGAATAGTGTTAGCTGGGTCAGAGTTTTATCCACTTCACGCTTTTATTTCGGCTTAATTACTCCTGCTTTCCTATAGTTAGGCAAGAGTGCTATATTCCTTCATGAAGAGACAAATTCGGAGTTGCTCAGATGAGTTTTCGCATTACCGCCCTATCCATGACTTTGTGTGCCTGCCTGCTATCCCATTCAGCTGTGGCTGAAGTTCTGCTGATAGACTCGATCGATTCTGCCCCGATCAACAGTGAGGAAGGCATTCCACGCCCAACTCGCAGCATGACAATGGATCAGGTCAGTCAGCGTTTCGGTCAACCGAGCACCACGCATGCACCGGTTGGCGATCCTCCGATCACCCGTTGGGACTATCCAAGCTATTCCGTGTTTTTTGAATACGACCATGTGTTGACATCGGTACTTCACCGCTGACATCGTACAATCGCCAGCGGCCATCCACCAACCGCACCAACAGGCGATTTCAAGTACAGCAACAGAGCTTTGCAGCGCTATTCCTGCAAAGCTTTGGCATGGCCTTATATAGAGAGCGTGTGATTTCCAGCGGCTAGTCTGTAGAGCTCTTTCGGCCAGATTACTTCTCCAGCCACATCTATCCCCACACAGTTGTCACGGAAGCTATTCTTGACAATTTTACTGAGTTTTTTATACTCCTCGCCAATTCAACTCATAATCTTCCAACTGCAGTTCTCCGGTCTGCCAGGTAGTACAGATGACAAACCAAACATCAGCGGCATTGATGCACTCCATTATCCAACGGATCGCCACTGGCCCAGAATTGAGTAAAGACATCTCCCTGGATGAAGCCAGGGATGGAATGTCAGCCATTCTGCGTGGTGAAATCGATGATGTGCAAACTGCCATCTTTCTGATTGCCCTGCGCATGAAACGGGAGACGGACGATGAAAACAAAGGCACTCTCGAGGCGATTCTGAATATCTCAGAGAGCCGCGCAGCCGATGTCGATGAACTGATCTCCCTGGCCGATCCTTACGACGGCATGAACCGGAACCTGCCGATTGCGCCGATGATTCCAGTGGTGCTTGCCGCTTGCGGACTCCCCTGTGTCAGCCACGGGCTTGACGCGGTCGGCCCAAAATTCGGCATCACCCACCGACACGTCCTGCAGGCCGCCGGTGTCGATGTGGACATGGATCTCGACGAGGCAGTCAAGCACATCGAAAATCCCGATCTGGGCTGGGCCTATGTGGATCAGCAGACCTTCTGTCCCGGCCTGCACGATCTCACCGGTCTGCGACAACGCATCATCAAACGCCAGGTCTTGACCACGGTTGAAGTGCTGGCGAAACCGATTACCGCAAAGCTAAAGACCCATCTTCTCACCGGCTATGTACACAAACCCTACCCGGCCAAATACGCCTCGCTGGCACGCTTTGCCGGGTTCGAGGGCTGCCTGTTGGTAAGAGGTACAGAAGGTGGTGTTATCCCTTCACTCAGACAGCAGGGGATGATTTTCCGCTATGACAATATGAACCAGGAGAATCCAGTCGAAATTTCACCATCAAGTCTGTCGATTGATCAGAGTGTCCGTGCGGTTCCGCTTCCGGATGATCCAACCATTAAAAACAGTGATGATGAGGTCGCCCGAATCACCGATATCGGCAAAGCAGCAGAATTCGCTGCTGAGACCGGACTTCAAGCGTTACGGGGAAAACCGGGACCCGCATATGACTCGTTGCTCTACAGCTGCGCCATCACTCTCTGGCATAGCGGACGACATGAAACACTGGAGCAGGCTGCGGCCCAGGTACGCCAGGTTCTCGATTCGGGCCAGGCAGCGGCCCGTCTGGTATAGCCGGAGATTGTAGATGACAGAGCGATGGATCAAGGTTGCTGATATGGCTGGCCTGCCCCCGGGCACTATGAAGCGTTTTGATTTTGAACAACATCAATACCTGATCGTGAACGTTGATGGCCAGATCTATGCCGTTGACGACCAATGCACCCATGAAGACATATCCCTCTATCTTGGTTGCATCGAGGATCACAACATAAAATGTTCACTTCACGGCAGCCGATTCTGCCTGAAAACCGGAAGACCTCTGGAAGAGCCCGCAGACGAGCCAATTGGTACATATCCCGTCAAGATCGACGATAATCAAATCCTAATAAAGCCAAAATTTTAATTAAACACACGATTTTGGTGACCTAGATCAAAAATCAGTAGGTTCCCACACTAGCGGAATCAGGGTAATTACTATATATTTGCCCCCATAAAAAAATCCGCCTTATATTTAGGCTTTATAATTTCACCACCAAATAAGAGTTCCGGGGGTATAACCGGTGAAATACCTATTCATGTTAGCCATCGCATTCTGTATGACCCTGTTTTGGCAAACATCCAACATTGCTGACAGAACCCCCAACCTTCAGAGTTTCGAACAGGAACAGGTGATTATCAAAAAGCCTCAAGCCTCTTGAGTGCAATTCAGGTTTTATCAAAGAATCACGGTTTCCATTTCCCTTAACGGTATCCTGAGATACTGAAATCGCATAAAACCTCCCAATCAATAAGTCACTATGGCAAAGCCATAGCGTGATCTGTTTCAGATTTCTGCCTTCATTGCAGATCGATATTGAACAAACCCTTGTCTCCACTGGTCACTATTTGGGAATATTAACCCATGCTCATCAACAAAACGGCAAACCAGGAGATTCATAGCTTTTTTTGTTGAGACTCCTGAGTGAATTCAGGTATGGTTGGTGGGCTGTAAGATTACGATAACGATAAAACGACTGAATCTGTGACAACCGCATCTTCAAGCCACTCTGTTGCGACCTTTGAAGCCAAATCTCTGGCCTGTATCCGGGATGACCGTATGCTGTTCGAAGGTCTCGATTTCACCATCAACCCTGGTCAGGCACTGGTCCTGGAGGGTAGAAACGGCAGTGGTAAAACCTCCCTGTTGAGAATTTTGTGCGGTATTCGCCTACCGGAAGCCGGCGACCTGCTCTGGGAAGGTGAAGATATTTTTCAGTTGGGCCCCGAATTTCATGAGCATATTGCCTATCTGGGCCATAAGGATGGCTCGAAGCTGGATCTGACACCTTTGGAGAATCTGCGAATCGCCAAAGGCCTGGGCAAGGCCCGGGAGGACATTGATCTGGAGGAGGCACTGGAACAGGTCGGCCTGTATGGTTTTGAAGATGTACCCACGCGAAACCTTTCTGCGGGTCAGCAGCGCCGACTCGCGATTGCCCGCCTGCTGGTCACGGATGCAAAACTGTGGATTCTCGATGAGCCTTTCACATCACTTGACCGCAAAGGTATAGAACATATGGAGCGACTCTTCGAGGGACACCTCAACAAGGGTGGCATGGCGGCTATGACGACCCATCACCGGATCGGTTTTAAGGATGAGATCGAACTGGTACGTATCAATCTCTCCGATCGATGAGTACCCTCTCCCTGACAAGCGCCTTCAGCCTGCTCCTGAAAAGGGATCTGGTGCTCGCCTATCGCAGACGTTCAGAGTTGATCAATCCGATGCTCTTCTTCGTCCTGGTGACGGCCATGTTTCCCCTGGGTATCGGCAATGATCCCAAACTGATCGAGGCGGTCGGACCCGGGGTCGTATGGGTCGCCGCCCTGCTCGCTTCGTTACTGTCTCTGGACAGCATGTTCCGCTCCGATTTCGAAGATGGCTCGCTGGAACAGTTTATGCTCAGCGCCCATCCGGTCTCGATCCTGGTGTTGGCAAAGATCCTGGCCCACTGGCTGGTAACCGGCCTGCCGCTGTTTATCGTGGCGCCGCTGCTGGCGGTACTGTTGAACATCCCCACCAGCGCCATTCCTACCCTGATGCTGACGCTGATCCTGGGCACACCGGTGCTCAGTCTTATCGGCTCGGTCGGGGTGGCGCTGACTGTCGGTCTAAGACGGGGTGGCGTCATTCTCTCGCTGCTGGTACTACCCCTCTATGTCCCTGTGTTGATATTTGGTACAGATGCTGTCAAAACAGCCATAATCGGTATACCGACCACCGCACAGATCTCCATCCTGGGGGCGATGCTGGTCGGTTCCCTGGTGCTGGCGCCCATGGCCACTGCCGCCTCATTGAGAATCAGTCTGAGTTAATATGATCATACGTTTCTTTCATCAAATGGGTTCGCCACGCTATTTCTATAATGTAGCGGGCAAACTGGTGCCCTGGTTCATGGTCAGTTTTCTGATCACCCTGGTGTTCGGCCTCTACTACGGCCTGTTCGTTGCTCCTCCCGACTATCAGCAGGGCGAGAGCTACCGCATCATGTACATCCACGTACCCTCTGCCTGGATGTCCATGTTCATCTATGTGGTGATGGCGGTTTCCGGGTTGATCAGCCTGGTCTGGCGGATAAAAATGACCGAAATCGTGGTCATCAGCAGTGCCACCGTAGGCGCGTCGTTCACCTTTCTCGCCCTGGCCACCGGCTCGCTCTGGGGCAAGCCCATGTGGGGCACCTGGTGGGTCTGGGATGCACGGCTGACCTCAGAACTGATCCTGCTGTTTCTCTATCTCGGCATCATCGCTCTGCACAGTGCCATCGAGGACAAGCGGGTCGCCGCCCGTGCGGTTTCCATCCTCGCCTTGGTCGGGGTGGTCAACATACCGATCATTCACTACTCCGTGGAGTGGTGGAACACCCTGCACCAGCCCGCATCGGTGACGAAATTCGATAAACCCTCCATGGATATGAGCATGTTGATCCCACTGCTGACCATGGCAATCTCGTTTAAACTTTACTACGGCGCTGTGGTCTTAATGCGCGCGCGCGCAGAAATTGTTGAACGGGAAAGGAACAGTCGCTGGGTTCAGGAAATGGTTGAACAGGAGGCGAAATGAGCGAGTTTTTCGCAATGGGTGGCTATGCAGTCTATGTCTGGCCCTCTTTTATCCTGGCGTTCATCGTGCTGGTTGCCAATGTTGTGGCACCGCTACGTCAACGTAAGCGCGCCTTAACTGATATCGCCCGTAAAATACGTCGGGCCAGGAAAGTACAAAATGAATCCCATACGTAAGAAAAGACTCACCCTGATCGGCCTTATGGTAGCCGGTATCGGTGTCGCTACCTGGCTGGCACTGAATGCCTTCGATGAGAACCTGATGTTCTTCTTTTCACCCTCTGAAGTGGTTGAAGGCAAGGCGCCGGAGGCACATCCGTTCCGCATTGGCGGCCTGGTGCAGTCCGACAGTGTCAAGCGCAAGCCCGATGGCCTGACCACCGCATTCTCTGTGACCGATAATGCCGAGGCGGTGACCGTTGAATATACCGGCATTCTGCCCGACCTGTTTCGTGAAGGTCAGGGTATCGTCGCCATGGGTCAACTGAATCAGAACGGCATCTTCATCGCCAGCGAAGTACTGGCCAAACATGATGAGAACTATATGCCTCCGGAGGTCGCCGAGTCTCTGAAAACCGCCCATGACGAGGCCGTCGCCAATCCTCAACCCCAGGCCAGCGTACAATGATCCCTGAACTCGGTCACTTTGCCCTAATTCTGGCACTCTGCCTGGCGGTCACCCAGGCCATCGTGCCTCTGGTCGGCTCCTATACCCGGAATAACGCCTGGATGGCGGCTTCCCGAAGTCTTGCCTGGGGCCAGTTCGTGTTTCTAACCGTTTCACTGCTGATCCTGACCAACGCTTTCCTGAGCAACGACTTTTCCGTCGTCTATGTGGCTCAGCACGGTAACACCAAATTGCCGGACATCTACAAGATATCCGCCGTATGGGGTGCCCATGAGGGATCCCTGCTGCTGTGGGCTTTTCTGCTTGCCGCCTGGAGTGTGGCGATTGCCGCTTTCAGTCGCAATCTGCCACTGGAGATGGTCTCCCGGGTACTCGCGGTGATGGGCATGGTGAGTATCGGCTTCATGCTCTTCATGCTGCTGACCTCCAATCCTTTCGACAGAACCTTCCCCGTTCCCTTGGAGGGCGGTGAACTCAACCCCATGCTGCAGGACCCGGGGCTGGCGATCCACCCGCCGATGCTCTATATGGGCTATGTGGGCTTTTCCGTCGCCTTTGCGTTTGCCATCGCCGCGCTGCTCGGCGGTCGACTGGATGCCTCCTGGGCCCGCTGGTCACGCCCCTGGACAACCATCGCCTGGGTTTTTCTGACCCTCGGCATCGTACTCGGCAGCTGGTGGGCCTACTATGAGCTGGGCTGGGGTGGCTGGTGGTTCTGGGATCCGGTGGAAAATGCCTCCTTCATGCCCTGGCTGGTCGGTACGGCATTGATCCACTCCCTGGCTGTGACAGAAAAACGCGGTGCCTTCAAAAGCTGGACTGTACTGCTGGCGATCTCCGCCTTCTCGCTGAGTCTGCTCGGCACCTTTCTGGTACGTTCCGGAGTGCTGACATCCGTGCACTCGTTTGCCTCTGATCCGGCCCGTGGTGTGTTTATCCTGATCTTCCTGTTGATTGTCATCGGTGGCTCACTGCTGCTCTACACCTGGCGCGCCCCCTATATCTCAAGTGGCGGAAGATTTGATCTGATCTCCCGTGAGACCTTTCTGCTGGGTAACAATCTATTACTCTCGGTGTTTGCCGCTTTGGTACTTCTCGGCACCCTGGCGCCACTGATTTACGACGCTTTGGAGTTGGGCAAGATCTCAGTGGGTTTCCCCTGGTTCAACAAGATGTTTCTGTTGACCACCCCCTTCCTGGCTCTGTTGATGGGCATCGGCTCCCTATCCCGATGGAAACATGCGGAACCCTCACTGCTGATCAAGCAGCTGAAGGTAGCTTTTGTCATCAGCGTAGCATTCGGTTTGGTCAGTCTGCTGCCGATGTTCTCCGGCGGTAACTGGCTGGTAGGTCTGGGTATGGGGCTGGCTCTGTGGGTCGCCGCTTCGCACATCGTCAATCTCCGCGACCGCTTGAAGAACAAGAAGGGCTTCAATGGATTCTGGCAGGATTTCAAAACCGGTGGTCGGAGTTATTACGGTATGATTGTGGCGCACATGGGTGTTGCCATGTTTATCGTCGGTGTCACCATGGTCTCCAATTTCGGTGAGGAGCATGATGTCCGCATGAGTCCTGGCGATGTCAGTGAAATTGCCGGCTACGAGTTCCGATTTGATGGTGTAAAGCGGGTTCCGGGCCCGAACTACAACGCCCATCGGGGAAGTTTCCAGGTTTCCCACAACGGTGAAGCTTTCATTACTCTGGAGCCGGAAAAACGGACCTATTTCGTACAGACACGTCCGATGACGGAAGCCTCCATCGATTGGGGCTTCACCCGGGATCTCTATGTCTCATTGGGAGAGCCTCTGGGTGGTGGCGACTGGAGTCTGCGTCTCTACTACAAGCCCTATGTACGCTGGATCTGGCTGGGTGGTGTACTGATGAGTCTGGGCGGCATCCTGGCTGTCACAGATCGACGCTATCGAACCGCCAAAGTACGTTCGCCAGAGATGGTCAACAGCGCTGCAGCAGCTGCGCCAGCATCGGGGAGTTAATTCTGTCATGAACCGCTATTTGCGTTATTCCGTGCCGTTGATCGTCTTCGGGATAATTGCCGTTTTCCTTTATAAAGGGCTGGGCATGAACCCCAGGGAGATCCCCTCCCCGCTGATCGGCAAATCGATACCTGAATTCTCCCTGCCCTCGGTGGAAAGTGCCCAAACCATGATCAATGATCAGAACCTCAAGGGTAAGATCTACCTGTTGAACGTCTGGGCAACCTGGTGTGTCTCCTGTCGCGCTGAGCACGACACCCTGGTGCACCTTGCCCGTTCAGGGAAAGTCGAGATCGTGGGACTCAACTGGAAGGATGAGCGGGTCAAGGCTCAGGCCTGGCTGCAGCAGCTGGGCGACCCCTATACGGTCAACATATTCGATAAAAAGGGACGCACAGCCATCGATCTCGGGGTCTATGGCGCCCCGGAGACCTTTTTGGTCGATGGCGATGGCATCATCCATTACAAACACGCAGGCCCCCTCACTCTGGGCGTGTTCAACGAAACCCTGCTTCCCATGATCAATGATTTGAAAGCCAAAGGATCATAACGTGCGCCTATTTCTGTTGAGTTTTATCTACCTACTCGGTCTGACTGCCCTGCAAGCCGCAACCCTCGCGGAATACACCTTCGAGGATCCGGCTCAGGATGAGGACTTTCGCGAAATCATTGAAGAGATGCGCTGCCTGGTCTGTCAAAACGAATCACTGGCAGGATCCAATGCGGAACTGGCGATTGACCTGAGAAACGAAATCTATGACATGATGAAGGGTGGTCAGAGTAAAGGGGAGATCATCGATTTCATGGTTGCCCGTTATGGTGACTTCGTGCTCTACAGTCCACCTGTCAAGCCAAGCACCTACCCCATCTGGTTTGGCCCGTTAATCGTTTTTCTGATCGGCGGTGTGGTTCTGTTTCGTATTATCAAACGCAAAAATCAGAGCCGCGAAACAGAACTGAGTGAGGCAGAACAACAAAAACTTGAAAAGCTTCTGAATCAGTCGAACGAACAAAGAGACACGAATCAATGACCCTATTCTGGATGATTATTGCCGGACTGACTGTCCTGGCAATGGCTTTTGTCGGCCTGCCGCTATTAAGAAAAGAGGTAACCGATAAAATCACCTCTGACGAACTCAATCTGGCTGTCTTCAAACAGCAGCTTGAGGAGTTGGACAGCGATCTTGATGCGGGCAATCTGGACCAGAACCGCTATGACGCGGCTCGCAAGGACCTGGAAAAATCCCTGTTGACCGATGTCTCCACATCAAATTCAGATTCCACCATTGCGGAGAGCCGTTCTGGACGCATCATGGCGGGAACCGCACTGTTGATTCCACTGGCTGCCTGGCTGATCTACGACTTTCTGGGATCCCCTGAGATCATCAACCATCTGGCTCAACAGCCAGCAGCTGGCACACCCCAGCAGACTGCTCATGCACCCTCCGGCAGCATGGAAAACCTTCCGCCAATGGATGAGCTGGTCCGAAGGCTGGCGGAAAAAATGCAAGAGAACCCGGACAATCAGGATGGCTGGGTCATGCTGGGCCGCAGTTATATGGCCCTCAATGATCACTCGGCGGCAATCAACGCCTACCAGCGTGCGATGGAGATGAATGACCAGCGCGTGGATCTTCTGCTGGCCTATGCGGAAGCCATTGCCGCGACAACCGGTAATGATTTTACCGGACGTGCTGCACCAATGATCGAAAAAGCCTACCAACTGGAACCGGAAAATCCGAACGTACTCTGGTTGGCGGGTATCCTGGCTTATCAATCCACCGATTATCAATCGGCGATCCTGCGTTGGGATACGCTGCGTACCAGCCTTACACCACAGAGTGCCGAACTTGAATCGGTGAACAGTGCAATCGACGATGCGCGCAAACAGCTGGGTATGGAGCCGGAAGAGGCAGAGCTGCCGAGTATCGTGAAGAAACAGCAACCCAAAGCCGAACCCCAACCAGCTGCTGCAGCAGCCAACGAAGCCATAAAGGTCGCCGTATCCCTGTCGCCTGAACTGCAGGCCAAGACCAACCCAAGTGACCTGGTGTTCATCTATGCCAAAGCGGTCAGCGGTCCACCCATGCCACTCGCCGCCGTCAGAAAAAAGGTCAGTGACCTGCCGATTTCAATCAGCCTGGATGACAGCATGGCGATGATGCCACAGATGAAGCTCTCCGGTTTCAATGAAGTAGTGGTCGGTGCCAGGATCTCCATGTCTGGCAGCCCTACCGCTCAGGCTGGAGACCTTGAAGGCGAGATTCAGCCAGTCGCCCCCGGATCTGCCGAGACAGTTCAGGTCGTGATCAATTCGGTGCACCCCTGATTCCCCAGTGGCAAAGGCTGCGGCAACTCGAGCCTTTGCCGAAACAGGGCCCAATCTGCCCTATCCCACACCCGCCACAGAGCCTAAATGGCATACAGGACAGCATCAAGCTGGCCATTGTCATGATTTTTTGAAAAATCAGGCTGTTTTATGCCAATCTACTGCCTGAGCTCAACAACTTCAGATAGTTGATTGATATACTGGCAACAAACGTAATCAATAACACTTAGCCGACGCCTCTGATGGCTATAAAACCCGGCATGTTCTGCTGATAGGAGTCACGATGGCCAATTACTCTACCCATGATATCCACAATATCGCTCTGGTCGGACATGCCGGCTCAGGAAAAACGAGTTTGATCGAGAGCCTGCTGCACCGATCGGGCATGATCAAGACGAAAGGGACAATTGAACGGGGCGACACCGTCTGTGACAGCGACGACCTGGAAAAAGAGCTGCAACACTCCCTGGATATCGCCATCACCCACCTAAGCCATGAGAACAAACAGGTCAATATCATCGACACCCCCGGATACGCGGATTTTCTCGGTCGCGGTATCAGCATCCTGCCAGCCGTGGAATCGGCGATGGTCGTCGTCAATGCGTCGACCGGTATCGAACCGGTTACCATCCGTATGATGGATGCTGCAAAGCGACGCAACCTGTGCCGGTTTATCATCATCAATAAGATCGATTCAGAGGAAGTCGACCATGAGGCACTGCTGGAGAGCCTGAAGGAGACCTTCGGTAAAGAGTGTCTGCCGATCAATCTGCCTGCAGAAAATGGAAAAAAGGTCATCGACTGCTACTTCCAACCAGGTGGCGATGCCACTGATATCTCTTCGGTCAGTCAGGCCCATGACAATCTGGTGGATCAGGTAGTGGAAGTCGATGAGGAGTTGATGGAGCTCTACCTGGAACAGGGACAGGCGATTGAACCTGAACAGCTACACGACCCATTTGAGAAGGCGTTGCGTGAAGGCCATCTGATCCCGGTCTGTTTTACTTCGGCAGAGAATGGTGCTGGCATCGATGAGCTGCTGAATCTGTTCGCCAAACTGATGCCAGATCCAACAGAAGGCAACCCTCCCCCATTCATGAAGGGTGAAGGGGCTGACATGCAGCCTGTCGAAGTCACACCTGATGAGAGCAAACATGTCATCGGCCATGTCTTCAAAGTAATCAATGATCCCTACCGTGGCAAACTGGGCATCTTCCGCATCCACCAGGGCAAGCTCGAAGTCAATTCCCAGCTGTATATCGGTGATGCCAGAAAACCATTCAAGGTCAATCACCTCTACCGTTTGCAGGGTAAAGAGCAGGAGGAGATGAAACAGGGTGTACCCGGCGACATCTGCGCCGTGGCCCGCATTGACGATATTCATTTCGATGCCGTGATACATGACTCCCACGATGAAGATCACCACCATCTGCGCTCGATTGAGTGCCCATTACCGCTGTTTGGTCTGGCGATCAACACCACCAAACGTGGCGATGAGCAAAAATTAAGTGATGCTCTGCATAAACTGGAAGATGAAGATCCCTGTTTCCATGTTGAGCACAATGTCAGCCTCAATGAGACGGTGATGCGCGGTCTGGGCGAGCTGCATCTCGATGTACTGCTGCAGCAGATCAAGAAGAAATACAGTGTGGAAGTGGAGACCCATCCACCCAGCATCGCCTACCGGGAGACCATAACGCGCAAAGCAGAGGGTCACTATCGGCACAAGAAACAGACCGGTGGCGCAGGCCAGTTCGGTGAAGTATTTCTGCGTATCGAGCCACTGGAGCGAGGCTCGGGCTTTGAGTATGTCAACGCAGTGGTTGGCGGAGCAATTCCCGGGCAGTTTATTCCAGCGGTTGAGAAAGGGGTCAGAAGCGCCATGGAAGAGGGAGCGATCAGCGGCTTCACCATGCAGGATATAAGAGTTACGGTTTACGATGGCAAATTTCACTCTGTCGACTCCAAGGAGATCGCCTTTGTAACCGCAGGCAAAAAGGCCTTTCTGGAGGCCATTGATAACGCCGGGCCGGTTATCCTCGAACCGATTGTCAATATCTCGATAACCACCTCGGACAGCTTCATGGGCGACCTGACGGGTGATCTGGCTGGACGCAGGGGGCAGATCAGCGGCACAGAGACCGGACGCAATAACACGCTGATCATCAAGGGTCAGGCACCGCTGGCGGAACTTGAAGGCTACTCCACTCAGCTGAAAGCGATGACGGGTGGTGAAGGCAGCTACACCATCGAGTTCAGCCACTACGAGGCGGTTCCACCGAACATTCAAAAACAGATGCGTAGCGCAAAACAGGCCTGAGCCTCTTTTACAGCAAAACGTAAAACGGGAAGCCGATGATATGTTCCTACCCGGGCATTCATCGGCTTACTTATTTCAGTCACCCGGTAACCTTTCCTGCGCTGCGATGAGCAAGATCGACATCACCTAACCACACTGCAAAATTATTGTTAGCTATTGAAGCCAACCATCCTCAATTACTCACATCAGCAGCCTGTCAGCTCTTCTTTGAAGTCAAATCAACGCACAATTATAGATTAGGATCCAAGGAACCTTTTGTTATTTGTTTTGCCATATCATTGGCAACAACAGTAGTCGATCGGGCAAAAAAGCGGCTCATCTTAAGCGGTAGAATCGATTCCACTAAAGAGAGACAAACACAGTAACGAATATAATTATATAAACAAAAATTACAGCTACCTATTTTTAGGTATAGGGAGTATTTCTTGATAGGTAATAACAGCTATTTCGTTCTAGGCAAAACCACTTTCAACCTTAAAAAAAGATTAAAATAATTATTCACTGTCCAGTGTAAATGAACAATATTTTTACCTGTAAGATCCGTAAAAATAGTCGCCATTCGCCTATCTTTCACAGCATTTAGACCAACTTTTAAAATTATAAAAAAACCTTACTTGGTTCAGCCCGATGACTTTTGATTTAAATCAAGGCATCCCCCTATACGAACCGTTTTTATAGTCTACAGTAAGCAATAAAAAGAAAAGGGTTTTACTGGCCTCAATGTAGTGAAACCATGCAGTCCCCATACAATAAAAAATTTGGGGTTGGGAGGAAGTCATGTCCATCCTTGTCTTCATTAAGGCTTACCATTCTTTTTTAAAAATGAGGGGTTCCATATTCGATCACCTGTCGTCTTTAATGCCATTGGATTATTGACGCGGCCGTCTATTGGAGCGCTTAAACTGTTCGTTCAACCCATCACAGGAGGGAGCTATGAAACGCTTCGGTAATGGTCGGTTCACCGCGATACTGGGGAGTGTTGCTGCGGGACTAGCTCTGATGTTGCAAGTCACTACAGCAGATGCCGCGAGACCGTCTGGTGAAATTGGTAAGGATTGGGGCAACCCAAAAGGTCATGAGTGTGTGGAGTGTCACTGGCAGGAAGATCCAGGACTAACCATGGAGTGGAACAACAGTCAACACGGTCAAAGTGGTGTCAACTGCCTTGACTGTCATGCAGCCAAAGCTGACGATGTTGACGGCTTTGAACATGAAGGTCAGCGAATTTCAATTATTGTAACCCCTAAAGACTGCTCGAAATGCCACTCGGTAGAATTCGAAGAGATGGATGGCTCCCATCACTCAAAAGGCGGTCAAATCCTCGCATCCCTCGATAACCTCCTTGGTGAAGTAGTCGGCGGCCCTGCAGCAGTCAATGCAGGTTGCCGCCAGTGCCACGGCTCCAAGATCGAAATCGGTGAAGATGGCAGACCTCTGCCGACCACATGGCCCAACACCGGTATCGGCCGAATCAACCCTGATGGTTCCGCCGGTTCCTGTACTGCCTGTCACGGTCGTCACCGTTTCTCCAAAGCCCAGGCCCGTACACCGGATACCTGCGGTAAGTGTCACGTCGGTCCCGACCATCCTCAGATTGAGGTCTACAACGAGTCCAAGCACGGCATCATCTATCGCGCGAAAGTCGATGAGATGAACATGGAGTCGGATAAGTGGGTCGCGGGTGTTGACTATTCAGCCGCACCGACCTGTGCCACCTGTCATATGAGTGCCGGCGGTAAAGAGGGCAAGACTCATAACGTAGGTGATCGTATCTCCTGGACCCTGCGTCCACCAATCTCTCAGAAGATCAACCTGATTCGTCTGGAGAACGGCAATGAGTTCGACGTCAAAGAGGGTAAGAAAATCCCCAAGGTCGGTGACAAGGCCAAGGGTTCTACCGTAATCGAAGTCGTGACCTGGCAGGAACGTCGTAAGAAGATGCAGGAAGTCTGTAAAGCCTGTCACAGCGACAGTGTTATCAATGGTCACTACAACCAGTTCGATAACGTGGTCGAGCTCTACAATGAGAAGTTCGCCAAGCCGATCGCTGCTGTCATGGGTGAGCTGAAGAAGAACGGCTATATCACCAAAGCCCCGTTTGACGACAAGATCGAATGGACCTGGTGGGAAATCTGGCATCATGAAGGCCGCCGCGCTCGTCACGGTGCGTCCATGAGTGGTCCCGACTACACCTGGTGGCACGGTATCTATGATGTAGCCAAGCATACCTACATGAAATGGATACCCGAGTTGAAAGAAGTGTCCATGAAGAAGGACGGCAACACCAAGTTTGCCGAGGCAATGCTCGACAAGTACTTCAAACCCATCGATGGTCATACCTGGTACTTTGAAGGTATGAGCAAGGAGTCAATCGACAAGGTACGTAAGGGTTTTGAAGAGCGCTACGGTAAAGGCGCACTGAAGTAACCCCCCTCCCCCCCTTCAGGTGCTCCTGAAGGGGGTTTTTCTTTTCTCACAATCTTCCGCTACCGTATTTTTCCAATGAGGTATTCAATGCTGCGATACTCAAGATACCTGGTTGTTGCTTTACTCGGTTGCAGCCTATCCTTCTCAATCACGGCCAACAGCCAACAACAAACCCTGATCGAACAAGCCTTTCAACAAACAGAAGCCGGCGACCTGGAAGCCGCTCAATCACTTCTGGAAGAGGCGATCAAGCAAGCACCCTCCTCCTCTCTGGCCTATACTCGACTTGGTGGAGTACAACTGTTGCAACAGTCTTACTCCTCAGGCATCGAGAACTTTCAACAGGCGATCATGCTGGATCAATCCAATTCAGAAGCCTTCATCGGCCTGGCTGTCGCCTATCTGCACCTTGGAAGATATCAGCTGGCAAGAGAGGCCTTGAAACAGGCACAACAGCTGGATCCATCCAAAAAACAAGAAATTGACAAAGTTGTTACGTGGCTGAATCAACGCTCATCCAACAACTCGAACTCGATGCACTGATTCAGATTTCACCAGAGGAGATTTTCATGAAAAACAGAAAAGCACGGCTACTCGCATTGACAGCCGCGGTGATTTTCTCAGGCAGCCTGGTTGCGGAAGGTGTCCGCACTCCGAGCATGCTTGCCAATACTTGCGCCGGTTGTCATGGCACCCTGGGTGCCAGTGCCGGTGACTTAATGCCGATTATCGGTGGTATGGAAAAGGAGTTCCTGCAAATGATCTTGCTGGAGTATAAGACCGGCGAACGGGACTCCACCATCATGGGCCGCATCGCCAAGGGCTATAGCGACGCGGAGTTGAAAGCGATCGCCGCCTTCATGGCTGACCAGGAGTGGGTCTCAAGCCCGGTAAAAACCGATTCCAAAATGGTGGCTATCGGTCAAAAGATTCATGACAAGCAGTGTAAAACCTGCCATGAAGACAACGGCAGAGTGCAAGAGGACGAAGCCCCCCGACTGGCCGGACAGTGGCCGGAATATACCATGTACTACCTGGAATGGTGTCATAGCAAAGGGAAACGTTGTCAGCCCCGAAAAATGGGCAAACGCGTCATGAAACTCTCCAAAGAAGAGTTGAAAGCCATGGCGGAATTTTATGCCAGTGAAAAGTAATTTGGGGGAGAATAATTAATGGCTATGTTCACGCGACGTAAATTTGTTAAAGCAGCCGGCGCCTGTACCGCATTAGGCGCGTTGGCTTCAATCAATGCCTGTACTGCGAGTACACCCAAACAAGCATCCGGTGGCGGTAAAGGCCGGGTAATTGTCATCGGTGGCGGTTACGGCGGCGCCATCGCAGCGAAATATATCAAGCTGGCCGATGCGGATATCGATGTCACCTTGATCGAGAAAGATAAAAAATATGTCTCCTGCCCACTGAGTAATGAAGTGCTCGGCGGTGACAGAAACATCGACAGCCTCACGTTCGGTTATGACACACTGAAAAATAAAAGAGGCATCAATGTGGTTCAGGATGAGATCGTAGCAATCGATCCTGATAAACATTCCGTCAAAGGCAAAAGCGGTAAACAGTATGACTACGATAAACTGGTCGTCTCCCCAGGTGTCGATTTCCGCTACGATAAGATTGATGGCTACGATGCCCAGGCAGCGGAGAAGATTCCCCATGCCTGGAAAGCCGGGCCACAAACAGTAACCCTGAGAAAGCAGCTTGAAGCCATGAAGGATGGCGGTGTCTGCTATATCGCCGCACCACCCAATCCATTTCGTTGTCCCCCCGGGCCCTATGAACGTGCAGCGCAAATCGCACACTACTTCAAAATGCATAAGCCCAAGTCGAAGGTCATTATCCTTGATGCCAAGGATAAATTTTCCAAGCAGGGCCTCTTCATGCAGGGCTATAAAAAGTTCTACGGCGACATGGTGGAGTGGGTTTCCGGCGCCGGTGGCGGCATCATCGAAGCAGTCGATGCAAACAGCCGCACCCTGGTCGGAGAAGTGGAAGAGTATAAAGGGGATGTTGTGAATCTCATACCGCCTCAGAAAGCGGGTAAGATCGCACAGATCGCCGGATTGGCGGACGATTCGGGCTGGTGCCCGGTGAATCAGAAGACATTCGAGTCCAAGCTGCATAAGGACGTCTATGTTATCGGTGACGCCTGTATTGCCGGTAAAATGCCCAAATCTGGGTACGCTGCCAACTCACAGGGCAAGGTCTGTGCCGCTGCAATCGTTGCGGCACTGAACGGCCAGGAGCCCGGTGAACCCTCCTACGTCAACACCTGTTACAGCATTATCTCACCAGAATGGGGTATCTCTGTGGCGGCGGTCTATCAGCTTGTGGATGGTAAGATCGTTGGTGTGAAAGGCGCCGGTGGCCTCTCGCCGATGGATGCCACTGCTGCAACCCGGGCCATCGAGGCCAAATTTGCCCGCAGCTGGTTCAAGAACGTCGCTGCGGATATGTTTACCTGACCACTCACGGGGAACCTCTGATGGTGAAGAGGTTCCCTGTCCATCCGGCGGACTGATCCGGTTCGCTTATATCTCGCCTTTCAAGTAGTTCTGTCGAAGCGGTTCTGGAAACTTCTCAATCGCGTATCTCAACATTGTCCTGGGCATTGTCTGATAGCAGGGATCGAGAAACTGTTGTGCCCGGCTTCGATCACGATTGCCCACTTCCCTGACCATCCAACCGACAGCTTTGTGAATTAAATCCTGCTGGTCCATCAGTAACCGTTCTGCAATCGCCAGCGTATCCTCATACTGCTGTTCTCTTATGAACCGGTAGGTTGCGATAATCGCGATTCTTCGTTGCCAGAGAGAATCGGAGCTTGCCAGCTGGTAGAGTATTTTCCTTTCCCTGGTCAGAAGATAGGCACCTACGATCTGATAGGCAGAACTGTCCACCAGATCCCAGTTGTTGATGTATCGGGTATGATCAAGATAGCGTCTGAATATGCGTTCGCGCAGCTTCTCATCGCCAGACTCAAACTTTCTGACCAGAATCAACAAGGCACACAAACGCTCTTCATGATAGGCGGACTTCAGGCAACGCAGCACCTGTGTCAAAGAGATCTGCTGAAAATCCCTGGCCTGCTGCCGCAGTGTCGGCACGCGGATTCCCAGGAACCGATCGCCCTCTCCATACTGACCCGCGCCGGTCTTGAAAAAACGCTGAGACTTGGCGGCCATCTCCGGACTGGCCAGGCTTTGCAGTTTCTGCGTTAGCTGTTCAGCCTTCACTTGGCTTGCTTAGGATTCGACTCTACGCCTCGTGCCCCATCCAGGATATTGCCGGTCAGATCCACACCTTGAAATTTTGCTTCACGTAGATTTGCTTTGCGAAAATTGCATCGGTGTATCGCTGCCTGACTGAAATCTGCAGCATAGAGATTGGCAGAACCAAAATCGGTAAATTCAAGTTTTGCCTGGTGAAACTGGGCCCCCTTCAGATTGGCGCCATTCATGTTGGCCCTCACAATAGTGGCCTCGGAAAAATTGGCCTCGATCAGGTTGCCACTGACCACAACCCCATCCAGTTGAGCACCCTGGAACTGAGCCCCTTTCAGGTCTACACCGTGCATCTGTGACCTTCTTAAGGTGGCCTGACGCAGGTCGGCACCGCCCATACGGGCCTTTTTCAACTCTGTTTCGATTAACAGGCTGGATACCAGAAGGGTGTTGGACAGATTGGCTTTGAGCAGCCGGGCCTGAGAGAAATCGATATGGCTCAGATCCAGTCCGGAAAGGTTACTGTTACGCAAGTTTGTCTTTTTGAAACTGGCCTGGCTCAGGGAACCGACCTGACTCAGGTCGACCCCTCGCAAATCAGCGCCATCCAGTGTGGTATTGGACAGATCAGTTGCTACCAGACGACTCTCCGTAAAGATGGAAGATTTCAGATTTGCACCAGTCAAATTCGCCCCGGAGAGGTTGGCGCCGATGAAATTCGCCTCCTCCAGGTCACTGTTCTGCAGATTGGCGCCGCTCAAATCGGCCCGGCTGAAACGGCCCCGCTTAATCACCACACCCTCTAGATTTGCCCCGGAAAGGTCTGTTCTTGCGAAGCTCGTCCCACGCAGGCTGGCGCCTTGAAGATTGGCGTCACTGAGGTCACTGCCGTAGAGAATCGCCTTATCCAGGTTTGCCCCACTCAGATCAGAGCCAGACAGGTTGGTCATTCTCAGATCTACACCGGAGAGATCACATTGCCGGCACTCGCCATTGGCCAGCAGTTGTTTAACTGCCAACTCAGTTGCGCCGAGAGGGGTCGCCAAACTAAATATGAATATGAAGAGATAACAGAGTTTCTTGCTCACGGAAATCAGCCTTGGGTGGTTTCGAGGGATCAAATGCATTATCGGTTTTTAGCCTATTTTAAGCCGATTTGAACCATTTGCACATTCCCCTTATGGGCCGTAAATCAGCTTCCGTCGAGGCTTGATAATTACTGGATCGACCTACCGTCTTCTCTATTTTCAATAGACATTCTGATCTATTGCACGCTGACCTGCGGCGGCAGTTATGAGACAATTGTCGGCTTTTATTTCAGCCTGTCTCAGATGAACACAAGATCAGCCACCACCAACTCCCCACTTTCACCACAACTGCCTGAGGCGGATGGGGAACGCTATCAGTGGGGCGGCCTGCATGGATGCAGTGGTTCCCTGGCGATTGCCAATGCGGCGAAGCACTATCAGGGGATCATTCTGGTTGTGACACCCGACATGCAGTCGGCAAGCCGGCTCGAATCCGAAATACGCTTCTTTCTGGCGGATGGAGAACTGCCGGTCATCAATTTCCCTGACTGGGAAACCCTACCCTATGACCTCTTTTCCCCCCTGCCCGAACTGATCTCGCAACGTTTGCTGACCCTGCAGCGTCTACCCTTGATGAAGCAGGGTTTATTGATCACGCCGGTATCCACACTGATGCAGCGGCTGGCACCAAAACGTTTTCTGGATGCGCACTGCCTGGTGTTAAAAACCGGCGAAACGTTAAATATCGAATCGACCCGACGCCGCTTGGAGAGCAGTGGTTATCAATGTGTCTCCCAGGTCTTTTCCCATGGGGAGTTTGCCGTAAGAGGGTCACTGCTCGACATCTACCCGATGGGCAGCCAGAGACCCTACCGCATCGATCTGTTCGATGACGAGATCGACTCCATCCGCACCTTCGACCCGGAGAACCAGCGTTCGCTGGAAAAGATCGAGGCGATCGAGATGCTGCCGGCGCGGGAGTTCCCACTGGATGATGAGGGAATCCAGCAGTTCCGGCGAAACTACCGCATTCACCTGGAAGGGGATCTGCAACAGAGTCTGATCTATCAGGATGTCTCCGAGGGCAGGATACCCAGTGGCCTGGAGTACTACCTGCCCCTGTTCTACGAGCAGACGGCCACCCTGTTCGACTATCTGCCTGAAAACCATCTGCTGGTACAGTGGGAGGATATCAGGCAACAGGCGAGACTCTTTTTCGACGAGATCACCAACCGATATGAGGAGCGGCGTCACGATATCAGCCGCCCTATCCTGCCACCCCAACATCTCTATCTGCGGGATGACGAGTTGGCTGCAGCACTGAAAAACGGGGAGTTGATCAGCCTCAGCCACCACGAACTGCCAAGTCGTTCAAAGGGCTATGCGAAGCTGATCAACTACGACACTCAGCTACCCCCACCGGTAGCCTTTCAGGCACGCAGCAAAACCCCCGCCACGGCACTCAAACAGTTTCTCAAGGATAAGGCAAAGCGCAGCCTGTTCATTGCCGAGGGTGCGGGTCGACGGGAGATGCTGCTTGCTACCCTGCGGGATCTTGGCATTCAGGCCAAACCAGTCGAGAGCTGGCAGAGTTTCCTGCAGAGCGATCTTGAAATCGGTCTCTGTGTGGCGCCTCTGGAACAGGGCCTTTGGCTGGAAGCCGCTGGACTGACCATCATCACGGAAACCCAGCTGTATGGTGAACGGGTGCGCCAGGAGCGCAGGCGGCGTAAGGTCAGCCAGGATCCGGACCAGATCGTACGCAATCTGACCGAACTGCATGTGGGTGCCCCGGTTGTGCATGAAGATCACGGTGTGGGACGCTATCTGGGGCTGCAAACCCTGGATGTCGCTGGCCAGACCACTGAGTTCCTGACCTTGGAATACGCCCGGGGTGACAAACTCTATGTCCCCGTCGCCTCTCTGCACCTGATCAGCCGTTATGCCGGCGCTTCACCGGAACATGCTCCGCTGCATCGACTTGGTGGTGATCAATGGGAGAAGACCAAGCGCAAAGCCGCCAAACAGATCCACGATGTGGCGGCTGAACTGTTGGAGATCTATGCCCGCCGCGCCGCACGACAGGGGGTGGCGTTTCCCACGCCCGATGCGGAATATCAGGCATTTGCCACCTCCTTCGAGTTCGAGGAGACGCCCGATCAGCACCAGACCATCTCGGCGGTGATCGATGATATGACCTCACCTCAACCGATGGACCGGGTCGTCTGCGGGGATGTGGGCTTTGGCAAGACGGAAGTGGCGATGCGAGCCGCATTTACCGCCACCCAGGGCAACAAGCAGGTTGCGGTACTGGTGCCCACCACCCTGCTGGCACAACAGCACTATCAGAATTTCGCCGATCGATTCGCCGACTGGCCGATCAAAGTGGAGAGTCTTTCAAGATTCCGCACCGGCAAACAGCAACAGGGGGTACTGGACGGACTGAAAAACGGCAGTGTCGATATCGTTGTGGGCACCCATAAACTGCTTTCCGATGGAATCGCATTCAAGAATCTGGGATTGGTGATTGTCGACGAAGAGCACCGCTTCGGCGTGCGCCATAAAGAGAAGCTGAAAGCACTGCGGAGTGAAGTGGACCTACTGACGCTGACCGCAACTCCGATTCCACGCACCCTGAATATGGCCATGTCCGGTATGCGGGACCTGTCGATCATCGCAACCCCTCCGGCCCTGAGACACCCGGTAAAGACCTTTGTCAGTCAGTGGAGTGACAGTCTGATCACCGAGGCCTGCCAGCGTGAGTTGAAACGCGGTGGGCAGATCTATTTTCTGCACAATGAAGTCAGCACCATTGAAAACATGGCCGAGCGGTTGGAGAGCTTGCTACCGGGTGTGCGGCTGCAGGTCGCTCACGGACAGATGCGGGAGCGCAAGCTGGAAGGGATCATGCGGGACTTCTACCATCAACGCTTCAATCTGCTGGTCTGTACCACCATCGTCGAGAGCGGCATCGACGTGCCGACGGCTAACACGATCATCATCAACCGGGCTGACAAGCTGGGGCTGGCGCAGCTCCACCAGATTCGTGGACGTGTCGGTCGCTCTCACCATCGGGCCTATGCCTATTTGATCACACCACCACCAGCAAGCTTAACCTCAGATGCTAAAAAACGATTAGAAGCCATTGAATCTCTGGAAGATCTTGGCGCAGGATTCACGCTGGCCACCCACGATCTGGAGATCCGGGGTGCCGGAGAACTGCTGGGTGACGAGCAGAGTGGGCAGATTCAGGAGATCGGCTTCGCCCTCTATACAGAGCTTCTGGAGCGGGCAGTCGAGGCCCTTAAATCGGGCCGTCAACCTGAGCTGGACCGGCCCCTGGACCATGGCACTGAGATTGAACTCAACATCCCCGCTCTGCTGCCGGAAGATTATCTTCCGGACGTTCACAGTCGCCTGGTGCTCTACAAACGGATTGCCAGCGCCAAAGACAACGCCGAGCTGCGGGAGTTGCAGGTCGAGATGATCGACCGATTCGGCCTGTTGCCCGATGCGGCAAAAAATCTGTTTTCCATCACAGAATTGAAACTGCGCGCCCATCCCCTCGGGATACGTAAGATCGAAGCGGGTCCAAAAGGGGCCAGACTGCTGTTCGATGAACAGCCGAAATTCGATCCTGGCACGCTGATCAGGCTGATCCAGCAAAAGCCGAATACCTATCGTCTCGAAGGCAACGATAAGCTAAGGTATAACGTTCAGCTGGACAATCCGCTCAACCGGGTCGAGAAGATCCATCAATTACTGGACAGACTGATAGACTAGGGACCAGGGCCTGTTAACTGGCTCGAATAAGCTCGAATCTCAAAAGGTATGTAACTCTATGCTGCGTAAGATGATCGTAAAACAGGATAAAGTGATCATTCTGATCCTCACTCTGCTGCTCATCGCCCCGATGAACCTGTATGCCGAATCCCACGAGGAACAGGAGTCAGCCCCCTGGTATCAATTTGAGGTCCTGGTATTCCGTCGCATCGCCCCTGGTGCAGGATCAACGGAGGGCTGGGCGCTTGATCCAGGCACCCCGGACCAGGAACAGAGTGTACAGCTTACCAGTGGTGCATTGACTGAGGATGGTAAACCGATCGCCTATCGGGCCTTGTCGGCGGAAGAGAAGAGTCTCACCGAAGCCTGGGGCGCAATGCGCAGATCCCGTGATTATCGCCCCCTCTACCACATTGCCTGGCGTCAACCGGTCGCCCACCCGGATCTGGCGATTCCAATCTCCATCAACCTGGCATCAAAAAGGAAATCAGCCTTCGAGGAGCCTTTGCCGGTTCTGGAAGGGAATATAAAGTTTGGCATCAAGCGCTATCTTCATCTGCAGACGGATATTCTGTTGAGAGTGGATGAGGATCAGACACTCAATGAGACGGAGTATGACCCAGGTCCACAAATCTACCGCATGCAGGAGAAGCGACGCATGCGTAGCGGTAAGCTGCACTATCTGGATCACCCGGTCCTTGGGGTGTTTGCCATTGCCAACCGGTATGAGATGCCTGAACCACCGGAGGAGCCAGAGCCAGAGCCAGAGCCAGAAGCGGAACTGATCGAAGCCACCCCAGCCACTTCCACAGAATCACAGCAACCCGCAGCGACAGTGCCCAACACACAATAAGCGGAAAGCTGAGATCGACCTGGCGGTTGCAGCCCGGTTGTCGGAGGTCGTCAATTTAACGCTCAATCCGCCATGGCTGAGTCAGTATCGATTGATGATCGGCATCTAAGATCAACGCACTTTTTCAGTAGAGTCGATCTGCCGCACCATCTGTTCAGCAATCTGTTGTGAGAGCTTGCTGGCGGCCATACTGGCAGCAGCCACCCCAGCCTCGATCGTTGTCCCCTGAATCGGTTCCTGCAAGCGGCTCTGCTGCATCAACACAATGTGGCGACGGTCAGTTTCAACCAGCGTCCATACCCCCTGCAATTCGATAGAGCCCTCAACCCTTTCAAAACGCTGGATGGCAAGTTTCAACTCATAATCCGGTTTCAAGCCCTGCGGCCAGGGATAGGCGATCACCTGTATGGCACTCAACTGCTGCTGCAGCCGCTCGCTGATCAGGGCTAACAGGTTCTCCTGTAGTGAGCCCGCCCACTGGTCGAACTCATAGAGTTCAAGACGATGAGTTGAGGTGCGCTCGACGATTTGCGGTCGATCCAGATATCCGGCCAGCTCCACTGCATCGATACCGATCACAACCCCACCTGGCCTGGGTGTCAGATCAACCGCTCCAAGCCTGTCGATAGCCGCATCCAAACGGTAGAAACGGGTTGGCTGGGAAGGTGAGGCACAACCGATACAGAGGGTGATCAAAAGAAAAACCACAAACCATGATGCGAGTGAATCCGTTTTCATCTGTCTACTGTTTCCCCCGTAACAAAGCTTCGGGATGTCGTTCGAGATACTCAGACATGATACGTATCGACCTCGCCGCACTACCCAGTTCACGCAGTGTGGTGGTAAGTTGACTGATCAATTCCGAATCCTCTCTGAGCAAGCGGTCGGCACTATCCACCGTCTCTCCAACCTGGCGAAAGGCCCGATCCCCACTCGCCAGTGTTGTGTCCCAACGGGAGAATGCCGAGGTCAGGTTTTCATCCGTTGCCGAGATCAACGCCTGAGTCTGTTTTGCGGTACCGGCCACCTCGGCAATCATGGCCCTCGCCTCAACCAGTGTCGCATTACTGTTGGTCAACAGTTCCGGCGCCTGTTCAGCAAGTAACTGGGTGATCTGATCGAGTCGGTTGGCAATCTGAAGCAGTGAGGTTGTCAGGCGCTTCAACTCACCATCCGCCATCATTTCATCAATGCTGTCGAGAATCTCTGAAAGCCGTTGGGTAATCCGCTCAACCGGTATCTGCTCTATCGCAGTGGCCAGTTTCTCCATACTCGATTGCACTGTTGGGATTTCCGGATAGCGCTTATCTTGAGCCACCAGTCGGATCGGCGTCTCCGGCATGAAATCGAGCTCAATCTCCAGTTTACCCGTCACCAGGCTTTGCAGATTGAGCCGGGCTCTGAGTCCCTGGGCAATCAAATCATCGAGTTCCAGCTTGACGCCACTCTCCGTGACCACCCCATCCACATTCACATGACCATCCCGGATTCCAATCACCACCGGAATTCTGAACTCCTTTGACTCCCGCACGTAGGTAATCGACATGGCATCGACCTGCCCCACTTTCACGCCGCGAAAATTGACCGGTGAACCCACCTGCAAGCCTTTCACATCCCCTTCAAAGTAGAGAATGAACTGGGTCGGTTTGTTGGCCAGGGAGCCGTTTGAGAAGAGCAACACCGAGACGAGCCCCAGGGCCAGGCTGGCCAGCACAAAGCTGCCGATAAGGGTTGGACTAATCCTTGATTGCATGACTCGGATCCACCTCTGAATCACCCCGGGTAAGAAACTCGCGTACCCTCGGGTCTTCGGTTGTCGCCAGTAGTTCGTTTGGGTTACCACTGGCAATCATACGCTTGCACACCGGATCCAGAAATACCGAGTCGTCTCCGATGGCAAAGATGCTTGCCAGTTCGTGGGTCACCACCACGATCGTCGTATCCAGGCTATCACTCAACTCCAGGATCAGCTCATCCAGGCGACGTGCACTGACCGGATCGAGACCGGCCGATGGCTCGTCAAAGAACAGCAGTTCAGGATCGAGTGACATGGCCCGCGCCAGGCCGGCCCGTTTCTGCATACCGCCGCTGATCTCCGATGGATAATAGGCTTCGAAGCCTTTCAATCCCACCAAGGCGAGTTTGAAGGAGACCAGTTCACCGATCTCTCCCGCGGAAAGGGATGTATAGGTCTGCAGGGGCAGCGCCACATTCTCCGCCAGCGTCATATGGGTCCACAATGCGCCGGACTGGTAGAGCACACCCATCCGTCGAAGGATCTGATGCCGCTTCTGGCTGTCCAGATCCCAGATCGACTCCCCCTGAAAATGGATCTGTCCCTGTGCCGGCTTCTGCAAACCGATCAAATGTCTCAACAGGGTACTTTTACCGCAACCACTGCCCCCCATGATGATGAAAACATCACCGGCCTGAATGGTGAAATTGAGCTCCTGCTGGATCACAAAATCACCATAGGCCATGGTCAAGTCCGAGACCTGGATCAGCGGTTTCTTTAATCGTGAAAGATCTGTCTGCATTGCCAGTCCCATTAGAAATCCAACAGGTTGAAAAGAATGGTGGTAATCGCATCCCATACCACGATTAACAGGATGGCCGTTACCATGGCCGATGTGGTTGCCTTGCCCACGGCAGCGGAATCCCGACCACTCTGTAGTCCCCTCAGACAACCGGACATGGCAATCACAATGGCAAACAGAACGCTCTTGATCAGACCGACCGTCAGATCCTCCCAGCCCACAGACTCTCTGCTCTGTACCACGTATTCCAGCATTGAGAGGTCCAATACCAGCACACTCACCATCAGCCCACCGATGATACCGAGCAGGTCCGCCCACAGGGTGAGTAAAGGCAGCATGATCAGCAACGCGAGCATACGAGGCAATACCAGAAAATCGATGATTGAAATACCGAAGGTCTTCAACGCATCGATTTCGTGATTCACTTGCATGCTCCCCAATTGGGCGGCGTAGGCAGAACCGGTGCGACCGGCCATGATGATCGCCGTCATCATCGCACCCATCTCCCGCAGTGAACCCAAAGTAACCAGGTTGGCCACATAGATCTCAGCACCGAACATCTGCAACTGAACAGCACCAACAAAGGCCAGCACCGCCCCCACCAGGATGGCAATCAGGCTGACGATGGGCAGCGCTTCAGGGCCTGCCGCCTGTAGCAGGCTGAAAAAATCATCGCGGCGGAATCTTGCTCTACCCCGAATCAGACGCCACAGGGAAAGCACCAGTTCGCCGGCAAATTCAGTGAAGCGCAGACACTCCTGCCAGACGCCAATGGCGGTTTCGCCGGTACGATAGAGAAAAGAGAAACGTCGATCTGATCTGCGCGCCCCTTTTCGCTCGGCAACAGCCGACCCCAGATCGAGTAGCCGACGGATTCCCATCGGCAGATCATCCATATCGAGTCGATAGTCACGATCGGCACAGTATTCACTTACTTTTTGCAGGACATTCAGCAATCGACTGTCCCAGTAACCGAGATCGACCGTCACCAGACGAATCTCTTTCAGGCACGGCTGCGCTTGCAATTGTTGCTGCAGATATTGCCAGGGACATACTTCGGCGTGGAGCGTCCAATCCCCCACAAAGGCTAATTCGGCAGTAGCTGGATCTGGGTAGGTAATCTTCAGCGAATGATGGTGCACAGATCTATGTCCATTCACGACTGATGGCGTCACAAACTTATCAATAACATATCCTGGGATTGCTGGGTAGCCCGCTCGGTCCCCTATCAAGATATTTCACACTATGTCGCTCATTAGTCTACACACTGATTAATCTAGCGAGATTCCAACACAGGAGCGCGTAGCATCAGTGCCACCAGACCCAGCTGTGATATAAAGTACAAATCCATGCTAAGAGAATCGGAAGAGCGCCATGCCCAAAGAGTTCAGCACCCATGAAAATCACGGCAAAGCCCTGATCGTCGAGGACGAAATAACCAACCGGCTGATCCTGAAAAAACTCCTGCAGAAGCATGGCTATGTGGTCATCGAAGCGGAAAACGGCCGGCAGGCTGTGAGCCTGTTTGAGGAGCGGCAGCCGGACATCGTTTTCATGGATGTGATGATGCCGGAAATGGATGGTTATGAGGCCACTGTACAGATCAAACAACGTGCTGGGGATTCGTTTGTACCGATAATTTTTCTCACTGCCATGCAAGACGAAAAGGCACTGGCCCGCTGCGTCGAGGTCGGTGGTGATGATTTTCTCTCAAAGCCATACAGCTTTACCGTGCTTTCCGCAAAGATGAAAGCGATGGAGCGGATTCGCATCCTTCAACAGGATACCCGTATGCTCTATAGCCGCATGCAACGGGACCAGGAGATTGCCGAACAGGTCTTTAGCGGTGCGGTGGTCGCCGATAATGTTGCCCTGGAACATATCCACAGCCTACTGCAACCCGCCAGCCTGTTCAGTGGCGATCTGATGCTGACCGCCTTCGCCCCGTCCCACGACCTCTATGTCCTGCTCGGGGATTTCACCGGTCATGGTCTGGCCTCCGCACTGGGCGCCCTGCCCACATCTGAGGCCTTCCGCTCGATGACCGCCAAGGGGTTTGGGCCACACCAGATACTGCAGGCCATCAATAGCAAATTACACAGCCTGCTACCAACTGGTATGTTCATGGCTGTGCAGTTTGTCAAAATCGATCACGAACTCGACCATGTCAAACTGATCAATTGCGGTATGCCGGACTGTTACCTGATCGACAAGGATGGGCGAAAAATCAAACAGAAGATCAGCTCCCAGTCCCTGCCACTCGGTATCGCACCGGATATCGACATCAAGGATGAATTCCACTTTTTGAAAATCAGTGAGGGAGACCGGATCATACTGGCAACGGACGGTGTCACCGAGGCACGCAATCCGAAAGGCGAATTGTTCGGTCAGACACGATACATCGATGCCATCAAGCAAAGTGTCGATCATGACTACATTCTGGATAAACTGAGTGGTGATCTGCAGGAATTCTGTAGCGATGCCCCGCAGGACGATGATATCAGTGTTGTGGAAATCCCTCTGATTCGAGAGATGTTCCCGGCTATGGGTTCTTCAGAGGCAGCGCATAAAAAAGTCGAACATGAGTTGCCTGAAACCATTCTGAAAGAGCACCCGGATTGCATTGAATTCCAGTTCACACTCTATGGTGCCCAACTGCGTCAAGCCGACCCGATTCCGATCCTCATCAATTCAATCCAGGAGACCGCCGGGCTGCATGACCATCGACGTCCTCTCTTCACCATCCTGACAGAACTCTATGTCAACGCCCTCGATCATGGCATTCTCAATCTTGACTCCAGCCTGAAGCAGGGAGAGAACGGATTTACCGACTACTTCCAGCAGCGAGAGCAGCGATTGAACGATCTTTCCCAAGGGTGTGTTCGTTTGAACCTCAGGATCTACAGTCAGGATGGCAGCGGTTATATCATTATCACGATTGAAGACAGCGGCAATGGCTTTGACTACAGCAGCCATAAGAAGGAAGCCAGTAACGATCAACTCTACAGTGGTCGTGGTTTGCTGTTGGTCGAGTCCCTTTGTAAACAACTGCACTTCTTTGAACCGGGCAACAAGGCAGAAGCCATCTACGCCTGGGAACAGACAAATTAACTTATGGCCTGTTACGACAAATCCTCTACACCCTAACGCACCTGTAACGTGTCAATCATGTCGCGAGGAGAGAGGTTTGAGTGTTGCAACATGCTGACTTGCTGAACAAAAATCAGCCATGACAAGGGCTACAGGAGTCGTGTAAACAGGTCCGAGTACTAACAAGCTTGTGCAACCGCTATAATTGACACATTTAGAGGCTGACCATTCAGCTGGCTTTTTTAATACCAAGGGGTTTGCAACTGACAGGATCGATTGTAAACGCCAAAAAGGATCTCTATAGATGGCATTTAATTGTCCCATCAAACAACAACAAAAAGATCGAGTTAGCGTGAAAAGTGATCTATTCACTCCACGTATGGCGACTGATCTGATAGCCTGACGCCATGGCAAAAACTTTCATCATAGACAGCAACGATGAGACACGTGCTCCGTTTTTACGCGGCATCCTGACCCGTTCACTGACCGATGCCGGACTGGCATTTGAGACCGCCTACGAGCTTTCATCCGAGATTCGTCAACAGATTGCCGGCAAGGATGAGTTGTCGACCGATGATCTGCGTAAACTGGTGCTGAAACAACTCGAACAACTCGAGCAGCACGAAGTTATAGAAAACTATGAGAGCCTGACTCCCAATACGCCTGAGATCATGGTCACCGACCGTAAGGGGGTCGCACGCCCCTTTTCTACCATCGAGCACCGGCAATCACTGGAATCTTCCGGGCTGGAGAGCGACAAGGCCTCACTGATCAGCCAATCGATCTATCTGGATCTGCTTGAATCCTACCAGGAGGGTATCAGCAGCGATCAACTTGGCCGTCTGACCCATGAGAAGCTCAAGCAACGCTATGGTAAGCGTGCTGCAAACAGCTATCTGGTGTGGGCCGACTACAAACACTCCAAACGGCCATTGATACTGCTGATTGGCGGCGCCACTGGATGCGGTAAAAGTACCGTTGCCACGGAAGTGGCGCATCGGCTGAATATCATCCGCACCCAGTCAACCGACATGTTGCGGGAAGTTATGCGCATGATGATTCCGCAACGACTGATGCCTGAACTGCACACCTCTTCATTCAATGCCTGGCAAAAAACCCTGGGCCAGCATGAGCATGAAGGAAGTAGCGAAGAGCTGATGATTCATGGCTATCTTCACCAGTGTGAACTGGTCTCCGTACCCTGTGAAGCAGTCGTACAGAGAGCCCTGAAAGAGCGAGTCTCATTGATCCTTGAAGGGGTACATGTCACCCCTACCCTGTACAACCTGTTCAAGGATAACAGCGATGCGGTAATCGTACCGATCGTGCTGGCGGTGTTGAAACAGAATCAACTGAAACACCGATTGAAAGATCGGGGAATTACCGCTCCCGAACGCAGTGAAGACAGCAACTATCTGTCGAATTTCGAATCGATCTGGATGCTGCAGAGCCACCTGTTATCCGAAGCGGATAATTACAGCGTCTCTATCATTGCCAACGACCACAAGGACCTGGCAACCGATCAGATCATGCGTTTGATAATTGAGGTGTTAGAGAAGAACTTTCATGCTACAGTTGAGGATGTATTCGGTACAGAATAACCAGATAATCCGGCACTGAAATCTGAGCATGCGCCTATTGCCGTCACCGGTTCAACTCATCTGAGGTTAACTGAACTTGATAACGACCCACAAAGGTCTATTGATCATACTCGATGGTCTGGGTGACCGTGGCATACCCTCCTTTGGCGGCAAAACACCTTTGGATGTCGCTGAGACACCGAATATGGACAGTCTCGCCACAGCCGGACAATGTGGTCTTGTGGATCCACTTTTCGCCGGCATGCCGGTCGGTACCCATACCGGTTTCTGCCCTCTGTTCGGCCTATCCCAAACACAGGCCGTTGAGCTGGCCCGTGGCCCCGTTGAGGCTTCCGGAGTTGGTTTGAGCAGCAGCGATCAGGCACTCTACTTCCGCTGTAATTTCGCCTCGATCGAACGAAAGGGCAAGCGATTCAAAATCCTTGACCGGCGAGCAGGCCGAATCAATCAAGGCACTGAAGTCCTCGCCTCTGATATCGGTCAAGTCGATCTGGGTGAAGGCATCACGGCGAGCCTCCATCCTGCCACACAGCATCGGGTAGTACTCCAGTTGGAAGGTCTCGGCCTGTCGAATGATATCGGCAATACCGATCCGGGTAATGATTACCGCAATAAAGGACTACTCTCTTGCCAGGCCAACACCCCGGGCGATGTCGCAGCTGAAAAAACTGCCCGTTGTATCAATCGTCTGATCGAGATTGTCTACGACAAGCTAGATCAACACCCGGTCAATCAACGTCGCCGGGAACATGGTCTGGCGCCGGCAAACGGTATTATCTGTCGCAGCCCCGGCAAACTACCGAAAATAAAATCTTTACTTCGCCATCTGAAAATCGATGCCGGTGTGATATCCGGAGAACGGACTGTGCTGGGATTCGGCAAACTGCTTGGATACCAGTTGTATGAGAATCCACGTTTCACTGGCGCCAAGGATACTGACCTGCAGGCCAAAGTGGAGACGGCCCGTAGCGCTTTGAAAGAGAACGATCTGGTCTATCTCCACATCAAAGCGACTGATATTGTCTCTCACGATATGGATCCCATCGGTAAACGGGAGATACTATCGAAAATCGACGATGCCATCGCGCCCCTGATCAGTGATGAGCTGGTGATTGGAATCACCGCGGACCACAGTACAGACAGCAATACGGGACGCCACACCGGAGACCCGATTCCCAGTCTGATATTCAACCCGCTAGGTAGAGTCGATGGCTGCAGAAGCTTTTCGGAATCCGCCTGCGCCACCGGTGGACTTGGTCGGATCAACAGTTTGAGTTTCCTGATCACCTTCCTGGATCAGATGAATCGACTGGAAAATTTCAGACCGAAAGATAGCGCTTACCTATTCTGAACCCCGCATAACAGCAGTTTCACCGAACTGTTCCACAATATCGATTTCAAGGCATATACTTAATACCATCCTTCTATCTTGATGAACCCGCACCATGAACAATCCAGATCAGATCTCGGAGCAATACGCGACTAAAGAGAACCAGGCCAGCAATGAACCGAGCGCAATCGATCTCGATGATGCCAGCCTCTACTTAAACAGGGAACTCACCTGGCTTGCATTCAACCGCCGGGTACTGGCTGAGGCTACCAGGGAGAAAAACCCGCTGCTTGAAAGGGTCAAATTCCTGGCCATCGTCAGCAATAACCTGGATGAGTTTTTCATGAAACGTATCGGCGGCCTGAAGCAGCAGGTGGCAGCTGGCATCAGCGTACCGAGTGTCGACGGCAGAACCCCGATGCAGCAGATTGAGGAGTGTCATATAGTCACCCGGGAGATGCAACAGACCCAGGAGCAGATCTATAACCAACTGCTGCAGGAACTGTCAGAAGAAGAGATACGCATCACTGAATATCAGTCCCTTGATGAGCATCAACAAGAGAAGTTAAGGGACCATTTTCAGCAGAACATCTTTCCCATGCTGACCCCCCTGGCCATGGACCCGAGCCATCCTTTTCCATTTATCTCCAATCTGACTCTCAATCTGCTGGTGACATTGCGATTTCCGGGTGGCCACGATCTGCATATGGCGAGGGTCAAAGTTCCAGTCAGTCAGGATGTTTCATCAAGGCTGATCAAGGTTGGCGAAGATTACACTTATGTCACCCTGGATGACCTGATTACCAACAATCTGGATATGCTGTTTCCGGGTATGGCGATCGAATCCTGTGATCTGTTTCGGGTTACCCGTAATGCCAATGTGGAGCTGGATCAGGAAGCGGCAAGCGATCTGTTGGAAACCATCGAGTCAGAATTACGTGAACGGCACTTTGCTTCTATCGTTCGACTGGAGACGTCTAAAGGCATGAATGCAGTTCACCGCGGCATGTTGGCGGCCGAACTGGGACTGAATGAAGAGCAGGATGTCTATACCATCGAAGGCATGATGGCACTCCGGGATCTGTTTGAGTTGACCAAGCTCAACCTTCCACAACTGCACGACACCCCGCACCACCCAGTCGACCATCCCCAATTGGCCCACGATCGGCGTAACATCTTTCATATCCTGCGCGACCATCAAGGCCTGTTGCTGCAACACCCCTATGAATCATTCAGCACCACCGTCGAGCGTTTCCTGCGCACGGCGGCTGAAGACCCGAAGGTGTTGGCGATCAAAATGACCCTCTATCGCACCTCCGCCGATGGCAATGTGCTCGATTCGCTGACCAAGGCAGCACGCAACGGCAAACAGGTTGCCGTACTGGTTGAGCTGAAGGCAAGATTTGATGAGGCCGCGAATATCCGTTGGGCAAGACGACTTGAGCAGGCTGGCATTCATGTCACTTACGGCGTGCTCGGCCTGAAAACCCACAGTAAGCTGATCATGGTGATCCGCAAGGATTACTCCCAGTTACGCCGTTACTACCATATCGGCACCGGTAACTATCATGCCGGCACAGCACGTCTCTACACCGACCTGGGATTATTGGGTTGCGATGAAGAGATCGGCAAAGATCTCACGGAACAGTTCAACTACCTTACCGGATACTCACCGCCACCCAGCTATCGCAAGATTCTGGCAGCACCCTATACCCTGAAACAGTCTCTATTGAACAAGATTGAGCGTGAGATCAAGATCCACCGCGAATCCTCCACAGGGCATATCCAGTTGAAGATGAATGCACTGGAAGATCAGGACATCGTCAAATCCCTCTATAAGGCCACACAGGCCGGGGTGAAAGTGGAACTGATCGTACGCGACACCTGTCGATTCCGTCCCGGCATCAAAGGGTTGAGCGAGAGCGGCAGCGTGGTCAGTATCGTTGGACGTTTTCTGGAACACGCACGAATCAACTACTTCCACAACGGTGGCGATGAGGAGTATTTCATCGGCTCTGCCGACCTGATGCAACGCAACCTGATGCAACGGGTTGAAGTTCTGGTTCCGGTTGAAGCCCCGGCACTGCGTCAGGAACTGCGCCTGATGCTGGACGTACAACTGGGAGACAAACACAACGCCTGGGACATGCAGTCTGACGGCACCTACATCCGCCGTACACCCTCTGAAGAGGATAAATCACTCAACTGTCAGGAGACACTGATCGGGGTTGCAGAAAGGCGCGTGGAAGCGTCCAAGAAACATCGTGAAAAGCGGATGCGGGAAAAACTGATGACCCATTTCAAACACCGTCTGAAAAATCACAACCACAACGGTGGGAATGGATAGGGATAGGTCCGGCTTAAACTACCATGCAAGCGCTGTCTGACAGAAGTCAGTCAGCGCCGTTCAGGATGCAGATCTTAAGCGAAATCCCAGATCAGGACTCAGTCTGCAGGTCCTCGCTCTCGTCTTCCTCGGTTTTATCGCTTCGGCTGAGAATCACCTGGTGAATTCGGCGAGTGGAGGCATCTTCGACTCGCACCATCAGACCATCAAGCTCAAATTTCTCATCTTTGGTTGGAATCCGCTCGGTATGCTCAAGCAGCCAGCGGTTGATTGTGTCGGTTGGCTTACCCGGAATATCCATGGAGAAAAACTCCTCTACGACGCGCAATTCAGCTGTTCCCTTCACCAGGATATTGCTATCGTCCAGTACCAACAGATCATCGGGCTTTTCGTCGCTTTCGTCGTAGATCTCACCCACCAGCTCTTCAAGCATGTCCTCAAGGGAAATCACGCCTACCATCGCACCATGCTCATCCACCACAACGGCCAGATGTGTGCTTTTATTCTTCAGGATTCTAATCAACTCATCGATCGGCGTGATGGCTGAGGTGAACACGGGTTCCTGACCCAACTCATTGAGCTCCACATCCAACTCGCCCTTGGCAATGATTCCGATCAGGTCGCGCAGGATGATCACACTGACGATTTCATCCGGATCGTCAGTATAGATCGGAATTCGGGAATATCCTGTGGTCAACATATTCGGTAGCACATCCCTCAGGGTACGACGGCCATCGAGACGAAACACCTGACGCCTGGGGGTCATCACATCCTCAGCCTTGAGGTCATTGAAGTTGAAGATACGCTCGATCATCTCCCGCTCGTCGGTATCGATGACACCCTCTTCCTCACCATGCTCGATCAGGGTGATCACCTCTGATTCCGTGATCAGCGGATCATCCATCGCCTTGGTCGAGGATTGTACCCAGTTGGTGAACTGCAGAAACAGCCAGACCAGCGGGTAGATCAAGCGCATGAATCCGTAGAGAAGAGGGGCCATTGCGAGCGAAATACGTTCAGAGAAACGGGTTGCCAGGCTCTTCGGGGTAATTTCACCGAAAATCAGTATGACGATGGTCAGTACACCGACGGCAATGCCCGGGCCACTATCGCCGAAGTAGTCTGTTGCAATCACGGTGGCCATAGCGGAGGCAGCGATATTGACCACGTTATTGCCGATCAGAATCGTGATCAGCATTCGGCTGGGGTCTTTTTTCAGGATGTAGAGCGCATGAGCGCCACTTCTACCCTCCTTGTACAAGGCCTCGGCACGAGCCATCGACAGGGATACCAGAGCTGTCTCAGAACCGGAGAAGACGCCCGACAGCACGAGCAGTATCACCAAAATTAGATAACTTTCCACGAAGTTGCTTTAAAATTTCGCCAGATTTGGCCCAGCTATGATTATCTCTATTGGGGACTTGAATCACAAGTAATCCCAACGCTTTATTTATGACCACTAGGATACAGTGGCTTGTTGCAAGATGATATTAAATATATTTATTCATTTTATATCAATAAGTTAGTCCTATTATATAAAAAATCGCAAGAGATGATACACATTTTAATCCTAGAATAGAGAGTAAGGTGATCCTTGATCCCCCGCTTAACCAGTTCAAAACCCAACAAGGCTTCAGAGCAAGGAGACAGGAAAGTCGCGTTATAACCAGCCTGGATAGATGTCGAGGGCACCATTTAACCGGGATCACTTTCAAGATATGAAAACATCGTTAAGTTATTTAGCCACCATACGGTACAATTTGCCTGTTGGCTCTCGCAGAGCCTGTTAACACCAACTCCAAGCACCCCGATGCCTAAAATATTAATCGTAGAAGATGAACCGGAGATTCGTGAGATGATCCGCTTTGCCTTGGAACCGAAAGGTTTTGTGTTAAGCGAAGCCGACAATGCCCAGGATGCGCGGAAACTGTTGGCAGATCGCAACTATGATCTGATCCTGATGGATTGGATGTTGCCTGGCCGATCAGGATTGGACCTTACCAAGGAGCTGAAACAGGTATCGCCAGTCTCCACACCGATCATCCTGCTCACGGCAAAGGCGGATGAAGCCGACAAAGTGATAGGCTTGGACAGCGGCGCGGACGACTACATCACCAAACCCTTCTCCACCAGGGAGATGATTGCTCGTATCAAAGCGGTTTTAAGGCGCTCTGGTGGCTCAGAAGAGCAACAGGCGCTTGCTTTTCACGGTTTAACCCTCGACCCGGTAAAGCATCTTGTACTGACCGACGAGACACCCCTTCATCTCTCACCTGCAGAGTATAATCTGCTGTTTTTTTTCATGAGCCATCCCGAGCGAGCATATAGTCGATCTCAGATTCTGGACCATGTCTGGGGCAATGATGTCTATGTGGATGAGAGAACCGTTGATGTACACATCCGCCGTCTGCGAAAATTACTCACACCATCCAACCACCATCGTTTCATACAGACCGTTCGTGGGGTTGGATATCGGTTTACACCACAAGCTGCCAGTGCTAACCCAGAAATACTGTGAGAAATTATCTCAATATTGAAATCAGTCAGCTGACGGGCGCACTGCTGGTTTTTTTACCATTTGGATATCTGACAGGCACACTGGCACTCGCGGCGGTGCTTGCTGTTTCCGCCTATCTGACCAAACATGGTTTCTATCTAATCAGACTTGCCCATTTGATCCATCACGATAAACCAATCACGCCACCCTATCCTGCCGATATCTGGGGCATGATCTACAAAGAGCTATCCCGACATCGTCTGCGAAGTCGCAAACGTAAACGCACTCTGAATCGGTTCTCTTCACGTTTCAGAAAAGTCACCAACTCGATACCGGATGGCCTGATCCTTTTGAACAAATCCGGGAATATCGAATGGGCCAATCCGGCAGCTGATAATCTGCTCCATATCAGTTGGCCAAGGGATGAAAATCTCTCACTGCTGGAACGGATCAAACATGATGATCTGGCAGACTATTTGAAAAATCCCGACTACTCGAAACCGCTGGAGTTTCCTTCCCCGGTCAACAAGGCAATCATTGTTTCTCTGCGCGTCACCCGCTTTGGCGGCAAAAAGGCCCAGCGCCTGGTGGTGATCAGGAACATTACCGACGTCTACACGCTGAATCAGACACGCCGGGATTTTGTCTCAAATGTATCCCATGAGTTAAGAACGCCACTCACAGTAATCACCGGTTTTCTGGAGAATCTGGGTGACAACGAGATGTTGCCGTTCCAGCAGCGCCCGTTCACCTTGATGAGCCAACAGGCTGAACGGATGAACAGTATCATCAATGATCTGCTCGCCTTGTCCCGACTGGAGATGGGAGAGGCACCATCATCCGACAAACCAATCGCAGTACCGGAACTGCTGAGTAGAATTGTTGATCAGGCGCGTCTGCTGGCCGATCAAAAAGGTGGCTATATGATTAACCTCCAGGTGGATGATCAGTTATGCCTGCTGGGTGAAGAGAGTGAGCTGACCAGTGCTTTTTCAAACCTGATATTCAATGCCATTGTTCATACCCCACCCGGCACTGAGATCAATATCAGTTGGGAGAGTTTGGATAATCAGGCCTGCCTGACGGTTGCCGACAGTGGACCGGGAATCGAACAAAGACATATTCCCAGGTTAACCGAGAGATTCTATCGTGCGGATAAAGCCCGCTCCCGTCAGTCGGGTGGAACCGGCCTGGGCCTGGCAATTGTCAAACACATCATCGGGCGCCATGACGGTGAACTGCAGATCGCCAGTCAGCTGGGTTCAGGCAGCCAATTCAAATGCCTGTTTCCTGAAGATGTCATTTTGCACAAACACAATCTGAAAACGCTGGAGGGACAACACAGCGACGACTTGGAATCAGCCCAAGACATGTGAAGATGGCAGAGAAACCTGCCTAGAGATGTACATTTGACTGGCCCATAAAGGCGGCCCAGTCTGTCTCATATACCGATCAAAACAGGCAAAACCTTATGCCGTCTCTTCTTCCTTGTCTTCCAATGCGGTGGTGTAGTTAATATTAACCCGGTCCCGCAGCTCTTTACCCGGCTTGAAATGTGGCACATATTTGCCTGAGAGTGCGACGGTTTTACCGGTCTTGGGATTACGTCCCATTCTCGGCGGTCTGTAGTGCAGTGAGAAACTGCCAAATCCACGAATCTCGATCCGCTCTCCGGACGCGAGTGATTGACTCATATGTTCAATCATACATTTAACAGCCAGTTCAACATCCCTGTAGGCGAGATGACTTTGCTCCTTGGCAATAATTTCTATCAGTTCGGATTTTGTCATTCTTGTAAGTTCTCCAATTCGCCGTTTTGTAAGGGGTTGCACCTAGAGTGCAACCCCTTATTTGCGGTTTCGGAGTCTTTTTATTGCAGACTCCAGGATCTATCAGTCGCCCTGATTATCCATCTGCTCCTTCAGCAAGTCACCCAATGTCGGGGCACTGCTTGCAGCATCTCTGGCGTAACCTTTGATAGCTGCAGCCTCTTCATCAGCATCCTTAGCTTTGATCGAGAGCGAAATGGTACGGTTTTTACGATCGACTCCGATGAATTTAGCTTCAATCTCATCGCCATCCTTCAGCATGGAACGGGCATCCTCAACCCGGTCACGAGAGAGCTCTGAAGCCCGAAGATAACCTTCGACACCATCGGCCAGAGCAATCACTGCACCCTTGGCATCAACCTCGGCAACGGTTCCCTTGACGAAACTGCCTTTTTCATTGGCAGCAACGAACAGTGAGAATGGGTCCTGTGCCAGCTGCTTGATACCCAGAGAGATACGCTCACGCTCAGGGTCGACAGAGAGTACAACGGTCTCCACTTCATCACCCTTCTTGAAGTTGCGAATGGCGTCTTCACCTTCGTCATCCCAAGAGATGTCGGACAGATGAATCAAGCCGTCGATACCGCCATCAAGTCCGATGAAGATACCGAAGTCAGTGATCGACTTGATGCTGCCACTGACATGGTCGCCCTTCTTATGAATGGCGGCAAACTCATCCCATGGGTTGGGCTTGCACTGTTTGATACCGAGCGAGACACGACGGCGCTCTTCATCGATATCCAGAACCATGACCTCAACCTCATCTCCCAGGGAGACGATCTTTGAGGGGTGAACGTTTTTGTTGGTCCAATCCATCTCGGAGACATGCACCAGACCTTCAACGCCCTCTTCGATCTCAACAAAGCAACCGTAATCGGCAATGTTGGTAACCTTACCGAACAGTCGGGTGCTTTCAGGATAGCGGCGTGCCAATGCAACCCAAGGATCGTCACCCATCTGCTTGAGACCCAGTGAAACACGATTGCGTTCACGATCGAATTTCAAAATCTTGACGCGGATCTCATCGCCGATCTCAACAACCTCGGAAGGATGTTTGACCCGCTTCCAGGCCATGTCGGTGATGTGCAGCAGGCCGTCGATACCACCCAGGTCGACGAATGCACCGTAATCGGTGAGGTTCTTGACCACACCAGTGACTTCCTGGCCTTCCTGTAGATTCTCGAGCAGCTTCTCGCGCTCTTCACTGTACTCCTGCTCAACAACAGCACGGCGTGAAACCACCACATTGTTGCGACGGCGATCCAGCTTGATCACTTTGAATTCCAGATCCTTGCCTTCCAGGTAAGCGGTATCACGGACTGGACGTACATCCACCAGTGAGCCGGGCAGGAACGCACGGATATCGTTCAATTCAACAGTAAAGCCGCCTTTGACCTTACCATTGATGCGTCCAATGACGGTCTCTTCAGCTTCATGAGCTTTCTCAAGAACTTTCCAAGCCTGGTCGCGCTTGGCTTTTTCACGGGAGAGTCTGGTGGCGCCAAAGCCATCTTCAACTGCGTCCAGAGCCACTTCGACCTGATCACCAATTTCTACTTCGATCTCACCGGCATGGTTGAGAAATTGTGAACGGGGAATGACGCCTTCGGACTTCAGGCCGGCATTGACGATAACAGCTTCGGAGGTAATATCGAGAACGGTACCAATTATGATGGCGCCGCTGCGAAGCTGGGTACTGGAGAGACTCTCCTCAAATAATTCTGCAAAACTTTCGGTCATGGGATTGGGTTTCCTGCAACATGTCTGTTGCATAGGTGAAGCGTGATCAAGCTGATCCGTTCCACCAGGGTTAAAGTTAAAACAAAGCCGGGTATCACCCGGCCACCTGATTACTTACTGAATTGTCGAACCTAACTCGCCGATTCAGGCAGCGCATTATAGACGCGCTGCATGACCTGTTGATAGACCTCGTCGGCGGAAAATTGTGTCGAATCCAACTGCCAGGCATCCGACGCCGCCTTGAGCGGAGCTACCGCCCGCCCGCTATCACGCTCATCACGCTCTTTAATCTCATCAGTAAGATCGGCGAGATTAACACTCAAACCCTTTTCTTTCAACTGTTTATAACGTCTTAACGCGCGCTCTTCCACACTTGCGGTAAGAAATATTTTCACTTCCGCGGTAGGAAAAACCACCGTTCCCATGTCCCGTCCGTCAGCCACCAATCCCGGTGCTTTTGCATAGCTCTGCTGCCAATCCAGCAAAGCCTGGCGCACCTGGGGGATTGCCGCCACTTTTGAGGCGGCATTACCAGCGGTTTCAGTGCGGATTGCATCCGCCACATTGTCCTGACCCAGTAAAACCTTGCCCTGAGCAAAGGAAAGATCCATATTTCTTGCCAGTTCGACAACTTTATCTGTATTTTCGAAACTTATTCCCGCACGTTCGACAGCCAATCCCAGCACCCGGTAGATCGCGCCACTGTCCAGCAGGCGCCACCCAAGGGTCTCCGCGACCCGGCTCGCCAGTGTACCCTTGCCGGACCCTGATGGCCCATCGATGGTGATTACTGGAGCACCGCTCATTTCCCGGCCACCTCAGTGATGTTGAGACCACAACCACTAGCCAGCTCCACGAAACCGGGAAAAGAGGTGTTTACATTGGCCACATCGGCGATCTCAATGGCACCGCTGGCAACCAATCCGGCCATCGCAAACGACATGGCAATCCGATGATCACCGTGACTTTCGACCTGACCACCACGAATCGGTCCACCCTTGATGAGGATACCGTCGTGGGTTGGGTCCGCCTGGACCCCCAGTGAACTCAATCCATCCGCCATGACCTGAATCCGGTCACTCTCCTTGACCCTGAGCTCTTCCGCCCCCTGCAGTCGGGTCTCTCCCTCCGCACAGGCTGCAGCAACAAAGATCGCGGGGAATTCATCGATTGCCAGCGGCACCAGCTCCTCGGGAATGTCGATCCCTTTCAGTGGACTGGATCGCACCACAATGTCGGCGACCGGTTCGCCACCAATTTCCCGCTGATTGAGTAGCTCGATGTCGGCCCCCATCAAGCGCAGAATCGAGATCACACCGTCCCGGGTTGGATTGATGCCCACATGCTGCAATCTGATCTCGGAACCCTCTGCAATCGCAGCTCCCACCATAAAGAAGGTTGCCGAAGAGATGTCCGCCGGCACATCGATGTCACAGGCGGTCAGTTTACCTCCCCCCTGAAGGCAGGTTCTGGCGCCATCACGCTGCAAGCGGTAGCCAAAGCCCTGCAACATACGCTCGGTATGATCCCGGGTTGGCGCAGGTTCGGTCACGCAGGTTTCACCCTGCGCATAGAGTCCGGCTAACAGCACGGCGGATTTCACCTGCGCACTGGCCATCGGCAACTGATAGTCGATGCCGTTGAGCTGTTGATTACCCGCCAGCACCAAGGGGGCAGTACCGCCTGGCTGCGAGTCAATTTCCGCGCCCATTTCACTCAATGGGTCGATTACCCGGCCCATCGGTCGGCCGGAGAGCGAACTGTCACCGGTCAGGGTCACGGCCACACCACTACCGGCCAGCAGACCGCTGAGCAGTCGCATTGAGGTTCCGGAGTTACCGAGATCCAATGGCGCATCAGGTGTTGTCAGGCCATTCATCCCAACCCCTTTGATCTTGACCCTGCCCGCTTCAGGCCCTTCGATCTGGACACCCATGGCGCGAAATGCGTTGAGCGTGGCGAGACTGTCTTCCCCTTCAAGAAATCCGTTGACCAGGGTCTCACCCTCAGCCAGTGAACCGAGCATTATCGAACGATGGGATATGGATTTGTCACCAGGCACCCGAATCGTGCCGTTCAATACGCCGCCGGGATTCACCTGATAGTGTCGTTTTGTTGTTTGCAACTCGGTTGTACTCATAATTGTTGGCTAAAAACGGAAACAGAGGATGCTTTTTCACTCCGGGTGTTTGACACCATCCACGTAGCGATCCCGAGCCTGCTTGGCGGACTCGAAAAGATCCAGCAAGCCTTCCGCATCACCCTGCTCCAGTAATGCGGCCAGGTCGTGCAGTTCATCCGCAAAACGGGTCAACATACCGCCCAGCGCCTGTTGATTGGCAATACAGATATCCCGCCACATCACCGGATTACTCGAGGCAATGCGGGTAAAATCCCGGAATCCTCCGGCAGCAAAGCGGAAGATCTCGTCATTCTCTTTCATCCGGGAAAGACTATCCACCAGGGCGTAGGCCAGCATATGAGGCAGGTGACTGGTCGCCGCCAACACCTCATCATGGTGTTCCACGCTCATACCGGAAACCTCGGCGCCACAATCCCGCCACATCTGTTCAACCCGCTGAAGTGCATCGGGACGGGTCTCGGCAAGCGGGGTCAGAATCACCCGGCGGTTGCGATAGAGTTCTGCAAATGCCGCCTCGACACCACTGCGCTCTGTGCCCGCAATCGGATGCCCAGGCACCAGAAAGCCCGGCACACCCTGAAACACCACTTTGGCATCCCGCACCACACTGCCTTTGACACTGCCCGCATCGGTAACCACGGCATGCTCTGCCAGTTGCCCTTTCATCTTTTCAAAAGTATCCCGGATCGCGCCCAAAGGCACCGCAAGCAGTACCATGTCCACACCCTGAACTGCCTGTGCCACATCATGGGTATAGTGATCGATTACTCCCAACTGCCGGGCTTTCTGCAGATTCGCCTCACCTCTGCCACAGCCGACCACTTCCTTTACCTTACCCTCCTCCCTGAGGGCCATGGCCACCGAACCGCCAATCAGGCCCACTCCGATGATTGCCAGCTTTTCGATCATCTTGGAAGCACCTCTTTCAATGCTGAGAGGAGGCGTTGATTCTCCTCTTCCAGGCCGATGGAGATACGCAGATGGTTGGGCATAGCGTAACCGGCCAGCGGACGGGTAATGCAACCCAGCTTCAACAATGCCTGATCGACCGCAGCCGCATCACTGCCAAGATCAAGGGTAATGAAGTTACCAACGGAAGGAATGTAGTCCAACGACAGCGCTTCAAAACCCTGACAGAGCTGTTTCATCCCGGCCTCATTCAGCGCCACACTTTGTTGAATGAAGTCATCATCCTCGAGTGCCGCCAGCGCAGCAACCTGCGCCATACTGTTGACATTGAAAGGCTGGCGAACCCGATTCAGAAGATCCGCGATATCCGGATGCGACAGGGCATAGCCGATCCTCAGCGAGGCCAGACCATAGGCCTTGGAAAAGGTCCGGGTCACGACCAGATTGGAAAACTCATCCAGCCACTGGGAAGCATCGGGATATTCAGTGGCCTGAACATATTCGAGATAGGCCTCATCGATAACAACAACGGTGCTATCGGGAACCTGTTGCAGAAAACCGTAGAGCGCACGCTCTGTCAGCCAGGTACCGGTTGGATTGTTGGGATTGGCAATCCAGACAACCGCTGTCTTGTCACTCAAGCGCTGCAACATGGCATCCAGATGGTGACCATAATCTTTGGCCGGCGCCGATACCAGGGTGGCCCCAGCGGCCTGGCTGCTGATTGGATAGACCGCAAAGGCATACTGGGAGAACAGCGACTCTTTACCGGGCGCCAGAAAAACCCTGGCCACCATATCCAGTACATCATTGGAACCGTTGCCAAGGGTAATGTGTGAAGCATCACACTGATGTTTCTCGGCCAGCCGCTGATGTAACTCAAAACCACTACCGTCCGGATAGCGGGAGATCTCCCCCATCGCATCCACCAAAGCCTGGGTTACCCTGGGACTGACACCAAGCGGGTTTTCATTGGATGCCAGCTTGATCGAGTGGCTGATACCGAGCTCACGTTCCAGTTCAGCGATCGGCTTGCCTGGTACGTAGGGCGTCAATGCCCGAACACCATCGGCAGCATGTGTTAGGAAAGGAAGGTTTGAACGCTTCATCGGCCGTTATTCAAATTTGTGCTATCGGCGGTATTAAAGAACCGCTTTTGGATAGGAGCCCAACACTCTGAATTGGGTCGCAGACTGCTCTATTTTATTCAATGCCTGGGAGAGATTGTCATCATCCTTGTGGCCCTCAACATCGATGAAGAAAACATAATCCCAGCGCCCTCTTCTGGAGGGTCTCGATTCGATGCGGGTCATGCTGATGCCATGCTCCGCGAACGGGCTCAACATCTCATGCAGACCACCCGCCTTATTGTGAGTAGAGAACAGAATGGTCGTCTTATCCCTGCCGCTGGCAGCCACATCCTGTTTACCGATGACCAGGAACCTTGTGGTATTACCCGGTTCATCCTCGATGTTGCTTGCCAACTGATTCAATTGATAGATCTCGCCGGCCGCATCTCCGGCAATCGCCGCACTGCCAGGCTGCTGTGAGGCCAGCCCGGTGGCTTCCGCATTACTGTTTACCGCGATACGCTCAGCATTTGGCAGATGACGGTCGAGCCAGCCACGACACTGGGCCAACGACTGGGCATGAGAGTAGACCTTTTGTACAGATGCAAGCTCCTCCTCTTTACTCAACAGCTGATGGTTGATTCGCAAGGTCACCTCGCCGCAAATCAGCAGTGGTGAATTCAGAAAGCTGTCGAGGGTATGACTGATCACACCCTCCGTGGAGTTCTCCACCGGAACAACGCCGTATTGACAGGCTCCTGCTTCCACATCTCGAAAGATATCCCCAATCGAATTCAGCGAATGGGTTCTTACCGAATGACCGAACTGTTTTAACGCTGCAGCCTGGGTAAAGGTTCCGTCAGGCCCAAGAAATGCCACATTCAGCGGCTTTTCCAGTGCCAGGCAGGCGGACATGATCTCCCGGAACAGACGCGCAACCTCTTCACTCTCCAAAGGACCCTGGTTTCGCTCCTTGACCTTGCGTAGTACCTCAGCCTCCCGTTCAGGCCGATAAAACTCCGCCTCAGGATTGGCGCTCAACTTGATGCGTGCCACTTCCTGTGCCGCTTCAGCACGTTCGTTGATCAGTGCTTGCAGCTGTGAATCGATCTCATCGATTCGCTGGCGTATGCTCTTCAGCTTGGCATCATCGTTCATGCAAAAACCCTGAGGTCAGTTGGTGCTGCCGTTCAAGGAGCGGACAGACAGGACACCTTCGATGGAAGCGAGGGTTTCAATCAGTTGCTCACTCGGTTTCTGATCCACATCCAGCAGGGTCACCGCCACATCGTCGCGGGACTTGTTCAGCATATCGAGAATGTTCAGTCCCTCATTGGCCAGGTCGGTGGAGATCTGGCCTACCATGTTGGGAACATTACTATTCACGACCGCGATCCGATGACCACCGTTTCTTGGCAGATTGATGCTTGGAAAATTGACCGAGTTGGTGATATTGCCATTTTCAAGATAGTCCTTGACCTGGTCTGCCACCATAATCGCACAGTTGTCTTCCGCCTCCTTGGTCGATGCCCCTAAGTGGGGCAGCGTGATCACCCGGGGGTGCCCCTTGAGCAGATTATTCGGAAAGTCACAAACATAGGCATAGAGATGACCGCTATCCAAGGCCTCAACCGCCGCCTGGTCATTGATGATGCCGTTGCGGGCGAAGTTGAGCAGGACGGATCCCGGTTTCATCAGTTTGAGCCGATCCGCATTGATCATGTCGGCAGTGGCATCGGTGAGCGGCACATGAAAGGTTACGAAGTCGGACTTGGACAACAGATCATCGACGCTGAGCGCCTGCTCCACCTCGGAGGCCAGTTTCCAGGCACTTTGCACGGTGATGGTCGGGTCATAGCCGATTACATTCATACCCAATGCACGGCAGGCATTAGCCACTTTGACACCGATCGCTCCCAATCCGATGACTCCCATGGTACGGCCGGGTAGCTCAAAACCGACGAAATCCTTTTTGCCGGATTCAACCTGTTTGGAAACTTCCGGGTCGCTGCCATCGAGGTCGGTGGCGAAGCGCCAAGCTTGTCCCAGATTCCTTGCCGCCAGCAGGGCACCAGCCAATACCAGCTCCTTTACCGCATTGGCATTGGCACCCGGCGCATTGAAGACAGGAATACCCTTGCTCGTCATGTCACCAACAGGAATGTTGTTGACACCGGCACCTGCACGCCCAACAGCCTGCACTGTCGGAGGAATCTCCATCTCATGCATCTTGTAGGAGCGCAACAGTATCGCATCCGGGTGACTGACTTCAGAGGCAACTTCATAACTCTCCCGTGGCAGACGATCCAAACCGGCCACAGATATATTATTCAGGGTCAAGATTTTATACATACTGTCTCTCTTGTTTCTGATTCGCTCAGCTCGATTGCCAGCTGGGCTTACGGGTTACGGATAACACTTGCATGCACACGATGTGTACGGATGGATTAACCGTTCACCCGTTCAAATTCAGCCATATAGTCGATCAATGCCTGCACACCCTCTTCGGGCATTGCGTTATAGATACTGGCCCGCATACCGCCGACAGAGCGGTGCCCTTTCAAGGTCTTGAGTCCCTCGGCACTGGCGCCTTCAAGAAACTTGCCATCCAGATCGGCATTCGCCAGCGTGAACGGCACATTCATCCAGGAGCGGCTCTCCGGTGTCACCGGGTTGGCGTAGAAGTCCGAGTTATCGATGGCACTGTAGAGCGCCGCCGATTTACGCTGATTCACTTCCGCCATGGCTTCCAGACCACCTCGATCCTGCAGCCATTTGAAGACCAGCCCGGCCAGATACCAGCCATAGGTTGGTGGTGTGTTGTACATCGAGCCATTGTCATTGTGGGTAGCGTATTGAAACATCACCGGAGTCTCTTCCGCTGCCTGGCCAATCAGATCCTCACGAATGATAACCAGCGTCAATCCGGCCGGACCGATGTTCTTCTGCGCACCCGCATAGATGATCCCGTAGTTGGAAACATCGATCGGTCTGGAGAGAATGGTTGAGGAAAAATCGGCGATCAACGGTACACCGCCGGTCTCCGGTGTGTAGGGGAACTCGACACCCTGGATGGTCTCATTGGGTGTGTAGTGCACATAGGCGGCATCACCGCTGAGTTGCAGTTCGGACTGTGCGGGGGTGGTGGTGAACTTGGAATCTTCCGTGCTGGCAGCGATATTCACATCAGCAAAGCGCTTCGCCTCGGCAATCGCCTTTTTCGACCAGGAGCCGGTATTGAGGTAATCCACTCTGCGCTTTCCGCTGGCCAGATTCATCGGAATCATTGCAAACTGACTGGAGGCGCCGCCCTGCAGGAACAGCACTTTGTAGTTGTCCGGTACATTCAACAGACTGCGCAGATCCGCCTCGGCCTGTTCAGCGATCGACATGAACTCCTTACCCCGGTGACTCATCTCCATCACCGACATACCAGCGCCATGCCAATCCAGCATCTCTTCCTGTGCCTGCTGTAAAACCGCTTCCGGCAACATTGCCGGTCCGGCGCTGAAATTAAAGACTCGTGACATCTTTGCCTCTCAAGTTTGCTGTGAAGAACAGGCTCAGGAGTGGGACCTCCCAAGCCTTAATTTATGTAAAATGAAAAATCCGATTACTCGTCCGCGTCCTGGCCAGACTCATCCCCGTCAGCCTCGTCATCGGTTTCACCATCCAGGTTTTCAACCCGCTCGATACCGATCAGTTTCTCTTCGTTACTGAGCCTGATCATGATCACACCTTGCGTGTTGCGACCCATTTGAGAGACTTCCGCGACCCGGTTGCGAACCAGGGTTCCCCCATCGGTGATCATCATCACCTCATCCTCATCGGTGACCTGTACCGCACCAACAACATTGCCGTTACGATCCGATGTCTGGATCGAGATAACACCCTGACCACCTCGACCGTGTACCGGATACTCCTCGATGGCAGTACGTTTGCCGTAACCATTTTCAGTTACGGTCAGAACGTCACCTTCGGAGGCAACGATCAGCGATACCAGCTTGTGTTCTGCTTCCAGGCGTATACCGCGCACACCGCAGGCCGTACGCCCCATCGGTCTTACATTGGCCTCAGCGAAACGAACCGCTTTACCGCTGCTGCTGAACAGCATGATGTCCTGTTCACCATCGGTTACCGAAACCCCGACCAGCTTATCCCCATCTCTCAGATCCACGGCAATGATGCCGTTTGCCCTGGGTCGGGAGAATGCTTCCAGCGCGGTTTTCTTGACCGTACCGGAACTGGTGGCCATGAAGACATAGCGATCTTCCTGATAGTCTCTTACCGGCAGAATGGCGTTGATCTGCTCCTCACTCTCCAGCGGTAACAGATTGACGATCGGCTTACCACGGGCATTGCGGCCTGCCTGGGGCAGTTCGTAGACTTTCAGCCAGTAGACCTTGCCCATGTTGGAGAAGCAGAGAATGGTATCGTGGGTACTGGCGACAAACAGTTTATCGACAAAATCCTCATCCTTGGTGGCGGTCGCCACTTTACCCTTGCCGCCCCGCCTCTGAGCCTGATAGGTACTCACCGGTTGGGCCTTGGCATAACCGGCATGAGAGAGCGTTACCACCACATCCTCTTCGGTGATCAGATCCTCGAGCGTCAGATCCAGACGGGTCTGGATAATCTCAGTGCGACGCTCGTCGCCATACTGTTCGATAATCTCGATCAACTCATCGCGGATCACCTGCATCAGACGATCGGGATTGCCGAGAATGTCGAGCAGATCGGCGATCTTCTCCAGCAGATCCTCATACTCCTTGATGATCTTGTCCTGTTCGAGACCGGTCAGACGGTGCAGTCGCAGTTCCAGAATGGCTTGCGCCTGGACTTCTGTCAGACGGTAGCCCGCTTCCGTCAGGCCAAACTCATCGGTTAACTCTTCCGGACGGGTCGAGGCGGCGCCGGCGCGTTCCAGCATCGCTTCAACAGCACCGGACTGCCAGCATTGAGCCAGCAGCCCCTTTTTCGCCTCTGCCGGGCTGGCTGCCTGCTTGATCATCTGGATCACTTCATCGATGTTCGCCAACGCCACAGCCAGGCCTTCCAACACATGGGCCCGGTCTCTCGCTTTACGCAGTTCATAGAGCGTTCTGCGGGTCACCACCTCACGGCGGTGACGGATAAAGAACTCCAGCAGCTGTTTAAGGTTGAGCAGTCTCGGCCGGCCGTCCACCAGGGCAACCATGTTGATGCCGAAGACACTCTGCATGGCCGTCTGCTGATAGAGGTTGTTGAGCACCACCTCCGCCACTTCACCCCGACGCAGTTCGATGACGATGCGCATGCCGTCCTTATCGGACTCGTCACGCAGCTCCGTGATCCCCTCGATACGCTTGTCTTTGACCAGCTCGGCGATCTTCTCGATCAGTCGGGCTTTATTGATCTGGTACGGCAGTTCATTGACGATGATGGTCTGTTTGCCATTACTCTCGTCGGTTTCGATTTCACTGCGGGCCCGCATATAGATGCGTCCACGCCCGGTATGATAGGCCTCATGGATACCGCTGGCGCCATTGATCAATCCGGCGGTTGGGAAATCCGGGCCTGGCAGATGGTCCATCAGCTGATCGATGGAGATATCGGAATTGTCGATCACTGCCACGCAGGCATTGATCACCTCGGTCAGATTGTGCGGCGGGACATTGGTTGCCATGCCGACCGCGATGCCTGCTGAGCCATTCACCAGCAGATTGGGGATCCGCGCCGGCAGTACCGAAGGTTCATGCTCGGTCTCATCGTAGTTGGCGATGAAATCCACGGTCTCCTTATCGAGATCGTCGAGCATGGTATGGGCGATACGCGCCATACGGACTTCGGTGTAACGCATGGCAGCCGGAGAATCACCATCCACCGAACCGAAGTTACCCTGCCCGTCGATCAGCATGTAGCGCATCGAGAACGGCTGCGCCATACGTACGATGGTGTCGTAGACCGCTGTATCGCCATGGGGGTGATATTTACCGATCACATCACCGACGATACGGGCTGACTTCTTATAAGGCTTGTTCCAGTCGTTGCCCAACTCATTCATCGCATAGAGCACACGACGATGTACCGGTTTCAGTCCGTCACGGACATCTGGGAGGGCTCTGCCTACGATCACGCTCATGGCGTAGGCCAGATAGGATTGCTGCATCTCGTCTTCGAGATTGACGGGAAGTACTTCTTTCGCGAATTCTGTCATGAGTTAAGGCTGGCTTCCTTAATATTGCCCGGCTCGCCGGCAGCCAATTGGCTATTTGCCGTCTGAAAGCTCTGTAGGGCGTCAGAAAAAAGCACAGTGTACCATAGTCCCCTGATACTATGTTGTATAAAAAACGCCTGAAATCCGTTTTAAGAGCCTCTCAGGTCAATTAATCATCAATTTTCGCATCTTTTCTTCATTTGGCGCGTGAACAACCCCCCTCTCCGTGACAATCGCATCCACCATCCCGGCTGGCGTGACGTCAAACACCGGATTCCACACCTGCACACCGTCCGCGGCGACCCGTTTACTGCCACAACTTTCGATCTCTGCACCATCCCGCACCTCAATCGGAATCTCGGCGCCGGATGGCAATGACATATCGATGGTCGACGTGGGAGCCACCACCATCACTTTCAGCTGGTGATGTTTTGCCGCCACAGCCAGATGATAGGTACCAATCTTGTTCGCCACGTCTCCATTGGCGGCAATCCTGTCGGAGCCGACAACCACCCAATCGACCTCCCCCTGCCGCATCAGACTGGCCGCCGCCCCATCGGCAAGCAGGGTCACCGGAATCCTGTCCTGCAGCAGCTCCCAGGCGGTCAATCTTGCCCCTTGCAGCCAGGGACGGGTCTCATCCGCATAGACCCCGGCCAGATTGCCCTTTTTGAAGGCTGAGCGAATAACCCCCAGGGCTGTGCCATATCCGCCCGTCGCCAAGGCACCCGCATTGCAGTGGGTGATGACTTTGGAGCCTGCAGCGATCAAGTCAGCTCCAAGATCGCCCATTCTTCTGTTGGCCGCGATATCCTCCTGGTGGATCGCCTTAGCCTCCGCCAAGAGCTGCTCAGTGGGATCCTCCTGATCAACAAGTGCCCCCATCAAGTGCTCCATTCTCTCGATAGCCCAAAACAGATTCACCGCTGTCGGTCTGGAGCGGCGCAACAGATCCACTTCAGCGCGAATCCTGGAACGCCATCGATCCGTTTCGGCCTGATAAGCCGCCCGGGCTGCCAGAACCATTCCGTAGGCGGCTGTGACACCGATTGCCGGAGCACCCCGAACCACCATCTCGGTAATCGCGTTGGCGGTCTCTGTGGCGCTATTCAATTCAACAAATGTCACCTGCTGAGGCAGCACCCTCTGGTCCAGCAGAAAGAGTTTGCTTTGATGCCAGACGATGGCGTCATCGGCGGTAACCTGTTCAGGATCGAATCGTGATTGCATGTTCAAACGCTACCTGTCTTTATGTTTTATCAACCCGGCACCTTAATAGGTTAGGCTCAGGGCTTCAAGAATGCCCTTTATCAAGCGATGACTCGCGGCGTAAGGGCACTCCTGAAGTTTCCCGTAAGGGCCTTTCCTAGGGTGCTATTTGACACTCGGAATTGACCAAATCCACTTTACAGGCATTGCAACTTTCCGCTTTAACATGCCATGCTCTGCATGGCCGGAAGGCAACATCCGGCTGACAGTTTGAACTCCATTCACAAACATGAAGCGAAACAATGCCCCAACAGGTTGATCTTCTGATCCATGCGGAATGGATCATCCCGGTGGTACCGGAAAATCAGGTGCTCACGCATCACAGTCTGGCCGTCAATGGAGGACGAATCGAGCATATTCTGCCGCGTAGTCAGGCAGAGTCAGAACTCGATGCCCTGCAGATCGTCGATCTTCCCGGTCAGGCACTGATTCCGGGCCTGATCAATGCCCATACCCATGCATCGATGAGCCTGTTGAGAGGCCTTGCGGACGATCTGCCGTTGATGACCTGGCTGAATGAGCATATCTGGCCGGCCGAAGCCCAGTGGGTCAACGAAGAGTTCATTCATGACGGGTCCCAGCTGGCAATCGCCGAAATGCTGTTGAGTGGCACCACCTGTTTCAACGATATGTACTTCTTTCCCGATATCACCGGTCGTGTTGCGGACCATGCCGGCATTCGCGCCGTGCTTGGATTGATCGCCATCGATTTTCCATCCGCCTGGGCAGCGGATGGGGATGAGTACATTCATAAGGGGCTGGAGGTACACGATCAGTTCCGCAACAACTCCAGAATCCATAGTGCTTTTGCCCCCCATGCCCCCTATTCAGTGGGTGACCCGGTGCTGAAACGCATCGCGGTGCTTGCCGATGAACTGGAAATCCCCATTCACATGCACCTGCATGAGACACAGGATGAGATCCTCCAGGGACAGCAGCAGCACGCTAACCGGCCGATGCAGCGGCTCGACGAACTTGGGCTTCTGTCGCCCGCTCTGGCCGCGGTACACATGACCCACCTCAAGCCCCAGGAGATCGAGTTGTTTGCCTCGAGCGGCGCCCACGTGGTGCACTGCCCCGAATCGAATCTGAAACTGGCCAGTGGTTTCTGCCCGGTTGCTGAAATGATCAAGTCCGACATCAATATCGCCCTGGGTACCGATGGGGCTGCCAGCAATAACGACCTGGACATGTTCAGTGAGATGCGTACCGCTGCGCTGCTCGCCAAAGGGGTTGCCGTCGATGCCAGTGCCGTACCGGCCGCCAAGGCACTTTCAATGGCCACCATCAATGGTGCCAGGGCATTGGGACTACAGGAGATCACCGGGTCGTTGGAGATCGGCAAATCCGCCGACCTGATCAGTGTCGACCTGGCCAGGCTGGCGAGTCAGCCGGTCTACCACCCGATCTCCCAGCTGGTCTATGCCGCAGGGCGGGAGCAGGTCTGTCATGTCTGGGTTGCCGGACAACAGCTGGTCAACAATCACACCCTGACGACCCTTAATCAGCCTCAACTCATCAAACAGGCATCATCCTGGGCGGAGCGTATAGCCGCCTCGGATTCGGCTCAGCAGGACTCGTAAATCCAACCTTTGATGTGTAACCTAACCAGAACATCACAACCAGACCCAATCGAAGATTCATGAATCAGGAACAGATCAACGTCGATCACTCGGAAGTCAGTAAGTTTGAGGAGCTCGCTTCACGCTGGTGGGACCCCCATAGTGAATTCAAGCCTCTGCATGAAATCAATCCGCTGCGACTCGGCTATATCAAGGAATTCACCTCACTCGAAGGCAAAGAGGTTCTGGATGTGGGATGCGGTGGCGGTATCCTCTCCGAGAGCCTGGCAGCCAGCGGTGCCAAGGTAACCGGAATCGATATGGGTGAAGCCCCCCTGCAGGTCGCACGACTGCATCTGCTGGAATCCGGGCTCGAGGTCAACTACGAGCGTATCCCGGTGGAACGTCTCGCCGAAGAGCGTCCCGCCTCTTTCGATCTGGTCACCTGCATGGAGATGCTGGAACATGTTCCTGATCCAGCCTCAGTTGTCGCTGCCTGTGCCAAACTGGTCAGACCTGGTGGCCAACTGTTCTTTTCCACCATCAACCGAAACCCCAAATCCTATCTGTTTGCCATCATCGGAGCCGAATACCTGCTGCAAATGTTGCCCAAGGGGACGCATGACTATGCCAAGTTCATCCGCCCATCGGAACTCAACACCTGGATCAGAGAAGCCGGATTGGACAGCACGGATATCAAAGGACTCAGCTACAACCCACTGACACAACACTATCGACTGGGTGACGATGTGGATGTCAATTATATGGTTGCCACGATCAAGCAGGGTTAGAGCCATCAAGTCGAATCATACTGAATGTGTGCTGTTCGATCTGGACGGCACATTTGCGGATACCGCCCAGGATCTTCACTATGCACTCAATCTGCAGCTGGAGCGTCATGGCAGAGAGCCTGTATCGTTTCAACGACTGCGCCCATCAGTCTCTCACGGCAGTCGGGCGATGTTGCAGGTGGGCTTCGGCATCGATCCCGAGCACCCGGATTTCAGTGCCCTGCAAAAGGAGTTTCTCGACCTCTATCTGCAGAATATTGCCCTGCAGACACAACCCTTTGAAGGCATGCTTGAGCTATTGGAGAATTTGGAATCGCAGGCAATTCGCTGGGGCATAGTCACCAACAAACCGGCCAGACTGACTGATCCTCTGATGCAAAAACTCGGTCTGCAGCAGCGTGCCTCAGCGATTATCAGCGGTGACACAACGGCCTATGCCAAACCCCACCCGGAACCCATACTTCAGGCCTGCAGAGAGTCGGATGCCAGCCCTGAACACACACTCTATATCGGCGATGCTGAGCGGGATATCGAAGCCGGGCGCAATGCGGGAACCCGGACACTGATCGCCATGTTCGGCTACCTGGGCGACACCGACAAGCCGGAAACCTGGCAGGCGGATGGCCAGATCGACCACCCCGCGCAGATACTGGATTGGCTGTAAACCGACTGCATGAATAACCGGTGATATCTCATATGAGTAATATCAATGTCATAATCCATAGCATGCTCGCTATAATGCCACTCCCGAAATCGGATCCGTGATAACAGGCCCTGAAGCATGCAGAATTACCAACCTTCGAAAACACTCCTCAAAGAGCGCAATATCCTGGTCACCGGTGCCGGTAGCGGGATCGGCCAGGCAGCTGCCAGAGCCTTCGCCGAACATGGCGCTACGGTCATTCTGCTGGGTCGACACGAGGGTCGGCTCGAGGAGACCTATGACGCCATCGAATCTGCCGGTGGCCCAACTCCGGCGATGATCTCATTCGATCTGGAGAAGGCGCCCGCCAATGACTACTATGCATTGGGCGAGAGTCTCTACGAGGAGTTCGGTGTACTGCATGGCCTGCTGCACAATGCGGCACAACTGGCGCTGCTCAGTCGTATTGATGACTATGATTTCGAGACCTGGCAGAAAGTCATCCAGGTCAATTTGACTGCTCCTTTTCTCCTCACCCAGGCCTGTCTGCCGCTGCTGCGAAAAGCGGAAGATGCGTCGATTCTGTTCACCTCGGACGAGCGGGGAAGAAAAGGCAAAGCCTACTGGGGTGCCTACGGCGTATCGAAATTCGGCATAGAGGGTCTGATGCAAACCCTGGCGGACGAGCTTGAAAACAGTCAGATCAGAGTCAACAGTATCGCCCCCTGTCCAACACGCACCTCATTGAGGGCCTGGGCCTATCCGGGTGAGAATCCCCTCTCCCATCCACTTCCGGAAACCCTGATGGGCAGTTATCTCTATCTGATGGGCCCCGACAGCATTCGGGTGAACGGAGAGGCCATGACCGCTCTGCCGGAGAGAAGTGAGCAGAGCACTTAAGGTTTCAAGACGACGACTCAGTAGGCTCAGTGAATCGTTTTCAGATTTATCAGCGCTCTCCTGAACAGAGAGCGCTGGAAACTGCTTAGGGCCTGTTAACACTAATCAGGCAGGTGTGAAACGAAACACTCTTTTGCAATCCAATCTCTGTACATCTGAAGAATCTTTCTCTCACGTTTGCTGTCATTCGATTTTATCGACTCGATCGAATGTAAAACCTGCAATCGCTCCTTTTGTGTCAAACCACTGGTCAATTTAGGCATTCGTCTCTCTCCGTAATTTTTTTTTAGCCTATTTCCCTGCGACCGCTGCAAAGAAAAACAGGTAGCTGGACTACTGAGTTGTAACCAAAATCCTGCGTATTTACCCAAAAAAACTACAACTGCACTATCGATTACAGTTAGACGTAAAGATAGACCAAGCGAGCAGAAATAGAAATACCCAAGTGTTAAACTTGGTTAATTTTTCCCAACAATTAGAATAAGTTATTTCACGACTGCTTTTTAGAGTGAGATGATTTTTTGCGCACTACATCCTCATCGGATACCACTAAAGTGTAGTTATCCTGGCGCACCCCTTTGAGCAGTTGATCGACGCTGTCTTTTGGTACATCGATCATCTCCAGGGCGATGGCGCCCAGTCTGAGACTGCCTTCCAGGGCCTCCGGAAATGCATGGCTTGCACCAGCACTGACCTGATGGCCACAGGCTTCGAGATCCCGGGCCCGAGAGATAATCGGTATGTGAGGATAGGTGTTTCTGATATGGGTGATTGCCCGCAAGGCAGTCGGTCCGCTGTTGACTGTCAATACCACCAAAGAGGCAGTTCCAAGATTGGCGGCATCCAGCAGATCCGGATCACTGATATCACCATAGTAGACCGGTAAGCCATCCTTCTTTCCCTGGGCTACCCTTTCCGGATTGGTATCGAACACAACCAAGGGTACACCACTGGTATGCAGCAACACCGCAACGGTATGCCCTACTCTGCCATATCCCCCTATGACCACCTTTTTCAGCACGTCTCCATGCTCCATTGGGTATTTGAGGTGTTCTGTATCCTGTTTTTGGCTGCTGATCCGTTTTGCCAGTCTGTCGCTGAGGCCGACCAGCAGAGGGGTTATCAGCATACTGACAGAGATCACCCCCACTGCCATCACAAAGGTACTGTCATTGATCAGTTGCAGCGCTTTGGCCGAGCCAAAAAGAACGAATCCGAACTCCCCGCCCTGAGCCAGAAAAAAGCTGATTCGCAGAGCAACGGGTTTGGTGACACCGAACATCAGTGCCAACGAAAACAGCACCAGGATCTTGATCGCTACGATCACCACAATGTGCTGCACGAACATCGACAACTCATCATAGATCGAAGAGAAATCGATGGACATGCCGACCGCTACGAAAAACAGGCTCATCAACAAACCCTTATAGGGTTCGATATAGGCCTGGATCTGTAATCGATAGCTGGAACCGGAGAGCAGCATACCCATGACGAAGGCACCAAGCGCCATTGAGAGGCCAGCCTGATCCATCGCCCAGGCGGCAAGAAAAACCGCCAGCATCACCACCAGCAGAAATCCCTCACGATTGGCCTGTTTCGCCAGATGGTTGAGCGCCACAGGAAGCACATAGCGCCCGATCACATAGACGGCGGCAATCATACCTACCACGATACCCAACTGTTGCCACAGAGGAACATCGGCGGAGAGACGGCCAGCATCAGAGAGGATCGGTACAGCTGCCAGCAGCGGCACGATCGCCAGATCCTGCATCAACAGGATCGAGAAAGCCGTCATACCATGCTTGCTGGCGATCTCCCCCCGATCATGCAGTATCTGGATGACGAATGCAGTGGATGAGAGTGCAAACGTCAGACCGATCAACAGGGAGAGGGACCAGGAGGACTCATAGAGATGAACATAGAATGCAATCATCAACCCGGTAACCAGGATCTGCATCGACCCCAGCCCGAATACTTCCCGACGCATTGCCCATAATCGTTTCGGTCGCATCTCCAGACCGATCAGAAACAGTAGCAGCACAACACCCAATTCGGTGAAATGACGGACATCCTCTACATGTTCTGTCACATAAGGGCCGGGTGAGTAGGGTCCGACAACGATTCCGGCAACCAGCAGACCCAAGACAGAACCAAGCCCAAGATGCTTGAACAAAGCGACTGCCACTGACGTGGCAATCAATAACATCAATGCCGAAACTAAGAAGGTATCCAGGTGCATAAGATTCTTATATTGGTATTGAAGGTGAACCCTGACTCACTACTCGCCGATTATGACAGATCAACCACTTATTATTTAAACTAAAAAACCTCAGATCTAGTCACAATTTACCTTTCCGGTGGATGCCAGTGCTCGGGTAGATGGATTCTGTCATTCGGTGGAGTGACGGATTATCCAGAGATCTCATCGAGATCATACTTTGTTCTTTGCCATGAGGCTCGTTAACCGGCTCGAGACTATTCATTACCAGATCAAGATATCCTCATTGGTTTCTTCAGCCCAGGGAGATCATACCTTCCCGGTGTAGACCATTACTGGTGGCCGCCCAACCTTTGGCAGAACAATCAGGCCGCCAATCACAGATCGATTATGGCATGAGCCAAATTCGATTTGAATTTCCTTGCATTTAACTACCCTATAAAATGCTGGGATATATTCTGCTTGTATTCACCTGCAACTGAACTAGCTTCAAGCATGAGGAACCTCTGTTAAATCAAACATCATCTGTTTGACTGAAAGGATGCTCTCCGGGTGGCCTCAAGAGTCGGTGATTGTCTCCTAATGAACGCCGTTCATTCCTAAAGCCGATTCACTTGTGCAACTGGGTGCATCACTGGATTCATCAGAGGTTTCTCACATACTGAAATAACCGATGTATTGGCAAGAGCTATGTCGGCTGGCATATCAGATACTAATGATAGCGCATATTTATATTTTTTTCAGTTATTTATGATGTTTTTTTACCATATTGCCTGAGCATCTAGACTAATCTAGGGAGATTCGAAAATGATTGAGTTCGACGCCAATGCAGTAGTACACATCAACGAAAATCTCTCTGCTGAAGAGATCCATAATATCGAAAAAGAGTTGTCCGGAGTCAGAGGTGTAGTCAGTGCCTGCGCTCATGTCAAAACGCCCCATCTGATGGTCGTCGACTACGACCCTCAATCCATCCATTCCTGCGATCTGCTCTTTTATATTGAGAGAAGCGGTGTACACGCCTCCCTGGTGGGCGGGATATAGGTTTTTGAGCTTTATCTGAATTCAGATCAATAACCACACATTACTCATTCGTTATTATTCTGACAAAGAAGGTGAGCCAACGAAAAAATAGAGATGCACAGTAAGAAAAGATTTAATATCCCGCTGGAAGTACTACTCGAAGCTAAAAAGTGTACTAAACATCATGCCTGTCTGACTGATGATGAGTACCAACTCTGCGGTATTCGCATCACTACCGAAAACCATGCACGCATGGTTTGCGGTAAGGGGACAGAGTGTCCATACTGCTCCCAACTGGGTAACCAGATAGTCTGTACCTGTCCGGTCAGACATGCCATTCACAGTAAATACGATATTTAGCTCACGGATGTAAGTGGTGCTCTGTGACCCTGCACGCTACGCATTGATCCGACAAAGACAAAACGTCAGAATCTCTCTCAACAGTGCACAGTCCTAAACGAGGTGGAGTGACCATGCGGGAGTTCAGAGGTTTTCCGAAGCAGACGTTACCGTTTCTACAAAAACTCGGCCGCAACAACCAGCGGGAGTGGTTCAACGAGCATAAACAAGAGTACGAAACCTATGTGCGTGAGCCGGCGTTTGCCTTTATTGAGGAGATGGCGCCAAAACTGAAAGCCCTGTCTGGCCATTTTCACGCGATCGCAAAAAAGTCAGGCGGATCATTGATGCGGGTCTACCGAGACACTCGCTTCTCCAAAGACAAGACGCCCTACAAAACCAATATCGGTATTCAATTCAGACACCAACTCGGCAAAGATGTCCATGCACCGGGCTTCTACCTGCATATTGAAAACAGCGGCTGCTTCATCGGTGCAGGAATCTGGCACCCGGAATCGAAAACTCTGGGCAAAATCAGAAACTTCATTGCGGATAACCCGGCCTCCTGGAGCGCCTTGAAAGCGCAGAGCGATTTCAGCAACCAGTTTGAGCTTGCCGGGGATTCACTGAAACGGGCACCGAAAGGATTCGCTCCGGATCACCCACTGATCGAGGATCTGAAGCGTAAGGACTTCATTGCCCTCAAATCTTTCGATTGTTCGCAGATCAACAAAACGGATTTTGCTGATTTTGTGATGCATGGATTTCAATCAACTGACCAGTTGATGCGCTATCTCTGCACAGCGGTTGAAGTCAATTACTAAAAGGCTCACTGATCAGAGAGCAATCCATTAATCAACACAGATAAAGGCCCTAGGGAGATCGTTGCGGCAATTGCCCATTTGCCCTGACTACTTTGCAAGCTTCAGGCGCTGACGGATATCATCGCTGGCCTGTTGCAGTATTGAGTCCTTATCCACGCTATCGAGAATCTGCTGCACAATGGTTTTCGGACCGTCACTCCCCCAGGAGCGCCCCTGGGAGAAGTAGCGCTGGGCCGCCAGTCCCACCACATAGGTCGTGTAGTAACCCATGCCGCCTTGAGCAGCCGCAGTCACCACGGTCGAAAGCCCGGCACTGCTCGCTTTGAGTGCACTGGCTGCGAGATTCACACTCCACACCGTGGCCATCAGCAGAGCCATCTGAGAGCCGATGGTCTTGATCAACTGTCCGGCTTCACCCCGGGTAACCGACATACCGTAGACCCTTGCCAGATGCACAACCATTGAGGCATCCAGCGCCAAAGCCGCGACCAGATCGGCAACCGGTATCGGGTTGACGGCAACCGCAATCCCTTTACCCAGGCAGTAGCCCCGGATCACCCGCTCTGCCACTTCCTGGCGTATCGCAACCACCCGCTCAGCCACCTCATCACTCAACTGGCCGGCAAACAGACTGGCATTCAATGCAGAGAGCGCCATACCCTCCTTTTCGATCAACATCCAGAGCGTGTCAGTCAACAGCATAACATCCGCTTGCGGGGTTCTTCTGATCTCCTGCTCCCGACCCTGCTCATCCTCCTGCAGATAGATCCGCTCGGCGGGTCTCGCCGCTGAGGCAACGATATATTCGCTCGAGACAATTCCGGTGAGTTTCTCCTGCAGGCTGCCGAGTAACAGTTCCAGTTCATCCGTGGTATATCGGTCAGCTTTGTTCAGCACCACCACCAAAGGCCGATTCAGTTGAGACAGCTTCTGCATTGCCTGAAGCTCCGTCTGGGTCAAATCACTGTCCACCACAAACAGTACCAGATCCGCGCGGCTCGCCACATCTTCGGCCATCCGTTCGCGCTCCTCGCCACTGATTTCGTTGATACCCGGCGTGTCGATCAGAAATACCCCGGATGCCTCAACTTCACGCCAGGCCGCCATATCGCTATGGCGTGTCTCGCCGTGCAATGCACTGACTGCGAAACGCTGCTCGCCCAGCAGTGCATTCAGTAATGCGGACTTACCCACACTGACGCGGCCAAAAACTGCGATATGCAGATGCCCATGCTCCAACTTGTCGAGCATTGCCTGAACCTGGTGAAAATCGTCCTTGAGTGAATCACGCACAGATTCAGGTAGCCGGTCATCACTCAGCAGCTCACGTAAGTTCTCCCGCGCCAATTGCAGGTGGCCATCACTCTCCGATTGCTGCTCGTCAATCTTTTTTGATGAGCTGTTCCAGGGTGAGCCGCGCAAAATGTTTTGCACGTGCTTCCAGATTTCCACTCATTGTCTCCTCAAATTTATCCAAGACCATACTCTTTTCCAGAGTTTCCCCCTGTTCGAGGGTTTCAATAACGGACTCACCCAGGCTCTGAAATATCAACCCATAAGCCACGGCATGAGTCGCCCCGCCTGTGACCGTGCCCAGACCTGGAAATGCTTTCAATACGTTTCCGGCCAGTGCCAACAGCAGGGTCATGCGCTTACCCACATGTTGACCGGCTTGTTCCACCAGCTGCTCAAGATCCACATCTTTCACTCTTATCTCATAGAGTTCGCAGAGTGCACCGACCATTTTGATACCCAAATAGCCTTGTATCAGTATGTCGGTGCCCGGGCTGACCGCTGCCATCGCCCCAAGCATTGCCTTATGGGTATACTCTTTTACCAGTTTTTGTCCCTTCTGCTTGCGATACTCCACTGTTGCCGTATGGAGTTTTTCTGCACCGAGATGCAGAAGGCTTTGATCTCTCTGCTGCTCCAGGCTGTCACTTTGCTGGTCAATCCTGTTGAGGATCTCTGCCAATAGAGAATCCACCTGTGGCGGTCGTTCACGCATCACCCGCTTCTGATTCCCCTCGGCATCGATTCTGATCAACTCCTCCTGGCCACCAGCCTGAACTGACACCACTTTGTCGATCCCGGGCAGCTGATTGGCGAGCCGTTGCATAATGTCAGCCAGATCTTCATCGGTGTATCGATCCCGTTTATTCAGTGCGACAATCAATGGGCGATCAAAGGTCTGCAGCTCTACCATTTCCCGATGCTGATCGCGTGTCAGCTCGGCATCACAAACATAAACCACCAGATGTGCACGCCGAGCTTCTTCCCGGGCAATCTGTACCCGCGCTTCATTACTGTCAAGGATACCGGGAGCATCGGTGAATATAAGTGGTTGACCCTGAATTTCACGATGGTAGTGCTCAACGGCTTTGGTGGTACCCGCCCTTGGGTCCGTCTGGATCGCCTCAACTCCGGTGATTGCCTTGATCAGTGCACTTTTACCGGCGGATACCGGCCCAAAAAAGGCCACATAGCGCTCGGCACGCTTGCTACGTTGATCCAGTTCATCAAGCTCCTGCCGGGCCTGTGTAACATCAACCCCCTTCTCATCAGCTTTTGCCAATGCGCTCTCGAATGCTTCACGATCTTCAGGCAGTGGTATCTGTCGCTGTGCAGGAAGCTGTTGTTTTGCCGATTTACCCGGCTTCAGCAGTCGCCAGATGAGAAAAAACAGCCCCAAGCTGAAGAGAAACAACCCTACCCCATAGAAGATCAGCAGTCTGGGCGAGAGCTGTTCGAGTAAATGCCAGATATTCAGAGCAGACTCAGTAAGTTGCAGAGTAAGCAATAGAATCAATAATCCGAGAAACAGGATCAACATCAGCAGAATCAACCTGAATATTCGCTTCGATGATCGAGTTTTCTGCTGCTCTGTCATTGATAAAACCTAATTGATACCTTTCTTTTTGACCTGACAACCCTACCGGAGACCCACAGTCGCTCACTGTATGTCATGTTATTATTCATCAGGCAAGTGAATATGTCGTAAACCGTCACCAGTTACTAGGGCCTGTTAACACTAATCCAATTGGCCCTAGGTCCTGATAACCGGAGTCTCCTATGATCCTCCTCCCCAATTCACGTAACGCCTGGCAGACAGATCAGTTCAATGAGACATTAAAGCAAGAATTGCAGAGTGTCGACCCGATTAGCCTGCCATTGCAAAAGAATCTGGCACTCAGTAGCTACGTCAGTGATGAACCATTCAGTATCATGGTTATTCAGAGCCATGAGGAGACTCAAGCGATCCTGGTAAAAGTCGGAATCATCTACAGTGGCATCGAAGCGGGCTGCAACTGCGCAGATGACCCAACCCCGATCGAGACACAGCCGGAATATTGTGAAATTATGTTATCGATCGACATCGACACTGCTGAAACCACCGTTATTGATCCGCTGACCAGCTAGATTGGTTTCAGCAATCTTGACCGCTTAAGAGGTTGCCCAACGCTCCCCCGAACGGACCATAGCTGCATATGGGGTGAGATCACTCATAGGGGCTTTTCTCGTACGCCGTAAAACTCTCAGTTGGCGAGGCTTGGGTTATCTGAGTTAAATGTTCCACCTGAACATAATCAGCAGCATCCGACCAGTAGTGGCTGTTATGACCTGACAGATCAGATCTTGGCAGCATGATAAATGCATCCAGTGCTTTGATACTGGCCAGCGTCGAACTCACCTTGGCCTGATCCACACGCATCAGAGAGGGGTGCAGCCTGACCCCATCAGCGGAGAGATAGGCCAGTACTTTATATGCGGTTTCATTGCAGGAGAAATTCCCAAGTAGAACAGCAATTCCCAGGCGTGACAGCTGATTCAACAGCCTTTTGGCCGCTTTGAGCTCTGGCGCTATTGCCGGCAGATCAAACTCAATGATCAAGCCGGTCCCAACCACGTGAAGTCTGCGTAACTCGGACTGAATGAATGGGATAAGTTGATCATCGTGAATCGCCATACCGGACATCCAGATCAGAATCCTGTCAGGATTGCCACGAAAAAGGGAGGCTCCAAGCTTATGAATTGCCTGCTGGCAGACCAGCCGGTTAAGCATTCCCATTCCATCAAACTGACTCGCACTCTGGTAGATCCCCCCCAACTCATCATCTAATCCGGTGGATGGTAAAAAGCCGGGAATCTGTTCTATGATCGCACCAGGCTCATGAAGTGCAATATAGCGCTGCTGATGGAACTCAACTGCACCATTTTGCAGTGCCGCCCTGACCTGATCTCTCAGCCGGAGATCGGTTTGCTTGTCGGTTATTGGTTGCCTTATTTGCGCGAAATCATGGTGTAAATAGGGTACAGCGGCCTGTTCAAGTGCAGCACTCGCCGTGAATTCGGCATGTTGCAGAATTTCATACGCCCAGTCATCGGAGGATTCAATCGTAACCAGGCCAATTCCCCACCTGGGAGTAGCGCCTTTTGCACAGGAGAGTTCATCAGCTATCTGTTGAGCACAATCCCGGCCCAGTTGATCGATATCAGAGGCATGCTCACGTTTAACAAGAATACCCAGCGCTCTGTTTCCGGCTCTCGCAACCAGATCCCGCTTGCCAAGGACTGGAGTCAGGACATCCGTTATGAGTGAGATCAAGGCGTGATTTGCCGCTGACGACTGCTCATCTGTCAAGCTGTCATCACTCTCCAGCGTAACCAGAAAAAGTGCCGTAACTTCCGTTTCACAGCCTTGTTCCGTGCGGCATAGATCCAGTTCATCAAGCAGCCTACGACGTTCAACCACATCGGTTATGGCATCTTCTTTAGTGGCTTTATGATAGCTGAGCATCTCTTTGGTTCGCTTGATCCGGGTTTGCACTGTCGCAATAAGATGTGGTGCTCTAACCGGTTTGGTTAAAAAGTCGTCTGCCCCGGAATGCAGCGCCAAGATCTTTTTCTCGATATTCTCTTCCCCCGAAAGGAAAACAATGGGGATGAAACAGGCCGTGGGCTTGGCGCGGATCAACTGTGTCAATTCAATTCCATTGGCGCCGGGCATATAGAGATCCATCAGCACAAGATCGGGCTGAAAACCCTCGACAGCCTGCATAACACGCATGGGATCAGTGATTGTCAGGGTTTCAAACCCACCTTTCATGAGCAGCTTACGGACGAATTCCGCCTGTGATTGATCATCCTCCACCACCAGCACCCGATAATGGGGATTTAAATCGGGCGAGAGAATATTCTTGATCCCAGCCATCAGTTCATTGACATCGATTGGCTCTGAATAGCACTGACTTGAACCTGCACGTAACACTTCCAGCCGGGTCTCTACATCACAAACATTGGATATGAAAAGCAACTCCGGTGATTTCGTTTCACCCCGATTCAGATTGGAAAAACAGTCTTTTATCGAATCAATAAAGGGTAGGAATTGGGTGTCAAGCAGGAGTAAGTCAACCGGATGGTTGATCAACACACTTTCAAGTGAATCGAGATCAGACAACTGCCTGACTGACCAACCGTTCCTTTCAATAGCCGTCGTGATCAGATCACCATCCACGCTGTTACGCGGTAAATAGATCACCTGACAGGAATCGAGTGACGGATCAGAGTGTGGTTGAGCGGAGCTTGAGACTTCAACGGCCTGAGTGAGTTGAATCAGACAGAGAGCGAGTTGATCCATCTCATCTCTGTCGGGCAGTTCACGCGCTTCATGAATATCGCTGATGGCTTTTTCTATAGCCAGACAGTTTTCGTGTATATTCACCAATCCCGAGGCTTTACTAACCCGGGCAAGCTCATGAAGCTGACGAAGAACCGTCTGGATAGAGGAACTGTTCCATATGCCGGATGGCAGTATCGGCCAGTTACTCTTAAGTCGACCAAGTAGATGCGGCAGCTGTAGCAGCGCCTCGTGATCCATTGAATCATCGTCTGTGGACATCCCATTCCCCCTGATAACAACCCTGTTCTCGAATGGCCAGAATCCGGTCAATGAATAACCCGGCAATCTTGAAGTGCGATACTCTGCATACTGGATCGCTGGGTTAAATGGAGTCAAACCATGACTCTGCCCTGAGACTAGCGCAATTTTTTTGGGCCGTCACTCCTGCAATCCGCGTTGAGTGGATTGCCACACAGAATCAACCTGAGCTTGTTGACACCAATCCACTCAGTAAATTTGTTGAACAGAACTTAGATATGAATGAGCAGGGAGAATCTAAACAATGTTGCAATTTTCCACAGTGCAACAATCGCATATCGTCTGACCATACAGCGCAGATCGGCCGCTTTTTTGAACGAATAATCATGACAACTTTAGACTCAGATATGGCATACAACCTTGATGGTGTGAGTAGAGCCAGAGCCAGCTGATTATTCGATACACTAACTGATTGATTATTAATGAACAAACAGCTCTAATAGTGTTACTTCACTATCTACAACCCTATTTTCAATAGGTTACAGACTTATTGACCATACCGGCCTTGCCTATAGCGCCAGGGATTATTTATTTATGAGCTCGGCTGACTTTTCAATCGAACAAATACGAAACATTGGTCTCATAGCCCATATAGATGCTGGCAAAACCACCACAACGGAACGCATGCTCTACTATTGCGGGCGCACCCGTCAGGTCGGCTCCGTTGATGATGGCACCACCATAACCGATTGGATGGACCAGGAACGGGAGCGAGGCATCACCATCGTGGATGCTTCTGTCACCGCCTTTTGGCAGGATTGCCAGATCAATCTCATCGATACACCTGGACATATCGATTTTACAGCTGAAGTACAGCGGGCATTGAGGGTGCTTGATGGTGCCGTCGTGGTGTTTGATGCCTCGCAGGGTGTCGAGCCACAGAGTGAGACGGTATGGCGTCAGGCCGACAAATACCTTGTTCCACGCATCTGTTTCATCAATAAAATGGACAGACTCGGTGCGGAATTCGAAAACTCCTTAGAGAGTATACGAAAACAGCTTTCAGCAAATCCGGTCGGCTTACAATTACCGATCGGTGTAGAGAGCGAATTTCAAGGTGTTATCGATTTAATCAAAATGCAATCCATTGTCTGGCAGGAGGCCTTGGACAGCCCGCCTGAGTATCAGGATATCCCAGAGGAGCTGAATGCGGCGGCTCAATCGGCACGCAATCGTATGATCGAGGCGATCGCGGAAGTGGATGATCCGCTACTGAACCTATGGCTGGAAAATGCCGAGGTCTCTGAATCACAAATCAAGGCGGCTCTGCGCCGAGCCACCATTAGCAACAGCCTTACCCCGGTACTCTGTGGCAGTGCTTTTAAGAACAAGGCCGTACAACCTCTGCTGGATGCCATTGTCGACTATCTGCCCTCACCCGAGGATATCGGTTCGGTTACCGGGACAGACCCAAAATCGGACAAGCTGATTGAGCGTGATCCCGATCCAGAGTCACCCTTGAGTGCGCTGATATTCAAAACCGTAACAGATCCCTATGCCGGTAGATTGTGTTATGTCAGGGTCTACTCGGGGGTACTGCAATCAGGCGCTAACATACTCAATCCGAGACACAACCGGACCCTGCGCGTTGGACGCCTAGAGAGGATGTATGCCGAGCATCGTGAAGACATCAAGCAGATCGGCACAGGGGATATCGCAGCCCTGTTGGGACTGAAAGAGACGGTCACCGGAGATACTCTCTGTGCCGTCAAACAGCCTCTGCTACTCGAATCGATCTCATTTCCGGAACCGGTCATCAAGATCACCATCTCGCCGATGACTGCACAGGACAATGACAAACTGGCCAATGCTCTGCAGCAACTGGCGGAAGATGATCCAACCTTTAAATTCGAAGCCGAAAAGGAGACCGGGCAGACCCTGCTCGGCGGCATGGGGGAGCTCCATCTGGAGGTGGTTCTGGAGCGATTGAAGCGTGAGCATGGGGTGACAGTGCGTACAGGTATGCCGAAGGTTGCCTATAAAGAGACGATCATTCGGCCGGTTGGCAACGCTGAGGGCCGTTTCATAAGACAGACCGGTGGCCATGGCCAATATGGACATGTTGTCATTTCTCTTACCCCCGACAGCTCCATTGATGGTGTGATGTTTGAAAACAACATCAAAGCTGGCGCCATACCGGCCCAATTCATCCCGCCCATTGAAGAGGGTATTGCCGAGTCGTCCCGCAGCGGTGTCATCGGTGGTTATCCGGTGACCGGGCTCAAAGTAAGTTTGATTGATGGTTCATACCACGAGATGGACTCGACTCCCCTATCCTTCAAAGTAGCCGCCGGCATGGCATTTCGTTCAGGCTTGGAGTCGGGCGATCCAACGCTGCTGGAACCGGTCGTGAACTGCAACGTGATCACACCGGAAGAGCACCTTGGGGATGTGTTGGCACAACTGGCAAACCGGCGGGCGGAGATCGAAGGGATCTCAGACCGGCCTGGCGCTATTAAATCCATAGCCAATCTTGTCCCCCTCTCGGAGATGTTCGGCTATGCAACAGAGCTGAGATCCGCCACCCATGGGCGGGGTACGTTCACCATGGAGTTCGACCACTATGCGGCAGTCTCCAAAGAGATCATGCGCAGCATGGGCCGATGATTCAAATCGATCAGCTGCGATAGCCTGTTAACCGTGAAAGGCCTGGTCCGAGTCGAGATAGGCGAGCTCTTCTTCACTGCTCTGCCGGCCCAGAACCGCATTGCGATGAGGAAACCTGCCGAACTGACGGACGATTTCACGGTGGTGCTTAGCCCACTTAAGACTCTCTTGCATGCCTGCTGCTTCAAATAGCGTAACGGAAAAGTCCTGATCTGGCAGAGATTCACTGTGCATGAACGGTAGATAGAGGAAAGCCCGCTGATCGGCTGGTAACTGCTCATCGAATCCCGCAAGGATCGCATGATTCGCCACCTCTCTCGAGTGCTGCTCTGTCGAATATCCCTGCGGCTGATCTCGAAACATGTTCAATGGAAACTGATCCAGCAGGATCACCAGCGCCAAACACCCTTCGCTGCTACCCAGCCAGCTGTTGAGAGCACCACTTCTGGCCTCTTCCCAAGCAGCCAGAAAGCGGCTTTTGAGCTGTTGATCAAACTCAGGGGTAGAACTGAAATGACGAGGTCTTACCTCATCAGAAAACCAGAATTCGAGTATCTCTCGGGGATTGTCCACAGATTATCCTAGGGCCTGTTCAACCAATGGTGATGCAGTTTTTCACTGAGATAAGATTGAATCTTAGTCCAATACGCAATTTGCAGACAGATCTAAGGCCTGTTGCAACTTCATTCAGCCAGCTCCAGATCCTCCCAGATCGCTGCCAATCCTGCCTCGGCGCAGGCCCCATCGATGCTATCCCGCTCAGATGATCCGGGAGGTGCACCGGATACACCGATCCCACCAACGGTTTCGCCTTGCGCTGTGATAACCAGCCCGCCACCGACCAGCAGTGCACCAGGATTATGCTGCACCTGATTGGGAATACGCCCCTCTTTCAGCAGACCAGCCAGAACCGATGTGGACTGACGGAAACTGTTTGCCGTCCACGCTTTCCGGATGGCTGTTTCAATGGTGTGTGGCCCGGCAAATCGGTCACGCAGCAATGCCGTAACATTGCCGCCTCTGTCCACCACAGCCACGGCAACCGAGTAACCCTTTTTCCGGCACTCCTTGATTGCCCCGTCCACAGCTTTGGACGCTAACTCGAGGCTCAGGCTTCGACTGGTGTACAGACCTTCACTCTCGGCAAAGCCGTTGTGTGTCACTAGGCACAAAGCCAAAATCAAAATCGCCTTAATCGAATGGTGCACTACGAACCCCCAGGTACTTTTGGGCCTGTTAACACGAATCCAATACGCCCTGCTGGGTCTGTTTTTGTGTCCAGCAAGGCAGAATGAGCGTCGTATAGTCATTCTACATGAGCGAATGATAACGCCGCTGGGCGCAAAAACAGACCCAGCCCCCTCTTCAACGTCAATATGGGGGGTTGCGCCTGA
>JAEPDS010000007.1 GCA_016842065.1 Candidatus Thiodiazotropha sp. 'RUGA'
CGGTGCTGCGTAAATCAAGCAACGTGGGCGCCAGTAAGATCGCCCTGTCGATGCCGCCGGAAACCCTCTGGCAGCTCTATACCAAGCTGGGGTTTGGTTCCAGTCCGGAGTCGCTTTTTCCCGGAGAGTCGAGTGGGCGTCTGCCCCATTTCTCCGATTGGTCTTCGTTTGAACAGGCCACCCTCTCGTTTGGCTATGGCCTCTCGGTCACCCCGCTGCAACTGGCCCGCGCCTACGCGGTGCTGGCGAATGATGGAGAGCGCCTGCCGGTCTCTCTGCTGAAACTGGATCAGCAACCTGTCGGCGAGCGGGTGTTGCGCCAGAGTACCGCAAGAAGTGTTGTCGCGATGCTGGAATCGGTGATCAGTCGTGACGGGTCCGCTCCTCTGGCGGCTGTACCCGGCTACCGGGTTGCGGGTAAGACCGGTACCGCAAAGAAATCGGTCGCCGGTGGTTATGCGGAAGATAAGTATCTATCCCTTTTTGTCGGCATGGCGCCGGCCACCCGGCCACGCCTGGTGATGGCGGTGTTTGTCGATGAGCCCAGGGGCGAGGAGTACTACGGCGGTGCGGTTGCCGGTCCGGTCTTTTCCAAGGTTATGAGCGGTGCTCTGCGCCTGATGAACATTCCGCCGGACAAACCCTGGCATGAAGATAAGCTGATGGCCCGACTTGGAGAGCAGGAATGATGGCGGCCAGAGAGATTACTGAGACGCACTGGCTCTCCACACTGCTGACTGGTCTGGTCGATCTGCCATCACAGCTCGATCGGCAGATTGGCGGGCTCTGTCTGGACAGCCGGAAACTGGTCGAAGGGGATCTGTTCCTGGCTTGCGCCGGAACCCGTCAGCATGGCCTGGTGTTTGCCGAGCAGGCGATTGCCCAGGGTGCCGTTGCGATCCTATGGGAGCCGGATGGTGGTGAGGGTGAGCGCCTGGCCGCAGAGCTGCAGCATGGCTCACTCCCCTTGATTGAGGTTGCCAATCTTTCCCGCTCTCTGAGTGAGATTGCCGGTCGTTTCCATGACCACCCCAGCCGGGCGATGACCCTCTACGGCATAACCGGTACCAACGGCAAGACCAGTATCTGTCAGTTGCTGGCACAAGCCCTGGAAAGCGAACATCCCTGTGGCGTGGTGGGTACCCTGGGCGCTGGCCTGCCCGGACAGCTGGAAACCACCGGTATGACAACGCCGGATGCGGTGAGTGTGCAGCGGATCCTCTGCCGACTGTTGGCGCAGGGTGCCAATTCGGTGGCGATGGAGGTCTCGTCCCACGCACTGGATCAGTACCGGGTGGATGGGGTGGCCTTTGATTGCGCGATTTTCACCAACCTCAGTCGTGACCATTTCGACTATCACGGCAGCCTGGAGAACTACGGCAACGCCAAGCGCCGGCTGTTTCAACTGCCCGGACTCCGTCGGGCGGTGATCAATCTGGATGACTCCTTTGGTCGACAGCTGGCTGAATCCCTCTGCCAGAGAGTGCCTGTCTACGGCTACAGCATCGATGCCGACACCACACTGCCGGACGGCGTGCAGGGTTGGGTTCGGGCCACCGGACTGCAGGCTAGCGGCAGTGGCTTGAACCTCTCGGTTTCCACTCCGGCTGGTGAGTGTCAGTTGCAGAGTGGCTTGTTGGGGCGCTTCAATGGCGCCAACCTGCTGGCTGTGTTGAGTGTTCTGTTGATCAATGATTGGCCACTTCAGCGGGCGGTCGCGGTTCTGGCCAAGCTCTCCACCGTACCGGGTCGAATGGAGCGCTTTGGTGCTGCCTCTCAACCGACGGTGGTGGTCGACTATGCGCATACTCCGGATGCCCTGGAGAAGGCGCTGCAGGCGTTGCGGCTGCACTGCGCAGGTCGATTGATTGTCGTCTTCGGCTGTGGCGGAGACCGGGATCCCGGCAAGCGTCCGATGATGGGTGAAGTGGCGGCGAACGAAGCGGACCTCTGTTATCTGACCGATGACAATCCACGCAGTGAGTCGAGTGCCGAGATCATCAAGCAGATCCTGGCCGGTATGCCGAATGCAGAAGCGGTTCGGGTGGAAGCCGATCGGGGTAAGGCGATCCGCCAGGCGGTTTCCGTCGCGAAACCCGTTGACCTGGTACTGGTGGCAGGCAAGGGGCACGAGGATTACCAGTTGGTGGCTGACCAGGTGTTGCACTTCGATGACCGTGAAGTTGTCCAGGCGGCCTTGGCCGGATGGCAGGAGGGGGCGTCATGAACAGTCTCACGCTTGCTGAAGTGGCGCAGCAACTGGAAGCCGTGCATCAGGGAGCCGATGTGCGTTTTCATTCGGTCAGCAGCGACACCCGAACGATCAAGTCCGGCGATCTGTTTGTCGCCTTGAGCGGCCCCAATTTCGATGCCCACCGATTTCTCGGCCAGGCGATGGAGAAGGGGGCGGTAGCGGCCATGGTCAGCGAGTTGCAGGCGGTTGAGCTGCCCCAGCTGCAGGTGCCCGATACCCGTATTGGGCTGGGACATCTGGCCGCTTTGTGGCGTGACCGGTTTGCAGTGCCGATTGTGGCCGTCACCGGCAGTAACGGTAAAACCACCGTCAAGGAGTTGCTCGCTTCGATACTTGGGACCCGCGGCAGTGTGCTGGCCACCCGAGGCAATCTGAACAATGAGATCGGGCTGCCCTTAACCTTGTTACGGCTGCAGGATGAGCAGTGTGCGGTAATCGAGATGGGCGCCAACCATCCCGGCGAGATCGGCTATCTGAGTCAGATCACCCGTCCCGATGTGGCGTTGATCAATAACGCGGGCGCGGCCCACCTTGAAGGCTTCGGGGATCTGACCGGTGTGGCTCATGCCAAGGGCGAAATCCTGAGTGGCTTGAGGCCCACCGGGGTTGGGGTGCTGAATGCGGACGATCGCTTTTTTCCGCTCTGGCGGGAGCTGTGCGGTGAGCGTCAGATGATCTCCTTCGGCTGCTCACACAAGGCGGATGTGCAGAGCGATCTGAGTCAGGCCGGGATGCGCTGGTCGGAGCGTGGGTTTCAGAACCATATGCAGGTCAGTTATCGGGGTGAACAGTTTGCAGTGCAGCTCTCACTGGCCGGCCGGCATAACCTGATGAATGCCCTGGCAGCGATCGCAGCAGCATTGGCAATGGGCTGTGACATTGAACAGATTCAGATGGGATTGGCCGGGGTGCAGGCTGTGGCAGGGCGTCTGCGCTTGCACCATACCTCCGCCGGCTATCGCTTGATCGATGACAGTTATAACGCCAATCCGGATTCCGTGGATGCGGCGATCGAGGTGCTGCGCGGCGCCACAGGCAGCCGCTATCTGGTGCTCGGGGATCTGGCGGAGCTGGGTGATGAAGCCGTAGCCATGCACGCCGGCATCGGCGAGCGGGCGAGACAGGCGGGGCTGGAGCACCTCTATACCCTGGGCGAGTTGAGTCGCGAGGCGGCGCAGAGTTTTGGCGACGGGGGGCAGGCCTTTACCGAGCTGGATCAATTGGTGGATGCATTGCATGCAGCAGTCCGAAGAGGGGATGCGGTGCTGGTCAAAGGGTCTCGCAGCGCGGGCATGGACCGGGTAGTTGAGCGTTTGATGTCCAAGGGGAGGGGCTGATTGTGTTGTTATATCTGACTGAGTGGCTGGTGCAATTCGATGGGGGATTCCGGGTATTTCAATATCTGACCCTGAGAACCATCCTGGGTGTGCTGACCGCTCTGTTGATCTCCCTGGCGCTGGGACCGATGATGATTCGCCGTTTGAGCTTTCATCAGATCGGCCAGACGGTAAGGGATGATGGGCCGGAGACCCACTTTTCCAAAGCCGGCACCCCCACCATGGGTGGTGCTCTGATCCTGGTGGCGATTGCGATTGCCACCCTGTTGTGGGCCGACCTGGACAACCGCTATGTCTGGATCGTCCTGATCGTGACCCTGATCTTCGGTCTGATCGGTCTGGTGGATGACTACAAAAAGCTGGTGCTGAACGATCCTAAAGGGCTGGCGGCGCGTTGGAAATATTTCTGGCAGTCGGTGGCCGGTCTGGGAGCTTCGGTGGTCTTCTTTACCACTGCATCTTCACCTACAGAGACGGCACTGCTGATCCCCTATCTGAAAGATGTCTCACTGGACCTGGGGCCGGTGTTCATCCTGTTCAGCTATCTGGTGATCGTCGGCTCATCCAATGCAGTCAATCTGACTGACGGTCTGGATGGCCTGGCGATCCTGCCCACCGTGATGGTCGGAGGCGCGCTGGGGGTCATCGCCTATGTCACCGGGCATGCGGATTTCGCCACCTATCTGAAGATTCCCTATCTTCCCGGGGTGGGTGAGTTGATTGTGTTTTGTGCCGCCCTGGTCGGCGCCGGTCTGGGTTTTCTCTGGTTCAACACCTATCCCGCCCAGGTATTCATGGGGGATGTGGGCGCGCTGGCGCTGGGTGCCGCGCTGGGTGTGGTCGCGGTGGCCGTACGTCAGGAGATCGTGCTGTTCATCATGGGTGGGGTGTTCGTCATCGAGACCGTCTCGGTGATGTTGCAGGTGGCCTCTTTCAAGCTGACCGGAAAACGTATTTTCCGGATGGCCCCACTGCACCACCACTTTGAGTTGAAGGGCTGGCCCGAGCCGCGGGTAATCGTTCGTTTCTGGATCATCACCGTCATTCTGGTGCTGGTCGGTTTAGCGAGTTTGAAGATACGTTAATGTCAGAGCAATCGACACTGCAGGGTAAGACACTGATTGTGGGGCTGGGTAAGACCGGGCTCTCCTGTGCCCGCTATCTGGCGGCGCAAGGGGTCTCCCTGGCGATGACCGACAGCCGGGAGAATCCCCCCGGTCTTGAGTCACTGCGTCAGGAGTTGCCGGACATGGCGCTGTTTCTCGGCGGTTTCCAGGAAGAGGTGTTTGAAGCGGCCAGTCGATTGGTGGTGAGTCCCGGGGTGGCGCTGGATCAACCGTTGATTCAGGCAGCCATGCAGCGCGGTGTCGAGGTGCTGGGGGATGTGGAGCTGTTTGCCAGAGTGGCCAAAGCACCGGTGATTGCGATTACCGGCTCCAACGGCAAGAGCACCGTTACCACCCTGCTCGGCGAGATGGCGCGTATGGCGGGTGTGAAGGTTGCGGTGGGTGGCAACCTTGGTGAGCCGGCACTTGACCTGCTGGATGATGAGGTGGATCTCTATATTCTGGAGCTCTCCAGTTTTCAACTGGAGAGTACCTGGTCGTTAAAGCCCAGGGCGTCGGTGGTGCTGAATGTTTCAGCGGACCATATGGACCGCTATCGGGATCTGCAGGACTACGCCGATACCAAAGCCAAGGTCTACCATCAGGCCGAAGTCGCGGTGGTCAACCGGGACGATCCGATGGTCGCGGCAATGGTGGATGAGGCTTCGGAGTCTCTCGGTTTTACCCTGCTGGCACCGCAGGCCAGTGACTTCGGTCTGCATGAGCAGGATGGGGTGAGCTGGCTGAGTGAGGGGCATGTGCCGCTGATTCCGGTCAGTGAGCTGAGAATTCCCGGTCGCCATAATCAGGCCAATGCCCTGGCGGCTTTGGCTCTGGCCAGTGCTGCCGGTTTTCCACAGAACGACATGCTGGCCGCCCTGCGCAGCTATACCGGTCTGCCACATCGCACCCAGTGGGTGGCAGATAAGGCGGGACTTCGCTGGTACAACGACTCAAAAGGCACCAATGTGGGGGCAACGATCTCCGCACTGAATGGATTGCATCCGGATCAGGGAGAGAGCCGCACGGTGCTGATCGCCGGTGGTGACTGTAAGGACGCGGATTTCAGTGAGCTGGTTGATGTGGCCGTGAAGACCACCAGAGGTGTGGTATTGATCGGTCGTGATGCGCCGGCCATTCGCTCTGTGTTGGAAGGGCGGGTCGAACTGGTCGATGCGCAGAGCATGGATGAGGCGGTCGCTTCAGCCTATCGCCTGGCCCAGCCCGGGGATCGGGTCGTGCTGTCGCCAGCCTGTGCCAGTTTCGATATGTTCAGTAATTTTGAGCAGCGTGGTGAAGCCTTCATTGCAGCGGTGGAGGCGTTCGACGCATGAGCATCAGACGACCTCAGGCGATGGATTCCCGTGCCGCCAAACCGCTGGAGCCGAGCATTGACTGGTGGCTGTTGGGTGCCTCGGTAGTGCTGCTCGGTTTTGGACTGGTAATGGTGGCGTCATCTTCGATGACCGTCGGCGACCGGCTTGCCGGTTCCCCCTTCTTCTATGTCTATCGTCATCTGTTTGCCATGTTTCTCGGTCTGATCGGTGCCGCACTGTTTTTCGGTATCCCGATGGAGCAGTGGCGCAAAGCCGGGCCGATGCTGGTCTTTCTCGGTATGTTTCTGCTGCTCATCGTATTGATTCCCGGGATTGGCAAGACTGTCAACGGCGCTACCCGATGGGTGCCGCTGGGCGTCTTCAATCTGCAGAGCTCCGAGTTCATGAAGCTCTTCATGGTGCTCTATATCGCAGGCTATCTGGTGCGTCGTCAGGATGAGGTTGCCCGCTCGTTCTGGGGCTTTGCCAAACCGATGCTGCTGCTGATCATCACCAGTGCGATGATTCTGCTGCAGCCCGATTTCGGTACCACGGTGGTGCTGTTTGCCACCGCGCTGGGGATGCTGTTTCTCGGCGGTGTGGTGCTCTATCAGTTCGTTACCCTGATTCTGTTCTCCATGGTGGCCGGTTTTGCACTGATCTTTTTCACCCCGTATCGCTGGCAGCGCTTCACCACCTTTCTCAATCCCTGGGATGATCCTTTCAATACCGACTTTCAGCTCTCCCAGGCACTGATCGCCTTCGGCCGGGGTGAGTTCACCGGGGTGGGGTTGGGTAACGGCATCCAGAAGCAGTTCTATCTGCCGGAGGCCCATACCGATTTCATCATGGCTGTGGTGGGTGAGGAGTTCGGCCTGCTCGGCACTCTTGGCATCATTTTTCTGTTTGCCTTTATCACCTGGCGTGCTTTTCAGATCGGTGTCAGGGCGGAAGCGGCAGGGCAGCGATTCTCCACCTATACCGCCTATGGTCTGGGATTGTGGCTCGGTATGCAGGCGTTTATCAACATCGGTGTCAATGTCGGTATGTTGCCGACCAAGGGTTTGACCCTGCCGTTCATGAGCTACGGGGGCAACAGCATCATCGTCGCCTGCCTGATGATCGCCCTGCTGCTGCGCATCGACTACGAGTCCCGCAAATCGCCGGGGCGGGAAAGGGAAGGGAGGCGATCATGGAGCCTCATGTGATGGTCATGGCCGGTGGCACTGGTGGGCACCTGTTTCCCGCACTGGCGGTGGCCCAGTGGCTGCAGAATCATAACTGCCGGATCACCTGGCTCGGCAGCAGTGGCGGTATGGAGAATCGCCTGATACCGGAATATGGTTTTCCGATCCGCACCCTGGAAGTGAAGGGGTTGCGGGGCAGCGGTCTGAAGCGTCGCATCATGGCGCCCTGGGTGGTCAGTCGTTCACTGCTGCAGGCCTATCGTCTGCTGCGTCAGGTACAACCCAATCTGGTACTGGGCATGGGTGGTTTCGTCACCGGGCCTGGCGGGGTGGCTGCCAGGTTGATGAAAATTCCACTGGTGATTCAGGAGCAGAACGCCATTCCCGGTTTGACCAACCGGATTCTGGCGCGCTTCGCCAACAAAGTATTCGAGGCCTTTCCCGGCAGTTTCGGTGCCGAGGCCCAGGCTGAAACAGTGGGTAACCCGGTGCGTCAGGAGATCGTCGATCTGCTGCAGCCGGAAGCCCGTTTCAGCCAGCGCAGCGGACCGATCAGATTGCTTGCGCTGGGTGGCTCTCTGGGTGCCCAGGCGCTCAATCAGACCCTGCCCGAGGCGTTGGCTCTGCTCACCCCGGAGACGCGTCCACTGGTGCGTCATCAGGCTGGTGAGAAACTGCTGCAGGAGACCATCGACTGCTATCGTCAACAGGGTGTGGAAGCAGAGATCAAGGCCTTTGAGCGGGATATGGCGGAGGCCTATGGCTGGGCCGATCTGGTGTTCTGCCGCGCCGGCGCTCTGACTGTCACCGAACTGGCCACTGCCGGACTGGGATCGATTCTTGTGCCCTATCCCCATGCAGTGGATGACCATCAGACCCATAACGCTCAGTTTCTGGTTGAGGCGGGAGCAGCACAGCTGGTGCAGCAGACCGATCTCAATGCCGCCGATCTGGCCAGCCGCCTGAAGAACCTGTGTGCCAGTCGTGAGGTGTTGCTGCAGATGGCGAAGGCTGCCCGTGAACAGTCCCGTGCCGATGCAACAGCCAATCTGGGGCGCTACTGCCTGGAGATCATTGGATCATGAATGAGCATCTGCGAAGCCGCCACAATCCGAACAGTATGGGTCGCATGCGAAGGATCCACTTCGTCGGTATCGGCGGTGCAGGCATGAGCGGTATTGCCGAGGTGATGATCAATCTTGGCTATCAGGTATCGGGTTCGGATCAGCGCGAGAGTCGGGTCACCGCACGCCTTGTGGAGCTGGGCGCCACAGTCTATCTGGGGCATCAGGCTGAGCATGTGGATGGTGTGGATGCGGTGGTCATCTCAAGTGCGGTGAAAGAGCAGAACCCGGAAGTGGTGGCCGCACGCCAGGATCGGATTCCGGTGGTACCCAGGGCAGAGATGCTGGCCGAGATCATGCGTTTCCAATACGGCATCGCGGTGGCCGGTACCCATGGAAAAACCACCACCACCAGTCTGGTGACCAGCGTGTTGGCCGAGGCCGGGCTCGATCCGACCTTTGTGATCGGTGGACTGTTGAACAGCGCCGGCGCCAATGCCCGTTTGGGCGAAGGTGAGTATCTGGTGGCTGAGGCGGATGAGAGTGATGCTTCTTTCCTCTATCTGCAGCCGATGCTGGCGGTGGTGACCAACATCGATGCGGACCACATGTCCACCTACGGGGGTGACTTCAACCGTCTGCGTGGAACCTTTCTGGAGTTTCTCCACCATCTGCCTTTCTACGGTCAGGCGGTGATGTGTATCGATGATCCGGAGGTCAGGGACCTGCTGCCTGAGGTGACACGCCCGATTACCACTTATGGCTTCAGCCCGGATGCGGATGTGCAGGCAACCGAAGTCCACAGCGAAGGCTTGCAGACCCATTTCAGACTGCATGTCAAAGACCAGGATCTGGCCTTTGAGGTCACCCTGAATCTGCCCGGCCGGCACAATGTGCTGAATGCCCTGGCCGCCGCCTGTGTGGCGCTTGAGCTCCACACGGATCCCCGCCACATCCAATCTGCGCTGAAAAAGTTTGCCGGCATCGGTCGGCGCTTTCAGACCCGTGGAGACTGTCTGGTGGATGGTAAGCATGTGATGCTGGTGGACGATTATGCCCACCACCCACGGGAGATTCAGGCGACCCTGGAAGCGGTACGGGATGGATGGCCGGAGCGGCGGCTGGTGGTCGCCTTTCAGCCGCACCGTTATACCCGGACCCAGGAGCAGTTCGAGGATTTTGTTCAGGTGCTTTCCAGATCGGATCTGTTGATCCTGACCGAGGTCTATGCGGCGGGAGAGGAGCCGATTCAGGGCGCCACCGGACGTGATCTGAGTCGCGCGATACGGGTGCGTGGCCAGGTCGATCCGATCTTCATGGAGCCCGTGACTGAGTTGCCGGAGCTGTTACGCGGGCTGCTTCAGGATGGGGATATCGTGTTGACAATCGGCGCGGGCAGTATCGGTGCAATTGCGGCGGAATTGCCCACACAACTATGTGAGGAGGCCCAGTGATGGCGCAGATCTTTGATATGAGACGGTTACATCAGGGGTGCGGAGAGTCATTACAGAGTGAGCTGCTTGTTCTGGTAAAAGCGGGCAGGCGTCAGAGCTCAATCAACCGGGACGCACAGAAGCAGCGCTTGAAGAGTGCCCATGAGATGCAGAAACGGGAGAGGTTTTTGGGATGATGCCGGTGATGAAGCCACAACCACTGCGCGGTGAAATGCGATTGGACGAACCTCTGTCCAAGCATAACACCTGGCGTGTGGGTGGACCGGCGAAACAGTTTTATCGTCCGGCTGACCGGGATGACCTGGTGAATTTTCTGACTCAGCTGGATGAAGATGAACCGCTTTTCTGGCTCGGGCTGGGGAGTAATCTACTGGTCAGAGATGGCGGTTTCGACGGTACCGTGATCGCTACTCAGGGATCGTTGAAGGCGTGCACTCTGCTGGACGATCGGCGGATCTATGCCGAGGCCGGTGTCTCCTGTGCCAAGGTGGCCAGAGTGGCGGCTAGAGCTGGTCGTTGTGGAGTTGAATTTCTGGCCGGTATTCCCGGCACCATGGGAGGTGCCCTGGCGATGAACGCGGGTGCTTTCGGTGGCGAAACCTGGCAACGGGTCGAGCGGGTCGAAACCATCGATCGCTATGGCGTGGTGCGGCAACGTGAGACTACAGACTTCCAGGTCGCCTATCGTCATGTGAAGCGGCCTGAAGGTGAATGGTTCCTCTCCGCGCAACTCTCCCTGCTGGCTGGGGATGTTGAGGCAGCCCAGCAGAAGATCAAAGCGCTGCTGGCAAAACGATCAGCCACCCAGCCCACCACCCAGCCCAGCTGTGGTTCGGTATTCCGCAATCCGCCTGGAGACCATGCGGCGAGGCTGATCGAGTCCATTGGATTGAAAGGCCGGCAGTTGGGCGGTGCCCAGGTGTCGGAAAAGCATGCCAACTTCATCGTCAATACGGGAGACGCCAGCGCTGCGGATATCGAAACTTTGATCGAGACGGTACAGCGCGAAGTGAAACAGGCGACCGGTGTCGATCTGATTACCGAAGTCCACCGCATAGGAGGGCCGAAGTAGATGTCTGTCGCAGCTGACAGCTTTGGCAAGGTGGCAGTCTTGATGGGGGGGCGCTCCGCCGAACGTGAGATCTCGCTGAAGAGTGGTGATGCGGTTCTCTCTGCGCTGCTGCGCAGTGGTGTCGATGCGGTGGGCATCGATACCGGCGACGGCGTGTTCAATCAGCTCGACGGGGCCGGTTTCGAACGGGCCTTCATCGTTCTCCACGGGCGCGGTGGCGAGGATGGCACCATGCAGGGTGCCCTGCAGACTCTGGGTCTGCCCTATACCGGCAGTGGTGTGCTCGGATCGTCGCTGGCGATGGAGAAGCACCGCACCAAGGTGTTGTGGCGGGGATTGTCACTGCCCACACCTGAGGCGGTGTTGCTTGAGACGGCGGATGACCTGGCGCAGGCTGATGGGTTGGGTTATCCGTTGATCATCAAACCCAGTGCCGAGGGTTCGAGTATCGGCATGAGCAAAGTCGAAGACCTTGAGCAGCTGCAGCAGGCCTGGCAGGTCGCCCGCGAGTATGACAGTCGGGTTCTGGCGGAACGCTGGGTGGTGGGCGCGGAGTACACCGCAGGATTTCTGCAGGGCGAGATGCTGCCGCTGATCCGGCTCGAAACGCCGCATCAGTTTTATGACTATCAGGCCAAGTACAGTGCCGACACCACCCGTTACCTCTGTCCCTGTGGTCTGCCCGAGGCGGAGGAAGCGGAGATCCAGTCGCTCTGCCGTAAGGCCTATGAAGCGGTGGGGGCCAGTGGCTGGGGGCGAGTCGATCTGATGCTCGATGAGGCGCGCAAGCCCTGGTTGATCGAGGTCAACACAGTACCGGGAATGACGGATCACAGCCTGGTACCGATGGCGGCTCAGGCGGCCGGGATCGGTTTTGATGAGCTGGTGATGCGGATTCTGCAAACCAGTCTGGATCAGCAGGTGGCGTCATGAGTAGCCGGCGTCGAAGTGCAAAACCGCAGCAGAAACCGCTGCTGACTGAGCACACTCTGCTGTGGCTGAAGCTGGCATTGCTGAGCCTGGTAATGATATCCGCCCTCTATTGGGTGGGCCGGATGCTGGCTGACCCGGCGGTAATGCCGGTTCGTACCGTGGGTGTTGACGGAGAGATGCGATTTGTTAAGCGGGAGCACCTGGAGCAGGTTGTTGCGAAGGCGGTCAATGGCAGCTTTTTCAGTGTTGACCTGAAGCGGATGCGACTGCAGATCGAAGCCATGCCCTGGGTAAAGCAGGCCAGTATACGACGGGTCTGGCCCGACAAACTGAGGGTGCAGGTAACGGAACATCAGCCACTCGCCTACTGGGGTAAAGAGGCGATGGTGAGTCAGTTGGCCGAGGTCTTTGAGCCGGAGACCCTGCCGCAGCTGCCGGGGCTGGTGACACTGGTTGGCGATGCTCAGCAGGCGAAGACCATCACCCGGGATTATCAGCGCATGCAGACCCTGCTCGATACGGCGGGTTTGAGCCTGACCCGGATCTGGGTGGATGCGCGACAGGCCTGGCGGATCAAGACCGAGAGTGGCCTGTTACTCCAGCTCGGGCGGCGGGATGTGATACAGAGACTGACCCGCTTTGTGCGCCTCTATCCCGATCTGATGGCGCAACAGGGTCGTCAGCTGGTGAGTGTTGATTTGAGATATACCAACGGCTTTTCCGTGCAGTGGCGGACTCTTGAGGATGCGACTGCCGAGGCTGGCCAGGCGTTGGGGTTTTATAGGGATGGCGCTCGGATGAGCCGCGCAGATTCCAACAATAATCTGAGGAAAACGGGCAAAAGTCCCGGGTAGATGCATGACTAAACGAAGTGAGAAAAACCTGATCATCGGGCTCGATATCGGTACCTCGAAGGTGGTGGCCATTGTTGGCGAGATCAAAGCGGACAACGGCATCGAGATTATCGGTATCGGTTCCCACCCTTCACGTGGATTGAAGAAAGGGGTGGTGGTGAATATCGAGTCCACCGTGCAGTCGATTCAGCGGGCGGTTGAAGAGGCGGAGCTGATGGCGGGTTGTGAGATCCATTCAGTCTATGCCGGGATCGCCGGTAGCCATATCCGCAGCCTCAACTCCCATGGCATTGTCGCCATCAAGGACAAAGAGGTCAGTCAGAGCGATGTTGAACGGGTGATCGATGCCGCGCGGGCGGTTGCCATTCCGGCCGACCAGAAGATTCTGCATATCCTGCCCCAGGAGTTCATCATCGATGAACAGGAAGGCATCCGCGATCCGGTGGGTATGTCCGGGGTGCGTCTCGAAGCCCGCGTTCATATGGTCACCGGTGCGGTGAGTGCGGCACAGAACATTGTCAAGTGCGTGCGTCGTTGCGGGCTGGATGTGGACGATCTGATTCTGGAGCAGTTGGCTTCCAGCTATTCCGTGTTGAGCGATGACGAAAAAGAGCTGGGTGTCTGCCTGGTGGACATCGGCGGCGGTACTACCGATATCGCGGTTTTTACCGGTGGTTCGATCCGCCATACCGCAGTGATTCCCATCGCCGGGGATCAGGTGACCAACGATATCGCGGTCGCCCTGCGCACCCCGACCCAGCATGCGGAAGAGATCAAGATCAAATATGCCTGCGCATTGACCCAACTGGCGACCAGCGACGAGACCATCGAGGTGCCCAGTATCGGTGAGCGGCCGCCGCGCAGGCTCTCCCGCCAGACCCTGGCGGAGGTGGTCGAGCCCCGTTACGAAGAGTTGATGACGCTGATCCAGGCGGAGCTGAGACGAAGTGGTTTTGAAGATGTGATTGCCGGTGGCGTGGTGCTTACCGGTGGCAGTTCGAAGATCGAGGGAGTTATCGATCTGGCGGAAGAGGTATTTCACATGCCGGTGCGATTAGGTGTGCCCCAGTATGTCAGCGGTCTGGCTGATGTGGTGCGCAATCCGATCTATTCCACTGGAGTGGGATTGTTACTGTTCGGTCAACGCAATCGCGCCCAGGGTGGGCGGGAGTTGGCCAATGATGGTGGCCTGAAAGCGATATGGGAAAGAATGAAGCATTGGTTTCAGGGCAATTTTTAATTTTTATTTTATTGACATCTGTTAGGCGCAACAGACGCGGAGGTAGAACATGTTCGAATTAATGGATACACACAGTCAGAATGCTGTGATCAAAGTGATCGGTGTCGGCGGAGGCGGCGGCAACGCAGTCAATCATATGTTGACCGGGGAGATTGAAGGGGTCGACTTCATCTGTGCCAACACCGATGCCCAGGCACTGCGTAACAGTGAGGTACGCACCCTGCTGCAGCTCGGTTCCGACATCACCAAGGGATTGGGTGCCGGTGCCAATCCCGAGATCGGCCGACAGGCCGCACTCGAGGATCGTGATCGGATCGAAGAGGCACTCGACGGCGCGGATATGATCTTCATCACCGCCGGTATGGGTGGCGGGACCGGTACCGGTGCCGCGCCTGTGGTGGCACAGGTCGCCAAGGATCTGGGAATTCTGACCGTCGCTGTGGTCACCAAACCGTTTGGTTTTGAGGGGGGCAAACGAATGAGGATCGCCGAACAGGGTATGGAAGACCTTGGAAAACATGTGGATTCCCTGATCACCATCCCGAATGAGAAGCTGTTGGCGGTACTCGGCAAGGAGATGAGTCTGCTGAACGCCTTCAAATCGGCCAATGATGTGCTGCTGCATGCGGTTCAGGGTATCGCCGAGTTGATCACCCGGCCTGGTCTGATCAATGTGGATTTCGCCGATGTAAAAACCGTGATGTCGGAAATGGGCGCTGCGATGATGGGCTCAGGTGAGGCAAATGGTGACAATCGGGCCCGCGAAGCGGCCGAGCGGGCTATCCGCAGTCCTCTGCTGGAAGATGTGAATCTGGCGGGCGCCAAGGGTATTCTTGTGAATATCACGGCTGGACTCAACCTGGCGATCGGTGAGTTTGACGAAGTGGGTACCACTGTTCGTGAATTTGCCGATGACGATGCCACCGTGGTGGTCGGTACCGTGATCGACCCCGATATGCAGAACGATATGCGGGTTACGGTGGTGGCAACCGGTCTGGGGGAGCGGCTCAAGGCGGAGCTGCCGAAACCGACCAAAGTCGAGGATCTGCCACCGGTGAAACTGGTCGATAGCCAGGAGCCGCAGCAGGTTCCGGAGGACTATCGGGAGCTGGATCGCCCCACAGTGTTGCGAAATAGCAACAGTGACCGCAGTGCTGCAGTGACGACGGCCGATGGCAACCTGGATTACCTGGATATACCAGCTTTTTTACGTCGCCAGGCAGATTAATGTTAAATTCCCAGTTACAATGTGATGACAAGTTTTGTATGCTTGTTACAACAACGCTGGGAATATAACTGTTTTTACTAGTGAACCAGCTGTGATAGCATGCGCGCCTTTTGTAGGGCCAATGGCCATTTTCAGTATGGGAGCTGCGAGTCGATGATTTGGCAACGTACGTTGAAGAACGTGATACGCGCTACCGGCGTGGGATTGCATACCGGTGAGAAGGTCTACCTGACCCTGCGGCCGGCCGCTCCGGATACGGGAATCATTTTCAGACGGGTCGATCTCGATCCGCCGGTTGAGATTCGCGCTTGTGCGGAAAATGTTGGAGATACAAGGCTTTCCAGTACCCTGGTACAGGACGGTGTGCGGGTCTCCACAGTCGAGCATCTGCTCTCCGCTTTAGCCGGTCTGGGTATCGACAACGCCTATGTGGATGTGAGTGCAGCGGAAGTGCCGATCATGGATGGCAGTGCCGGGCCTTTCGTGTTTCTGTTGCAATCCGCCGGGGTTGAAGAGCAGAACAAGGCCAAACGGTTCATTCGTATCAAGCGAAAAGTTGAAGTGGTTGAGGGTGACAAACGCGCCAGTTTCGAGCCCTTCGATGGTTTCAAAGTCTCTTTTTCCATAGATTTTGACCATCCTGCCTTCAAGGAGCGTTCCCAGTTCGCCACGATTGATTTCTCATCTACCTCTTTTGTCAGAGAGGTCAGTCGGGCGCGAACCTTCGGTTTTTTGCGTGATATCGAAATGTTACGGCAGAAAGAGCTGGCACTGGGCGGCAGTCTCGACAACGCGGTTGTGGTCGACGACTACCGGGTCATGAATGTGGATGGCCTGCGATACGAAGATGAATTCGTCAAGCACAAAATCCTCGATGCCATCGGTGACCTCTATTTGCTGGGCCACAGTCTGGTTGGCGCCTTCAGCGGGCACAAATCGGGCCACGCCCTGAACAACCGGCTGCTGCTCGAGCTGATCAGTCAGGAGGATGCCTGGGAGGAGATCACCTTCGACGAGCCGGAGGATGCGCCGATCTCCTACATGCAGCCAGCCCATCTGACGGTCTCTTAACGGCCTGTTAACACGCATACCCTCCCTGCTTCAGTCGGGGAGGGTTATTTCCCTTCTTCCCCATGTCGGCTTAATTTCAATAATGCCTCACTGAGTTTCGGGTCACGAATCGATGCGGCTGTCTGACGTAATATTTCACCGTTATGTTTGCTCAGGGAGAGGGTTTTGTGCTTCAGGGAAGCGGGTTTTCTTGCGGTGTCTAACAGGATACGGGTGCGTATCCGCTCAACCCCCAGGCCGTGCTGATTCAGTTGCTCGAGCAATTGGGGAGCAGCGTAGCGCAGCCGGCTGGCCCACACCGGGGAAGAGACGAACAGGCTGAGCACGCCTGCCTGCAGGACGGTGGCCTTCAACTGCTGATCCAGGGGCGGTGGCAGGTTACCCCTGACCAGCTTGCAGAGCGCGTTGTAGTCAGCCAGTTTTTTACCCAGTTTTGCCGGAGTCGAGTCGCCGCCAACGATGTTTCTGAGCGATTTCATAGCGCGAGCTTAGAGCAGATTAAAAGAAAAAACATCACATTTTGCCCGGAAAGTGGTAAAGTTCGAGAGTTTTTGACCGAAGAAATGTATTGACAGGGTCAGTTCTTTAAGTATTTTTAGCTATGAAATTCATATACTTACGCGGTGCTGTACAAGGTTACGATCTCTCCTCCAGGTGGCTGATGCCAGCGGTTTTCCTGCTGTGTGGGCTACTCTTTGGTGTGGCAATGTTATGGACCGGCTACCAGATGGGAGTCAGTGATACAGAGTTTCCTGAACACCAGCTGGTGACCAGTCTGGAGAACAGTTTCGCCAAGGAGCGGCAGACCCTGCAGGATATGAAAATCGATACCCAGAGCGGCATCGATGCGCTGGCGATTCGTGTCGGCCAGATTCAGTCCCAACTGCTGCGTCTCGACGCACTCGGTGAGCGACTGGTCACCATTGGCGGACTGGATAAAGGGGAGTTCAGTTTTGAAGCGGTTCCTGCCCTGGGTGGTCCGAAGGGGATCTCATCCATGAGCCAGGTTTCGGCACTGCCGGATCTGTTGCATGAAATGGAGCAACTTGAAGCGATGATCGAACATCGTCACCAGCAACTCAATCTGGTGGAAGACCTGATCATGAACTCTAATCTGGAAAATTCCGTTCATCCGGCGGGTCGTCCGGTGAAAAAGGGCTGGATCTCCTCCTACTTCGGTATGCGCAATGATCCATTCACCGGTAAACGGGCGATGCACAAAGGTATGGACTTCGCCGGTAAAGCGGGATCCGAAGTGGTTGCGGTGGCTGCCGGTGTCGTGGCCTGGGCCGATGATCGTTACGGCTACGGTAAATTGGTCGAGATCAACCACGGCAAAGGCTATGTCACCCGATATGGGCACAATGCCGAGATCCTGGTTGAGATTGGTGATCGGGTGAAACAGGGAGAGGTGGTTGCCAAAATGGGCTCAACCGGCCGCTCCACAGGACCCCATGTCCATTTCGAGGTGGTACGCAACGGCAAGATTGTCGACCCCACGAAATATATCCTGTCGAAACGGGATAAGGGCTGAAGATCCGGTTGTTTGATCTCCGCTGTCGACATCCGCTGATGTCATTTTCCGCTCCTGCTTAAGACTTTATCCGGCTGCGATTCTCTCGGTTGCTGGATTGTTTGTCGTCGGTGGTTGAATTTGTCAGCGCCAATCCCCACATAGGGGGCGCAGGCTGAACGCGATCCAGCCTGAGATGATCAGCTTATCCTTCTGCATCGCTGCGGCATGCTGTATGATCGCAAACATTTCGCATTCTCACGGAAACCAGGATTCATGGTTAGTAAAATCTTTACAAAGATCTTTGGCAGCCGTAATGACCGGCTGGTAAAACGAATGACAAAAACGGTCGCCCAGATCACCAATCTGGAGTCCGAAACCGAGCAGCTCTCAGACGATGCCTTGAAGCAGAAGACGGTGGATTTCCGTGCACGGTTGGAAGCGGGTGAGAGTCTTGATGGTCTGATGCAGGAAGCCTTCGCCGTGGTTCGCGAAGCCGGGCGAAGGACCATGCAGATGCGCCATTTCGATGTGCAGATGATTGGTGGCATGGTGCTCCACCAAGGTAAGATCGCCGAGATGCGCACGGGTGAGGGTAAGACCCTGGTGGCGACTCTGGCCGCCTATCTCAACGCCCTGCCGGCGAAAGGGGTTCATGTGGTCACGGTGAATGACTACCTGGCTCGTCGTGATGCGGCCTGGATGGGGCGTATCTACCATTTTCTTGGTCTCAGCACCGGGGTGATTAACTCGTCCGGTGGTGCCGGACCCGATAGCACATCCTATCTCTACGATCCTGAATATGATGGTGCCAAAGGCGGCTATCTGCACCTGCGTCCAGTCTCCCGTAAGGAGGCCTACGCCGCCGATATCACCTATGGCACCAACAATGAATATGGCTTCGACTATCTGCGCGATAACATGGCCTTCAGCAGCGACCAGCGGGTGCAGCGGCCACCATTTTTTGCCATCGTCGATGAGGTTGATTCAATTCTGATCGATGAGGCCCGTACTCCGCTGATTATCTCCGGGCCGACCGACGACTCCTCCGAACTCTACCTGGCTGTGAATAAGATCATCCCGCTGCTGACCCGCCAGGATCCGATCACCAATGAAGAGGGTAAGCCCGATTTCGGGCCGGGTGACTACTCGGTGGATGAGAAGGCAAAGCAGGTCTACTTCAGTGAAGAGGGCCACCAGCATGTCGAGGATATGCTGACCGAGGCGGGGCTGTTGGAAGAGGGCGCCAGTCTCTACGACAGCGCCAATATCATCCTGATGCATCATGCCAATGCGGCGCTGCGCGCCCATGCCCTGTTTCAGCGTAATGTGGACTACATCGTCAAGGATGGCCAGATCGTCATTGTTGACGAGTTTACCGGCCGCACCATGCCGGGGCGGCGCTGGTCCGACGGACAGCATCAGGCGGTGGAAGCCAAAGAGGGGGTGGAGATTCAGAAAGAGAATCAGACTCTGGCTTCGATCACCTTCCAGAACTACTTCCGGCTGTATGAAAAACTCTCGGGCATGACCGGTACAGCGGATACCGAGGCATTCGAATTTCAACAGATCTACGGTCTCGAAGTGGTGGTGATTCCCACCAACCAGCCGATGGTGCGCGACGATATGGGCGACCTCGTCTATCTCACCCCGGAAGAGAAATACGATGCCATCCTGGAAGATGTCCAGGATTGTGTGAAACGGGGTCAACCGGTGCTGGTCGGTACCGCATCCATCGAGACCTCCGAGCTGGTCTCCGAGTTGCTGGATAAGGCCAAGGTGTCGCACAAGGTATTGAATGCCAAACACCATGAGCAGGAGGCGGCGATCGTAGCCCAGGCGGGACGCCCAGGGGCGGTTACCATCGCCACCAACATGGCGGGCCGTGGTACCGATATCGTACTCGGCGGCAATCTGGAAACCGAATTGGAAACCCTTGGCGAGAACCCCGATCCCGCGGCGGTGGATGCCCATACGGCGCAGTGGAAAAATGTCCACAAGCAGGTGCTGGACGCCGGCGGCCTGCATGTGATCGGTACCGAACGTCACGAGTCACGACGCATCGACAACCAGCTGCGCGGACGTTCCGGCCGTCAGGGCGATCCGGGATCGAGTCGTTTCTACCTCTCTCTGCAGGACAGTCTGATGCGTATCTTCGCCTCCGACAAGGTTGGCGGGCTGATGCAGAAGATGGGTATGGAGAAAGGCGAGGCGATCGAACACCCCTGGGTCTCCCGTGCGATCGAGAATGCCCAGCGCAAGGTCGAGGGGCGTAACTTCGATATCCGTAAGCAGTTGCTTGAATACGATGACGTGGCCAACGATCAGCGCAAGGTGGTCTACGAGCAGCGCAACGATCTGATGGATACCTCGGATGTCTCCAACTCCATCTCAGCGCTGCGTGAAGATGTGCTGGACGAGATCTTTCATGCCCACATTCCCCGTGAGTCCATCGAAGAGCAGTGGGATGTGCCGGGATTGAGTGAAGCCCTGGCGGAGACATTCAGCGGTGAATGGCCGGTTCAACAGTGGCTTGACGATGACAGTGATCTGCATGAAGAGACCCTGAAGGCGAAGATCCTCGATCTGCTCACCTCCGGTTATCAGGAGAAGCAGACCCTGGTGGGCGACGAGAACATGCGCCAGTTTGAAAAGGCGATGATGCTGCAGACGCTGGACAGTCACTGGAAGGAGCATCTGGCCGCGATGGACTATCTGCGACAGGGTATCCACCTGCGCGGTTATGCACAGAAAAACCCCAAGCAGGAGTATAAACGGGAGGCCTTCTCCATGTTCTCCGGCATGCTTGAGAGCATCAAGCAGGAAGTGGTCGGGCTGCTTTCGAAAGTTCAGGTGCAGATGCCGGAAGAGCTGGCGCTGCAGGAGCAGCAGTCCCAGGTGAATGAGTTTGAGTTCAAACATGAGACCTTCGAAGGGCTGGCCGGTGAAGCGGAAGCTGAGCAACCGGCGCCGGCCCAGGAGGAGGCGCATCAGCCGTTTGTGCGTGATGGACGCAAGATCGGGCGCAATGAACCCTGCCCCTGCGGCTCCGGTAAGAAATATAAGCAGTGTCACGGCCGCTTGAATTGAGATGAGTGATGCCGCACACAGGGTTGCCGGAGTAAAGCTGGGTGTCGCGGCGGCAGGGATCTCCTACGCCGAGCGGGATGACCTGCTGGTGATGGAGCTGTCGCAAGGGGCACAATGTGCTGCGGTGTTCACCCGCAATGCCTTTTGTGCCGCACCGGTGAATCTGGCCAGGCAGCATCTTCGCCAGGGGAGCCCGAGACTGCTGCTGATCAATTCTGGCAATGCCAACGCCGGTACTGGACAGCAGGGAATGGATGATGCGGTCGACTGTTGCCGTGGGCTGGCCGATCTGGCCGCCTGTGAGCCCCACCAGGTGCTGCCTTTCTCCACCGGAGTGATCGGTGAGACACTGCCGGTTGAGCGGATGAAACAGGCTTTTCCCAAGGCCCTTGAGGCTTTGACAGAGGATGGTTGGGAGTCCGCTTCGCGGGCGATCATGACCACCGACACCCGTCCGAAGCTGGCCTCACGCCGGTTTCAGGTGGATGGAGTGACCGTTCAGGTGACCGGTATGGCCAAGGGCTCGGGTATGATCCGTCCCGATATGGCCACCATGCTGGCCTATCTGGCAACCGATCTGGCGGTATCCCCGGAGTTGCTGCAGAGCTGCCTCGATCGAGCCGTCGAGCCCTCCTTCAACAGCATCACGGTGGATGGAGACACCTCGACCAACGATGCCTGTGTCTTGATTGCCACTGGTGCTTCACCCCTGCCGCCACTGAGTGACGCCGAGTCGCCAGTCTATCGTCAGCTGGCGGATGCGGTGCTCGATCTCTGTATGGAACTTTCCCGGGCAATTGTTGCTGACGGAGAGGGAGCGACCAAACTGGTGGACGTCGAGGTCAACGGCGCGGCGAGTGAATCGGAGGCCCGGCAAGTGGCCTATACCATCGCTCATTCGCCACTGGTGAAGACAGCACTGTTCGCTTCGGATCCAAACTGGGGTCGAATTCTGGCCGCTGTCGGTCGTGCCGGCATCGAGGATCTGGTGATCGATCAGGTGGCGATCTGGCTTGATGATGTCTGCATCGTTCGTCAGGGTGGTCGGGCTGGCGACTATACGGAAGCGGCTGGTCAGGCAGTGATGCAGAAAAGTGAACTGACCATTCGGGTAGCGCTGGGTCGGGGCAGTGCCTCAACCAAGGTAGTGACCTGCGATCTCTCCTACGACTATGTGAAGATCAACGCTGAATACCGCACTTAGTGCGAACTGTCTCTGTTCTCCAGTTAACCTTCCACGGGTTATTTCTCATGAAGATCCACGTCGCAGCCGCTGCAATCCTCGATGAGTCAGGCCGGGTATTGATCACTCAGCGGGCTGAAAACACCCACCAAGGGGGGTTGTGGGAGTTTCCCGGTGGTAAGCTTGAGGCGGGTGAGACGGCTGATGCAGCGCTCTCCCGGGAGCTTGAAGAGGAGCTGGGGATTGTGCCGCTGGCGACTGAGCCGCTGATCAGAATCCGGCACGACTACGGGGATCGTCATGTGGTGCTCGATTTCTATCGGGTTACTGCCTATCGGGGTGAGGCCAGGGGGCTTGAAGGGCAGCCTCTGCAATGGCTCTCGCCCGCTGAAATGCAACCTGAAGCGTTTCCCGCAGCGGACCGACCGGTGATCACCGCCCTGAAACTGCCCCAACACTACCTGATTACCGGCCGCGATGCTGAGCAATCCGGGGAGTTTCTAAGTCGTCTTTCAATGGCGATCGAGCGGGGGATTCAACTGGTGCAATTCAGGGCCCATGAATTGTCGGATAGCGCCTATCGGCAACTGCTGGCCGAAGTGCTTCCCCTGTGTCGAGCCAGGGGTGTAAAACTGCTTGTCAATCGACCTCAGGGGGTGTTGCAGTGGTGCTCAGAGGCAGATGGGCTGCATCTCACCGCTGGTCAGCTGCAATCGCTCTCCCGGCGGCCTGCCGCTGCCAAGCTGGTCGGCGCCTCCTGTCATCGACTTGAAGAGGTGAAAATGGCCGAGCGTGCCGGCCTCGATTATGTGCTGCTTTCTCCCGTTCAGAAGACCGCGACACACCCTCAGGCAGACAGTTTGGGTTGGCCCCGTTTTGCCGAGTTGGTCGACCAGGTCAATCTACCGGTCTATGCCCTTGGCGGTCTCTGCGCAGAGGATCTGACAAAGGCCGTTTCAAGCGGTGCACAGGGGATCGCAGCAATCACCGCATTCTGGTCGGATTGATCAGTCGCTGAATCCATACTCCTCGATCAGCTTCTGCAACTGTTCGATCTTTTCATCGGACTGGTCCACGAATTCGCAGCCGGAGTCGTAGAATGCGGTATTGATATCTTTCGAGCTCCATCTGCAAATTGCCTTGAAATTCAGGAACTTGATTTCTTCTCCCTCGTCAGGAAGATGAATCTTCAAAGCCAGTTCCTCACCGGTCGGAATGGGTTTTTCTCCAATCAGCATCAGCCCCTGTGAGTTGATGTCAACCACCTGTCCCAGCGGCGTGTTATCTTCGCTGCGCCAGACTCTGAGGTAGTAGATCAGGTGGCGGCGCTTGACGGATCTCCTGTCATCAGGTTTGAGGCTGTTCTCGTGGATGTGTTGAGCGGGGCTTTTGATGTACATCTTTGAAACCTAAATTATTATGCCTGTTAAAGGGTTAATGTTGACTGCAAGCTGCTATGAGGACAAAGTCCCTACTTTTCTCAGGGCAGGTTTGGTGGATAACTCCCAGTAAGATCATAGTTGCTGAGTGTAAATGCGCAATTCCCGCTGCTCTGCGTCTGCCGGGCATGGGGCCGGTAACTCGCTGATATTTCGCATCGGGATCTGAAAACACATAGAATTGATCTTCTGCAAAAAACGGGAATATCCTATAAACAGGGGATAGACTGATGGATTTGTGTGTATTTATCCACAAAGTGGATAAATAAAGTGCATTTAATTCTTGTCCGAATTGAAAAATGTGCGACATATGTAGAATGGAGTTATTAAGGGATGGGTGAGGTCTCCAAAGTGGATCCGGAGTTTCTGAAGCTGGATTGGTGCTGCAGAGCGTGCTGCCTTCGAGTCGATCCAGGCAAACGATATGCTTAAGAGATTCTTCGAGTCGAGGCTGCTAGCCAATTCGGAGTACCAGCAAGCGCTCGTTCGACTTGGGATATGGCTTTTCTGTTTTGTTTCGATGTGGTTCGCCATCCGAACCAATTACTACTCCATCGACCTGCCCCTGTTCGTTGCCCTCTACACATCCTATTTCACCTATTTCGTTCTGCTTCTCGTCAGTATCGTCATCTGGCCGAAGATGCCCTACCGGGTTGAGATCGATCTGATTGTCGATATCAGCGCCACCAGCCTGGCGATCTATTTGACCTCGGATGCATTCAGTCCCTTCTATCTGATCTATCACTGGATCTATATCTCCTATGGCATCAGATATGGCGCCAGGCCGTTGATGATCGCCTCGATATTGAGTTTCTTCTCCTACGCTGCGGTTTTGACCTATCTGCAGCAGTGGCAGGTGCATATCTTCGAAGCGTTCGTGTTCATCCTGCTGCTGCTGGTGATTCCCGCTTATCAGTACATTCTGCTCAGGCAGTTGCACCAGGCCCGACAGGAGGCGATGCTGGCGAAACAGGCCAGAGGTAACTTTCTCGCCACCATGACCCACGAACTGCGCACCCCCCTGGTTGGTGTGATGGGCATGGCCAGGTTGTTGCAGAACACCCCACTGGATGCAGAGCAGAAGGAGTATGTGCAATCGATCAACGATTCTGTCCGCTTGCTCAGATCGATGATCAGTGATGTGCTGGATCTTTCCAAGATAGACGCCAACAAACTGGAGCTGAACAGCGACTGGTTCGATCTGCATGAGCTGGTGAAAAACATCTCCTCAAGCCTGGCCTCAGAGGCCCAGGGTAAAAAGCTGGAGATGTATTGCTGGGTTGATCCGGGTATACCGCAGAAGCTCTACGGTGATCGACTCAGAGTTACCCAGATTCTGTTCAACATGGTGGGTAATGCGATCAAGTTCACCGACCATGGCTATGTCTGTTTGCGGGTAACCCTGGCAGAGGCGGATGCCAACGTACCGACCAGGCACATTCTGTTTGAGGTCGAGGACAGCGGCATCGGTATACCGGAGGAGAAACTCGCAGAGATTTTCAATGCCTACTGGCAGTCAGAGAACGCCAGTCAGCAGCGGCGCTATGAGGGATCGGGGCTCGGCACCTCGGTAATCCGTGATCTGACCGGATTGATGAAAGGGCGGGTGAATGTGGTCAGCAGGTTGGGGGAGGGAACAAAATTCAGTGTCCAGCTACCCCTGCTTGGTGAGGGGGTCGACGGCTCACAGCAACAGGTCGTGCCGATGACCCAGAGATACCCGTTGCTCAAGGGTAAGAAGGTGCTGATTTATGATCAGGACCCAAATGCGCTGCAGTTGCATCTGCAGTTTGCCGATGAGCTTGAAATGGAGGCGCTGGCGGCAACGGAATTGAACGCTTTCTGTCGGCAATTGAGCAGTGATGTCAATCTGGTTCTGGTGTGCGACTCCTTCAGTGACAATTCGATCAAGCAGGTGATTCGTTGTGTCAATACCATAGAGCCTTCGATACCCATGCTGTTGGCTGTCTATCGTACCCGGAATCTGAGTTATACCTCGATCAATACGCCGCTGCTGATCAAGCCGTTTCTCTGCGCTGATTTTGCCAAGGCGGTGATGGATATCCTGGTACCACATCAGGAACAGAGTCAGGAGCAGGAAGGGTTACTGGAAAAGGCCAACAATAACCGCTCCATCAATGTTCTGCTTGCAGATGACAACGCGATCGCTTCAAAGGTTATGGCCACGCTGCTGAAACAGCGGGGACACAGCGTCAAAGTGACCAAAAGCGGCAAAGAGGCGCTACAGGCATTAAATGAGAAAGAGTATGAGTTGGCCTTTGTCGATCTCTGCATGCCCGATGTGGATGGTATCGAATTCACCCGTCTCTATCGGGAGAGAGAGTCTCAGAGTCGCTATATGCCGATCTATGCACTGACGGCAAACAGTGTGGAAGATATGATGGAGCACTGCATCCGGGTTGGTATGGATGGGTTTCTGACCAAACCTGTGGAGCCTGAAGAGCTTGACGGTATCATCGAGCGGCATCTCAGCGGACGACTCAACGCCAAGCACTGGTTGCCTGTGCCGACCTGAGGCGGTTATTTCCCCAGACTCAGTCTAAACATTGTTCACGTGTCTCTGTCTGGTGGATAATACCGGGCGATACATCGTGACAGTGAAATTGTACCTGGTGCTTTGTAGAAATCGATGTACGGTAGACTCAGATAGGCATATTTCCCGCTGTAGCCAAATGAACGATCGAAATTCATTTTTTTTAGAGGTAGCAGAAGCCATTGCTTCTGAAAGATCAGGGATAGATTTTGCAATACCGTAAAGAAATCGATGGCTTAAGAGCCGTTGCCGTAATCCCTGTACTTTTCTTTCATGCAGGGTATGAGCTGTTCAGCGGGGGGTATGTCGGCGTTGATGTATTCTTTGTGATCAGCGGTTATCTGATTACATCGATCATTCTCAATGATCTGCAGGCCGGTCGGTTCAGTATCAAGACCTTCTATGTGCGACGCGCCAAGCGTATCCTGCCTGCGTTGGTTCTGGTAACCCTCTGCAGTATGCCTTTCGCCTGGGTGTTGCTGACCCCCAGCCATTTCGACTCGTATGCCAACAGCCTGTTGGGTGTTGCAACCTTCTCATCGAATATCCTGTTTTGGCTCGAAAGCGGCTATTTCGATACCGCATCGGAGCTTAAACCCCTGTTGCATACCTGGAGCCTGGCGGTTGAGGAGCAGTACTACATACTCTTCCCGCTGTTTTTGATGGCCATCTGGCCCTATGGCAGAAAGCCGATTCTGATCAGTCTGGCGGTGATGTGTGTGATCAGCCTGGGAATAGCCCAATGGGGTGCCTATAACGCGCCTGGGGCTGCTTTCTTTCTGTTGCCCGCACGAGGTTGGGAGCTGCTGTTCGGCGTGTTCTGTGCCTTCTACCTGAATCAGAAAACAGAGCCATCCTCGCCGCACATCGAACAGGGTATGAGTCTGCTGGGTCTGTTGCTGATTGGTTACGCGGTTTTCAGTTTCGATGCGACCACACCGACGCCCAGTTTTTATACCATGATCCCGGTGATCGGTACGGTTCTGCTGATTCTTTTCGCAAACAGCGGCACACTGGCAAAACGGATGCTTGGTTTAAGCCCGATTGTCGGTATCGGGCTGATCTCATACAGCGCCTATTTATGGCATCAGCCGATCATCGCTTTCTTGAAATACAGTTATCTGTTTGAGGCTGAGCCGTTCCGGCTGCTGACGGTATTGCTGGTTTTTCCCCTCTCATACCTCTCCTGGAAGTATGTTGAAAGGCCATTCAGGACTTCAAATATAACAGCGGAAAGGGTACTGGGTGTCAGCGCGATGGCCTTATCGGCACTCTTCGTTGTCGGCTTGTTTGGACGTTTGGAGTTGTATCCCGGTTACCTGCAGATCGCCCATCCGGAATGGCGTAATGAGTATATCAAGGAGCCCGCCTCCGCGTTGGTGGATTGCGAAGGCTTTGAGGTTGTGCAGGGCGATACCAGCTGTAAACAGATCGGTGACGGTGGCTATAAGATCGTGATCTGGGGAGACTCACACTCGCATATGCTGAGGACCACCACGCCGGACATTGACGGCGCAACCATCTTCAACATTACCCATGGTGGTTGTCCGCCGTTGCTCGGGGTAAAACGCTTCGATGATTTGACCAACTCGGTGAACTGTAACAACACAGAGATCATGTCGTCGTATCTTGACTACATCAATGGCATTGAGCCTGACCTGGTGGTGCTGGTCGGCCGCTGGACGCTCTATCTCAAAGGCTGGATCAGGGACGGCGAAAACCAGCCTGCCCATCACTTGATCGTTGATGATCATACTGGTGAAGAAGAGGTGGCCGGTTCAGTGAAGACGCGCATGCGTATACTGAAGGAGGCCTTCGATAGGACGATTGAGGCTATTTCCAGCAACAGTGAGGTCGTGGTTGTTTCGCAGATACCGGATTATGGCTGGTTCAGTTACAGAAACCTGTTCAAAAGCGATCAGGTGTCGAAGTCCAAGATCAATGCCTGGCATATCGAGGAGGATGCGGTTATGGATCAGTTGAGGGGCAATCAATACGCGCTTTTGGATGGAAAATCCCTGTTTTGCAGCGATGCGGCCTGTGCAACCCGGATCGATGGCACACTGATCTACAGCGATGACAACCACCTCAATGACAAGGGCGCTGAAATACTCTGGGCCTCCTTACTGAAGCCGTTTACCAATCGAGGTGGCAGCTATCAATAGGCTCTGATACTGAATGGTTCTTACTTAAGAATTGTTAGGTGGGGCTATGCCCCACCAGAACCCTTCGATAAAATGAGATGCAATGAGTTCTTGTGCTACCCGGTTGAGCCTGAATCCAGGAGCTCAACCGGGTAGTGGCGTCATCGGCTGGTGGAATCAGCCAGATTGCAGTGGTGGCGATCTATAATCCCAGTGTCTGCCAGATCTGCTGACATTGGGCGGAGCGGTTCATGGTGTAGAAATGGAGCCCTGGCGCCCCGCCGGCCAGCAGACGTTCGCACAGGTCACTGACGACTTCCATGCCGTAATCTCGGATCGAGTCCAGATCTTCACCGTAACTCTCCAGACGTTTTCTCAGCCAGCGGGGGATTTCGGTCCCACAACTATCTGAGAATCTTGCCAGTTGAGTGAAATTGGTTATCGGCATGATGCCGGGCACGATGGGAATCTCAATCGCCAGACGCTGGCACTCATCGATAAACCTGAAATAGGCATCCGCATTGTAGAAATACTGGGTGATGGCGCTGTCGGCGCCGGCTTCCACCTTGCGTTTGAAATTTTCCAGATCCTGTTGCGGCGTGGTTGCCTGGGGATGGAACTCCGGATAGGCAGCCACTTCAATATGGAAATGGTCAGCGAAATGTTGGCGAATCAGTTCAACCAGTTGGTTGGCGTGATTCAGCTCACCCAGGCCGCCGAGACCGGCGCCGGATGGCAGGTCGCCACGCAGTGCCACCAGCCGCTTGATGCCCTGGGCTTTGTAACGCTCCAGTATCTCCAGAATCTCTTCCTGATCCGCACCAATGCAGGAGAGATGAGGGGCCGCGTCGATCTGCTGTTCAACCAGCCAGTCGACCGTGTCGAAGGTACGCTGTTGGGTTGAGCCACCGGCACCATAGGTAACCGAAAAGAAAGCGGGGTTCAGGCCCTGCAGTTGTTGTACATTGGTTTTCAGATTCTCCATACCCTTCTCGGTCTTCGGTGGAAAGAGTTCGAAGCTGAAAATCTGTTGTTTTGTTTGATCGTTCATGACAAGCAATTACCGTATGAAGGTTATACGCATGAGCAATGGACCGGCCGAGAGGATTGCTCCTTCCTACCGGTCAATCTCCGTTGTTTGGCAGACCATCGTGCTCAATAGCGATAGTGGTCCGGCTTATAGGGGCCTTCAACGGGCACGCCGATATAGTCAGCCTGAGCCTGGGAGAGGGTCGTCAGTTTGGCGCCGATCTTGGTGAGATGGAGCCGGGCAACCTCTTCGTCGAGCTTCTTGGGCAACACATAGACCTTGTTCTCATACTCGCCTGCACGGGTGAAGAATTCGATCTGTGCCAACACCTGATTGGAGAAGGAGTTGGACATTACGAAGCTGGGGTGTCCGGTGGCGCAGCCCAGGTTGACCAGTCGTCCTTCCGCCAGCAGGATGATGCGCTTGCCGTCGGGAAAGATGACGTGATGTACCTGAGGTTTGATCTCTTCCCACTGGTAGTCACGGATTCCGGCGATATCGATCTCGTTGTCGAAGTGGCCGATATTACAGACGATCGATTGGTCCTTCATGGCCGCCATGTGATCATGGGTGATGATATTGAAGTTACCGGTGGTGGTGACGAAGATATCCGCCTGCGGTGCGGCCTCTTCCATCGTAGTCACCCGGTATCCCTCCATCGCCGCCTGCAGGGCGCATATCGGGTCGATCTCGGTGACCCAGACCGTTGCCCCCAGGCCTCGTAGAGACTGGGCGCAGCCCTTGCCTACATCCCCATAGCCCGCTACCAGAGCAATCTTTCCGGCAATCATCACATCGGTTGCCCGTTTGATGCCGTCCACCAGGGACTCACGGCAGCCATAGAGGTTGTCGAATTTGGACTTGGTCACCGAATCGTTGACGTTCATGGCAGGAAACAGCAGGGTGCCCTGTTCCATCATCTGGTAGAGGCGATGCACACCGGTGGTGGTCTCTTCGGTAACCCCTTTGATCGATTCTGCCATCCGGTGGTAGCGCTTGGGATCCTCCTCCAGGCTGCGTTTGAGCACGCCGAGGATTACCTGCCACTCTTCTGCATCGTCCGCCTTGGGTTCGGGTACCGCGCCCGCGTCGGCGAATTCGACCCCTTTGTGTACCAGCAGGGTGGCGTCGCCACCATCGTCGAGGATCATGTTCGGCGACTCCCCGTCAGGCCAGTTGAGGACCTGTTCGGTACACCACCAGTACTCTTCCAGGGATTCACCTTTCCAGGCGTAGACCGGAATGCCCTGGGCCGCGATTGCTGCTGCCGCATGGTCCTGGGTGGAGAAGATGTTGCAGGAACACCAACGCACCTGAGCACCCAACGCAACCAGGGTTTCGATCAGCACAGCGGTCTGGATGGTCATGTGCAGGGAGCCGGTGATGCGTGCGCCTTTGAGGGGTTGTTCGGCGGCATACTTATCGCGGATTGCCATCAGGCCGGGCATCTCGGTCTCGGCAATGGCAATCTCCCGGCGGCCGAAATCAGCCAGTGAAATATCCGCTACTTTATAATCGGTGAACTCACTCATGGTAGTCATCTCCTGAATATCGTGAGTGAGCGCGGTTTCTCTGTTGTTTCAACTTCCCTGCCGAGCCTGGCGGAATCGATTCCGTTGCAGCGCTCCTCGGTTTGGAAGCTTTTAACCTGAATGCTTGGATTCAGGTTTAAATTGACTCTCTGTCCGTTTTAGAGTTTTGCGTCAGCCCGCAGGGCCTCCGCCTTATCGGTGTTCTCCCAGGTAAAGCCTTCATCCTCACGGCCGAAGTGGCCATAGGCGGCGGTTTTACGGTATTTGATCTTGTCGCTGTTCAACAGATCGAGCATTTTCAGAATGCCATAGGGTCTGAGGTCGAAGTGCTGACGCACCAGCGCAGAGATCGCCTCATCCGCGATCTTACCGGTGCCAAAGGTCTCGACCATGATCGAGGTGGGCTCTGCCACACCGATCGCGTAGGAGATCTGGATTTCACAGCGCTCGGCGAGTCCGGCAGCGACAATGTTCTTGGCCACATAGCGGCCGGCATAGGCGGCAGAACGGTCGACTTTCGAAGGATCCTTACCGGAGAAGGCGCCACCCCCGTGTCTGGCTGCGCCACCATAGGTGTCGACGATGATCTTGCGTCCGGTGAGACCACAGTCACCCACCGGTCCACCGATCACGAAGCTGCCGGTGGGATTGATGTGGATCTTCTCCTGAGGGCATCTGTCGAGCCACTCCTTGGGCAGCACCGGCTGGATGATATTCTCCATCACCGCTTCCTGAAGCTGCGTATGGTCGATATCCGGGTCGTGCTGGGTGGAGAGCACCACCGCACCGATACCACAGACTTTGCCATCTTCATACTGCAGGGTCACCTGACTTTTGGCATCGGGGCGCAACCAGGGCAGAATGCCCGACTTACGGATTTCCGATTGGCGTTTTACCAGCCGCTGGGCATAGGTGATGGGGGCAGGCATCAAGACGTCGGTTTCATTGGTGGCATAGCCGAACATCATGCCCTGGTCTCCGGCACCCTGTTCTTCCGGGGCGGCCCGGTCGACACCCTGGGCAATGTTGGCGGACTGTTTGCCGATGAGTGACATCACCGCACAGGTCGAGCCGTCAAAACCCACATCGGAACTGGTGTAGCCGATATCGCAAACCACCTCTCTGACCAGGTCGTCCAGGTCGATCCACGCCTCGGTGCTGATCTCTCCGGCAACGATTACCGCTCCGGTCTTGATCAGTGTTTCACAGGCCACACGAGCTCGATCCGGATGGGGGTCCTGGGCCAGGATCGCATCCAGCATGGCGTCCGATATCTGATCCGCAACCTTGTCCGGATGTCCTTCAGAGACAGATTCCGAGGTGAAAATAAAATCTTTACTCATGGTATTCCTGATAATTTGTATGTCATAGGTACCACCAACTTGATGATACATCTATAGGGCGACGGCCAACGCTCAGCGAAACGGGATTTTACACACCAGCTCGCTTTTTGCATAATGCCCCACCCCGATTCAATTCAATGTATTGAGCGAAATAATAATGGTATCCCTACAGACACCGATTTGTGACTTTGATGCTGAGGCCCCGGATTTTCAGCTCCCCGGAGTTGATGGCAAGACCTGGTCCCTGCAACAATGTGCCGGAGAGAATGGACTGCTGGTGATGTTCATCTGTAACCACTGCCCCTATGTGAAGGCGGTGATCGACAGAATTATCAGGGATACCAAGGAGTTGGCAGCGCTGGGTGTGAACGCAGTGGCAATTATGTCGAACGATCCCACCGATTATGCGGAAGACTCATTCGAGAACATGCGCCTGGTCTCGGAGCGGTTGGGTTTTCCCTTTCCCTACCTGATTGACGAAACTCAGCAGGTTGCCAAGTCCTATGGTGCGGTATGCACCCCCGATTTCTTTGGCTACAACGCCGATCTGAAACTGCAATATCGGGGCAGACTGGATGAAAGTAAGAAGGAAGCGGCAGACCCAAATGTGCGTCGTGACCTCTTCGAAGCGATGAAGCAGGTTGCCGAGACGGGTCGAGGACCTCAGGATCAGATACCCAGTATGGGCTGTTCCATCAAGTGGCGTGAAGAGCCAACTTCATGAATTTACTTGAAAAATGAAGCTGTAACCTATTCCATCAAGCCAGCTTATCGGCCATTAAAGCACGCTGCTTTGCTCTGTGCTGGCTGCTTGGGTCAGAATAGCGAACCTTTGCCCGAGCGGGTTAACCATTGCCGTATGCGAAAAGGGGACGGCATAACCAGGTACGCAAGGGTTGATAAACAAAGAATTTAGCGGATTTCCGCCTAGTTAAGTCGTTAAGGACTTAGAAACAGATTAACAAATCATTAATAAATCAGGAGGGGTCAATGTCCTCACGCAGAGAACTCGCCAATGCCATTCGTGCCCTGAGTATGGATGCTGTGCAACAAGCCAATTCAGGTCATCCAGGTGCGCCCATGGGTATGGCAGATATTGCCGAAGTACTGTGGAACAGCCACCTGAAACACAATCCGGCCAATCCGGATTGGGCTGATCGCGATCGTTTCATTCTGTCGAATGGCCATGGTTCGATGCTGATCTATTCGCTGCTTCACCTCACAGGTTATGAGCTGAGCATCGATGATCTTAAGAATTTCCGTCAGTTGCACTCGAAAACTCCCGGTCACCCGGAGTATGGCTATGCGCCTGGCGTCGAGACCACAACCGGTCCGCTGGGACAGGGCATCACCAACGGCGTTGGCATGGCTCTGGCCGAGAAGACTCTGGCGGCACAGTTCAACAAGCCTGGACATGAGATCGTCGACCACTACACTTACGTGTTCCTGGGCGACGGTTGTATGATGGAAGGCATCTCCCACGAAGCCTGCTCATTGGCCGGTACCCTCGGCCTGGGCAAACTGGTCGCTTTCTGGGACGACAACGGAATCAGTATCGACGGCGAGACCGAAGGTTGGTTCACCGACGATACCCCAGCCCGTTTCGAATCTTACGGTTGGCAGGTGATCCGTGATGTGGATGGCCATGATGCGGATGCCATCAACCAGGCCATCGAAGCGGCCAAGGCTGACGGCGACAAGCCATGCCTGATCTGCTGCAAAACCACCATCGGTTTCGGTTCACCCAACCTGGCCGGCAGTCACGACTGTCACGGCGCGCCATTGGGTGCTGATGAGATTGTTGCCACCCGCGAGAAGCTCGGATGGGCACACGATGCCTTCGTTATTCCAGAGGATATCTATGCCGGCTGGAGCGCAAAGGCCTCCGGTGCTGAAGCCGAGTCCGGTTGGAACGACAAGTTTGCCGCCTATCAGTCTGCTTTTCCCGAGCTGGCCGCTGAGTTCAACCGTCGTATGAGCGGTGATTTGCCGGATAACTGGGAAGCTGAGGCTGCCAAGTTCATCGCTGAGGTGAATGACAAGGCGGAATCCCCGGCGACTCGAAAAGCGTCACAGAATGCCCTCAACGGCTATGGCCCTCTGCTGCCGGAATTCCTCGGTGGTTCAGCTGACCTGACACCTTCGAACCTGACCGCCTGGTCCGGCTCCAAGTCGATCACCGACGGCAATGCGGACGGTAACTATATCTCTTACGGTGTACGTGAGTTCGGTATGTCCGCCATCATGAACGGTGTCGCACTGCACGGTGGTTTCATTCCTTACGGTGGCACCTTCCTGATGTTCTCCGAGTATGCCCGTAACGCTCTGCGTATGTCGGCGCTGATGAAGATCCAGTCGATCTTTGTCTATACTCACGACTCCATCGGTCTGGGTGAGGATGGACCTACCCATCAGCCTGTCGAACAGATCCCAACCCTGCGTATGGTGCCGAACATGGACCTCTGGCGTCCCTGTGACGCGGTGGAGACCGCGGTAGCCTGGAAAGCAGCGGTAGAGAAACGTAACGGTCCTTCCTGTCTGATCTTCTCCCGTCAGGGACTGGCCCATCAGGATCGCACCGATGCGCAGATCGCGGATATCGCCAAAGGCGGCTATGTGATTGCCGATTGTGACGGGACACCGGATGCAATCGTCATCGCCACCGGCTCTGAGGTGGATCTGGCGGTGAAGGCCGCAGCCGAATCCAACAAGCAGGTTCGGGTCGTTTCCATGCCTAACACCAAAGCCTTTGATGAGCAGGATGCAGCCTACAAAGAGTCTGTTCTGCCTGCTGCGGTAACCGCTCGTGTGGCGGTGGAAGCCGCTGTGACCGATGGCTGGTACAAATATGTTGGTATCAATGGCAAGGTTATTGGTATCGACCACTTCGGTGAGTCGGCACCCGCCGGCGAACTGTTCAAAGAGTTCGGTTTCACAGCTGAGAATGTGCTCGCTGCGATCAACGAAGTGACCGCTTAATGATGGTTGAGAGGCGCGTGATACGCGCCTCCCACCAAGACTGATAAATGACAATTCTATATATGTATAACGGAGAATCGCTATGACTATCAAAGTAGGTATCAACGGTTTTGGCCGCATCGGCCGTATGGCATTCCGTGCTATCGCAAAAGACTTCCCTGGTATTGAAGTCGTCGGCATCAACGATCTGCTGGAACCTGATTATCTGGCTTACATGCTGAAGTACGATTCAGTACATGGCAATTTTGATGGTGATGTTTCTGTCGATGGCAGCGACATGGTTGTAAACGGCAAAAAGATCCGCCTCACCGCTGAGCGTGATCCAGCTGACCTGAAATGGGATGCGATCGGTGCTGATCTGGTGATCGAGTGTACCGGTTTCTTCCTCACCGAAGAGACCTGTCAGAAGCACATCGATGCAGGCGCCAAGAAGGTCGTACAGAGTGCGCCTTCCAAGGATGCCACCCCAATGTTCGTGTATGGTGTAAACCACAACGAATACAACGGTCAGGCGATTGTTTCCGCCGCTTCCTGTACCACCAACTGTCTGGCGCCTGTGGCCAAAGTGCTGAATGACAATTGGGGCATCAAGCGTGGTCTGATGTCTACCGTGCATGCTGCAACCGCTACCCAGAAGACTGTTGACGGTCCTTCCATGAAAGACTGGCGCGGTGGCCGCGGTATCCTGGAAAACATCATTCCTTCCTCTACCGGTGCTGCCAAAGCGGTTGGCAAGGTATTGCCTGAACTGAACGGTAAACTGACCGGCATGGCATTCCGTGTACCGACTTCTGATGTCTCTGTGGTCGACCTGACTGTCGAACTGAACAGCGGTGCCAGCTACGACGACATCTGTGCTGCCATGAAAGCGGCTTCCGAGTCTGGCGATCTGGCCGGTGTACTGGCTTACACCGAAGATAAAGTGGTTTCCACCGATTTCCGTGGTTGCTCCAATCCTTCCATCTTCGATTCCGGCGCCGGTATCGCACTGGATGACACTTTCGTCAAAGTTGTCTCCTGGTACGACAACGAGTACGGCTACACCTGCAACATGCTGCGCATGGTTGAGCACGTCTCCAAGTAAGTGCTGATCTTTACGGGGCAGGATCTATTCTGCCCCGTTACTTCATGGCGTGAGTCATGAGTTATGTATTTTTGTTGCAGCTTTGTAATCTGTAACAACAAAATCCATAACTCAGAATTCACATTTTAAAATTACAATCGAAGCAGGAGTCTGTTATGTCATTTATCAAGCTGACCGATCTTGATCTTGCCGGCAAGCGCGTATTGATCCGCGCTGATCTCAATGTGCCTGTAAAAGACGGTAAGGTAACTTCGGATGCGCGTATCACGGCTTCCATGCCAACCATCGAGCACTGTGCCAAAGCCGGTGCCAAAGTGATGGTGATGTCACATCGTGGCCGGCCGGAAGAGGGTGTCTACTCGGAAGAGAACTCGATGGCGCCGATCGCCGATGACATGTCTGCCAAACTGGGTGGCACCGTTCGTCTGATCAAAGAGTATCTGGATGGTGGTTTCGAGGTGGCGGAAGGTGAGGTTGTGCTACTCGAGAACGTCCGTTTCAATGCCGGAGAGAAAAAGGACAACGAAGCGCTGGCACAGAAATATGCAGCCCTGTGTGATGTCTATGTGATGGATGCATTCGGTACCGCCCATCGCGCCCAGGCCTCAACCCATGGTGCCGGCAAGTTTGCGCCGGTTGCCTGTGCCGGCCTGCTGCTCGCCGATGAGTTGGACAATCTGGCAAAGGCGCTGGCCAATCCGGCCCGCCCGATGGTGGCAATCGTTGGCGGATCCAAGGTTTCAACCAAGCTGACCGTTCTGGAAGCGTTGTCGGAAAAGGTCGATCAGCTGGTTGTTGGTGGCGGTATCGCCAATACCTTCCTCAAGGCCACCGGAAACAATGTGGGTAAGTCCCTGTGTGAAGATGATCTGGTGCCCACCGCTCAGGCTCTGATCGAAAAGATGAAGGAGCGTGGCGCCAATATTCCAATCGCCAGCGATGTGGTGGTCGGCAAGAACTTTGCCGAAGAGGAGCCTGCGGTACTCAAGCCTGCTGGCGAGGTTGCTGATGATGAGATGATTTTCGATATCGGTCCCGACAGTGCCAATGAACTGGCTGAGATCATCAAGCAGGCTGGAACCATCGTCTGGAACGGTCCGGTCGGTGTTTTCGAGTTCGATCAGTTTGGAGAAGGTACCAAGACCGTCTCCATGGCGATCGCCAATTCAGATGGCTTCTCCCTGGCGGGCGGCGGTGACACCATCGCGGCCATTCAGAAGTACGACATCTATGACAAAGTCTCCTACATCTCAACTGCCGGTGGCGCCTTCCTCGAGTATCTGGAAGGTAAGACCCTGCCTGCGGTGGCGATGCTGGAAGCTTGCGCAGCCAAGTGATCTATGTCCACTGACCAGAGGCCGGACAGGGGTCCGGCCCAAGACAACGTGCAGCAAGCAAGTAATTGGATAGGTATGCCAAGAAGAACCAAAATTGTAGCAACCCTGGGACCGGCAACGGATGACCCAAAGGTTCTCGACAAGCTGATACACGCCGGGGTGGATATCGTTCGCCTCAACCTGTCACACGATGCTCACGACTCGCAAAGAGAACGTGCAGAACGGATTCGTAACCGGGCCCGTGCCTGTGGCCGTCAGATCGGTGTTTTGGCGGATCTTCAGGGGCCGAAGATCCGTATCGGCAAATTCAAGAACGGCTATACCAAACTGGAAGAGAATGGACAGTTCATCCTCGATGCGGCGCTGCCGCTGGATGCGGGTGATGACGAACGGGTAGGATTGACCTATCCGGAACTGATTGATGATGTCTCCCGCGGTGACACCCTGTTGCTCGACGACGGTGCTGTTGAGCTGTGGGTCTCTGAGGTCACCGACAAAGAGGTCCATTGCAAAGTGGTGGTGGGTGGCAAGCTCTCCAACAACAAAGGGATCAATAAGCAAGGCGGTGGACTTTCAGCACCTGCACTGACCGACAAAGATCGGGCGGATATCCTGTTTGCCGCTGAGATCGACGTGGATTATCTTGCTGTCTCTTTCGTTCGCAATGCGGATGATGTCAAGGAGGCACGTCGCCTTCTGGAGGAGGCGGGTGGCAATGGTGGTATCGTAGCCAAGGTTGAGCGCGCCGAGGCGCTGGACTGCATAGAAGAGATTATCCAGGCTTCCGATGTCATCATGGTGGCACGTGGTGACCTGGGTGTTGAGATCGGTGATGCGGAACTGCCTGCTGTGCAGAAAGAGATGATCAAAAAGGCCCGGGGGATGAACTCGGTGGTGATCACGGCGACACAGATGATGCAGTCGATGATCGAGAATCCGATCCCAACCCGTGCTGAGGTGTTTGATGTTGCGAATGCCGTTATGGATGGCACAGATGCGGTGATGCTCTCGGCTGAAACCTCAGTAGGCAAATATCCGCACAAGGTTGTCAAAGCGATGGATCGGGTTTGCGCCGAAGCCGAAAAGCATCAGCTTGCGCGGCGTTCCAGCCACAGACTCGACAGCGTCTTCGGCCGGGTGGATGAGGCCATCGCCATGTCCACCATGTATACCGCCAATCACCTTGGGGTGAAAGCGATTGCCGCACTGACCGAATCCGGCTCGACAGTAAAATGGATGTCCAGAATCAGTTCTGACATTCCGATCTATGCGTTGACCCGGCATGTACGTACCCGACGTAAAGTGACACTCTATCGCGGTGTCTATCCGGTTAGCTTCGATGTGGCCAGCACCGACATTGCCCAGGTCAATGAAGAGGTAATCGACGAGTTGCTGCGCCGTGGAGAGGTCAGAGAGAATGATCTGGTGATCATTACCAAGGGTGACCGCTCCGGTGTGGAAGGCCAAACCAACATTATGAAAGTAATGCGTGTCGGCGAGCATGTGCTGGCCGACAAAAATAAAGATTGAAGTCATCACCAGCGGGTGGTGATTAAGTTGTAACGAGACTATAAACACAAACCAAGGAGGCTATCATGGCTCTGATTTCCCTGCGCCAACTTCTCGACCATGCCGCGGAGCACGGCTATGGTCTGCCTGCGTTCAATGTTAACAACATGGAGCAGGTGCATGCCATCATGCAGGCAGCGGATGCCGTCAACAGCCCGGTCATTCTGCAAGGATCTGCAGGTGCCCGGTCATACGCGGGTGAACCCTTTCTGCGTCATCTGATCATTGCTGCAACCGAGATGTATCCTCACATTCCGGTCTGTATGCATCAGGATCACGGTACTTCACCATCCGTCTGTCTGCGTTCGATTCAGTCAGGCTTCTCATCGGTGATGATGGACGGCTCCCTGATGAGCGACGGTAAGACCCCTTCCAGCTACGAATACAATGTGGATACCACCGCCAAGGTGGTCGAGATTGCCCACGCCGGCGGTGTTTCCGTTGAGGGTGAGCTGGGTTGTCTGGGTTCCCTGGAAACCGGCCAGGCCGGTGAAGAGGATGGTATCGGCGCTGAAGGCACCCTGGACCACAGCCAGCTGCTGACCGACCCGGATGAAGCGGCGGATTTCGTCAAGAAGACCGGTGTTGATGCCCTGGCAATCGCAATCGGTACTTCCCACGGCGCCTATAAGTTCACCCGTCCGCCGACAGGGGATATCCTGGCCATCGATCGGGTCAAAGAGATCCACGCACGTATACCGGATACCCATCTGGTTATGCATGGTTCCTCTTCGGTTCCTCAGGACTGGCTGGCGATCATCAATGAGTATGGTGGTGATATGGGTGAGACCTATGGTGTGCCTGTTGAAGAGATCGTTGAAGGTATCAAGCATGGTGTGCGTAAGGTCAACATCGATACCGATCTGCGCATGGCTTCTACCGGCTCCATTCGTAAGCACCTGAATGACAACAAGTCCAACTTCGATCCACGCAAATTCCTGAAAGAGGCCACCAAGGCCATGTCGGATATCTGTAAGGATCGCTATGAAGCCTTCGGTTCTGCCGGGATGGCGGAGAAGATCGCTCCGATCTCTCTCGAGAACATGCAGGTACGCTACGAAAGCGGTGAACTCGATCCGAAAATCAACTGATCTTCGTATTGGTTAGCCCGTTAATTCGGTGCACGATAAAGGGGCCATTCGGCCCCTTTATTTTTTGCCGCAAGCATAACCAGGAGATTGCCTGGCGGAGCGGTCTACATCAGTCCTTCAAGTTCCAGTGCCTTTTTCAGTCGGTTGGGATTGAATCCTTCAAATTTTTCATCACCGACCAGGATCAGCGGTACGCTTTTACCGCCGATTTCAAAAAACTTTTTCTGGATCTTGCCAGGTTTGGCAACATTGAAGTCAAGAAAGGGGACGTTGTTTCGTTTCAGCCAACGCTTTAAGTGGAGACAATGGGGGCACCTCAACGTAGTGTAGATCACTACCCGGGCTGCTTTGTTATTCTGTGTTGTCATATCCTCAGAAGTGTATAAGCTCAAATCGGTCTTGCCCAATATTATTTTCGAGTGAGGTTTTTTATCTGCCCTGGTCGATCATTTTTCGACCGGAATCAGTAGCACAATGTGCGACTGAACTGATATGAGATGGTGTGAGATTGATCAACGAATTGCTGTGGCGAATACAGTACGGCATGTCAAAACTGAGTCGCTTCATCTAGCTGCAGCAATTCACTCTGAACCTGTCAGAGTACTCCTGGTTAAAAGCCCATATCTTAGCCCAAATTATAGATCCAAAATACGAATTGGATTCTTAAAGCGCGGTGTTTGATTGATGAGTCTCAACTCTTTGGCAAGATAACCCCTTTGCAGGGTTACGAGGTTGTTTGCCGTTTGTCAAACCTGTGCCATCTTATGCTGATTCTGGCAGTTCGTCTAACGAGCAGCTTGGATTGATATCAACCGGATATTGAAGCCTGTCGACTGCCGGCCGACTTACGACTCGATTCCGATCTATCTACCGGTCAGGCGTCTTTCTGCCTCACGATACTTTTCAGCCGTTTTATCGATAACCTCCTGGGGCAGTTCAGGGCCTGGCGGGGTCTTATCCCAATCCAGGGTTTCCAGGTAGTCTCTGACAAACTGTTTATCGAAGCTGACCGGACTGGTGCCGGGACGATAGCTGTCTGCCGGCCAGAATCTGGATGAATCCGGTGTCAGTGCCTCATCGATCAAATGCAGCTGTCCAGCATCATCCAGACCGAATTCGAACTTGGTATCGGCAATGATGATGCCTTTACTCAATGCATAGTCGGCGGCCTGGTTATAGATGCTCAGGCTGATCTCCTTCACTTGAGCCGCCAACTCACGGCCGAGCAGATTTTCAGTCCGGCTGAAATCGATGTTTTCATCGTGATCCCCCACATCCGCTTTTGTGGATGGGGTGAAGATGGCTTCGGGTAGCCGGTCCGCCTGCTGCAGATCGGCGGGCAGTGGGATACTGCAGACCGATTGGTTGTGCTGGTAATCCTTCCAGCCGGAGCCGATCAGGTAACCCCGCACGATTGCTTCAATCGGCAGTGGCTTGAGCTTGCGCACGATCATGTATCTGTCACCCAGACTGTTGCGCTGATCCGGGTTTGTCAGGATCTCGGAAAGCTGCAGGTTCACCAGATGGTTTGGAATCAATGGCTCGGTTCGCTTGAACCAGAAGTTAGCCACCCGGGTGAGGACCTCGCCTTTGCCGGGAATGGGTTGTGGCAGAACCACATCGAATGCTGAAAGACGGTCACTGGTGACGATCAACAGATGCTGATCATCCACCTCATAGATATCACGTACTTTGCCCCGATTGAGCAGCTTCAGATCCAGGTTTGATTCGAAAAGGGTATGGCTATCAGTCATCATGGGTTGTAACCGGCAGAGGCAAAGGGTCATTATACCCATGATCGGACAGGAAACTCATGCTTGTCTCGTGTCTGATACCGGTGCAGCGCTGCCGAAGGGTGAGGCACCTGGTCCATGCTCCGCGTTGATGCGGAGTTTCCATTCTCTTTGTGGTGTGGTGATGAACGAACAGGGTAATTTCTTGAAGGCCTTCAAAGGCAGTTTCACTTCCGCCTTGCGCTGGCATCAACTGGATGCGCTATGGCAGGTGTTGAGAGCGGATGCCGCTGGGGGATGGTACGTCTATGCGGTAGGCGAACCGCCACCCGAGGTTCCCTCTGATGAATCGAGAGTGCTGACATTCGTCGAGCGTGTCGACGAGTTGTTGCGGCGGGAGCATGATGAGGAGTACTGCGGCATCGTCTATGCGGATGATCTGCAGCAACCGTCATTCATCAAGATCTATGATCCAAACAACCTGGGTGTCTCATGTGGCTACAGTGATAATCCACCACTGCCTGGCTGGGTGTTGAGCAAGATCCAGCCGGTCGATCTGCCGGCGGTGGCGATGCCCAACAACCGCAAGCGCTGGTGGCATGCTTTGTGGAAGGGCGAGGCTTGATCGTAACCCTGAATTACCATGGTTTCCCTTGGGTTTTAACTGGATCAATCGTGTTAGACTCAGAAAAACCAAGTTAAACAGTAGGAAATAGCCGACATGAGTGAAATCGCACAACAAAGCAGCACTGTTTCAATGGATGACCGTCTTGCAATCACCCGGGGAGTCATGAATCTGTTCGATCACTGGGGGCTGCACAGTGATGAGATGATGTCGCTCCTGGATATCAACGGCAAGGCACGCCAGATGGCCCAGTACCGGCATAACAAGGCCTTTCCCGAAAGTCCGGAAATGATGAAGCGGATCGACTATCTGGTCAGAATCAATGATGCGCTGCGTACCACCTATCCGACCAATCCGAGTATGGGCAAGCGCTGGTTGCGTCAGCGTAACCATCTGTTCAACCAGCGGTCGCCTCTGTCGATGATGATGGGGGACGGGGAGCAGGGGATGGTCTATGTGCTCTCCAGGCTGGATTGCACTTTCGCCTGGGAGCAGAGTGGTTCTACACCCAGTTGATTGTTTGTTTTAAGTCCGCAAATGAACGCAAATACGATTCGCAGATTGTAATCGTGTTTGGGGTTTGAGTGGCCTCAAACTCGAACTTTCCCTGTGATCATTTGCCGACGATTTGTGGTGCCTTGCCTGATTGCTAACCTGGCCATCCGGACCAAGACGGATGGTGGCTTACTAAGTGCCAAGGCGATTCACTGTGTTTAAACAAAGGGTATTTGGTGGGGCCATGCCCCACCAAACAGGGTTAGAGTGAGCACCGCACAGGGCTTATGTTCATCAACATCAACTTCTTCATAGCCTGCGATTTTTTTGCGGCCATTGGCGGTACTTGGCGTCCATTTGCGGCTTGATTCAACGGCTCCAGACCAATCCGCATCGGCAAAACCATTAGCGTTTATCGGCGTTCATTAGCGGACTTGAATAACTATCCAGCAGCCGCCTCTTCCCGGCGTGCCAGCCAGACCTCCATACCCTGGGCGTCCAGGTCCAGATCCATGGCCATCAGCTGCAGGCTCTCCTCGGTTGTCAGGGGGTTGCCATTCTGTTGCAGCTTCTGCAGCAACCACTTCTGCAGCGCGCTTTCCATTTCACGCTTCCTTGGCGCGCCCGGTTCCGCCTGCGCTGCCAGGGCGATGGCGGTGAACTCCTGCAGATGCTGGCGCAGTTGTCCGACCCGTTTTTCTGGTTCACTGACTTCGCCGAAGTGGGTGAGGTAGAGTTTTTCAGGTTTCAGCTCCATCAGTCGGTCCAGAGTCTCATACCAGGCGTCCGGATCGAGTTGGATCGGTGTGGTGGTGGGTATGATAAAGGGACCCTGTGTGCCACTGAGTTCAGGATAGGAGAGCCCGAAGGTGTCGCCGGTGAACAGGCCGCGGCTCTGTTGATCAAAAACGCAGATGTGGTGACGTGCATGTCCCGGGGTGTCGAGACAGAGCAGCTCCCGATTGCCGAACTGGCAACGAAAACCGTCCGGCGCCAGGATAACCCGCTCTTCCGGGATCGGGATCAATTGACCGAACTGCCTTTCGAACTCCTCCTCGCCGTAGACGGCTGTCGCGCCAGCGATCAACTTCGAGGGATCGATCAGGTGTTTGGCGCCATACGGGTGGATCACCAGAGAGGCATTTGGCAGTTGGCTCATCAGATTGCCCGCTCCCCCGGCATGGTCCAGATGGACATGGGTGGGGATCACATAGCGGACCTGTGAAGGGGATATGCCTTTCTGTTCCAGCACCGCCATCAGTTGAGGCACACTGTTGCTGGTGCCGGTATCGATGAAAGCCGCTTCCCCCTCGGATTCGAGCAGATAGCAGGCAGCCAGACCCTGGCGCTGATAGAAGGTGTCGATGCAGGTGATTTGATGGGCGTATTCCAGGGTGCGCGGATTCGGCATTAATTTTCACTCTCACTGATCTTATCTTCGGCACCGGAGATAAGATTGGTTATGTTGGAACGGTGGCGCCAAAACAGGATGGCGCTGATGACGATTTGCATCACTATCAGCTCTGGTGCAGGCCAGATCAACCATACGATAATTGGTGCCAATGCCATCGAGATCAGGGCGGACAGGGAGGAGATATTGACCACCTTGGCGGTAAACAGCCAGACCAGTGCAACCGCCAGTCCAACCCCCCAGTGGAGTCCAAACTGGACACCGAGGGCGGTGGCGACCCCCTTACCCCCTTTGAAGCTGAAAAACACCGGGTAGAGGTGGCCGAGAAATGCGGCCAAACCAGTCAGTGCGAGATAGAGTGGTGGTGTATCGAACAGATGAGCAATCAGCATCGGGATCAATCCCTTGACCATATCCCCGAAGAGGGTGATGGCTGCTGCCTTTTTGCCACCGATTCGCAATACATTGGTGGCCCCAGGATTATTTGAACCCTGGCTGCGGGGATCGGGCAGACCCATCAGGCGACAAACGATGATGGCACTGGAGATCGAACCGAGCAGATAGGCGATAACAACGATAGAAGAGTGGATAATCATGGGTGCATTGGAACCTCTGGCAGCGGGTCAGGTCAAGCCGGGGGTTTGTTCTTGATCAATACTCATCTACTATGACTCTTTTTCAAAAGTGTGGTTGTTGAGTTATGGATATCGTTTTCATTCGTGATCTTCGCATTGAAACCGTCATCGGTATTTACGACTGGGAGCGGGAGATCACCCAGACGGTGGTATTTGACCTGGAGATGGGAGCCGATATCAAGAAGGCAGCGGAGTCGGATGCCATCGAGGATGCGTTGGATTACAAAGCGGTCAGCAAGCGTCTGGTCTCTTTTGTACGGGAGAGTAAGTTCCAACTGGTCGAGACACTGGCAGAACGTTGTGCCGACATTGTGCTGCACGAATTCAACGTACCTTGGGTGCGGTTGACCCTGAACAAGATCGGTGCCGTGAGCATGGCCCGGGATGTGGGAGTGATTATCGAGAGAAGCCGGAGTGACTGACACTGCCCGGGTCAGGGCTTGGCTGAGTCTTGGCAGCAATCAGTCACCACGTCGATATCTTCCCAGCGCCATCGCAGATTTGCGGCAGCATTTTGGCAAGCTGGCGATTTCAACGGTGTATGAGAGTGAAGCGGTGGGATTTACCGGAGAGAACTTTCTCAATCTGGTGGTTGGCATCCACACCAGCTTATCGGCAGAGGCTGTGAATCGCCGATTGAAGGAGATTGAGCAACGTCATGGCCGGGTACGCAATGAAGAACGGTTTGCGGCCAGAACCCTGGATATCGACCTGTTGACCTACGGCGATCAGATCATCGAGCGTGATGGTATCCGTCTGCCGAGAGATGAGATCTTACGCTATGCCTTTGTATTGCTGCCCCTCTCGGAAGTGGCGGCAGAAGAAGTTCACCCTGAGGAGGGCAAGAGCTATCAGCAGCTGTGGCAGGGATTTGATCGCTCCGGACAGGCGTTGTGGCCTGTCATGCTGGATCTGGAGAAAGAGGATCGGGCGCGAATGGAATAATCGCCTCAGTCCAAGTGGAGAGGAGTGGTCGATCAGGAAACGCCGGAGTTTTCTCTCCCCCAATAAAAAAATCCCGGCACCCGCTCCTTGGGCACCAGGATCTTGTGTCGCACTGATTGGTTGGCAAATGGTATCAGTCCTTCACTTCCGTGTTCATGTGCACCACTCCTTGGCATCCTTCTCTGCGACGGTTAAAGTCTAAGTGAATAACCCTGGATAAGATGCAGGTTTGTTCTCACTTTCACGTAGGATTTTTCTGATATCGATTGAGCCCATCGCTTGATTCCCCCTTATCTCTTTTGAAACAATCCCCACCTCGCACACCACTTGGGCCAGATGTGCCCTACAGACCATGAGGAAGAACCCATGCCGCTGATCAGAGCTTTTCCCGGACTTCGTCCTGCCGAGGGTCGTGCTGCCGATGTCGCCGCACCGCCATATGATGTCATGAACGAGGCGGAAGCTCGGCAGATGGCAGAAGGTCGGGAGTGGAGCTTTCTGCATATCTCCAGACCTGAGATCGACCTGCCCCAGGGGACAGATCCATACGCCCCTGAGGTCTATCAGAAGGCTGCCGAGAATCTTGCCAGGATGCAACAGGATGGGATTCTGATCCGTGATACCAAGCCCTGTTACTATGTCTACCGTCTGACCATGGGGGAGCATGTTCAGACTGGACTCGCCGCGGCCGCCTCGGTTGCCGCCTATGATCAGAACCGGATCAAGAAGCATGAGTTCACCCGTCCGGCGAAAGAGGATGACCGGGTGCGTCAGGTGGATGCGCTGAATGCCCAGACCGGGCCGGTGTTTCTTGTCTACCCGAGTGCCCCTGAGGTCGATCAGATCCTGAGTCAGGTTTCCCAGGCCCAGCCGGCAATGGATGTCACCGCGGCGGATCAGGTCCGTCACGAGATCTGGGTGCTGGATGATGACGCAACCGTGGCCCGTCTGACGCAGCTGTTCGATGCCATGGAGGCCCTCTACGTGGCGGATGGACACCACCGTTCAGCCGCAGGCTCGAGGGTTGGCGCATCGCGTAAAGAGGCCAATCCAAACCACTCTGGCGATGAGTCATACAACTATTTTCTGAGTGTCATCTTTCCCCACAATCAGATGCAGATTCTGGACTACAACCGGGTGGTCAAGGATCTCAATGGACTCGATAAAGCGGCTTTTCTCGCCAGCCTTGAGAGCGATTTTCAAGTCGCACCAAGCGAGCAGCCGGTGAAGCCGGCACAACCGGCCGAGTTCGGTATGTACCTGGACAAGCAGTGGTATCGGTTGACGCTCAATCAGGACAAGGTGCCGACGGATGATCCGGTGGCCCGGCTCGATGTCAGCCTGCTGGCCAACCACCTGATCGAACCGGTGCTGGGTATCAGCGATCCGCGGCGCGATGCACGAATCGATTTTGTCGGCGGTATCCGCGGTCTGGCCGGGTTGGAAAAACGGGTCGACTCCGGAGAGATGGCGGTCGCATTCTCTCTCTATCCGACGCGCATGGAGGATCTGATGGCTGTGGCCGATGCGGATGAAGTGATGCCACCCAAGTCGACCTGGTTCGAACCCAAGCTGGCGGATGGCCTGGTCAGTCACGTGCTTGACTGAAATCGAGTTGAGTAGATAGGCGTTATCGACAAAGATGGTCACCACCAATAGCAGTCTGCCTGAAGGGGAGTCAATCGATCATCCGGCGATTGATCGCTGGCTGGAGATGCTGCCGGATGAGTTCGACGCAGATGACCGGGGCTACTTCCGGGGGGCTGCCGAGATTGCTCTGCAGGTTCAATCGAAGCGACAGACAGTCGACGGGGAGCGCCAGTTACGTCATGCCCTGAGTGTGGCGGAGATTCTCGCCCAGCTGCATATGGACCGGGAGACGGTTGCCGCCGCCATGCTGCTGGGGGTGTTGAATGGTTCACAGCTGACGCTTGAAAAGCTGCAAACTGAAGTCGGCACCAGCACCGCCAAGATGGTTGACGATCTGGGGCGAATCGGTGTGTTGACCGATACCTCCCGTGAGATTACCGAGGAAGAGGTGCAACAGCATGCGGAAAATCTGCGTCGTCTGCTGCTGGGTATCGCTGAGGATGTAAGGGTCATTCTGGTGGTGGTTGCAGAGCAGCTGCAACTGATGCGCACCGCTCGGAGTCTCGCTCCTGAACAGCGCCGTCGGGTCGCCAAAGAGACCCAGGACATCTATGCGCCGCTGGCCAACCGGCTGGGTATCTGGCAGGTCAAATGGGAGCTGGAGGATCTGGCCCTGCGCTTTCTCCACCCTGAGGATTACAAGCGTATCGCCAGTCAGCTGGACGGGCGCCGCAGCGACCGTGAACTGTTCATCAAAGAGGTCATGGAGCTGCTCAAGGAGAAGTTTCTTGCCGCCGGTGTGCATGCGGAGATCAGCGGTCGGCCGAAGCATATCTTCAGTATCTGGAAAAAGATGCAGCGCAAAGCGGTCGATATCGAACAGATTTTTGATCTGCGGGCGGTACGGGTATTGGTGGATGACATTGCCCAATGTTATGCGGCACTCGGTGTGGTGCACGGGCTGTGGAAACATATCCCTGGTGAGTTCGATGACTACATCGCCACACCGAAGGCTAATCTCTATCGCTCAATTCACACCGCTGTGATCGGTCCGGAAGAGAAGACCCTGGAAGTTCAGATCCGCACCCGGGACATGCACCACCATGCGGAGTTGGGGGTCGCGGCCCACTGGCGTTACAAGGAGGATGCGAAGCAGGATAAGGACTTTGAGCGGCGTATCGTCTGGATGCGGCAGTGGCTGGAGAAGAAGGATTTTGGCGAGGAGACCGACGGACTGCAGGATGCCTTCGATCAGGAGATGGAGGCGACCCGCATCTATGTGTTGACGCCGATGGGCAAGGTGGTCGAGCTGCCGAAGAATTCGACACCGCTCGATTTTGCCTATTCGATCCACACCGACATCGGCCATACCTGCCGTGGCGCCAGGGTGGACGGCCATATCGTACAGCTGAACCGCGCGCTGCGCAGTGGTGAGACGATTGAGATACTGACAGCCAAGAACGGCACGCCAAGCCGTGACTGGATCAATCCGCATCTGGGTTATCTGCACAGCTCGAAGGCGAGAAACCGGGTCAAGCAGTGGTTCAAACAGCTCGATTACGAACACCATGTGGAGCTGGGGCGCTCCGCCCTGGAGCGGGAGATGACGCGGCTCTCGATCAGTGAAAAACCCAATCTGGAGAAGGTTGCGGCGAAACATAACCTGCAGCATGGGGAGGATGTCTATGCGGCCATCGGTCGCGGCGATCTGTCACCAATCCAGGTTGCCGGTTTCGGTGGTCGGGAGAAACCGGCGCCCCGTTCCAGGGCGATTCCCGATTCGAGCAAGACGTCCGGGGTGGCCAAGGGGGAAGTGGTGGTTGCCGGGGTTGACGACCTGATGACCACGATTGCGCGCTGTTGCAAACCCGTCCCCTACGACGCGATCATCGGCTATGTGACCCGTGGACGCGGGGTTACGGTTCACCGTCGCGACTGTCCCAATGTGCGGGCGATGCCTGAGGATGAACGGGACCGGCTGGTGGCGGTGCACTGGAGCGATGAGCAGCAGGAGACCCAGTATGCAGTGGACTTCATGGTCACTGCGAGTGACAGAAAGGGTCTGCTCAGGGATATCTCAGCGGTCCTCACCAATGAGAATATCGATGTGATTGGCGTCAACACCAACAGTGACCGAAAGACCGATACCGCAACCATGCGCTTTACCATCGAGGTCAAGGATATGAATCAGTTGAGCCGGGTATTGTCCAAGATCGAGCAGTTGCCAGATATCAACCTGGTGAAACGACTGCTGTGAGCTGTGACCTGGAAATCCGGTGTGGTGTCTCATACTGACCATGCGCAATTGCCAGTGCGCTCCAGCAGGTCTAAACTAACGCCCTGTAATTTTATGTGTTTTCCTCGAAACCGGTATCACCATACTTGATTGCGAACCACCAGAATTGGCTAACGAAGTGACAAAAACCAACCTTCTGAACCTCGATCTGCAAGAGATGGAGCGCTTTTTTGTGGCGCTCGGCTCGAAGGCCTTCCATGGTCGCAATGTATTCAAATGGATCCACAAGCATGGGGTTGTGGATTTCAATGCCATGACCGATATCTCGAAACGCCTGCGGGAGCAGCTGCAGCAGGTGGCTGAGATCACGATTCCAAGCTTGGCGCTGGAACAACCGGCACAGGATGGCACCCGTAAATGGCTGCTCGAACTGGCGGACGGTCAACGCATCGAAACCGTCTATATACCGGATAATGGACGCAGCACCATCTGCGTCTCCTCCCAGGTCGGATGTGCCCTGGATTGCTCCTTCTGCTCCACCGCCAGGCAGGGTTTCAATCGCAACCTTACGGTTGCTGAAATCATCGGCCAGGTCTGGGTGGCGGCGCGAGAGCTGGGTGAGCCGCCGAGTAACATCGTGATGATGGGAATGGGTGAGCCGCTGGCCAACCTGGAAGCGGTGATCACCGCCATGAAGATCATGCAGGATGATCTGGCCTATATGGTCTCAAAATACCGGGTGACCGTGAGCACCTCCGGCATCGTGCCCGGTCTGCAGCGTCTCAGGGAGGTCTGTGACATCAGTCTGGCGGTCTCCCTGCACGCACCGGACAACGAGTTGCGCGATAAGCTGGTGCCGATCAACCGCAAGTATCCTCTGGAGGAGCTGATCCCCGCCTGTCGTGAATTCGTACGTGGGGATAAGCGACGCAAGGTGACCTGGGAGTATGTCATGCTGGATGGAGTGAATGACTCCCTGGCCCATGCCAAGGCTTTGATACGGCTGCTGGAAGGAACCCCCTCCAAAGTCAATCTGATTCCGTTCAATCCATTCCCGGGTACCGATTACAAAGCCTCGCCGGCGGAACGGGTTGAAGCCTTTCGAATGCGGCTGAAACGCTCGGGCATCATCGCCACAACCCGCAAAACCCGGGGGGATGATATCGATGCGGCCTGTGGGCAGTTGGTCGGCAAGGTCAGGGACCGCAGCAGTCGGCAGCTGCGTTTTGAGCGGCTGGACAGTCTCAAACAGGGTGTTTCATGAATTCAATCTCTGCTAGCCGGGTGATCTTCACCTCCCTCCTTGTGCTGCTGCTGTCAGGTTGCGCCACACAACAGAAGAGTGTCGATACCACCGGTAGCCTGGGGCGGGAGAAGCGTAGCAGTCCGGCAAAGATCTATGTGGATATGGGCATCGAGTATATGCGTGACGGCCAATCCGCAGTGGCTTTGAAAAAGCTCAAGAAAGCGATCGACGTCGATGATGATTATCCCCAGGCACACAATGTGATCGCCATTCTCTATGAGCGCCTGGGCAATCAAGAGCTGGCCGGATTTCACTATGAAGAGGCGATCAAGCTGGATGGGCAGGATCCCTATATCCGCAATGCCCGGGGCAGTTTCTACTGTAAGCAGGGCAGACTGGAGGATGCGGAGTTCGATTTTCAGCGGGCTCTGGCCAATCCGCTCTATCCCACACCCTGGGTGGCGCTGACCAATGCGGGGCTGTGTCGCGAGCGTGCCGGTGAAAAGTCGAAAGCGGAAAACTACTATCGCCGGGCGTTGACGGCCAATCCAAGATACGCCACGGCCCTTTATCAGATGGCAGAGCTATCACTGGAGCAGGAGAAGGACCTTTCCGCTCGTGCTTATCTGGAGCGCTACCACGGTGAGTCAAGGCCTTCTGCAGCCTCTCTTCTGCTTGGTATAAAGATTGAGAAGAGACTCAAGGATTTGGCCAAGGCGGACGAATACAGAGGGAAGTTGTTCGCCGAATTCCCTGATGCGCCAGAGATACAGATGCTCTACCAAGCTGAAGAAGTGCAATGAACCAAGCCGAAAATGACGATCAGGATAGAGCGGTATCTGCCACCGAGCCGGGACCAGGTTCACTGCTGAAAAGGGCACGTGAGCGACAGCAGATGAGTGCCGCGTCAGTAGCGGCTCAACTCCACCTTCAATCCAATATCATTGACGCCCTTGAGCGGGACGATTACGACAATCTTCCAGGGCCGGTTTTCGTGCAAGGCTATCTGAGGAACTACGCTCGTCTGGTCGGTCTGCAAGAGGATGCCGTTGTCGCAGCCTATCAGCGACTCTTTCCGGAATTAGAGGAACAGACGGTCCTGAGCGATCCAGAGCGAGCTGAGAGCAAAACCATACACAGCGGTCATGGTTTGATGCGCCTGGTGACCTGGGGCATTGTCATCGCTTTGGCTGCACTGCTCTTCTTCTGGTGGCAGACCCGGGCCGAACTGGAGCCGCCTGAACCTTTTCCCATCACGGAGGAGAGCCAACCGCAGGCGTTGCCAATGGCGGAGCCGCCGGCTGATACCACTGGGCAGGTCGATGCGGTGGATGAACCACAAGCCGAGCCGGTTCTCCTGGAGGATCACCTGCCTGAGCTAGAGGCAGAGGTTATGGCTGCACCCCCTCAGAGCGAAGCCTTGCAGGAGCCGCTAGCTGCCGATCCGCAATCGCAACAAAGCAGTCCGACGCCGGCAGCCGCTGAGCCCCAAGCTGAAGCTGAGGTAGTGGAGACGGAGCCTGCTCGGATTGAGCCTGTCGCTGTCGTTGAAGAGTCACCAGCATTGGAGAGCCGTTCAAAGTCGCTTCTGTTCAGCTTCGAGGGGCCATGCTGGACCGAGGTCAGAAGCCTGGATGGGAAAGCCAGGATCATCGGTGAGATGCGCAGTGGCGCCAAACGACGTCTGAGCAGCGAATACGGTCCGTTCACTGTGGTGCTTGGCGACGTGGCCGTCGTGACCCTGACGATTGACGGTGAGCCATTCGATCTCGCCCCGTTCACTCGAGGCAAAGTGGCCCGCTTCACCCTGGATCCCGATCAGCTGTAGCGGTTTTCCCCGAAGCCCTCTGCTCGCGACCGACAGTCCGCTGTCCCATGGATTTCACGCATTCGCATGAGAGAGTACACCAGGCCAGGATAACATGTTAATCTTGCCTGCTTTTATCCATATCTAGAGTCCAAATGGCAAAGCAGATCCAGGCCATCCGCGGGATGAAGGACATCCTGCCCCAGCAGACCCCTGTCTGGCAGTTTCTCGAAGACCGGGTGCGCTCGGTATTGAGTCGCTATGGGTATGCGGAAATCCGTATGCCGATCGTTGAGATGACTGACCTTTTCAAGCGCTCCATCGGCGAGGTGACCGATATCGTGGAGAAGGAGATGTATACCTTCGAGGACCGCAATGGAGACAGTCTTACCCTGCGTCCGGAGGGCACAGCCGGATGTGTGCGGGCCGGACTGGAACACGGCCTGATCTTCAACCAGACCCAGAGACTCTGGTATCAGGGCCCGATGTTTCGCCATGAACGCCCGCAGAAGGGACGCTATCGTCAGTTTCATCAGATCGGGGTTGAGAGCTTCGGTATGAGTGGGCCGGATATCGATCTTGAACAGATTTTGATCACCGCCAGGATCTGGCGTGAACTGGGTCTGAAGGATCTGCAGCTGCAGATCAACACCCTGGGTACGACGGCGGAACGGGCAGAGTATCGGGATCAGCTGGTCGACTACTTCAAACAGCATCTGGAACTGCTGGATGAGGACAGCAAGCGCAGGCTGGGGACCAACCCGTTACGGATTCTCGACAGTAAAAATCCCGCCATGGCAGAGCTGATTGCCCAGGCGCCAACCCTGATGCAGCATCTGGGAGAGGAGTCGCTTGCCCACTATCAGGCGATCTGCCAGGGGCTGGATGATGCCGGGGTGGCGTATGTGGAGAATCCCCGCCTGGTACGTGGCCTGGATTACTACAGCCGGACCGTGTTCGAATGGATCACCGACGCCCTGGGTGCCCAGGGTACGGTATGTGCCGGCGGTCGCTACGACGGTCTGGTGAAACAGCTGGGCGGCAGAGAGACCCCGGCGGTTGGGTTTGCGATGGGGCTGGAGCGGTTGATCGCACTGTTGGAAGAGACCGATGTGATGGAACGTCTGCCGGTTCCCGACGTCTATCTGGTGACCCTTGGGCAGGCGCCTGAACGGGAGGGTGTCAAGCTGGCGGAACAGTTGCGCAGTCGTCTGCCCGCACTGAGACTGGTCAGTCACTGCGGGGGGGGCGGTTTCAAGAGTCAACTGAAAAAGGCGGATAAGAGCCAGGCCCGTTTTGCCCTGATCCTGGGCGAAGATGAGCTGCAGAAACAGCAGATCATCCTGAAGCCGTTACGCGGTGGCGAACAGCGCCAGATAGGCATATCCGAACTTGAGTCGACTCTTGCTGAGATCGTAGCCGGATAATCAGTAATTGCGACTATAGAATCAACAATCAAATGACTTTAATGGGTTAGAGCATTATGAGTACATATCAGACCGAAGAAGAACAGGTCGAGGCGATAAAACGCTGGTGGAAAGAGAATGGTACCTCGGTAATCGCCGGCTTGGTGATCGGGTTGGGTGGCGTGTTCGGCTGGCAGGCCTGGGGTAACTACCAGGATCGTGTCGGTGCCGAGGCCTCTACGGCGTTCACTCAGCTGGTTGGTGCCGTACAGCGCGGTGACAGTCAGTCGGCAAGCAAGCAGGCTGAACTGCTGAAACAGAATTTTGAAGGCAGCAGCTACGCCACCTTTGCCGCGCTTGCAGAAGCCCGCTTGCATATGGAAGCCGGCGAGCGCGATCTGGCAAAGCAGAAACTGAGCGGGATTGTTCAGCAGAGCAAAGTGCCTGCGCTGACCCAGATGGCGCAACTCAGTCTGGCCAGAATCCTGCTGGATGAGGGTGACCTGGCCGGTGCTGAACAGCAGGTTGATGTTAGCAGCGGCAGTTTCGCCGGAGAGTTCGCCGTGGTACGTGGCGATATCGCCCATGCGAAAGGGGATCTTGCCGGAGCTGCAGCGGCTTACACCGAAGCGATGACCCATGAGGTTAATGATCGTTCACTGCTGCAGATGAAGCTTGACGATCTGGCCGTTGCCAAACCCTGAAATGGTCATGCGTCGTGTTCTGATCTGGCTGCCTTTGCTGCTGCTGACCGGTTGCAGCCTGTTTACCGGTACCGACAATGCGGATCCCCCCTCCGAGCTGGTTGAGCTGGAGCCGGAGCTGCGCATTGAAACCCTATGGGATGAGGATTTTGAAGGGGGTGATGGGGCGCAGCTCAAACTGCCGCCAGCCTACCGCTATGGGGTGATCTATATTGCCGAGCCTTCCGGTGAAGTCTATGCGCTGGACGCCAAGACCGGTGACGAGCTCTGGTCGATGGATACCGAGAGTCCGCTGAGTGGTGGTCCCGGCCTGGCTGAAGGACTGCTGGCGGTGGGGACCATGGAAGCGGAATTGATCGTGCTCGACAGCGAAGCGGGCGAGTTGCTCTGGCGCAAGCGGGTCGGTAGCGAAGTGTTGTCGGTGCCAGCCATTGGTGGTGGCTCCGTGGTCTGCAGAACCGGTGATGGTGGTGTAGCCGCTTTTGCCTCCGACAGTGGCGAGCAACGCTGGCTCTACGATCGCAGTGTACCGGTATTGTCCTTGCGGGGTGACAGCTCTCCAAAGATCAGTGATTCACTGGTGATCTCCGGATTTGCCGGCGGCAAGTTGATCGGTCTGACCCTGGACGCGGGACTGGTGGCCTGGGAGGCGTCGATCTCCACCCCCAAGGGACGTACAGAACTGGAGCGGGTGGTCGATATCGATTCCGATCCGAAGCTGGTGGAAGGGACTGCCTATGTGGCCGCCTTTCAAGGTGAGGTTGCCGCTGTTTCCGAATCGAGCGGTGTGGTGCTTTGGCGTCGCGAGATCTCTTCCCACGCGGGTCTGGATGCTTCCTGGCGGCAACTCTTCGTAACCGATGATGAGGATCATATCTGGTCGCTGGATGCCACCAATGGGGCTACCCTCTGGCAGCAAAAAGCGATGCATGCCCGACGCCTGACCGCTCCCGCAATGGTGGGAGACTATCTGGTGGTTGGTGATCTGGATGGTTATGTTCATTGGCTCTCCCAGGAGGATGGGCATCAGATGGCGCGGATCAAAGTGGGTAGCGATGAGATTCGTTACCAACCTCTGGTGATCGATGATCTGGTCTACGTCCTGGATGAGGGGGGAACCCTGACCGCACTGAAGGCCCACCCCTTGAATGCCGAGAACCCCTGATGTTACCGGTGATCGCTCTGGTTGGACGCCCCAATGTGGGTAAGTCCACACTCTTCAACCGTTTGACCCGCAGTCGCGACGCGCTGGTGGCCGACCAGCCCGGATTGACCCGTGACCGCAAGTACGGCACCGGAAAGTTGGGTAAGCACCCCTATGTGGTGGTGGATACCGGGGGGATCAGCGGTGATCAGCTGGGTATCGATCAACTGATGGAGCAGCAGGTGCATCAGGCGATCGGTGAAGCGGACCATATCCTGTTCCTGCTGGATGGTCGCGAGGGATGTACCGGTGGCGATGAGATCATCGCCCAGCAGCTGCGCAAGACCGGCAAGCCTGTCAGCGTCGCGGTGAATAAGAGCGAAGGGCTTGATGAGACGGTCGCCGCCAGCGATTTCTATCGTCTGGGGTTGGGTGAACCGATTGCCATCGCTGCGGTTCATGGGCGCGGGGTTCGTACCCTGATTGATGACGTTCTGAGCCAGTTCCCACCTCCGGAAGAGGAGGTTGCCGATGAGGAGAAGGGAATTCAGATCGCTGTGGTGGGTCGCCCCAACGTCGGCAAGTCGACCCTGGTCAATCGTCTGTTGGGTGAAGAGCGGGTGGTGGCCTACGATCAGCCCGGTACTACCAGGGACAGCATCTATATTCCGATCACCCGCAATGACAAACGCTACACCCTGATCGATACCGCCGGTGTCAGACGCCGTGCCCGGATCAAGGAAGCAATCGAAAAATTCAGCATCATCAAGACACTGCAATCGATGAAGGAGGCCAATGTGGTGCTGCTGGTACTGGATGCCCAGCAGGAGATCGGTGAGCAGGATGCCACTCTGGCCGGTCATGTGCTGGAGAGTGGTCGGGCATTGATTCTGGTGATCAACAAATGGGATGGCCTCTCCCAGGATCAGCGGGAGTGGATCAAAACCGAAATCGAACGCAAACTGCCATTTCTGAGTTTTGCCCGGCACCACTATATTTCAGCCCTGCACGGTTCCGGTGTAGGCGATCTGTTCGGCCTGGTGGATCAGGTCTACAAGAGCGCCATGCGTGATCTGGCCACCCCGGAACTGACGCGGATTCTGGAAGCCCTGGTGGAGGAGCATCAACCGCCGCTGGTGCACGGCCGGCGGATCAAGTTGCGTTATGCCCATCAGGGGGGGAAGAACCCACCGCTGATCGTGATTCACGGCAATCAGACGGAGCGGGTTCCGGACGGTTACAAACGCTATCTGATCTCGCGCTTCCGTTCGGTGCTCAAACTGCGGGGTACCCCGATACGCATCGAGTTCCGCTCCGGTGATAATCCCTATGAGGGCAAACAGAACAAACTCACCAAGCGCCAGATACAAAAGCGCCAGCGACTGAAGAAGTTTGTTTCACGCAAACGCTGAGGAGTCTGCGGATGTCTCACTCCACAGCCGAACAAACAAGAGTCACCACACTGCTCAAGCAGGCCGGCATTGAGCGTCTGGCCCCAACCCAGCAGCAATTTATCGAACAACAGGCAAACCGCCACCGCTTCACCCAACAGGAGCTCAGGCAGCTGTGTGACATGGCGGCCGATCTGGCGATGTGGGGTGAGGGTGAACTGGCGCAATACTGGACAGTGGATGTTCCTGCAGAGATGGCCCCAAAACAGCGGCGCAAGCTGTTACTCGATCACCTGCGGGCGGCCTGGCAGGGGCTGCGTGAAAAGCCCAACCACTACCCGGCCATAGCGCTGACCCCGCCACGGGTGGAGCAGCGAATCCGCCGCGTCGAAGTTGAGAAGCAGAAACTGGGACTGGGGCCCTGCCCGGTGGCATCTCCCCGCACCCGCTGTTGCAATCTGCTGACCCTGGATGCGGTGGAGAACTGCGGTTTCGATTGCAGTTACTGCAGTATTCAATCCTTCTACCATGGCGATGAAGTACGTTTTGACAGTCGCTTTCCGGAAAAACTGGCACAACTCGAGATCGATCCGGATCGTTTCTATCACATCGGTACCGGACAATCCTCCGACTCTCTGATGTGGGGCAATCAGGGTGGCATACTCGATGCGCTGCTGGCGTTCGCCAGGCAGCACCCGAATGTGATTCTGGAGTTGAAGAGTAAATCGAAAAACATCCAGCATCTGCTGAAGCGGGATCTGCCAAGCAATCTGCTCTGTACCTGGTCGCTCAATACCCCCACCCTGATCGCCCATGAAGAGCATCTGACTGCGTCCCTGGATGAGCGCCTGAATTGTGCACGGCGTATCGCCGACCACGGCGCATTGATCGGATTTCATCTCCATCCGATGATTCAATACGACAGCTGGCGTGAGGACTACGGAGCGCTCTTCCAGCGTCTGCTGGACGACTTCAGCGCCGATGAGGTGGTGTTGCTCTCCCTGGGTACCCTCACCTATATCAAGCCGGTGATCAAAAAGCTGCGCGCGCGGAAAGGTTTCCAGAGCAAGATACTGCAGATGCCCTGGGTGGAGAGCGACGGCAAGCTCTCCTATCCGAAAGCGACCAAGCAGGAGATGTTCTCATTTGCTTATCAGTCGTTACAGCCCTGGCATAAGGATGTGTTCTTCTATCTCTGCATGGAAAACCACGATCTATGGCAGCCTGTGTTCGGCTATGAGTATCCCACCAACCAGGCCTTTGAAACGGCGATGAAGTCGGCCTATCTGGGGAAGATCAAACAACGGCAAACAAGGAGTCAAACGTGAGCCAGCAAATGATGGTCGGATTGAGTTTCGTTCTCTACCTGCTGGTGGTGCTGGGGATTGGCGTGGTTGCCTGGCAACGCACCCGCAATCTCTCCGATTTCGTGCTTGGTGGCCGACGCCTGGGCAGCTGGGTTGCCGCACTGAGTGCCAGTGCCTCGGATATGAGCGGCTGGCTGCTGCTGGGACTGCCCGGATACGCCTATCTGGCCGGGCTCGAAGCGATCTGGATCGCGCTCGGCCTGTTGCTGGGAACCTGGCTCAACTGGCGGCTGGTGGCCGCCCGGCTGCGTACCGCATCCGAAGCGGCCGGCAATGCCCTGACCCTGCCGGAGTATCTCTCCAACCGGTTCGAGGATAACAGCGGATTGATCCGGGTGGTCTCTTCGATCTTTGTCCTGCTGTTCTTTCTCTTCTACACCAGTTCCGGACTGGTGGCCGGTGGCAAACTGTTCGAAGCGGTGTTCGGGCTGCCCTATGTCTGGGCGGTGGCAAGCGGGGTGCTGGTGATCATTCTCTATACCGCATTCGGTGGTTTTCTGGCGGTCTCCTGGACCGACCTGTTCCAAGGTTTGTTGATGCTGTTGGCGCTGGTCGCCATTCCCCTGTTTGCGCTGCAGGGTTTCGGCGGCGTTGAGCCGATGAGCGAGCTGATTGCACAACAGAATCCGGCTCTGCTCGATCCGCTGACCGACAGCAAGGGTGAGCCGCTGGGATGGATTGCGATCATCTCGCTGATGGCCTGGGGACTGGGTTATTTCGGTCAGCCCCATATCTTGGCCAGATTCAAAGCGATTCAGCAGGTCAGCTTCGTTCCCAGGGCCAGACATATTGCCGTCAGCTGGGTGTTTATCACGCTGGCCGCCGCCTGTCTGGTCGGCATGGCGGGTATCCCGATCTTCGAGACGCCCCTGGAGGATGCGGAGAAGGTCTTCATCCGGCTGGTCGATATGATGTTCCATCCGCTGCTGGCAGGGATCTGCCTGGCCGCCATACTCGCCGCCATCATGAGTACCGCAGATTCACAGTTGCTGGTCTCTTCCAGTACCTTTACCGGCGACCTCTATCGACTGATACGCAAACAGGCCACAGAGCGGGAGTTGGTTGTGGTTGGACGCCTGGCTGTGGTCTCCATTGCACTGGTCGCTTTTCTGCTGGCGCTGGACAGAGAGAGCAAGGTGCTCGATCTGGTGGCCTATGCCTGGGCCGGATTCGGTGCCGCGTTCGGACCTGCCGTACTGCTCTCACTCTACTGGCGGGGTATGAACCGCTGGGGGGCGTTGGCCGGGATCATTACCGGTGGATTGACGGTGGTGGTGTGGAAGCCCATGTCGGGTGGCCTGTTCGATCTGTATGAGATCGTTCCCGGTTTTATCCTCTCACTGTTGATGATTCTGATCGTCAGTCGAACCACGGCGGTTCGCAACGGAGACGCCACCTAGGGCCTGTTAACACCGCTGGGCGCAACAGGGCGCATTGGATTAGTGTTAACAGGCCCTAGAGGCTGCTGTATGAACGCCAGGCAGGTTTGCAGGCAGCTTTGATCCCTGAGGATCTTCTTGTGTCCCAGGCCAGTAGTGGTATGCAGTCTCGCCTGTGCGGCAACGGCAAGAAGATTTTCAGCATGCCGGTAGGGCACCTCCAGATCCTCTCTGTCGTGTAGCAACAGAATCTCATGCTCGATGGTTTGAATGGTCTTCAGGGGTGACAGATCACGCCACTGCCAGGCCCTGCCAAGTTGTTTAGCGTATCGACGCTGTGCCTCGTCCCGCATTGCGTCAATCACTTCAGAATTCATGCCGAAGGCCTCGCCGAATTGATCGGTTACCCAATAGATATCATCGAAACAGCTGAACAGGATCAGTTTTTCCGCAGCAATCTGAAAACGGTTCATCGCCAGCAGGGCAATCCCCGAACCAAATGAGTGACCGACAACCGCTTTCAGCGGACCCAGCGATTCGGCCAATGTCACCAGGGTGTTGGTCACCTCCAGCATATTGGTGCGTTTGCCGCTCGACTGGCCGTGCGCCGGGGCATCGAAGGTAACCGCCTGGTAACCCGCCTCAACCAATATGTCGACCAGGGCATGGAAGTGACTGCCCCGTCCACCCCAGCCATGGCTGAACAGTATCGGTTTGCCTTCACCCCAACGGTAGACTGCGATCTGTTGTCCGTTGATCTGTTGAAACTGAAGATGGCTGTTCTGCACCGCAAGCCGCTCCCGGCGAGGTGAAGGAAACCTGGGTGGTGTCATGAACAGCCTCAGTGCCAGCTTGCCTGTCAGCTTTGGTGCAACCCAGCCCAGGATGCCGAAAAGTTTCCGCATGGTGGCGAAGAAGAGTCGAACCCTGAGAGGGAATTTATGACTTTTGAACGGGTTGCCTGACTGTTTGCGCTTCATTACAGCCTTCACTCCATCTGCCGGATTCCGGCCAAGTGAAGGGAGCCGATGAGAAAGCTGATGATTGAGGTGATGATCAGAAACTCATCCACCTGTCCGGGTGAGATCAAAACCATCGGCAAAAGACCGGCACCCCGTAGCAGATAGATCAGGGTGATGATGATCAAAACCGGCTTCAGCCAGGGCAGACGGTTCAATAACCCGGCGGCTGAAAAGGCATACAAGGCCCAACCGAAAAACACCAGGGCGATGCCCAGAGTGATCACTGCCGGATAGATTGAGCCTTGCCTTGAAAGCGCCACCATCGTCTCGCCGGCGCCAAAAAAACGGTACCAGGCGGTTCCGCCGAGGATAATGATCAGGTGCAGCAGGGAGGTGGTGAGACTGCAGAGACCTGCGATGATCAGTGTTTTATTCAGATTAACCATTGATGCTCCATATCCACTTCGGCCTGCATGCGTTCGAATAGCTGATAGAGACCGAATAGGGTGCGATCGAAATAGATGAATTCGTTGGCGATGGTGTCAATTTTCTTTATTTGGCTGAGTTTGCCGAAGAGCTCCAATCCCTCTTTGATGTAGGCGGAGTCCCGCATGGAAAAATCGAATCGGCCGGCTTTGAACGGTTTGGTTAACCAATCGCCAAATGGTTTCAGCAACGTTTCATAAAAGTCCTGTTGCTGGCCGGTGTCGAGCCCTTCCACAACCATGCCCAGCTTTTTGTAACAGTTCAGCACTGCACTGGCATCCTGCTGCAGATAGGCCTTCAGAAGTTGCGGCATCAGAGCCACGAAATCCGCAGAAAAGTGTCTTACACAGCCGAAGTCGATCAGACCGAGGGTACCATCCTCTGCAAACAGGTAGTTGCCCGGGTTGGGATCCGCATGCAGAGCATTCAGGCCATAGAATGAGTTGACGAACAGGTCGTAGAGGATCTGCGCAAAATGGTTTCTTTGCGCCTGACTGGGATTGCTGCAGAGCCACTGGTCAATGTGCTCACCGGGCAATCGGGTGGTGGTGATGATGCGCTTACTGGAGTAGTTGCGGCATACCTCAGGGATGCGGATCGGATCGAGCTGAAGTTGCGAGCTGAACCACTCTGTATTATCGGCTTCCTGATGGTAATCGACCTCCTCCTGAAGACGCTGGCTGATCTCATCCAGGGAAGAGAGCAACAACTCGGCATGGGCGGTGCGCTTGACCAACATCCGCATGATCTGCAGATCACTGTCGATGGTGATATCGATTCCGGGGTACTGCAGTTTCACCGCCAGCTCTTTTCCGGTATGGCTTTTCGCCCGGTGGACCTGCCCGAGGCTTGCTGCGGCAAAGGCCAGGGAATCGAACTCGGCAAATATCTTCTCGGGCGCTCTGTCGAACTCCTGCAGAAACAGCTTTCTGATCAGAGGGCGCCCCAAGGGGGGCGCCTGATGGCAAGACATGGCCAGCTGTTTGCGCATCGGTTCCGGTAGGTAGTGGTTGTCCAGGCTCAACATTTGAGCCAGCTTGAGTGCGGTACCTCTGAGTTGGGAGAGGGCTTTGAAAAGAATCTCTGCGGTCTGCTGATCGAGTTGCGTCTTCTCTTGCTGGCAGCTCTCACTACTCATGAAAGGACGGCGGGCGATATGGGAGAGATGTTTGCCACCAGCTTTGAGCATTGCGCCGCTTGCCAGGCGGGAGCGGGCCAACTTCCCTGTCGGTACCGATTTAGTCATCGTGGCTGGCCATGAACTGCCGCTTGGCTTTTTTCCAGGGGCGGGTGTATTCGCTGAAGCTGTTCAGGGTTCGGCTGATGTGGCTGCGAAACAGAAAAGAGACCAGTTCCATGGTTTTACTGATCACACCGGTCTGCAGAACAATGGCGATCAACTCTACGCTCTGATCAACCAGTCGGGTGGTGTTGGCAAACCCTTCTGAGTCGTCACGCAGCCAGTAGGCAAGCACTGCAGTCGTATAGTCCCAGTAGAGCGGGGCCAGCAGGGATTGATAGGGCTGCTCCGGTATCTCACCGGCCTCGACCGCATTGTCGATGATCTCATCCACCATCCGATTGAACAGCCGACGGGTTTCAGCCAGGTTGACCAGGCTGGCGGAGGGTGAGTAGAAGGTTGTATCGAAAACTTCCCCAAGAAACTCCCGGTCGGGCAGCCACAGGGTCAGCTCTGTTTCGATCAACTGATGCAGCTGCTCCTGGATGGTGTACTGGTCGAAGCCGTCGAGCTCACGCAGTGCCTGAGCCACTTCGTGCTGGCGGTTTTCACAATAGCCAAACAGCAGTTTCTCCTTGCTGGGGAAATAGTTGTAGATCGTTGCGTCGCCCACTTCGGCGCGACGGGCGATTTCACGCATGGAGGCGGCTTTAAAGCCCCGTTCCGCAATCACTTCGGAAGCGGCAGCCAGGATTTTATTGCGAGTGGCCGCCTTCTCCTGTTTGCTGATTTTCATGCTTATCCCTTAAAGTGAAAATACACTTAAAAAAAATTAATATAATAGTGATTATAGTATAGTAATTATATTTATCAAATAATGATAAGTTCTGATCTCCTGCTATTCTTAATACGTGTTGATAAATCGCCCCATCTTTCTTCCAGCGTGTGCGACAGATCACTGTGTGAAGATAAAAAATGGTGTGATATTGCTCTGACCCTTGTTTGATAGGGAAGGTCGAAGTTCGTAAACAGTAAAACACAATGAACGTGTTGAAATGGGAGACAACATGGGAAGACGGGGAGAACACAGCAAGTCAGAAATCGAGAATATGGCGCTCGTGGCAGCTGAAGAACTAATAGAAACCCAGGGCTATGAGGGACTATCAGCCCGCAAGGTTGCTTCTGCCATCGGCTACACAGTCGGAAGCCTCTATTTCGTATTCAAAAATCTTGATGAACTGGTACAGAGGGTGAACGGGAGAACTCTGGATCAGCTCTATATGGTGCTCAGTGAGCGGTTGACTGAATGTCGGCATCCACAGGATTGCCTCTATACATTGGGATCAGCCTATCTCGACTTTGCTTCAAAGCATGCCCATCGCTGGCGTATGGTGTTTGAACACCAGCCCCAGACAGAAGGTCTGTTGATGGAGATCCATGAAGACAAGCTGGATCGGCTTTATGGACTGGTTGAGCGTCAAATTGCCGCACTGACCATGAACAAAATGCCGCAAAACGAGATCGCGCTGGCGGCCAGAGCGATCTGGAACGGCATACATGGCATCGCAATCATGCGTACTACCAATCAGCTCCAGACTGCCGGGCAGGGTTCCGTCGCATCACTGGTTGAACACCTGATAGAGCGCTATCTGGCCGGTCTCAGTGCACTTCAGTCAACGGATGGAGCCATTCCGCATCAAGAAGTCATCTGATCCGGCCGCAAGCGGATAGGGGACTCTCAACGGCTGAATCCGTTCGATTCAAACACGCCTTCAGTCAACTGAAGGCGTGGGATTTCGCCTGCATGAGTCAAAACCCAGGAAAATGCTTGGTATCTTGGCTTGGTTTTCGTGTAGAATCCCCCGCCATGAAGTTTTCAGTAATTTTGACGGGCCAAACAATGTGTCCGCTTGCGGGAGTAACTGACGATGTCTGAATTGACACAAGATGCTGTGAAAGAGGCAATCAAAGGCTATATCGAGCCGAATCTGGAGAAGGATTTGGTAACAGCCAAAGCGGTAAAGGGTGTGGAACTGGATGGCGGCAGCGTAAAAGTCGCGATTGAGTTGGGATTTCCCGCCAAAGGTTGTCACGGCGCGATCGAGTCGGCGGTCACTGAGCAGGTCAAAACCGTTTCCGGTGTGGAATCGGTTGAGGTTTCCATCAATACCAAGATCGTGGCCCATTCGGTGCAAAAGGCACTGAAACCGATCGATAACATCAAGAACATCATTGCGGTCGCTTCCGGTAAAGGTGGTGTGGGTAAATCCACCACGGCGGTCAATATCGCTCTCGCCCTGGCGGAAGAGGGTGCCAAGGTCGGGGTTCTGGATGCGGATATCTATGGTCCTTCACAGCCTCGCATGTTGGGCATCAACGGCAAGCCTGACTCCAAAGACGGCAAGAGTCTGGAGCCGATGGAAGGTTACGGACTGCAGGCGATGTCGATCGGTTTTCTGATCGATGAAGAGACGCCAATGATCTGGCGTGGCCCGATGGTCACCCAGGCCCTGGAACAGTTGCTCAACGACACCAACTGGGACAGTCTGGACTACCTGGTGGTGGATCTGCCACCGGGTACCGGTGATACCCAGTTGACCCTGGCGCAGAAGGTGCCAGTCTCCGGTGCGGTGATCGTCACCACGCCACAGGATATTGCCCTGCTGGATGCCCGCAAAGGCCTCAAGATGTTCGAAAAGGTTGAGGTGCCGGTGCTGGGTATCGTGGAGAACATGAGTACCCATATCTGCTCCAAGTGTGGTCATGAGGAGCATATCTTCGGACAGGGTGGCGGCTCCTCCATGGCCGATCAGTACCATGTGGATCTGCTTGGCGCCCTGCCGCTGGATATCCGTATCCGGGAAGAGACCGACGGCGGCAAGCCTACCGTGGTTGCCGAGCCCGAGGCGCGCATCTCCCAGATCTACCGGGAGATCGCCCGCAAGACAGCCGCCAAGCTCTCCCTGCAGGCGAAGGACTATGCGGCGAAATTCCCCAACATCGTGATTCAGAACAACTGATCTGGATTTACCTAATACTTTACCCGGCAGCTTTAGGCTGCTGGGTGAAATGTCATGTGAAAACCATAGGCGTCTATTTCGCATTCATTCGCGGACTTCTTACTTTTCTGAAGAGAGCGTCTGACAGTCAACGAACCCCTACTACTCGACCGGTGCCGGTGTGCCACACACCTGCTGCCACTGATTGATGATGGTGCAGAAGAGTCGGGCGGTCTGTTCGGTGTCGTAGATTGCTGAATGGGCCTGGCTGCTGTCCCACTCCAGACCTGCCGCCTTGGCGGCTTTTGCCAGCACGGTCTGCCCATAGGCCATACCCGCGAGCGAGACGGTGTCGAAGGTGCTGAATGGATGGAAGGGGTTTCGCTTGATACCACAGCGTGCCACAGCCGCGTTGAGAAAGCCGAGATCGAAAAAGGCGTTGTGTCCAACCAGGATGGCTCGTTTACAACCACTTGCCTTGATGGCTTTGCGAATCGGCGTAAACAGCTGCTTCAGTCCGTCGGACTCGGTCAGGGCCTCACGGAACGGGTGGTCAGGGTCGATGCCATTGAACTCCAGGGCTTTCGGGTCGATGTTCGCCCCTTCGAACGGCGCGATATGGTGGGCAAAGGTCTCTGCGGGATGGAGTAGCCCCTGTTTGTCCATGGCCAGGGTGGTGGCGGCGATCTCCAGGAGGGCGTCCTTGTTGGCATCGAAACCGCCGGTCTCCACATCGACGACAACCGGCAGGTAGCCTCTGAAGCGAAGTGCAATTGCACTGTTGTAAATGGTGTCACTCATCCGGCCAAGGATAAAGAAAACAGAATTCTATTTCGAGAATATTTAGATTTTTTTTCTCCAGGGTTTACAATCCCCCTGGAAACTGGTGTTGCGCGTGTTGTTGACGCCAGATCTTATCTATTCAATCGGGCCTGTTCGTCGTGTTTAAAAGGATTCCTGCGATACTATTGATTCTGCTGTTCCTCTCCGGGTGTTCCAGCTTCCAGAGCCGGCATCCGGCGGATCCACTCGAGTCGTTCAACAGAAAATCGGATCAGTTCAATCAGGACTTCGATCGGGCCGTGGCCAAACCGATTGCCGAGGGCTATCGCTATGTGACCCCTTCGGTGATCGATCTTGGGGTGACCAATTTTTTCAGGAATCTGGCCGACATCCCGTCTGCGGCGAACAATCTGCTGCAACTGAAACCGGGGCGCGCCCTGTCGGATCTTGGGCGTGTCTGCATCAACTCCACGCTGGGTATCTTTGGCCTGTTCGATGTGGCCAGTGATATGGGGATTCCCAGTTACAAGGAGGATATGGGGCAGACCCTGGGTTATTGGGGCATGGGGGATACGCCCTATATCGTGGTGCCGTTTCTTGGGCCGGCCACCTTGCGGGATCTGCTGGGCAGGGTCGGGGACACCCTGATCAATCCGATCAGCTACCCCTCCCAGTCAGCCTATCTGGCTTTGAGTACACTGCAGCTTGTGGATATCCGGGCCGACCTGTTGGAAGCCGGTAATGTCCTCGATGAGGCGGCTGTCGACCGATACGCCTTTCTGCGGGAGTTCTATCTGCAACAGCGGCAGACCGCGATCAAAGACGGACCGAACCATATGGATGATGATGAGCTGTTCGACGAAAGCCTGTTTGAAGATGAAGAGCTGTTCAACGAAAACGCTGAGTAATCGAGTCAACAGCTCTACTCGTTGATCAGTTGCCAATGGACTGTCTGACCAGCCTTTAAGGGCACAACCCTGTCATTGCCGAATCGATAGCTGTCCGCTACCTGCCAATCACGCTTCTGCAGAGTGATCTGCTCTGTATTACGCGGCATGCCGTAGAAGTCGGGGCCATGGTGGCTGGCAAACCCCTCCAGTTTATCCAGCGCATTTTCAGCTTCAAAGATCTCCGCATAGAGTTCGATCGCCGCATGGGCGGTATAACAGCCCGCACAGCCGCAGGCACACTCTTTGGCATGCTGAGGATGTGGTGCGCTGTCGGTGCCGAGAAAGAAGCGGGGGTTGCCACTGGTTGCCGCCTTGATCAGTGCCTCCTGATGAGTCTCCCGTTTGAGGATGGGCAGACAGTAGTAGTGGGGCCTGATGCCGCCGGCCAGCATATGGTTTCTGTTGAACATCAGGTGTTGTACCGTGATCGTGGCACCGTTGGGGCCATTGCTCTCGCGCACAAAGTCTACGGCATCGCGGGTGGTCACATGTTCGAAGACAATCGACAGCTCCGGAAAGTCCGCTCTCAGCATGGCCATGTAACGATCGATAAATACCCGTTCACGATCGAAGATGTCGATCTCAGGATCGGTTACCTCGGCATGCACCAGTAGCGGCATCGATTCCCGCTGCATGGTTTCCAGAACCGGATAGAGTTTGCGGATGTCGGTGACACCCGCATCGGAATTGGTGGTGGCACCGGCTGGATAGAGTTTGATGCCGTGGACGAAGCCGCTCTGTTTTGCCCGGATCACCTCCTCCGAGGTAAGACGGTCTGTCATATAAAGCGTCATCAGTGGCGTGAATCCGCTGTTCTCGGGCAGGGCACTCAGGATCCGCTGCCGATATTCCGCTGACAGTTGGGTGTTGGCGACCGGTGGTTTCAGGTTCGGCATGACGATCGCTCTGGCAAAACGTTCGGCGGTGTGTCCAACCACGGAGGCCATCGCTTCGTCGTCGCGTAGATGGAGATGCCAGTCATCGGGTTTCGTCAGAGTGATCTTCATGTTGTGCCATTTGTGGATTACTTCAATTAATCAGTCATTGTCGCACAGTCACAGGGGATCATAAATCCAGGGTGTGATTGAAGAGGGTATCGGATGATCGGGGCTGTCGACTTGGCTGATCACCGGCACGATCTCTGCCCAATGCCCAGGTGGCTGCGGTGGAATTAATTTCCTAAGCACTGTTTCCTTAGGAATTTGCTATTTAAAACAATTTTACAATTGAAATTTGTTATTTGTTAATTTAAGTAATTTCTAATATTCTATACCTCGAAAGCTGCGCAGTATCTGCTTTCTTAACAAAATTCGAAGACGACATTCTATCTTGAGGAGAGTGAAATGAAAAAGACCGTTCAAGCTGCTGCCGCTGCTGCACTTATCGTTGCTTCCGCTTCTGCATCTGCATGGTGGGGTGGCCCTGGTTACAACCGTGGATGGGGTAACGATGGTTGGGGCGACGGCTGGGGTGATGGCTCCGGTGACTTCAGCTTTGGAATGAGTGGTAGTGCACGTGGTTCTGGTTATGGCCGTGGCAACAACTACTACCGTGGTTACAACGGCTATGGTCCTTACGGCTATGGCGCACCATACGGTTACGGTTATGCCCCTTACGGCTATCCTGCACCAGCAGCGCCTGCTGCGCCTGCAGCACCTGCCGCTCCTGCTAAATAAGCAGTTTATATAAAAGGATTTATTAGCACAGGGATGTGCCTGGATAGACATGCGTAGTTTTCAATACACAGATTTTTTGGGTACTTTACAATGAAAAAGATTTCAATCATTGCCGCTGCGATTGCCTTGGCAGCCAGCTCTGCAACTGTTAACGCCTGGTGGGGTGACAGCTGGAGTGACGACTTTTTTGGTGATGGCTTCGGCGCCGGAGACTTCGACTTCTCATTCAACATGCGTGCACGTGGTAACGGTTACGGCCGTGGTTATGGCCGCGGTTACGGCTACGATCATCCTTACTACCATGGTTACGCCCCTCACTATGCACCAGCTCTGACCGAAGAGCAGCAGAGTGCCATGGCTGAGCAGCAGAAAGCATTTGCCGAGCAGCAGCAGAAAGCATTCGAGCAGGCTGTTGCCGCACAGCGTCAGTACGCTGAGCAGTTCAGCAACTCTGATCCTTTCGCCGCCATGGAAGCTGACATGAAAGCCAGACAGGAGCAGCAGGAAGCTTACCGCAAAGAGATGATGGCCCGTTTTGAGCAGAACGCTCCGCAGCGTCCTGAGATGCCTGAAGCGGTTGCCAAGCGCATGGAAGAGACCAAAGCTCGTCGCGACGAAATCGTTAAAGAGATGGAAGCCCGTCGTGCAGAAGCTATGAAGCAGATGGAAGAGCGTCGTAAGGTTGCCATGGAGCGCAAGCCTTTCGAAATGCCTTCAATCGAAGCTCGCAAAGAGATCTGATTTAACCCGGATCCATTGCGGAAAAGGCGCATCCAGAGTGATCTGGATGCGCCTTTTTTTATGTTCTCAGGGTTTTTTTCAGTGCTTTTCTTTTGCCTGGAACCAAATCCAGCATAAATCCTAATTCAATTGTAAAAACAGTGGATTAGGTCATCAAAAATACCTATCAGATAACGCTGAAATCCTTCTCATCTTGATGTATATTACTGGGATCAATCCAAATTATTGGTAATCCAAATAGTTTTCATTCTTGCTCCGCTGGTTTTGTCTGGCAGAGGTGAATGGAGTTGCATCAGTTTAATCCCTGACGCCAAACCGAACAGCTAGAGAATAACAATGCCAAGTAGACCCGATATCGACCCCATTGAGACACAGGAGTGGCTGGACGCCCTGGAGGCCGTACTCGAGAACGAAGGGGTGGAGCGTGCCCATTTTTTGATCGAACGCCTGGTTGACAAGGCCCGTCGCTCCGGCGCTCATCTGCCTTTCAGCGCCAACACGGCCTATGTCAATACCATCCCGGTCACCAAACAACAGCGTTTTCCGGGCGACCGGGCGATGGAGCGGCGTATTCGCTCCTTCATTCGCTGGAATGCGATGGCGATGGTGGTTCAGGCAAACCGCATCTCCACCGAGCTGGGTGGGCATATCTCGAGTTTCGCCTCCAGCGCGACCCTCTTCGATGTGGGTTTCAACCACTTCTTTCACGCTCCGACCAAAGAGCGGGATGGGGACCTGATCTTCTTCCAGGGTCACTCCGCACCAGGGGTTTATGCCCGTGCCTACCTTGAAGGGCGCTTGAGTGAGGAGCAGCTCTACAGCTTCCGCCAGGAGGTGGATGGCCATGGACTCTCCTCCTATCCCCACCCCTGGTTGATGCCGGGATTCTGGCAGTTCCCCACTGTTTCCATGGGACTCGGACCGTTGATGGCGATCTATCAGGCTCGCTTCATGCGCTATCTGCATGACCGGGGAATGGTCAATACCGAAGAGCGTAAGGTGTGGGCCTTCTGTGGTGATGGCGAGATGGATGAACCGGAGGCGTTGGGTGCGATCTCCCTGGCGGGCCGGGAGCGTCTCGACAATCTCGTCTTTGTCATCAACTGTAATCTGCAGCGACTGGACGGTCCGGTGCGCGGTAACGGCAAGATTATCCAGGAACTGGAAGGGGTCTTCCGGGGCGCCGGCTGGAATGTGATCAAGGTCATCTGGGGTGGCTATTGGGATCCGCTTTTCGCACGGGACAAAAACGGCGTCCTGCTGAAACGCATGGAAGAGTGTGTGGACGGGGATTACCAGGCCTACAAGGCGAAAGGTGGCGCCTATACCCGTGAGCACTTCTTCGGTAAGTATTCCGAGCTGGATGAGATGGTCGCGAATATGACCGACGAGGATATCTGGCGTCTCAATCGAGGTGGACATGATCCACATAAGGTGTTCGCGGCCTATGCTGAAGCGACTGCCCACAAAGGTCAGCCAACGGTGATTCTGGCGAAAACCGTGAAAGGTTACGGTATGGGGGTTGCCGGTGAAGGGCAGAACATCACCCATTCGCAGAAGAAGATGGGTGAAGCGGCACTGAAGGCCTTCAGGGATCGCTTCAATATTCCGATTTCCGACGATCAGATCGGTGCGGCTCCGTTCTATAAGCCTCCGGCAGACAGCGCGGAGATGCAATACATGCATGCGCAGCGTAGCAAGCTGGGTGGTTTCCTGCCTCAGCGGCGTACCAAGGTTGAAGCCATGACGGTACCGCCGATTGAAAAATTCAAAGCGCTGCTGGAGGGCAGTGGTGACCGTGAGCAATCCACTACCATGGCCTTTGTTCGACTGTTGAATATGCTGGTACGGGATAAGCAGTTGGGTAAACAGATCGTACCGATTGTTCCTGACGAGGCCCGCACCTTCGGTATGGAGGGTATGTTCAGGCAGTTGGGTATCTACTCGTCGGTGGGACAGCTCTACGAGCCGGTGGATGCGGATCAGGTGATGTTCTATCGGGAGGATAAGAAAGGTCAGATTCTGCAGGAGGGTATCAATGAGGCGGGCGCCATGTCCTCCTGGATTGCTGCCGCTACCTCCTACAGCAACCACGGGGTCAGTATGATCCCCTTCTATATCTACTACTCGATGTTCGGTTTCCAGCGTATCGGCGATCTGGCCTGGGCGGCCGGTGACATGCAGGCCCGCGGTTTTCTGATCGGCGGCACCGCAGGCAGAACAACCCTGGCCGGTGAGGGTTTGCAGCACCAGGATGGTCATAGCCATCTGGTGGCCGCAACCATTCCCAACTGTGTCTCCTATGATCCCGCATTCGCCTATGAACTGACGGTGATCGTGCTGGATGGCATGCGGCGCATGTATCAGCAGCAGGAGAATGTTTTCTACTACATCACCGTGATGAATGAGAACTATCTCCAGCCGGCCATGCCCGAGGGTGTGGAAGAGGGCATAGTGAAGGGTATGTATCTGCTGAAAAAGGGCGGTAAACAGAAGAAGCGTGTGCAACTGCTCGGCAGTGGCACGATTCTGCGTGAAGTGATTGCTGCCGCTGAACTGCTGGAGAAAGATTTCAATGTCACAGCGGATATCTGGAGTGTCACCAGTTTCAACGAATTACGCCGGGAGGGGCTCGACGTTGAGCGCTGGAATACCCTCCACCCGGAAGAAGATCAACGACAGAGCTATGTGACCCAGCAACTCTCCGGCCAACAGGGCCCGGTGGTTGCGGCAACAGACTATATTCGAAGCTACGCAGATCAAATCCGTCCATTTGTACCCGCTACCTACAGTGTGCTGGGTACCGACGGTTATGGCCGCAGTGACATGCGCAGTCAGTTAAGAAAATTCTTTGAAGTCAATCGCTACTATGTGGCACTTGCCGCCTTGAAATCACTGGCTGATCAGGGTGACTTGAAAGAGGAAGTGGTCACTCAGGCGATCAAGAAATACAAAATCGATCCGGATAAACCCAACCCCTGCACAGTGTAAACGGTTGATCAATTAGCTAGTGCTAGTGCGGCATGTCCGGACGTTAAGAAACAGAGTGCCTGAATGGCAATAAAGAGGATGAGACGTGGGTAAAACGACAGATGTACTGTTACCTGATATTGGTGATTTCGAATCGGTGGAAGTCATTGAGATCCTGGTTTCTGAAGGTGACGAAGTCTCCGTTGAAGAGTCCCTGCTGACCTTGGAAAGCGATAAAGCCACCATGGAGATCCCCTCTCCACACGGAGGCAAGGTCAAGCAGTTGAAGGTGAAAGTGGGGGACCGGGTCAGTGAGGGGGATGTGATCCTCACCATTGAAGCGGTTGAAGGTGAAGCGGCTGCTGCGGATGAGTCGGCAGCGGGATCGGCTCCGGCGCCGGCAGCCGAAGAGGTGGAGACCGTACAGGCGCCTGCGCCTACGCCAAATGAAGAGGCGGTTGGCGATGTGGCGATCAGTCGTCGCCCGGGGGACAAGGAGGCCCGCATTCCACCGGTGCCGGAGAGTCCAATAATCAGCGGTGATCACAAACCCCATGCCAGCCCTTCTGTCAGGCGTCTTGCCCGTGAGTTGGGGGTGGACCTCTCTCTGGTGAAAGGTCATGGTCCCAAACAGCGAATATTGAAAGAGGATGTTCAGAACTTCGTCAAACAGTCGCTGCGCCGGGGTGAAGCGAGTGGCTCTGGCCGCGGCAGTTTTGAAATGCCGAGCGGGCCGGATGTGGACTACAGCCGTTTTGGCGAGGTTGAATCCAAGCCAATGGGGCGGATCAAGAAGATCAGTGCCGCCCATCTGCACCGCTGCTGGCTGACCGTGCCCCATGTCACCCAGTTCGATGAGGCGGACATCACAGAATTGGAGGCCTTTCGCAAGGCGCAGAAAACGCTCGCGGAGCAGCGGGATGTGCGGCTCACGCTGATGCCGTTTCTGATGAAGTCGGTTGCCGCCGCCCTGGCGGAGATGCCGGCGTTCAATGCCTCCCTGGATAGCGAGGCCGAAGCGCTGATCTATCGACACTATGTCAATATTGGTGTGGCGGTGGATACGCCCAACGGTCTGGTTGTGCCGGTAATCCGTGATGTGGACAAGAAAAGTGTCTTCGAACTGGCGGCGGAACTGATGGCAGTCAGCGAGCGGGCCAGAGCCGGCAAACTGGCGCCGGCAGATCTGCAGGGGGGCTGCTTCTCAATTTCCAGCCTGGGCGGCATTGGCGGAACGGCCTTTACCCCCATCGTGAATGCGCCGGAGGTGGCAATCCTTGGGGTCTCCCGCAGCACCATGCAGCCAGTATGGGATGGGGCAAATTTTCAACCCCGTCTGATGCTACCCCTCTCTCTCTCCTACGATCATCGGGTGATCGACGGAGCAGAGGGTGTCAGATTCACTCGACTGCTTGCCTCGTTGCTTGAGGATATTCGCCGCTTGCTGCTGTAGTGGCGGGTGAGGTTTTTTCCGCCACAAAACAGTCCCGGGACATGAATAATTGAATTCTGCATCCTTCTGTAAATTAACACGTTGTGGCTTGTTGTCGGGCTGCATGACAACTAGACTTTAGTTATCAGAGTTTCCTTTCGAACGGACTCTCATCAGCTTGCGTTGTAGGCATATTCAACAGTAATCCGCCAATACAGTTGCGAAATAGGGGCAGGGATGCAACCTGTGCCTCTTCAACTCGTGGAATCTCCAATTTTCTGACGGAAAGCAATTCCTTAGGCTTTAAAGTAATTTCAGGCCTGTCCGATAAGGAATTAAGGGTTGGCTTGAACTTGGATTGGAATAAATAAATACGTATCGATTCTGAATCAGAAGCTGTTGTCATGGTGCAACAGTTGGCAGGTTTGGTTTTGGTGTTAGATGGTTATGCATAAGAAATTGATATTATTGACGTTTTTTCTATCTTATGTGCCATGTCTTTGGGCTGCTGAGATAAAGAACGAGCCCATCCGTCCGCTTGAAATGAACTTTGAGGTCAACCCGAAACTGGTTGCGCTGGGGGATCAGCTGTTTCACGACCGGCGCCTTTCGCGGGATAACTCCTTGAGCTGTGCCAGTTGCCATATGCTCTCAACAGGTGGTACGGATCGAAAACCCCGTTCCAACGGGGTTGGCGGTGTCATGGGGGGCATCAAAGCGCCGACCGTTTACAACAGCAGCTTCAATCTTGCCCAGTTCTGGGATGGAAGAGCGGACAGTCTTGAGATTCAGGCGGCGGGCCCGGTGCACAATCCGCTTGAGATGAACTCAACCTGGCCTGAAGTGATCTCCAAGCTGAGTCAGGATGCCGCCATGGTTGAGCTTTTTGGTCAGCTTTTCAGTGATGGCATCACCGGTGAGAATATTGCAATCGCGATTGCTGCCTTCGAGAAGACCCTGGTGACTGAGAACTCCCGTTTCGATCGCTGGCTGAGCGGCGAGCATAGCCTGGATGAGCGAGAGTTGCGCGGCTATCGGCTGTTCAAAAGCTATGGCTGCATCAGCTGTCACCAGGGGGCGAATGTGGGCGGTAACATGTATGCCTACATGGGAGCCAAAGGTGACTACTTCAAAGACAGAAACACGGAGATCACCCAGGCTGATTATGGCCGCTACAACGTCACCGGAGAGGAGGACGACAAGCACTATTTCAAAGTTCCCAGCCTACGACTGGCTGCAGTCAACTCACCCTATTTTCATGATGGTTCGGTAACGACCCTGGATGAAGCGATACGGGTGATGGGACGTTACCAGTTGGGTCGCGAAATTCCCGATGAGGATATCCGGGATATCGTCGCTTTTCTGCATACGCTGGTCGGTAAGCATAATCGGTTCAAGCCATGATCAAGTTTCTGAAGTCAATTGGCACCAAACGAGCCGCACTGCTGATCGGCTTGAGCCTGGCATTTGCCTTGTTGCTTGGTCTGTTCTGGGATGATGAATCCAGTGAGTATGCTGAGATCTCACACAACATGCTGCAATTGAAGAAGCTGGATGCCCGTCTCGACCGGGATATGTTGAGAATCGCCTCATTTCTGATGGTCCAGTATGACCCATTGGTAATGACCACCAATAACCTGCGAGAAATGAAAACCAAGATCGATCTGTTGATCGATCAGCATGATCAGCAACTCAAGGATCTTTTTTCCACTTATTGGCAGGGGATGGATGAGAAGCTCATCCTGCTGGAAAAGATCAAGTTTCAGGCGGCATTGGTGCGCAATGGCATTCACTATCTGCCGATCATCGCGGATGAGTTGAAAGCGAATGAACCGAGACTCTATGAAGATGTTCTGGTACTCATCAACCAGCTCTATACCTACCACCTCTTCTCTGCGGATTCACAGTTCACCGAAGTAAAACGTAATCTGGAAGAGCTCAAACAGCAGAAGCTGGAGGTCGCCGAGAGCCAGTCACTATTGGAGCAGGTGCTGTTTCATATCGACTCCGATCTGCACGGTCTCGCCAAGTTGGATCTATTGAAGCGGCGTTATCTGGCAATTCCAAGTCAGATTAATTTCGAGGCGATTCATGCCAGGCATGAAGCCAACCGAATCGCAGAGACCAGCACCAAGCGAGAGCTGATCTTGCTGCTGACGGTCGCGGTGTTCATTCTGTTGCTCGGTCTGTGGCAGCTGATCAGGAGTCTGCATAATGCTCATCAGGAGGTGAATCGCGCCTGGTATCGTCTGCATGATGCGGTGAACAACCTCTCCGAGGCGTTTGCCCTGTTCGATGCGGACGGGCGTTTGGTACTGTTTAATCGCTGCTTCGAGGAGTTCTACCCCTGGCTCAAAGAGCAGGATATGGAGTCTCTCACCTTGAAGGAGCTGCAGGCTGTTGCCGCTAGCCGGGTGAAAAATCTGAACCTTGAAGGGGATAAGATTCTCGATCTTCTGCCTCAGGGGCAGTACCTGGAGAAGCTGGATAGTGGTGCCTGGTATCTCAGCAGTAACAACCACACCACTGAGGGTGGGCTGGTCTGCGTCAGGAGTGATATCACAGAATCGAAACAGGCCGAGTCGGATCTGCGTAAGCTGGGTCGGGTCCTGGAGCAGAGTCCAGCTTCAGTGATCATCACCAATACGGAAGGGGTTATCGAGTATGTGAATCCGAGATTCGAAAAGGTTTCGGGTTACACGGCAGCGGAAGCGATCGGGCAAAACCCGAGATTCCTCAAGAGTGGGGACAAGACCAAGCAGGAATATAACGATATGTGGAGCAGCCTGCTTGCCGGTAAAGAGTGGCGCGGGATGTTCCACAACAAGCGCAAGGACGGCAGCATTTATTGGGAGTCCGCGTCGATTTCGCCGCTGCGGGATGAACGAGGCAAAATTACCAACTTCATTGCCGTCAAAGAGGATGTTACGGCACAGAAGCGGGCCGAAGATCAGTTAAGAATGAATGCCACCGTGTTTGACACCACGGCGGAAGGCATCATGGTGACGGATGAGGAGAACCGCATCAAAACGGTCAATCCTGCCTTTACCAGAATCACCGGTTACAGCCAGGAAGAGGTTTTGGGACGTACGCCCAATGTTCTCAGTTCCGGCCGCCATAGCAAATCCTTCTATGATGACTTATGGGAGTCTGTGCTGCATAAAGGCTACTGGTCCGGTGAGATCTGGAACCGGCGTAAGGATGGCAGCGTATTTCCGGAGTGGCTTTCGATCTCTGCGATCAAGGGTGACCATGGCATTGCAAAAGAGTTCGTCGCCGTCTTTTCCGATATTACCAAGCACAAGGAGAACGAAGAGCAGATCCGCTATCAGGCCAATTACGATGCCCTGACCGGGCTGCCCAACCGTTCGCTGTTGTCCGATCGGCTGAATCAGGCCATCGCGGCCGCCCATCGTGAAGACTGGATGCTGGCGGTGTTGTTTATCGATCTCGATCACTTCAAGGTGGTGAATGATACGTTCGGCCATGTGGTGGGGGATGAGCTGCTGCAGCTGGTATCCGCCCGTATCAAAGCCTGTCTGCGTGAATCGGATACGGTCGCCAGGTTCGGTGGGGATGAGTTCATCATTCTGTTGCAGGATGTCACCGAGATGGATTCTGTGGCGAATGTGGCCAGCAACATCATCGAACACATAACCCGGGTGTTTTCACTCTATGGGCGTGAGATCTATATCGGTGCCAGTATCGGCATCACCGTCTATCCGGACGATGCGGTGAATGCGGACTCGCTGCTGCGAAATGCGGATATGGCCATGTACCAGGCCAAGGAGCGGGGCAGAAATACCTATCAGTTCTTTACCGCATCGATGCAGCAACACACCCTGGAGCGCCGCCAACTGGAGCTGGATCTGCGCCAGGCGATCAAGCGGGATGAGCTTGAGATCTACTACCAGCCGGTGGTCAATCCGTTGCTCAACAAGGTGGTGAGTGTGGAGGCGCTGTTACGCTGGCACCATCCCCATCGCGGTACCGTCTCTCCGGCGATCTTCATCCCGGTTGCGGAAGACAGTGGACAGATTGGTCCTATCGGTGAGTGGGTACTGAAGAAGTCCTGTCAACAGTTGAAGCGGTGGCACAATGCCGGTTTCAGTGATCTCAAACTGGCGGTGAATCTCTCCAGCAGACAGCGGGAGCTTGGGCTCGAGGCCAGCTTTTTGCTGGGTGTATTGGCAGAAACCAATCTCTCTACCGATTACATTACCCTTGAGATCACCGAGAGCCTGTTGATGCGGGATACCGATGAGGCGATGACCTGGCTGTCAGATTTCAAGGCACTGGGTGTTTCCCTGTCAGTGGATGATTTCGGTACCGGTTATTCATCACTCAGTTACCTGAAGCGGTTCCCGGTCGATACCATGAAGATTGATCGCTCATTTGTCAGCGATCTGCCGGATGACATTGAAGATGCAACCCTGGTGCGAACCATCGTTGCGATGGCCCAGAGCCTCAATCTGTCCTTGATCGCGGAAGGTGTTGAGACCCGTGAACAGGCTGAATTCCTGGTCGAGACCGGATGTGACAACCTACAGGGCTTCTACTATGCCAAGCCGATGTCAGCGAAAGAGTTGACGATTTGGCTCAGTGCCGATGTGCTGGAGACAGGCACCACTTAGGCCTGCAACGGGCCACGAACCACTGACCAGCAACAGAAAAACCTTTCTCAATCTGAGTGGCCAATCCAGGCCTGATTATTTGCACGTTGTTTTTTGGTCAATATCGGTGCCCCTGTCACAACCTCAATCGCCAATTGGTTATATAAAACCGCTGCTGAAGGAGACTCCAGCGGCCTGATGGATTGGTGCGGCGCTGTTGCTCGACGGTGATTCAGAGCGCTTCTTGATCTGTCGACAGACTGGAGAAGTGGTAGCAACCTGATCGACGGAAGTTGTACCACCCAATGAATTAACTAGGACAAATTTGAAATATTGAGGGATTAAATTATGAAAACACTGACTACTGTTGCCTTGTTGAGCCTGACCCTTACTCTGGTTGCCTGCAGCGACTCAAGCAGCCCGCAGAACAGCACCACAGCCGATACCACATCACCCATGACTGAACCGGCAGAGCCGGCATTGAGTGAGCAGGGTATGGAGCAGGGTGATCAGGCCGCGTTTGAAGCGGGTGTCGATGCTGTCAATCAGGCCGCGCCTGAGAAACCATAGTGGTGACCGGGGGAAACCCTGGCGCTTGATAATTCTCCCAGCCTATCTTACCAAAGCGCATTTTCCTATCTCACAGGCAGTCTCAACCTTGCTACTGAGAAACCCCACTCTGTTGTTGAAACGGCAAAGTGGGGCTACTGAATAATCGGGTCCAATAGGGCTTTTTAACGCCTGATTGTTCGTTCTCAGCGGCAGAAATGCTATAAAGGGTTAATGAGTTCAATATCGAATCACCCTGGTGGTGATCGATGCCTATTGCATGCACGCATGTTTAAGAAAACGAATACTGTGAGGAGCCTACATGAGCGGCATTGTCGAAGTGACCCTTCCCGATATCGGTGATTTCGAGCAGGTGGATATCATTGAAATTCTGGTATCTCCAGGCGACCGGGTCGATGCGGAAGATTCCATTATTACCCTGGAGAGTGATAAGGCGACAATGGACATTCCCTCCCCGCACGGCGGAACGGTCAAGGAGCTGATGGTCAAGGTTGGGGATAAGATCTCCATGGGTGGCGCGATCCTGAAACTGGAACTGGCCGCCGGAGAGCAGGCGGAAACTCCGCCGGCAACCAGCAAGGCGCCGGTATCCGAGGCAGTCAAAGGTGCGGCTGACAAGTCGGCTGACGTGGTGGTGCTCGGGGCGGGCCCTGGTGGTTATACCGCTGCTTTCCGGGCAGCGGATCTGGGTAAGAAAGTCATTTTGATCGAGCGCTACGAGGCGCTTGGCGGGGTCTGTCTGAATGTTGGCTGTATCCCATCGAAAGCCCTGCTGCATGCCGCGGATGTGATCAATGAAGCGGCTGAAATCGAGGAGATGGGGATCAGCTTCGGCAAGCCGAAGATCGATCTCGACAAGCTGCGTGACGGCAAGGACAAAGTGGTAAAGAAACTCACCGGTGGTCTGAAGGCGTTGGCCAAGCAACGTAAGGTTGAGGTGGTTCACGGTCTGGCCCGCTTCGAGTCACCCAAGCGTATTGCGGTGAATGGCGCCGAGGGCAGCATCTCGATCGATTTTACCGATGCCATTATCGCCTGTGGCTCCACTCCGGTGGAGATTCCCGGATTTCCCAATGACGACCCCAGACTGATCAATTCAACCGGGGCACTGGAACTGGCAGATGTACCAAAACGCATGCTGGTCGTGGGTGGCGGTATCATCGGGCTTGAAATGGCCACGGTCTACAGCACACTGGGTAGTAAGATCGATGTGGTGGAACTGCAGGACAATCTGATCCCCGGTTGCGACCCGGATCTGGTCAGGCCGCTGCAGAAACGCATCAAGAAGCGCTATAACGCCATCATGCTGGGTACCAAGGTGACCGATATTCAGGCTCAGAAGAGTGGCCTGAAGGTCAGCTTCGAGGGCAAACAGGCACCGGACAAGCCGCAAACCTACGATCGGGTGCTGGTCTCTGTGGGTCGCGTGCCGAACGGCAAGAAGATCAATGCTGAAGCGGCGGGCATCAATGTGGATGAGCGTGGTTTCATTCCGGTTGACCAGCACATGCGGACCAATGTACCCAACATCTATGCCATTGGTGATGTGGTAGGGCAGCCGATGTTGGCCCACAAGGCTACCCATGAGGCTAAAGTGGCTGCCGAAGTGATTGCGGGGCACCCATCCAGTTTCGACCCCATGACCATCCCGTCAGTGGCCTATACCGACCCGGAAGTGGCCTGGATGGGGCTGACCGAGACTGACGCCAAGGCGCAAGGCATCGAGTATGAGAAGGGGGCCTTTCCCTGGGCAGCCAGCGGTAGAGCGTTGGGTATCGGCCGCGATGAAGGGGTGACCAAGCTGCTGTTTGACCCGAAATCGAAACGGATTCTGGGGGCCGGCATCAGCGGACCGAATGCGGGTGAGTTGATCGGTGAAACCGTGCTGGCGCTTGAGATGGGTGCCGATGCGGAGGATATCGGCCTGACCATACACCCCCATCCAACCCTCAATGAGACCATCTGCTTTGCCGCAGAGATGGCGGAAGGCAGTATCACCGACCTGATGCCACCGAGAAAGCGCTGAGCAGGGCGGCTTGAGATCCCGACAGGGTGAGACAAGTTGGACCGGGTGACTGCGGCTGTTCGGGCCTTTTATGAAGCCTACCCCTATCCGCCGGGGAACAGGCCCGACTGCGATGCCTACCATGGACGGTTGCTGCTGAGTTACATCGAACGCCCCGCAGGGATAGCCAGGCAGCTGCAGCTGCTCGAGGCGGGTTGCGGACGGGGAATCAATCTGATCGAGGCCGCAGCCCTGCAGCCCGATGATCAGTTCACCGGCATCGATATCAACCGGGTGGCGATCGACGAAGCTTCGGCGAAACTCCGCAGTAATGCGCTCGCCAACCTCAGTTTTCATCTTGCCGATCTGCTCGACCCCGCCTCCCTGCCAGGCGCGAGTCGGGGCTATGATGTCATTCTCTCCTATGGGGTAATACACCATCTGAGTGATCCACTGAGAGGCCTGCAGCAGCTGACGCAACAATTGGCGCCTCATGGGGTGTTGTCATTGATGGTCGATGGTCGCTATGGCCGGCAACCTCTGGATCGGTTTCTCCAGGCACTGCAGATGGTTTCACCATCGGCTGAGCAAGCTGGGGAGAGGGCAGCGACGGCCAGAGCCCTGGCACGGATTGCCGAGAGGGGGGTATTTCATGGCAACTGCTGGCAGGGTACCTCGTCTGTGGATGAGGTGGAGTTTGCCGATCGATGCCTGCATGTGCATGAGCAGAGCTATGACATCGAGGCGTTGTTGCAGTTGCTGGATAAGGCTGGTTTGAAGTTCATTCGTTGGCATGAACCAGATGACTGGTCGCTACAGACGATCTGTGACGATGAGGCGCTGATCGAACAACTGCAGAGCGTTGAACCCTCAATGACCTATCAACTGATCGAACGCCTTACCTACCGACCCAAACTGACCCTGGTGGCGGCAAGGAAGGAGGATCAGCCGCGACATCTGCCGAGCAGGGAAGAGTTCCTCTCGAAACGGTTTTGTCTGAGTCCTCAGTTGAGACGGGTAACCGATGAGGCAGGCGACACAGAGTGGTTGCTGCGTGGACGCAAGCTGTCGATTGATGCGCAAGGATCAGCGCATCGGCTGCTCACGGCAGCGTCACAAAGCAGTAGTGGTTTTAGCGCTTCGCAACTGCTTCAACAGCTGAGCGGGGACTCCACTGAGCCGCAGCAGGCTTTGAATCTGTTCATCCAGCTCTATGATCTCGAGTGTCTCTATGCCCCCCATGAAACAGATAGGAGCGTGTGATGAGTGATGCGCCACCGCTCTACTTCAGAGATCTGGGTGATCCTGAAAAGCCGGTCCTCTGCCTGATGCATGGACTGTTCGGATCGACCAGCAATTGGATGGGTATCGTCAGGCTACTTCAGGATCAGTTCAGAATCATCAATCTGGATCTGCGCAACCACGGCCGATCTCCACACTACAGTGAGATGAGCTATCCGCTGATGGTTGATGACCTGCTGGCCCTGTGTGACGCTCTCGATCTGCAGACAGTCTCACTGCTGGGACACAGCATGGGTGGTAAAGTGGCCATGCTGACCGCTCTTACAAATCCTGAGCGGGTGGAGAAGTTGCTGGTGGCGGATATTGCACCGGTCGCCTATGAGCACCGTTTTGCGTCCATATTCAAGGGGCTGCAGACCATGCCCCTGGCACAGTTGGAGAGTCGTGATGCGGCCGATCTTCATCTCTCCGGCTATGTTGCCGAGCCAGGGGTTCGTCAATACCTGCTGCAGAATCTGCAAAAAAGGGGAGCGCAGTGGGAGTGGCGCTTCAATCTGCAGAGCTTGAAACAAGCGATGCCGCTGCTGACAGACTTTCCCGAGGTGGCGGGTAACACCTTCCCCGGGGATGCCCTGTTCATTCATGGTGAACTGTCGGACTATGTGAACCAGCAGGCGATCAGGCGCATCGATGACTACTTTCCGCACAATCGTAGACGCATGATTCACGCTGCCGGCCACTGGTTGTATGCGGAGCAACCGGTTCCTTTTGCTCAAGCGGTGGCGAGTTTTTTGAAGTAACATTCGACGCATTCAGCAATTCCCACAGAGTCAGTCAGTCTGAAGTGGGGATGAACAGAATTAGAATTCAAAGATCAAAAATATAACGGAGGTCGTGAAACATGAAAAAGCTATTCGGGATATGTCTGTTGATGTTACCGCTGATCGGTGTCAGTGCCGAACAGCGGTTTATCAGTATTGGAACCGGTGGTCTGACCGGGGTCTACTATCCGACCGGTGGCGCCATCTGCCGGTTGTTGAACAAGGGCAGAAAGGATCATGGAATACGTTGCTCCGTGGAATCCACCGGTGGATCGATCTTCAATCTCAATACGATTGCCGCAAAAGAGCTCGATTTCGGTGTCGCCCAGTCCGATTGGCAGTATCACGCCTATCAGGGCAGTTCAAAGTTCTCCAAACAGGGAGCCAACAAGAGTCTGCGGGCGGTGTTCTCGATCCACAGTGAACCCTTTACCGTAATGGCCCGCAAAGAGAGCGGTGTCAAAACCTTTGCAGATTTGAAAGGTAAACGAGTCAATATCGGTAATCCGGGCTCAGGTCAGCGGGGCACCATGGAGGTCATGATGGAGAAACATGGCTGGAGTAAGCAGGATTTCAAGCTGGCTTCGGAGTTGAAAGCCACTGAACAGGCCAGAGCCCTGTGTGACAACAAGATCGATGCCATGGTCTATGTTGTGGGCCACCCCAACGCCTCGATCAAAGAAGCAGCAACCGCCTGCGACACCCACCTGGTTGCCGTGGATGGCGATCTGGTGGAAAAACTGATCGAGACAACCCCTTACTATGCACCGGCGATGGTGTCTGGTGGGATCTATCGGGGCAGTGATAGCGATACCCCCACCTTCGGCGTCAAGGCGACCCTGGTTACAGCGGAGCATGTTGATGAAGAGGTTGTCTATCAACTGGTCAAGACGGTGTTCGACAATCTGGATAAATTCCGCCAGCTGCATCCTGCGTTCGCCCATCTCCAGGCGACGGCTATGCTGGAGGGTAATAGCGCGCCATTTCACAAAGGTGCGATGCGCTACTACAAAGAGAAGGGTTGGCTTTAATCCTCACCTGACCGGATGGGCTGGTGCCGAGTCATGCACCAGCCCATGCAACATTCACCTGATTTTCCGCATCAACTCGTCATAAACCACTGGGGACTGTTCCGCACAAGAGTATCCTTTGAATTGATTGGCGGGCATTCGCGGTAATTAGTGTCTATTGGCGGATAGACTGCCCACTATGCCAGTTCATCAGATCGAGCTGTCAGAATCGGATCGATCAGATCTGCCATAGCAGTGAGAGGTTGTAGGTGAAGTCGTTGTTCTCCTGATCTTCACTGACATCGGAGTCGTATTCGTTTCTCAGTCCGAGTTTGATGGCAAGATTGCGTGCCTCGGCCATTTTCATCGACCAGTTTAGAGCCGTCAGATTGCGGTACTCCCCGGTATCGTCCAGATCCGGATAGAAGGCTGTGGTGAACTCGAATCGCTCAAACTCCGAGATGATCCAGCCCAGATCGAGCGCCAGTACCAGCTCCGGGGTTCTGATATCCTCATCATCGCCCCGGCTGATCGATCCACCCAGACCGATCCGGCTGGCGATATCCCAGTTGTCGCTCTTCAGATGCTGGTAGCCAGTACCGCCGGAGGCGGAGAGACGATCGTCCCAATCCTTGAACTCATCCCGGTCGTAGCGTCCCTGAAGGAATGAGAACCAGGGGTTCTGCGGCCAGATCCACTCCCGTTTCAGGTCGGCGAAGAAGCGGTTTGCGGAGATATCGCCATCGCTTTTCGAACGATCGTAGGCGGATGAGAATTTCCAGGTTTTCAGCGGATCGGCGTAATCGGTATTGAAACCCAGATGAAGGTTTAACGTCTCACTGTTGCCGGAGGCCCCATTCAATCCCAGTTCGACCTGGTGGCGCCAGGAGGACGCTACCCCATCATCCGCAAAAACGGGCTGGATCGATACGCAACAGATCAAGAGTGATAGAGTAGCTGACAGAGATTTAAGACACATGGCTCGCGTGGCAGGTTGTGAACAGATGGTGCAGAAGAATAACGTAAATCAGTTGGAAATGGTGGAGACGGTTGAGTACGGTGGGAGGCGTCCCACAGGTTTGACCAAAAGTTTTCTCATGGCTACCGCGCTCTGCTGGGCATTGTTTCAACTGTGGGCCGCCTCGCCACTGCCTTTTACCTTTGGGATCGGTGTCTTCAACGATACTGAGATCCGTTCAATCCATCTCGCCTTTGCAATTTTTCTGGCCTATCTGTTTTTTCCCTTCAGACGACGCATCAGCCATCAGATCCCCTTGATGGATTGGTTGTTGGCGGCAACCGCCGCCTTTTGTGCTGCCTATCTGTTTCTCTTTTACGAAGCGTTGGCTGAGCGGGCAGGGGCTCCCTCCGGATTCGATGTGGGGGTGGCGGTAGCCGGTGTGTTGTTGCTGTTGGAAGCAACCCGAAGGGCGCTGGGTTGGCCGCTGATGCTGATCGGCGCCTGTTTTTTAGGCTATACCTTCGCCGGGCCCATACTACCTGACCTGCTGGCCCATAAAGGGGCTTCTCTGGAGCGGGTTGCCTCACACCAGTGGCTCTCCACCGAGGGAGTTTTCGGTGTGGCGGTGGGGGTATCCGCCGGGTTTGTGTTTCTGTTTGTTCTGTTCGGCAGCCTGTTGGAGCAGGCCGGCGGGGGACACTATTTCATCCGCGTCGCCTATGCCCTGGTGGGGCATCGTCGCGGAGGCCCTGCCAAAGCGGCGGTACTGGCATCGGGATTGACCGGTATGGTCTCCGGCTCATCCATCGCCAATGTGGTTACCACCGGTACCTTTACCATCCCCTTGATGAAGAAGATCGGTTTCTCTTCAGAGAAGTCCGGAGCGATCGAAGTGGCGGCTTCAACCAACGGTCAGATCATGCCGCCGGTGATGGGGGCGGCTGCGTTCCTCATGGTGGAGTACCTCAATCTCTCCTATCTGCAGGTGATCAAGCACGCCTTTCTGCCTGCCCTGCTGAGTTACATCGCACTGCTCTATCTGGTCCACCTGGAGGCGGTCAAGGCGGGCATGCCTGCGGCACACCGCAAGCGTGTGGGCACGCTCTGGTCCCGCCTGCTCCGATGGGGCTTGACCCTCTCGGGGGTGGCGCTGTTTTTTCTGCTGGCTTATTGGCTGGTGGGGTTAGTCGATCAATTGCTGGGGGAGTACAGTTTCTGGGGAAATGCCCTGTTGATCCTGTCACTCTACGGATTGTTGATCTACGCTGAGGTCCGCTATGGATTGCGCCAGCAGGATGAGCAGACTCTTGAGGGGCTGACTCCAAGCCAGGCTCTGTTGGGCGGGCTGCATTTTCTATTGCCTATCCTGGTGCTGGTCTGGTGCCTGATGTTGCTGCGTCTCTCTCCGGCCACGTCAGTCTTCTATGCGATCTGTCTGATGATGGTGATACAGCTGACTCAAGAGGCGTTGCGGGCCCTCTATAACGGCGATCGCTTGAGGCAAGGGTTTAGCAAGGGTTTCAGATCCCTGATCACCGGTCTGGAGAATGGCGCCAGAAACATGATCGGTATCGGTGTCGCCACCGCCACCGCCGGTATCGTGGTGGGAACCGTCAGCCTGACCGGCATCGGCCAGGTGCTTGGAGAGTTGGTGGAAGTGCTCTCCATGGGATCGGTGGTGCTGATGCTGATACTGACCGCCCTGATCTGCATGATTCTGGGAATGGGCCTGCCCACCACAGCGAACTACATCGTGGTTTCGACCCTGATGGCCCCGGTGATCGTGCAGCTCTCCGCTTCCCACGGACTCGACATTCCATTGGTCGCGGTGCATATGTTTGTCTTCTATTTCGGCATCCTGGCCGATGACACACCACCGGTAGGTCTGGCGGCCTACGCCGCCGCGGGCATCTCCGGCGGCGATCCGATTCAAACCGGACTGCGTTCATTTTTTTACGATATCCGTACCGCGATTCTGCCGTTTATGTTTATCTTCAATACCGAGCTGCTGATGATCGGTGTCTCCGGTGTGGGGGATTTTCTGTTTGTCGCACTGCAGGGTCTTGCGGCGATGCTGCTGTTTGTCTCCGCAACCCAGGGTTGGCTGATCGTTCGCAGTCGCCTTTGGGAGAGTGCCGCACTGCTGCTGGTGGTGTTCTCCCTGTTCCGGCCCGATTTCTGGCAGCAGCAGTTCTATCCATCCATGGCATGGCAGCCGCCACAGCAGATCGATGGCTATCTTGCTGAGCTGCAGTCCGGTGACAAGCTGCGTGTGCAAGTGGAGGTGGAGGATGAGAGTGGTGAGTTGATAAAAAAGGATGTGCTGCTGCAGGCGCCGACGATGCAGGGTGTGCTCTCCCTTGAGTCCTTTGGCTTGTTGACCGAAGCGGATAGTGAAGGGCTGAGAGTGGTTGATGTGGTGTTTATGAGTGCGGCGGAAGGGGCCGGCCTGGAAGCGGGTTTCACCCACCGGGTCCACGGCTACTATCTGCCTCAACAGCAACCGGATAAAAACTGGTTTCTGATCCTGCCGCTGTTACTCTTGGCCTTGATTTTGTTTGTGCAGCAACGGCGTAAGGATTAACGATTTGGATAAGTGTTAACGGGCCCTACGAATATGACATTCAGTTTCTATTGGCACGATTATGAGACCTGGGGGGCGGATCCCCGTCGCGACCGGGCTTCCCAGTTTGCCGGTGTGCGCACCGATGAGGATCTCAATCCTGTGGGTGAACCACTGGTCGTCTACTGCAAACCCAGTGATGACATGCTGCCCCAGCCGATCGCCTGCATGATCACCGGAATAACCCCTCAGTATGCCCAGCAGCATGGTCTGGTGGAGGCCGAGTTCATTCGCGCCATCCATCAACAGCTGGCAGCGCCGGGAACCTGCGGTGTGGGTTACAACAGTCTGCGCTTCGACGATGAAGTCACCCGCAATACCCTCTATCGAAATCTCTACGACCCCTATGCCAGAGAGTGGCAGAACGGTTCCTCCCGCTGGGATATCATCGATATGGTTCGACTGACCCACGCGCTGCGGCCTGATGGGATCGAGTGGCCAAAAAACGATCAGGGGGTGACCAGCTTTCGGCTGGAGGAGTTGAGTGTGGCAAACGGCATAGAACACGCCGCCGCTCATGATGCTCTGTCGGATGTCTACGCCACCATTGGCATGGCCAGACTGGTCAAGCAGCGCCAGCCGAAGCTGTATGACTATCTGTTCAACAGTCGTGCCAAGCAGGTGGTTGCGTCACGTCTGAATCTGCAGCAGCGTGAGGCGGTGCTGCATGTATCCTCCATGTATCCGTCGGCCCGGGGATGTATCGCCATGGTGATGCCGTTGATCAAACATCCGGCAAATCCAAACGGCATTGTTGTTTACGACCTACGTTACGATCCGGAGCCGCTGTTCTCGCTTGATGTGGAGACGTTGCATCAACGTCTGTTCACACCCAAGGATCAACTCCCGGAAGATGTGGCGCGGTTGCCGATCAAGACGATTCACATCAACAAATGCCCGGTGGTAGTGCCGATCAACACCCTGGATCCGCAATCTGCGGAGCGTTGGCAGATCGACCTCGACCAGGCAGAGCGCCATCGTGCGGCACTGCTGAAGGCGGACCGCTTCATGGCTGACATCGAACAGGTCCATCGGCAGCGTGAGTTCGAGTCGGTGAGCGATCCCGATCTGGCGATCTACTCCGGAGGTTTCTTTTCCAGCAGTGATCGACAGCGCATGAATCAGATCGTTGAGTCGGAGCCTGAGACCCTGGCCGATTTTCCGCCGGTATTCGATGATCCAAGACTGGTGGAGATGCTGTTCCGTTACCGGGCCAGAAACTGGCCGGAAACCCTGAATCAGGAGGAGCGCCAGCGCTGGGAGGAGTATCGCAGTGAACGCCTGATGATGGAGGAGGGGGGAGGCAGCATCAACCTGGATCTCTACCTGCAGACGCTGGATCAGCTGGAGGCCGATCCGGAGCTGAGCGAACAGAAGCGGGCATTGATTGCCGACCTGCTGGCCTGGGCCGAGCAGGTGGCGCCGCTGTAACCCGTTTAGCCACCAGGACTTGCTCCTGGAAAAGAGCATTCAGTCCGCAAATGAACGCGAATAAACGCAAATGGTGTATGGTGAATCGGTAGGTCTGAGAAGTTCAAATCAATAGCCTGATATAGGTGTTGTCAGAATCTCATGCAGAATGCATTACCTTTAGTTGCTCTCAACAGCAAAACCCGAAAGATGTGGGCACTCACCAGGATGATAGGGATAACTTGATCAGCAAAGGCGTGCTGATAAACAACATTTGCGTTTATTCGCGTTCATTTGCGGACTGATTTTCTTTTCTGCTAAGGAGCTTTTGTATCAAAAGGCGTCTCATTGCAGTCAATAGGATTCACCCGATCTACAAGGAGGGTTCTATCCTGCAACACAGGCAGATAAACCAGGGGTTACCAACTTGGCTTTAATACTACTCTTCCGACCACTTCTGCAAGGCATCGATGATGCCTTTCGCCTGATCCTTGCTGGAGATGTTGAATTTACTCTTCTGCATGTACTCGCCATTGCGCTTCTGATAGCGTCGAATGGTGTACTTGTCGGCACTGTATTGCTGCTTGGCGCGATCCCAATCCTGAAAACGGAAAATGATTGTGGTCCAGGCCCCTTTGGAGAGAACAACCTTGTCCAGTTCTTTGACCACATCGATGCCGTCTTCCGTATAGGTGACTGTGAGCTCGTCAGGTGTTGATGCCATATTGATATGTAAATCCCATAGGTTGATGAAACAGTTTAACGATCTTCCGATGCACCGAATTGAATCAGCATCCGGATGATATCCTGATTGCCTTTCTGTTTGGCCAGGCCCAGTGGGGTCAGGCCCTCCTGGTTGGCAATATCCAGGCTTGCGCCACGATTGATCAGATACTTTGCCGAGACCCTTTGATCATTGAGAATCGCGGAGTGGAGCGGAGTATTGCCTTTCTCATCCTGGTTGTCGAGTTTTGCCCCCTGTTTGATGAGAAAACCGACCACATCCCGGTCGGCACTGCCCAAGGCTGCGGTCTCATGCAGGGCGCTGTTCGGCTCGATATTCGCTCCCTTCTCAACCAGAAATTCGGCAATGATCGGGTTTCGTGCAATCAGCGCCTTGAGCACAGGAGAGTGTCCCTGGGGATCGACTGCTTCCAGGTCGGCCTGATTTTTCACCAGGATCTTACTCATCACCAGGCTGCCTTTCTGGGCTGCCACATGCAGTGGTGTCAAACCGCTGGTATCCGCTTTGTTGACGTCGGCGCCCCAGTGCAGATTACGCTCCAACTGGTCGATGTCACCGATCTGTACCGCACGGGAGAGGGTGATGGTCGGTTCCGCCTGTTTGCTGCAGGCCGATATGACGATCAAACACAGGCTTACTATGATTGCGATTCGATATAACATAGGTGGATAGTAAATCCATCACCACTCAGGCTGCAAGGGTCACTTGGATACAGGTCGTTGGCGGGACTTCTGATGTTGTCAGGGTTGATTCCTGCAGATGTTTAAAAACATGGATTGATGTTCATGAAAGCCAGTGGTCCTGCTTGCTATGTTTCATCAGCCTATCGCTTTAAATCGTCCAACCTGTACTCTGTCTATTTATTCCTTTAGGATGCGCACAGTCTGAGTTTGTTCCGTAGACGGAATTCTCACTGAACACACGAATATTGTGTGAATCGCTATCTCTAACGCTAGGGCCTGTTAACACGAATCCAATTGGCCCTGTTGCCCCTGAAAAAGTGCCAATCGAGGCGCGAGGAGAGAGGTTTGGTTATTCCAAATGAACGACGAGCAACGCTGAGCGGCGCTTTTTCAGGGACAACCCCCCATATTGATGTTGAAGAGGGGGCTGAGGCTATTTTTCCGCCCAGCGGCGTTATCATTCGCTCAATCTGCCTTGCTGGGCGAAAAAATAGTCACAGCAGGGCCGATTGGATTCGTGTTAACAGGTCCTAGGCAGAGCCTACAAGACTCCCGATCGTGATAAGTAAAATACTCCTGACATTGGCTGTAATCGGCGTTGCCTGGCTGGTCATTCGGCATCGTCAACAGTCCCTCAATGAACCCGCACGGATCTCCCGGCCGGTTGCCAAAGAGAAGAGCTCGAACCGAACGATCAAGTGGGTTAGTTATGCTCTGTTGGCGCTGATGATTTCGGCCAGCCTGATCTATCTGGGCTGGCAGGTGGAGCAGGGGTATCGCCTGGTTACGGTAAGGGTTGTGGATGCCCAGACAGGCCGCAGTGTCAGCTACATCGCAAGAAGAATGGATGTGGATGATCGCCACTTCGTCACCCAGGATGGTCGGGAGATCATTGTGGCCGACGGTGAGCGTATTGAGCTCTCTGCTTACAATCCGCAACAGCTTCCATAATCCGAATGGTGCTTGCTTAAGCGCTAAAACTCATTGCAACTCGTTTTATCAGAGCCTTGTGGTGGGCCATGCCCCGCCAAATAGCGCTCGAGTAAGTACCACGCTCAGCTAACCCCATTTTATGCGGCTCCAGGATTTTACTTCTCTGCCGATATAACCGGTTAACAGTGTGATCAACCCGGTGGTGGGCTCATCCTGCGTCATGTCATTTGCGCAAAAAATCATCAAATATTGTTACACCCTTGAGGGTTCTTCCCGCTATAAGGGTCTGAAGGGTGGAGTCTACAATCTGCTGCAGAATCCCCGCGCACCGATCCGTCCCTACTTTGATATCTTCATGATTTTGCTGGTGCTGCTCAGCGTCTGGCTGCTGATCTATGAAGTGAAACACGATCTCGGGTTGTGGGGCGATCTGATCGAAGTGGGGGCAGTGACTATCTTCATCATCGAGTATCTGCTGCGTTTCTGGCTCTACAACGACAGTCATAAAGTCATCATTGAACGCTACGAGCGGGCCGAGTTCATCAATGAGACGTTTCGTCTCGGGCCAGCCCTCTACAGTGCAGTAATCGGCAAGCTCAGATATATGGTTCAACCCCTGGCGATCATCGATCTGTTGGCGATCATTCCAAGCTATCGACCGCTCAGGTTCCTGCGCATCTTTCTGCTCTTCAGACTGTTCAAGCTGTTCCGCTACACCCGCAGTATCAGTGAATTCGTCAAGGTGCTGTCTGAAAAACGCATTGAGCTGGTCACCCTGTTCATCTTCATGGCGTTTATCACCTTTACCGCCGCCACCGCGATCTTTTTCTTCGAGGCGGAACATGACGGTGGGCAGATCGACGGTTTTTTCGACAGCGTCTATTGGGCCCTGGTGACCATGTCGACTGTCGGCTACGGGGATATCACTCCGCAGACCACTGAGGGCCGGGTAATCAGTCTGGTGTTGATCATCGCTGGATTGGGTGTGATCTCGTTCTTCACCTCGATTATCGTCTCCGCCTTTGGCGAGAAGATTCATGAGATACGCGCCCACCGGGTTTTTTCCGAGGTGGAGCGTAAGCATGTCGATACCCTGGTCTGCGGTTTTGGTCGGGTTGGACAGGTGGTGGCGGAACGGCTCTCCGAGGATAAGCGCTCGTTTGTGGTGGTGGATCCGCTCGAAGAGAACATCCGGCTGGCGAAACAGCGCGGTTATCTGGCGGTGATGGGCAACGGGGAGGATAACTCGCTGTTGGTGAGTATGGGGATAGATACCCGTATCAATCGGCTGCTCTGTTTGACCGGTGATGATGTGGTGAATGTCTACATCACTCTGATCGCGCGGCAGATGAATCCCGATATCGAGATCATCTCAAGGGCCAACCACCGGGAGAACGTCAACAAGCTCTATCGGGCCGGGGCAAGCCACTGTGTGGCACCTTATGAGGTATTTGGCCTGATCGCTGCCGAGTATGCGGGTCAACCGGTGGCCTTTGAAGCGGTTTACGGTCTGCTCACCCGACAGACCAGCGAAGGCATCGAAGCGGTACGCATCAAACGTGACAGCTCTCTGGCCGGCAAACAGATGGGAGAGATCGATTTTCTCGCCAGGAAACTGATCCCCTTCGGTATCATCAGGGATGGCTGCTGTGACTCGGAGATCGATAACAGCTGTTTCAACCTGAATGAGCGCTGTTTCTACTTCAACCCAGGCGAGCAATTCACTCTGCAGGCTAACGACTTGTTGGTATTGATCGGACATGAATACAGCGTCGTCCATCTGCGTGACTGTCTGGAACGGGGGGAGCTCTAGTGGCACGGCAGGATACCTTGATCTTCGGTTGTAGCGCACTGGGACACGAGGTGGCGATGCAGCTGTCTGAGCGCGGCATCCAGGTCTATCTCTACAGTAACAACCTTGATGAGGTAGGGGGACTGCTGGCAAAGGGACTTCAGGCTGCGGTCATCGACTATACCGATGATGAAAAACTGCTGGGAATTGGGATTGGAAAATGGGTAAAGACAATTTTCTGTCTCTTTTCCGAAGAGCCGAAAAACCTCTTCCTGACCCTCTCGGCCCGGGCTCTGGATCCGGATCTGAAGATTATCTGTGTTGCGGAATCGATTGAATCCAGTGGGCGGTTGCTGGCCGCTGGAGCCACCAAAGTCATCGATCCCTATGAGATCAGCGGTCAGCGGGTGCATGAGATGATTGCCCGCCCCTATCTGGTGGAGATGCTTGAACACACGGTTTTCGGCAAGCACATCGATATTGCGGAAATAGAGATCCCCGATTCATCGGTGTTGGCCGGTATGGCGTTGAGTGATCTCGAGCTGAATAAAAAATATGACCTGATCGTGCTTGGGGTGGTGGATCTTGAGCTGAGCAACCAGCTGATCTTTACCAACAGTGGCGTCGATCACCGTCTCGATGCGGGGGATATCCTGGTTGTGATCGGCTGCAAGCAGGAGATCGAGCGGCTCAGGCAGGGAGTCTCAGCAGCCGGGGAACCCTGAAGGGGTAAAACCATCCAACGGGATTATGTACGCCAGCAGCCTGCTGATCCGGCTTGCTGGCGGTTGGCCCTAAGCCGGTGCACTCTCCAACAGATTGGCCAAAGGTTTTGAAACCTGTGCCATCTGTGCCTGGGCGGCCGATTCAGGGGAGCTGGAGATCTGTTGCAACAGGGAATCGAGCATAGAACGGGCCTGTTGGGGGGTGCTGATCGGGTCGGTCTGACCGCTGCGGGTGGTCTCCATCTGGTAGAGATGACGAGCGTTATCCACATCCAGTGTCGGCCGCTGTTCAACCGCTGCCTGTGCCTGCTCTACGGCGTTGCCTCTGGGCTGATCGGTGTTACCGCTGGCCTGGGAGTGGCCGGACTTATCCGTTGTGGTTTGAACGGTTTTGTCGCTGTTGACAGGATTTATCATGGTTTTGAACCTCTAGAGACAAAAAATTGACGCTCTATGCTGCGATTTAATAGGTTATGCACTATTCTGCGAGAAACGTGCCAACAGTGTTTTGCCGAGTATAGCCAATGAGTGGTGTTGAAACCCGCCGATGGGTGATTCTGCGAATTGAAGCCCTATTACTACTGCTGTGGGGATTCACCACCCTGTCTGCTGCAGCCAACCAGCCCCTATTGGGGGAACAACTGGAGTACACCCTCAAGTTCCGTGGTCTGATCACCGGTTATGTGGAGCTGGATATCGCCAAATTGACCCTGAATGTGGAAGAGGAACTGGGGCAGGTGCTGAGCATGCCCGCCTACATCACCAATCTGCATCTGACCACGGCGCCCTATTCGAAAGCGGAACTGCTCTATCCGGTACGGCTCAGCTACCGAAGCTGGTTGGATGCCCGGGAACTGCACCCCTTGATCGCCTTCAAGACTTTAAGATTTCGCAAGCAGAGGGAAGAGTTCTTCTGGTTCGACCGTGAGAAGGGTTACGCTCATCACTATCAGACCGGGGAGCAGGCCGAAGAGAACTCCCCGTCACCCCCAGCCAGTCTGCAGCCTGTGGCTGCCCTGAGCAATGATCGATGGTCAGCGCTGAATCAGACCAAAGCTCTGCAGATGAATGGCTCCCAGGCGCTGGACTATATGGGATTGATACACCGTCTGCGCAGCATGCCGATCGAGAGTGGCAGCCCGATTGAGTTCTCCACCTTCAACGGCAAGGAGATCGAGTGGTTTCGCATCGACGTCAGTCGGGAACGCTTGATCCGCGCCGGTTGGGACAGGCCGTCGTTCAGGTTGAAACTGCGAGAGATCGATCCGGATAATGGGGAGTTGGGTGAATCGGTACACATCTGGATGAGCGATGACGATCAGCGGTTGCTGCTGCGTTTCTATGCAGAGCGCACCTTTGGCGCCATGGAGGGGATTCTCGAGACGGGCCGACCGATCGATCAACAACAGAAGGAGGGGCTTTCAGAGGCGACCAAGTCCTCCATGGAGACCTACCTCGATTTCTGATTCAGATGAGTCAGCTCTGAATCTCTCTCAGACAGGGTCAGTCGTCCGATAACTTGAATTTTGCCTTTTCCCCGGTTGGCTTCTGCTCAGCCCCTTCAACAATCTTCAGATGGTCGAGATTCGGGATAGCGGCGGGTTCAACCTCCTCCTGGCAATCCTCCAGAGTGCCCTGTTTAGCCGGTGAGAGGGAGAGGGAGCCGGTATCGATATTGGGTGTTGGCGCTGGGCGCTGCTCTTCCAGGTCGTGTTCCGAGGTATCAAAATCGAGTGCGGAAGTATCGATGTGCAGGGTTTCGGGCTCCTTTGTCTGATCCAGTTTTGAGTCCTCTTTGGAGAAGTCGAGATTGCTGATATCAGGGATCACCTGGGGTGTCACCTCGGGCGTGCAGTCCGATAGATCGAATCCATCTTTAGACAGCGAGAAGTCTGGCGCCTCGATCTCCCGATGGGGCGGCTCCGGTGGGGGTTCCATAGGTCCGTCAGCCAGGGTCAGGGTATCAGTCGGCTGTGCCGGTTTGGCCTGCTGTGGTGGCAAGCCCTGTTCAGGACGTTCCGCTGCTGGTGGTTTGGGTTTGGGGGGCGGTTCGCCGGCGGGTACGATATCCACAAGTCCACCGGCGTCTCGAAAGGCCACCCGGTATTTGATCGCCCGATCCATATCGATACCCCGTTTGATCGGGATCGGTTTGCCGCTGAACAGGCGCTCCAGTCGCTCGCCCTCCAGTTTGAACATGGCGCCGACTTTTCGTTTCACCTTTTCAGGATCACTGTCTTTGATCAGTGCACCGGAAAAATAGACGTCGTAGTTCTCGATGTTCAAAGGCTGTCTCCTTGACCCGGCCAGGTACGATCTTGAACATTATAATCGTCTCCACCCTGACTATTCTTTAGAAACGGGATTTTCAGCATCCCGCTCAGCTTTGTCGTCAACAGTGGATCCTGCAACGAGTTGACGCCGATCTGCATCTCGATATGGCCAAGTTTCGGTGCCTCCCTGTAGGTGCCCATCAGGCGGTCCCAGATCGACAGATTGAAGCCGAAGTTGCTGTTGGTCTCGCCGGGAATCACCGAGTGGTGTACCCGATGCATATCCGGTGTCACCACCAACCAGCGCAATAGCCGGTCGAGGGGCTTTGGCAGCGAGACGTTGCCATGGTTGAACATCGCCATGCCATTGAGTATTACCTCAAAGATCAAGACTGCGATAACCGGTGGTCCCAACGCGGCAATGGTGGCGATTTTGATCAGCATGGAGAGCAGAATCTCGATCGGATGGAAGCGGGCGCCGGTGGTCAGATCGTAGTCCGGATCGGCATGATGCACCCGATGCAGGCGCCACAAGGCGGGTATCGCGTGCACCATCACATGCTGCAGATAGATAACCATGTCCATCAGCGTCACGGCGATGATCACGCTGAGCCAGAAGGGTAGTTGTATCTCATTGAGCAGCCCCCAGCCTTTCAATTCGGCGAACGCGGCAAATCCCACTGCGGCTGCGGGAAACAGCAATCGCAGCAGCAGGGTATTGAGCAGGGTGATGCCCAGGTTGGCAAACCAGCGCTGACCTCTGGTGAAGCGTTGCTGACGACAGGGTTGTAGCGCTTCCCAGCCCGCCATCACGGCAAAAATAGAGAAAAATGCCGTCAGGCGGATGGTCAGTTCATAGTCGAGAATAAAATCAGTCATGAAGGATCTGAATCTCCCGGGCCTCAAGTCACATTATGGATTCGTGTTAACAGGCCCTAAACCTGAAACCGGTTGCTGGATGAAATCATGTCATACCTGAAGTTTAGACAACAGGGCCTGAGCGGAGACCGACACAACAGTTTCTAAATCAGGCATTGCCTTTGTCACGCATACCTATGTTCTGTTGAGCGGCAAAATCGAGCATCCGCTGGATCGGTATCACCGCCTGTTCACGTATCCCCGCATCGATCTCGATCTGATTGGCACCAGACTCGAGAACCTGATTGAGATTCTGCAGTGCATTCATCCCCATCCAGGGGCAGTGGGCGCAACTGACACAGGTTGCCCCTTCACCGGCGGTTGGCGCTTCGATCAGGATCTTCTCCGGGGCCATCTGCTGCATCTTGTAGAAGATGCCCCCATCGGTGGCAACGATGAACTCTTTGTTGTCCATATTGGCAACCGCTTTGATCAGTGCGGTGGTGGAGCCGATGACATCGGCCTGCTGGATGACATTTTCCGGTGATTCCGGGTGGACCAGCACAGCTGCATCCGGATGCAGACGGCGAATTCTTTCAAGCGCCACGGCTTTGAACTCCTCATGGACCACACAGGAGCCTGGCCACATCAGCATATCCGCCCCGGTGACACGCTGCACATAGCTGCCCAGATGGCGGTCCGGTCCCCACAGAATCTTCTCCCCTTTGGCGGCGAGATGTTCGACGATGGGTAGGGCGATACCGGAGGTGACCACCCAGTCGGAGCGGGCTTTCACCTCGGCACTGGTGTTGGCGTAGACCACTACCGTATGGTCTGGGTGGGCATCACAGAAATCACTGAACAGATCGGCCGGGCAGCCCTCGTCGAGTGAGCAGGTGGCATTCAGGTCGGGCATGATGACCCGCTTCTCCGGGTTGAGAATTTTCGAGGTCTCTCCCATGAAACGAACCCCGCAAACCACCAGGGTCTCTGCCTCCTGCTGGGTGCCGAATCTGGCCATCTCCAGAGAGTCCGCGACGCAACCGCCGGTCTCTTCCGCCAGGGCCTGTAGCTCCGGATCGGTATAGTAGTGGGCAACGACCACCGCCTTCTGCTGCTGTAACCTGTCGCGGATCTGCTGTTTCAGCTGCTGCTTCTCCTGCTCTGAAAGTGTCGGCCATTGGGGGTGTTCAGGGACTTTAATCTCGGGCAGTTTCAAAGATTCGATGTTCATGGGTGTCTCGTTGACTATTTAATGATCTCAACCTGTCTCGGGTTGAGGACCTGATAGGTTTTTGCAGGACGATGATTGCCGTGCCTGGCCGTCTCGCCTGTCTCGCGAATGATATTGCGTGCCAGGATCGCCTTGCGGAAATTTCGCTTATCCAACGCTTCGTTTAGCAGGACTTCGTAGACCGATTGCAACTGACTCAGGGTAAAGGTCTCGGGCAGCATCTGAAAGGCGATGGTACTGTAGCCCAGTTTGGCGATCAGCCGTTGTCTGGCCAGGTGGATGATCTGAGCGTGGTCGAAGGCCAGCGCCGGCAGCTCTGTGATCGGGTACCAGGCCGCTTCTGCGGCATCGCTGGAAGCGCTGGGGCAGAGATGGTCCGACGGGCTCAAGGCAAAATAGGTGACACTGATCACCCGTTCCCGTGGATCTCTTTGCGGTGTACCGAAGGTGCCGAGCTGTTCAAGATAGATGCCTTCGATCCCGGTCTCCTCCTGCAGCTCTCTTTTGGCGCAGGCTTCCAGATCTTCCGAGATGTCGAGAAAGCCTCCCGGTAGTGCCCACATGCCCTGAAAAGGGGGATTTTTACGCTCAATGAGGAGCACCGACAGGGTATCCATCTGGATGGTGAACAGCACCACATCGGTGGTCACAGCGGGGTGAGGATAGGCATAAATGTAGCGCTGTGGATTCATCTGGGTGGTGGTTGATCAGTCGACGGGAAGCGGGCCGAAGCCCGCCAGCTAAACAGGTTGATAAACTCAATGTGGCATCTGAATAAGGCCATACTACACTGGTTAGTGTAGTAAGTACACCATCCAGAGAGATCTATTCCTTAGCTAATTGGGAGGTTAAAGATCGAGGTCCCGATGCCGCTAAGGTTGTAAGGAAGTAATACCACTTATCCCTGATCCAAATATAACGATGCAAACGGCCAGACAAGCGAAACAGCAGGTGCTGAAACTGCAGCACCTACCACCACTTTCAACAACCGCAACCCGACTGCTTGCGCTGTTGAGTGAAGAGGATCTTGCACTCAACAAACTGGCGGAGGCGATCGATCAGGATCCTGGATTGAGTGCACGGCTTCTCGGATTGGCCAACTCCGCCTACTTTGGCCAGCAGAATCCCGTACTCAGGGTTGAGGATGCAATCATTCGCGTATTGGGGCTGAACATGGTGAAAAGCCTGGCCTTCAGTATTGCCGTCAGCGGTGCTTTCGATATTTCAAATTGCCATCAGTTCGACATCAAGCAGTATTGGCTTGAATCCCTGTCCACCGCAATTCTGGCCAGGCATCTCAGCGTACGCAGCACCACCGTTGAGCCACCGGATCCGGATGGGGTCTATCTGGCTGGATTGTTGATGAAGATCGGTGTCCTGGTTCTGGTGCATCTGTTTCCAGAGGATTATGACAAGGTGCTTGTGCAGAAACGCCAGCAGGCGGGCGATGCGGATATTCTGACGCTGGAATCAGAGATGCTCGGTATCAATCACCGGCAGGCCGGGGCCTGGCTAGCGGATCGATGGCATCTGCCGGAGCTGGTGGTATCCGCCATTGCACAATCCAATGAGCCTGGCGATTCCGAGCATATCAAAGAGGTGACTTTGGTTGGCGCAGTCTCCTGCTGGCTCTCCGAGACTGAACAGGAGCAGCAACCGGTTATGGATTGCACTTCGGAGCTTACCGACTGTTGTGGTTTGTCGGCTGAGACCATCGCAGTGGTGAAGAGCGGTTTTATCGACGAAGAAGAGGAGATCAAGGTCATTGCCAATATGTTGGCGAGTTGACAGGAGTGTCCCATGGATCTTTCGTTTAACCAGACATCGATGGACTTAAGAGAACGCTTTTTCAATCTACTCGACTCCCTGTCCGCCCTTCGGGCGCTCTCTCAAATCAATCTTGAGCGGGTCACCGAAGCGGAGTTGTTGGCCAAAGCGTTGGATGAACTGGTTCGCTATCAGAATATCGATCACTGCTCTGTGTTTCGAATCGAAGCGGGCGTATTACGATGTGTATCCGGCCGCAGCATGGCTGAGTCCCATGCGGAGATCATCGGGTCGCCGAACTCACGAACCGCTGCGGATAGTATGACATTCAAGCCGGGGGAAGGTATCGTCGGTATTGCCTACGCCTCCGGGCAGTTGCAGTACTGTCGGGACTGCAGTCAGAGCAGTGAATACAAACCTCACGACTCAACTGTCTCCGACATGCCTGGCTCGTTGATCAGTGCACCGATAAAAATGGGCGATAAGGTACTCGGTGTACTCAATGCCTCACACCCAATGGCGGAGTATTTCGAGCCCTGGCAACAACATACCTTGAGCCTATTCAGCAGTTGCCTGGGACAGATTCTCTACAATCATCAGATGCTTCATGAGTTGGAAATTCTGATCGATCAAAGAACCGAGGAGCTGGGTAAATCCCTGGAAGAGGCCAATCGTCTGCGCAAACGCTATGAACAACTCTCGATGGTGGATGAGTTGACCGGTTTGCACAATCGCCGTTTCTTCTTCAATGAGGCGGAGGCACATATCTCCCGTGCAATCCGCTCCAAACAGCCTTGCAGTCTGATGCTGGTCGATGTCGACCATTTCAAACGGGTCAATGATCAATGGGGCCATCTGGCGGGAGATCAGGTGCTGGCCGCGATATCCAGGATACTGATGGACGAAGCGCGGGGTGGTGATCTGGTAGCCCGGGTCGGTGGCGAAGAGTTTGTGGTCCTGTTACCTGAGGCCGGTATCGATGGTGCTGATCTGATGGCGCAACGGATTCAGGAGCGCTTGACCAATCTCAACATGGGCGGCAGCCATCCCGGTATCAAACTGACGGTCAGTATCGGCATGACTGAATTGGCTAGACAAACCGAACAGAAACTGACCCCCAGTCAGCTGGTCGATCAACTCTACTCACAGGCCGATCAGGCGATGTACGAGTGTAAACGGGATGGCCGCAACCGGCGTATGCGCTTTAATGGACCGGGCGTCGATTGATCTTTTTCTGTTTCAATCTTTGGCCGCGAATGCACGCCAAGCACCACTAATATTCGCAAATAGATCTACCAAGGACGAATGGTGCTTAGTTAAGCACTAGAACTCATTGCATCTCGTTCTATCAAAGGGTTTTGGTGGGGCAGGGCCCCACCCTTGTATCTCTCCCGATGAATTCAACTGTAGGGTGGGACCCTGCCCCACCAAATAACGCTTATGTAAGTACCATTCGTACCAGAGCCTGTAAGCGCGGATTGGCATGCATTCGCGGTTGATCCGTTAACTGAGTGACACCGCACCGCTATTGCTGTTGAATGGCACTGGAGAAGGAGCCGAATATGATCCCCTCACTGGTGTCGTAGTGACTCTCGGTCGGGCCCAGGAAGAGTATCCAGGTTGCACCCTTATCGGCTCCACCGTTGTCATCAAAGGGTGCGCCGACCGCCAGATCCTGATGGTCATCCTGATTCAGGTCACCGATGCCGGCCAATGAACTGCCAAACTGATCGTTGTCATTCAGGCTGCTGTCAAAATCCCCATCTGTATCGGATATCTTGGAAGCGGAGATGATCTCGCCATCCCCCTGCATGAACAGAATCCAGCTGGCTCCCCGGTTGCTGCCGCCGTCGTCACTGCCCGGCGCACCAACGATCAGGTCATCGTTGCCGTCGTTGTTGAGGTCACCCAGATTGGCCAGGGCACTGCCAAAGCGGTCTCCATCGTTGAGCTGATCCTCCAGCCCGCCCCGGTTATGTGAAATTCGCTTCAGCCCATCCACCGTGCCGTCGCTGTTCAGGAACAGCACCCACACCGCACCGCGATCTGTACCCCCATCGTCATCGCCGCTGGTACCAACCGCAATATCAACGACCCCGTCATTGTCCAGGTCGCCAACGGCGGTTACCGAGCTGCCGAAGCGGTCTCCATCATTCGGTTTGCGTTCCAGGTCGCCTTTCTCCGAGGAGATTTTCTGCCGTGCACTGACCGTGCCGTCACTGTTCATGAAGAGAATCCAGACGGCTCCCCGGTCGGTACCTCCGTCATCATCGTTGGGCATGCCAACCGCCAGGTCGGTGATGCCGTCCCTGTTAAGGTCGCCGATGTTCGCAACCGCATGACCGAACTGGTCATCCGCATCGAGGTTTTCGTTCAGCTCGCCGGACGCTTCGGAGATCTTCTGATACGAGTCAACCGTGCCGTCGTCCTTGAGAAACAGGATCCAGAGCGCCCCGTGGTCGGTGCCACCGTCATCGTCCATTGGTGCGCTGACCACAATATCCCTGAAGCCGTCACCATTCAGGTCATCCAGTGGGGCGAGGGCGCTGCCGAACAGATCTCCGTCATCCAGGTCACCATCGAACGATCCCTTGCTGTCTGAGATTTTCTGCTCGGTGTCGACCTGACCATCCTGATCCAGGAAGAGTACCCAGACTGCACCACGGTTCTCTCCGTTATCATCATCGTAAGGCGAGCCAACTGCCAGGTCGATGACGCCGTCTCCCTCGAGGTCGCCAATGTTGGCCAGAGCTGCGCCGAACCGGTCCCCGTCATCCAGGTCTCCGGAAAACGCTCCGCGGCTGTCTGAGATCTTCTGATCCTCATCGACCTCCTTGGTGTAGGTCTCCTCGCAGCCGGTGATCAGCAGACTTAAAAGAATGCTCAATCCAAACAGTGCAGGCAGTTGATTGGGTTTCATATCGATCAAGACCTTCTCAGTTCCGTTCTGATGCTAACCATAGACTCTATTATGGCCTGACTGGTTCGTATTCAAAGTACGTATCTGTGTTTTTGTTCACGATTGATTCAAATGAACGGGGTAAACACTTTGTCAGCTCTACAGGACTTAAACAACGGAGCCATGGTTATACCGATGCTTCAACCCTGCCTTGGATGGCCGGGTTGATTTAGTCTCAATCGTTTTCAGATATTACGACTGTTGATGAGATGAGGGTGCCGTGTAGGCACCCTCGATGCGCTTGGCGGGGAGGGCGTCAGCTGCTGGCCACCGGGGACTCCTCAGCGCTTTCCGTTGTCGCTGGAGCCGTGGCTGCAGGTTCCGCTGCAAGTAGTTTCTCGCTGCCTGAAGGATTGGTGAACTGATCGTTCAGGGTCTGGATGTAGGTGTCGGTTGATTGCACTACATCGGTCAGCTGTTTACGCGATTTACGTCCCCAGCCGGCCGGTTTTTTTCTGAAGATCGAGCGCCATGGCTTGGTGCTGCGAATGAACGAGCCTACCGGATTGCTCTTCACGCCCATCTCTTTGGCCCTTTTTCGAAGACCTTTCACCAGGGTGCGTGCGGCCACTCCTCTCACAGTAAAATGAATTACAGTCAGCAGGACGACAACAAGCAGCAGCACGATCCAGGGTATCAGGCTGTTGGCGTCGGCCGCCAGCCAGGGGGGCTGAAAACTGAAACCCTGCCAATAACCTGCATTGATCGAATAGATCAGCAGCGCAAGCAGTGTGGCGCCCATCAGGACAGCGTCCCCGATCAGGACCCGTTTGCGCCATTTCTCCAGGGTGTTGGATACCAGCGGCACACAGCGCTCTTCAATATCCCGGGCAGTCTTTTCCAGGGCGCCGACAATACGATAGGCCCGCTCGATCTCCACCTCTTCCATACGGCTGTGAATTTCGCTCAGGTCGAGATCCCGTTTGTTTTCATAACGCTGACGCAGGGCTTCATCCTCGATCGGTACTGCGGCATCAGGATTGTAGATGGCATAAAAGCGTCCGGCGGTGAGTCCCCTCTCTCCCAAGGCCCTCTGCCAGGCAGCAATCACATCTTCCGGGTTGTTCTCCCGGGCGGTGGTGTCGATCTGATTGAGGATATAGAGGAATTTACCGGTATCGTTACGATGGATGGTGCGTTCGATGAGGTGGCTCAGAGTATCCTGCATCGCCCCGGGTTCCGGGTGGCGGGCATCGAAAAAGACCAGCACCAGATCGGATAGGTCGATGATGTGGTCGGTAATACGCAGGGTGGAAGTGCGTTGGGCATCGGCATCGAATCCGGGGGAGTCGATCAGAATTTTGCCTCGCAGTTTCTGGCTTGGACAGGTCTTCAGCTGCAGATAGGCGTCGATCCTGTCGCCTTCCCCTTTGGCGACCTTTTCGATCTCATCCGACATCTGGTAGAACGGGAATCTTGGGTCTGAATCGAGCGCCACACCTGGCAGTGCATGTGCTGTAGCCTCTTTGCTATAGCAGATGACAGTGAATTTATCGTCCACCGCCTGGTTGCCGGAGCGCTGAATCTTGTCACCGATATAGTGGTTGATGAAGGTCGATTTACCTGCTGAGAAGGTGCCTAGAATCGAGATCAGCGGCCACCAGGGGATCTGGGTGGCAAATGAACTGTCACCCTCCAGCAGTCCCATGCGGAAGGCTACCGAGTCGAGAACACGAAAGCTCTGAACGGTGCTGAGGAGTATGGGATTTTCCTGTTCCAGGTGGGTTTCAAGGTGTTGAAGGCGTGCTTCTATGACCTGTCCTGCTGGATGCATATCGATTTTGCTCCTCTAAGATGAATAATTTGTTGTTCGAATTATCAGGCTCTTAACAGCCATAGGCTTTATTCCCGGTTCACGGCGGTGCCTGTTTAAATAGTATCAGAATGAGAATGGCATCAAGAGTTCATATTCCTGTGAGCTATCTTAATGACTGTCTTCGCTGGATGCATGATTTTTTTTCTCCAGGCCAGGGAAATTCACCTTACTCATGGATCCTGCTGCAATAATGGTCGATTCCAAGGTGACAGAACATGCCTGTGTCGGGCCATCTACTGTGATTCGTGCTTTAAATCGGTCTGTTTTTATCGGTAAGTGGTACGCTACAGAGATCTTCAAAGGTGGCTCTGTAATCCGCAGATTCAACTAATCCATTGACTGAGATTAATAATAGTGAAAAGGAGTGTTATTAAAATAGTACCATTTGGTGCAGTTTTATGCCGTTGAATGTCGGGATATCTTGTTGATTTAAAATGGTATATAATGAAGTTCTAATATATTTAACTATCTGATAACCAAATGATATATAGGGCTTTCTTAGAAAATTCCTCGGTTGCATTAGCCCGCCCCTTTAGAGATACTGAGAAGTTCTCAAATAGGGTTAGCTTTCGTCCCTAATACAAAAAAATAAGTTAGAGAAATTATGTGGAGGTTGTAATGGCTGAATTGTTTTCGGATAGCTGGATGAATGAGTTTGCAACGCACTGGAATGCCGAGCCGGAATTGTCCGATGCGTTGTCCCAGATCGGTTTTAACAGTGTGATCGGCTATGGATTGGATGGAGATGATGCGCCGAAGGGTGTTCTGACCGTCGAGAATGGCAAGGCAGTCTCTGGGGAGGCCTTCAACGGTCAGACCTTGAACTGGGACATCCGCGCTTCCGAGGATCAGTGGCGTAAATGGATGGCCAAGCCTCCCGGCATGATGGGCCTCGGTATGGCCTTCACCTCCCGTAAAATGAAATTCGTCGTCGGTGACTATTCATCAATGATCAAAGATCCAAGAATGGCCGGACCTTTCATCAAGAGCTTCTCTGTGATGGGGCGGGTCTGAGTAATCCTCATCCGGCGATCATTTCCCCTTAAATACGTGTCAATACACTAGGTAGTAGCAAAATATGGGTTCACAATTCAAAGCAATGTTAATCACAGCGGGTTTGGCTGCTTCCTTGGCTGCCGGGAGTGTCCATTCCCAGCCGAATATGGCTGACAGTGCTTATTTTGTCGTGCAGCAGACACAAGGCGTACCCCATGTCTCTCTGGGGGGAACCGTGGTTCCCTACAAAGAGGTTACCCTGTCAGCCCAGTTGCCGGGGCGGGTAAACTACCTGGCCGGTATTGAAGGGGATACCTTTAAGGAGTCTGATCGCCTGGTTGAGCTGGATGACAGTGAATTGATGGCCAAACGCCAGGCGGCAATGGCCCAGCTGGCCAATGCGGATGCCCAACTGCGTAATGCTGGTGTGCAGTACAACCGGGAGCTCTGGTCCCCCAAGTCGAAATCGGCAATGGGTGGCATGGGGATGCCGAATCTGTTTGATCAGATGTTCACCCGGCCGATGGAAGATGCCTTTGGCGATCGGGATCAAGGGGCTGAAAGGTCAGCTGATATCTACTCCTCACGCACCAATATTCAGCAGGCGCAAAACACCATCTACCGTGTCCAGGCTGAAATTCGGGCCATCGATGCCAAGCTGCGGGATGCCAAGAGTCTTGCCCCGTTTCAGGGTGTGATCATGAAGAAATTCGTTGAGGTGGGAGATACCGTGCAACCTGGCCAACCCCTCTTGAAGTATGCGGATGTGGAGTATCTGCAGATCGTGGTGGATGTGCCAGGCCGCTTACGCCCTGGATTGAATGAGGGAATGATGCTGAGGGCTGAGCTCGATGTCGGTGACCGGGAGGTTCCGGTACGGGTGGCACAGATATTCCCCATGGCCGATGCCCAGCGACACACTGTGACGATCAAGTTTGATCTGCCTCAGGGTGTCTCTGCACCCGGCATGTACGCCAAGGTGCTGGTGCCCGATTTCAATGCACCGGCCAGATCCAATCCAATTATTCCCAACAGTGCGATTCGCTACAACGGCAGTCTCCCCGGGGTCTATGTTGAGGGAGAGGATGGCAAACCCACGCTGCGCCTGATTCGCGTCGGTGAGAAGCTTCCAGGTGGAGGTTTTACCACGGTGCTCTCCGGGTTGCAGGCTGGGGAGCGGATACTGCGCAATCCTCCGGTGGATATCAGCACAGGCTGGTCAACACCGCAGCAATAAATAACTAATTCCGGAAGTGCCGACAGGTTGTGATCAATATAATCTGGTGCTTCCTAATCCATCTTATATCTTTAGGGTAGGGCCTGGCGGCCCAACACGACAGTTTCGGGATCAAATATGAGCCAGAACGACGACAAACTCGATCAGCTCCATTCAATGGACCCCAATTATGAGGCTCATCTGGGAATAGCCGGCAGAACCGCAAGGTTCTTCATTCAGTCCCCACTCTCGCCGCTCTTCTTCCTCGCCATGATGCTGATGGGGCTGTTGGGTCTGATCATTACGCCGCGTCAGGAAGATCCCCAGATCTCTGTGCCGATGGTGGATATCTTCGTCCAGTATCCCGGTGCTGCGGCGGATCAGGTGTCGGCGCTGGCAATCGAGCCGCTCGAGCGGATCATGTCCGAGATTCCCGATATCAAACATGTCTACTCCGCCTCTCAACGGGGTGGTGGTGTGGTGACGCTTGAGTTCGAGGTGGGTGAGGAGATGGGACCCTCCCTGGTCAAGGTCAACGACAAGATCGACTCCAATATGGATCTGATACCGCCCGGAGTAATGCCTCCGCTGGTCAAGGCGAAAGGTATCGATGATGTCCCGGTGGTTACCCTGACGCTCTGGTCAAAGGATCTGGATCGGGACGGTATACCCGATGTGGACGATGGTCAGTTAAGGATGTTGGGGCACGATGTTCTACAGACCCTGAAAGAGCTGCCCGATACCGGTAACGGCTTTGTGGTTGGCGGACGTCGCGAGCAGGTGACCATCGAGGTCTTTCCTGAAAGGCTGGCCGGATACGGCATCAGTCTGGATCAGGTGGCCAATACCATCCGCACCGCCAACGCAGAACAGATGGCTGGTGGGGTCGAGGCGGGTAGTACCCACTTTTCCGTGGTGACCGGTTCTTTTCTCAAACATGCAGAAGATATCAATCGTCTGGTGGTGGGCACTCACAACGAAGTCCCGGTCTACGTGCACGATATCGCCCGGGTCAAACAGGGTCCGGAGGATGCCAAGCAACTGGTGGGTTTCTACACCGGTGCTGCCAGCAACCTGGATATCAAAGCGGACGGGGTGCCTGCGATAACTCTGGCGATCGCCAAGAAAGCGGGCTCCAACGGCGTTACCGTGGCCAATTCCATCAAGGAGCGAATCGAGCATATCAAGGGCTCCCTGATCCCTGAGAATGTAGAAGTCAGCGTCACCCGAAATTACGGTAAGACCGCGGATGATAAGGTCAGTGAACTGATCTTCAAGCTGTTTGTGGCCACTGGATTTGTATTCCTGCTGGTTTTGGCGGCATTCCGTGCCTTCAGACCCGCCATCGTGGTGGTACTGGTCATTCCGGTGGTGCTGCTGATGACCATCTTCAGTGCCTGGGTGATGGGCTATACCATCGACCGGGTGAGTCTGTTCGCCTTGATATTCTCCATCGGCATACTGGTGGATGACGCGATCGTGGTGGTGGAAAACATCTACCGGCGCTGGCTGGAGGAGAACTCCACGGACATCGTCACGGCGGTGGATGCGGTACGCGAAGTGGGTAACCCCACCATTCTGGCGACCTTTACGGTTATTGCGGCACTGCTGCCGATGGGATTCGTCTCCGGCATGATGGGTCCCTACATGGAGCCGATCCCGGCGTTGGGTTCGGTGGCGATGCTGATCTCCCTGTTTGCTGCATTTGTCTTTACCCCATATCTGACCGTCTCCCACTGGTTGAGACCCTCCATGCACTACCTCAAAGTGGCTGGAGAGCGTGAGCATAAGGAGGCTGAATGGCTGGAAGGGCTGTTCAAGGGCATTCTGATGCCGATGATCGAGAGCCCGCGTAAGGCGAAGCTGTTCAAGCTGGTGATGTGGGGCACCTTCCTGATCACCTGTTCATTTTTCTATTTCAAGTGGGTGGCGGTGAAGATGCTGCCGCTGGATAACAAGCCTGAGTTTGCGGTGGTTGTTGATATGCCGGAAGGTACAGCGCTGCCAGTCACCGCCAATCTGGCCCATCAGATGGCCGAGAAGATCCGGGTGATGCCTGAGGTCACTGCGGTGCAGGTCTATGCCGGTACCGCCAGACCGTTCGACTTCAATGGTATGGTCAGGCACTACTATCTGCGTAAGGATCCCTGGCAGGCCGAAGTTCAGGTACAGCTGCTGGACAAGACGGAGCGTTCGAGGACCAGCCACGAGATCGCCGTTGAGACCCGCACCATGCTGGCCAAGCTGAGCGAGGGTAGCGGTGCCAAGGTTGCCGTGGTTGAGATGCCGCCTGGGCCTCCGGTGTTGCAATCCGTGGTTGCCGAAGTGCATGGCCCAAGCCCGGAAGTCCGGCGCCAGGTTGCTCAGGATCTCACCAATATCTTCGAACAGACGGAAAGCCTGCGGGATGTGGACAACTACATGCGTGATCCATACCAGTACTGGCGCTTCACCGTGGATACTGAAAAAGCGGTGCGTCGCGGCATATCGGTGGATACCATCAATCGTAACCTGGGTATGGCTCTGGGTGGATCGCCACTCGGGGATGTCAAACAGCGTGCCGGCCATGAGCCGATCAATATCATGATGCAGGTGCCATTGGCTGAACGTTCCGAAATCACACGCCTTGGGGATCTGCCGATTCAGTCGAATAAGGGAGTGACTGTTCCGCTGCGCGAACTGGGACGTTTTGAACAGGTCTATGAGGATCCGATCATCTACCACAAGGATCTGCGTGATGTAGAGTATGTGGTTGCGGAAGTGGGCGGTAAACTGGCTGCACCGGTCTACGGCATGTTCCAGGTTCAGGATCTGCTTGAAGAGAAGAACTATGTTGCACCGGATAATGTGCCGATCGATGCCAACTGGCTGGGTGCACCGAAGAACGACTCCTCAACGGCCATCGAGTGGGCCGGTGAATGGACGGTAACGTTTGAGACCTTCCGTGACATGGGAGCCGCTTTTGCCGTGGCGCTGGTGCTGATCTATATCCTGGTAGTGTGGGAGTTCGGTAACTTCAGGATCCCTGCACTGATCATGGCGCCGATCCCGCTGACGCTGCTTGGTATCATTCCTGCCCATTTTCTCTTCTTCCAGGCAGGTTGGGGCGGTGAGTTCACCGCGACCTCGATGATCGGGTGGATTGCGCTGGCCGGTATCATTGTGCGTAACTCCATACTGTTGGTCGATTTTTCAATTCATCAGGTTCAACAGGGTGTCTCTGTAGTCGATTCGGTGATCATGGCCTGTAAGACCAGAACCCGACCGATCATGATTACTGCGTTCGCACTGGTGTGCGGATCATCGGTGATCTTCTTTGATCCGATCTTCCAGGGCATGGCAATCTCCCTGGCTTCCGGTGTCATGGTCTCCACCATATTGACCCTGATTGTTATTCCACTGGGCTGTATCAAAGCGAGTAAGGATATTCTGGAGGTTGCCGCAGCAACGGCACCGCCAGGCAGTGAGCACCTGATCGCGCAACTGGAAGAGCCAGCCGAGAAGCGAGTCGAGGCGGCTCCCAAAGCCGATGCTGATAACGTTCAGTCTGAGCAGAAAAGCTCCATCGGTATGCTGATCTGGACTAAAGTGATTGCACTTTTCAGCCTGGTTTTCTATCTGTTCAAAGGTATCTTTCTGCTGATTGGTCAGTTGTTCAAAGGGCGTGCGAGAAAACCGAAACAGGCCTCTCCCCCGGTAGAGAAGAAGATTGACAGCAGCAGCTCCGGTGGGGGCAGCAGCAGCTCTGGCAGCCCGCCGCCAACGGCTGGCAGCTCGACTCCTGAGGCCTCTGAGCCACCGGTTGCAGCGGCGCCTGCTAAGCAGGAGAGCGCTCAGGTTGCAGCCGAAGCGGAGCGTGCCGGCGCTGCAGCGAAAAAGCAGGATGAGGTAAAGTCCGAGTCGCAACCGGTTGAGCCAGCAGTTGCAGAATCTGAATCCACAAATAAGCTTGCAACATCAGCATCTGATGCACCAGAAGCACCACAAGTGGCTGAAATTAAGAGTGAAAAGGTAGCTCAAACTGAAAAGAGCCCGGTCAAAACAAAACAGCAAACCCCGGCGAAACCGAAAAAACGTCCATCGACCTTGAAGAAGCAGGTTGCTAAGAAAAAGGCGGGCAGTGCCGCCAAGAAAGGGAATGGTGAGAGTAAGGTCAAGCAGTCTGCAGAGCCGAAGAAGAAAGCTGCATCAAATGTGGCAAGTTTTCCGGTTCGTAAGAAGGCTGCTCGACGGGGAATTCGCCTTAAGTAAGCGGGTGATGGATGGTCATGGGTCAGCTTCGGCCCCGTTGATCAAACCGGTCTCCTGCTGAATTGGTTCTGGTCTGTTGCAGCATCAAGCTGCAACAGACTTATTGCGGAGTATGCGGGTTTGCACATCAACATCTATTTGCTGTTGCTCTGGTTGGTCTCTCTGTTGGCACCCGTACAGCTGTTTGCCGAGCGCTACGCTTATCCTCTCAATTATCCCGAGTCCGTCGGAGCCCGCTCAAACAGCGGGATCTATGGACAGTATCAGTGGCGTCCACTGAATGAGCAGCAGGGGAGTGGAGCACAGGCGGAGGGTGAATGGATGGGATCAGCTGATCGGTCGACGCACGACTATCGAGACTACACCGATACCCCATTCGGCTTGCCTGAAGGTACCTATAGGCCAGTACCTGAGCGCCACCAGATAACGCCATACCATCAGGGCTTCAAATTTCGTCCCCTCAATCCATCAGAGCAGGAGCGGGTCAAGCAGCGTAATCTGACCAACCGGGAGGTTCGCCAACCCTCTGGGAAGCTCCGCTTCCGTCCCCAGCAGACAACTTCTGAAAGCGGGCGGTTTGGCTACTCTCAGGGCAACCAGTACCGGTTTCGTCCGGATGAGCGCCTGCATCGTGGTTTCCCGTCAGATACAACTCCTTACTACACCTCTGAACCTCAACCCATGGCGCCCTGACTCATGCAAACACCGGTTAGCGGGTTGCTAAAGTGGAAAAAAACGTTAAAACAGTTTTGCAGTCGGCTATTTACCGCTAAACTGTCGAGTATTTACTTAATTAAAGAATCCGCTTGAGCAAGTGATGCTGATTAAGGCTGCAGAGGCGAGTCGACGCGGTTGACAGAACGATCGAATCGCAGCCCTAAACCGAGAGAAACTCAAGATGATTCAAGCATTATCCGGTTGGGTGACACGGCCCAACCTTACAAGCTGATAACAAGGAAACAGGTAACCCTGATGAAAATCGCAGCGTTAGCATTACTGCTTTCTGGTGTCTTTACCGCAACCATGATTCCCACCGCTGAACTGAAGGCAGAGGGTGGTTATGGTGCAGCGAAATATCCATGGCAGTCACCTGCCGTCAACGGCGTTCCGGGTTACGGAGCAAACTGGCAGCATGGGCAACCCAGCTATGCGGGCAACCGATTCACCCCCAGTCCATCCGCTTATCGCTTCAGACCCTGGTCAGCGGAGAGACCACGGACAGCGCAAGGCGCTGCTCCACACTACCCTGCCTACAACCAGATGCAGCAGAGCCATCAGGGCTATCGATTCAGACCGATGAAGCCGGCGCAAGCCCCCCGGCAGGCAGCAGCTACCCCAGCTGTAGCCTACCGCCCGGCAAATATCACCATACCGGACCATTATGTCTATCGCCCACTGAACCCGGTGAAAAAAGCGAACCGCCGCTCCTATGCAAACAACACGCCCCGGGTCTATCCGCAGATGCCTCGGTATGCATATGGTGCCTATCAACCGGTGCCCGCAATGCAGCCTGTCTACAGGGCAGAACCCAGAATGATTCAAAGACCATCGCCGGCACCGCGCTATGTCTATGGCAATGGGCGCTATTCAGGGCATAAGTTCAGGCCGGATCACAGAGGCTATGCCCCTGTGGCGTATGGCACCTACCGCAGACCTCCGATGCAGATGAATCGGATGCCTGGCTATGCCTATAATCGCTGGCCGGAACCATTCAGATTCAGACCGGCTCCACAATTGCGTATACCGCAGCCGGCTTATGCCTATCTACCTCCCAATCGATATCCGGGAATGGTCCAGCCCTACCAGGCAAGGGTAGCACCCTGGGGGCGCTATGCAGCACCTATGCCGCAAGCCTACCCAAGCTGGCAGATGCCACCCGAGCGTCATGCTGCCACGGATAACAAGCGGGTCAACTGGTATGATGGCCACTCTGATGGAGAGGGCGCCTGGTACAAACTGACACAGCAGCAAAACTGGCCTCAGGTCTCGCAAAATTGGTCTGGAGAGAATAGTGTCTACTCACAGGGCCCTAGATAAACGCTACTGACAGTTTAACGGCAATCCAATCAGCAGCAGGTACCGGATCAGTCTAGTAACGGGGCGAATCACAATAATAAAGGGGAGTGTATGATAACTGTAATCGGTAGTCTGAAAGGAGGGTCCGGCAAGAGTACGGTCACCTTCAATCTGGCTGTCTGGTTGGAAATGGCTGAGGCTGATGTACTGGTCATCGATGCAGATCCACAGGCAACACTGAGTGATGTTTCTGAAGTCCGCAGTGAAGAGGGTTTTGAACCCTTTCTGAAGATAAAAAGCGGCTCTGCTCTGAGCCGTAAAAAACTTGCCGGCTATGATGAGGTTTTGATCGATGTGGGGGCGTCCGACATCGAGTCGATGAAGCTGGCACTTGCGCTGGCAGATCGGGTAGTGATACCGGTACCGCCCTCCCAGGCTGATATCTGGTCCACTCAGCGCTTTATAAATTTTCTCGATGAGGCGGTGGATGGGGAACGTCCCGAACTGCTGACGTTCATCAATCGTGCCGATACACACCACGCGATACGGGAGTCCGATGAGGCAGCGGCTGCTCTGGTATCACTGCCGGATGTTCGCTTTGTAAAGCATCGTCTCTGCCAGAGAACGGTGTTCCGGCGCTCGTTCAGTGAGGGTTTGGCAGTCTACGAGCTCGATCCCAGAGGCAAGGGGAGTAAAGAGTTCTATGCTTTAACGGCAGCCCTCTATCCGAAATATGTCTCACAATAGCCGGTTGCTCTGTCAATTCATTGGGGTCTGTTATCATTTGTGAGGCATAATTGGTAAATCGCCTATCGGCGAGTGTGTCGTGCTGGGCAGACAAATGCGAGTAACAGCGCATTGGGTCGAACGGTATTCATCTACCGTAAGACCGCATTTAGAAAGATAATTTGATTGTGGAGAGAGAGATGGGGATGTTAAGAAATCTATTTGCTTTGATTGGACTGGTGGCGGTCATCGGCGCTGCGGCCCTGTATGCAAAATTCAATAGTGCACTCGATGGCTTTGATCCTGGAGCCGAGGGTGTTTTCAAAGAGTTCGGCCAGGCATTGGTGGAGACCAAAAGTGCTGCTGAAGCGAGTATCTGGAAGGTGCCAGTGGAGGAGGGTTTGAGCGCTGACGACGTGGAAGAGACCATGAAGTTCGTTGCCAACGAACACAACATGTCCAATGTGGGTGAACTGCCCCTGTCGCTTGATATCGAGGCGAAATCAGGCAGCGATTATCGATTTGTAAAGATCTATCTTTTCTGTAACTCCTTGATCGCGGCAGAGATGTTGGATTACTCCGATGCCTATTCCGCCTATCTGCCTTGCCGGATTACCCTGATCGAGGACAAACAGGGCAAATTATGGCTGATGACCTTGAATATGGACATGATGATCTATGGCGGAGAGCCACTGCCGCCGGGGCTGAAAGAGAAGGCCATTCAGGTTAAAGAGTACATCCTGGATATCATGAATCGCGGTGCGGCCGGCGATTTCTAACAAACACCAGTTGTTTGAGAGGATCCGTTTGTCATTACCACGTAAAATTTGTGGTAATGCAACGGATCTTTCATTCTCTATCCCCTGGTCGCGAGCAATCCACTGATTTTTCACTAAATCTGTTTGGCGGTAATTAAGGAATCATTGCCGTTACAGATTAACCCCTTGTTTTTAATGGAATCTTGCTCGGTCCGACTAAAACCATCGTTTAAATCGTGGTATCGCATTGCCCAATCACTGCCCCTGACAACAGCGGCCTGCACAGCCCTGTAACAACCCCGACGCTGATTCAGTCTATTAGCATATAAAGAGACTTTTATTGTGATAAATAATTGTTATGCTAATATTTTCCAACTAAGTAATGAGAAGGTAACAGTCAGGTTCTGCGAAGCATGACAGATAAATATGACGATAAAACCCTAAACGACCCTTCTGTAAAAACGGATATTGACCGGGAAGTGGGTGAAAATCCGTCCTCGATGGACCGTCTTTCTCTGGCGTTCGAGACCAGTGCCAGGCGCTGGGAACTCATCGTCTACCCCTCTCTTTTCGCCTTTATCCTGCTGGCCGCCTACGGTTTCTACCTGATCTTCAGTTTGGCCAAGGATGTGCACTTTCTGGCGCTTAGCGTTGACTCGAACATGAATGTCATGTCGAGTAATCTGATGACCATGACTGACAGTGTTGGCCAGCTCTCTGCGAACGTGCGCACCATGGCTGTGAGTGTCGATTCCATGGCTCATGACGTGAGAGCGCTTGAGCCGATGCTGACCAGCATGAACGACATGAATGAGTCGATGAAGAATATGACACACTCCACCTACAGCATTCAGCGGGGAATGCACAGCATGAATCACAATATTCATGATGTCTCCCGACCGATGACTTTTTGGAATAATTTTATGCCCTGGTAAAAGTCCGGCCTGTCTGGGCGAGTGGTTGAGGAAGGCGCTGCGGCGCCTTTTTTAATGGCCGTGTGGTTGCCGGGGATCAGAGGTGATCTTTACTGCCTCAGTCACTGTTGAAATCGTAGTTGATGGAGTCTGATGGCTCCTGGATGAAGTATCCCCGAATGTAGTTGATTCCGATCGACCAGAGTATCGCCAGGCTGCCAGCTTCCTCCACCCCGGAGGCGATGGTCTTGATATCCTCCGCCTGAACCAGTTCATTAAGATGATTCAGCTTGTCCTGTTTATCCTGATTTTCAGACAGATCACTCAAGAATGAGCTGTGGAACTGGACGAAATCGAGGGGAAAGCTGCTGAGTATCGCTTCAGGCTTTTTCGCCAGTCCGAAATGGTCGATACAGGTTTTGCATTTGATCTTTTTCAATCCTTCAGCGAACTTCTTCAGCTTTTGCAGATGACTTCTTGCCTCACCATCGTCGAACTGAAAGGTTATCCATGAGCCCTTGGCTTCATAGTCCCTCAGACAATCACAGACAAACAGCAGCAGGGTCTCATCATCCAGAGAGCTGCCGGAGATATTCACCAGAAAATTGATCTTTTTACCCTGCTTACGCTGTGTCGCCAGTTCGGCGATGGCATTTTTGATGACCCATCTGTCCAACTCGTGCATGCGACCCATCTCCTCGATCTTATTCAGGAAGTGGTCCGGTTGAATCTCCTCCTGTTGTTCGTCGAGCAGTCGCAGGGTTACCGCATAGTTTTCCCGGGTGTCGCCATGCAGGCTGACGATGGGTTGATAGGCCAGTTGGAACTTATCGTTGTCGAAGGCAAATCGAATCAGTGCGGAGAGATCGGCCTCGCCCGAGGTGCCGCTTTCGGCAGCCGGAATCAGCTCCTCGGCAATATAGTAGCTGTTACCCCCTTTCGAACGAGCCACTTCACAGGCTTGATAGGCATGGGTGATGAAATCGTTGCCTGTGGAGAACTCTTCTGAGCAGAACACCACACCAATACTGCAAGTGGCCTGGATCCCCTGATCTGACTGTTCGTTGCTCTCAATGGCATCGCAGATCCTTTTTGCGCTCTGTTCGGCGCTTTTTGGCTCAGTTTCTTGAGAGAGTATGGTGAAAGTGTGATCCCCGAACCTGGCCAGAACCTCCTGGTTTGCAACGGTTTTACGCAGTAGACCGGCAATCTCTAAAAGTAACGAATCGCTGGCTTTGATGCCTGTCTTGCTACGAATTTCAGTGAAATTGTCGAGAGTGACGTAGTACAGGGTGTTGCCTTTCGCACCGGAGGGCCGGCTCCGTCTGACCTCCTCCTCGAGCTGGTTGAGGAAGTATTGGCGGTTGTAGAGCCCGGTCTGTACATCCTGGGTACTCAGCAGGCGCAGTTTCTCTTCGACCTCCCGAGTGATCGATTGGTCGCGAAACACCACCTGGGTGCAGGGTTCACCATCGATGCTTGCGGGTGTGAAGTGGAGTTCCGCACTGAACTCGGCACCATCGCTGCGCAGGCAGGTGGTCTTCATTTCACTGCAGTGTTCGCTGTCAGCGCTGAGCTTACGCAGCACTTTCTTGAAACCGGCGTGTTCGGAAGGGGCGATCATGTCCATGATGGGAAGGCCTTCGATCTCCTCCTCACTGGCCAGTCCGAACAGCTCCAGATAGGCGCGATTGGCAGTTACGTGCATACCTTCGTGGACATAGGCGATCGCATCCCTGGAACTTTCGGTCAGAGCGTCGCAGCGCTCCTCGGCCTCTTCCAGTTGGTGTTCAATCAACTGCAGTCGTCGCGCGATATTGAGATATTTATACTCTCGCAGGATGACCTGAACCAGGTGGTCGAAATTTTTACGTTCAACCAGGTCCGCAATGCCCTGTTTCATCAGCGAGATTCGCAGCTCATCATTGGTTTCGTCACTGACACCGATCACCGGGGTGGCTGAGCTGGTAACGCCCAGCAGTGCAAGCAGTTGGTTGACCTCCAGAGCGTCGGCTTCGACCGTATAGATCAGCAGATCCAGAGGGTGCTTTTTCTTCAGTTGTTCGGTCAGCTGATCGGCATCGTGATCGATGCGAATCGCATGGGCTGGTGTGCCACTGTTACGCAGGGAGTCCAGGCAGGTTTCTACTTCAGGGGTTGTATTTCCTAAAACCAGTAACTCAATCGCTTCTTCGGGCATGCCGTACTATCCTGATACCAATGCGTTTATCTGTTTCATAGCCGTATGATTACCGCCCGTCAACTCCGTTCTGTATTCAGCGCCACACCGACTGCTGTAGGCAATTCTGCAGTTTTTATGTGGCCTTGCCGCTCTGGCGTCGCTGCCTGACTGCTTCGGCCAGTGTATTGAGCAGTGGCACACTGTCATCCCAGCTGATGCAGGCGTCGGTAATGCTTTGACCATAGGTCAGGGTTTCCCCTTCAACTCTATCTTGTCGACCGGCGGTCAGGAAACTTTCAATCATTGCGCCCATGATGCGATTATCACCACGGGCGATCTGGCTCGCCACATCACGCCCAACCAGCAGTTGGCGGGGATGCTGTTTGCGGCTGTTGGCATGGCTGAAATCGACCATCAAGCGGGGTTTCAAACCATTACTCTCCATCTCATCCGCGGCGATATTGATACTCTCCGAATCATAGTTCGGGCGGCTGCCGCCTCTCAGGATCACATGACAGTCGGGATTGCCGTGGGTGGAGAAGATGGCGGAGTTACCCTCTTTGGTTACCGAGAGAAAGTGGTGTGGGCGGGAGGAGGAGCGGATTGCATCCATAGCCACCCGCATGCTGCCGTTGGTCGCGTTCTTGAAGCCGACCGGGCAGGAGAGGCCTGAAGCCAGCTCCCTGTGAGCCTGGCTCTCGGTGGTGCGCGCACCGATTGCACCCCAACTGATCAGATCGGCAATATACTGGGGGCTTATCAGATCCAGATACTCGGTTCCGGCCGGAACACCGAGGTCATTGATGTTCAAAAGCAGTTTTCTGGCCAAACGCAGTCCGGAGTTGATTTCGAAGCGGTCATCCAGGGTCGGATCGTTGATCAGTCCCTTCCATCCCACGGTTGTACGCGGTTTTTCAAAGTAGACCCGCATCACGATCTCCAGGTCATCCTTCAGGGATTCCCGCAGTGGCTGCAGTCTGCTGGCGTAATCGAGGGCAGCCTCAGGATCGTGCACCGAACAGGGGCCGATGATCACCAGCAGGCGGTCATCCTCACCATGCAGAATCCGGTGTATCTCCCGACGGGCATCAAATACGGTATTCGAGGCCTTTTCAGTGATGGGCAGTTCCTGGTGTATCTGAGCCGGAGGATTGAGTTCCTTGATGGCTTTGATGCGGAGATCGTCAGTTTGTTTCATGCGCTGGAAGCCGATTGTTCAATGGTCCAAAAAACAGCTGATTATACATGCATCCACCGAATCAGCGATATGAGTTTGTCTCTCGCTGCCAACAGGCAGTCACGTTTCTGACGAATAAACCCGGTGTGCATCGGGGTGGCGCCCGGTCAACAAGCAGCGAAATGCCGGGCGATCATCCTGATGGTCGGCTGCTTAGAGCGTTTAGGCGGCTGGATCGGCTGTTGCACCGTTTGCTCACACGATAAGGCGGTGAAGCCTCTGGCGGTTGATTGGGTTGGATTGAGCTTGCCTCTCTAGCAGAGTGGGGCGCTGGTCGATTGAATATAGAGTAACCTATTGTAAATGTGGAAATTAGTGCTGATTGGTTCGATCGAGTCTCTGCTGGAGCTGGAGCCTTGAGTGTGATGGCTGCAGCTGAAACAGATCCGTCGTAGAGGGGTAATATTCCCTATTCTAAAACGTCCTAAAGGATTATAAATGCGCAACCGATAATGCTAGGGTATGGGTTGTTATTAACCCGGCGACTCAGTATGTCGTGTTCAGGGCTTCAAGCAAACCCTGAACGAATCTAAAGCCGATACCGAGCTGACAAATCAGAGCGTTTCTGATTGTGGGTCTTTGCAATGATAGAGGTTCTCGTTGTGATCGGTTGCCGGAATTGCTGATATGACCATTTCGGTCCAGAATTTTTGGGCCATTTGAATTCGTCTTCACAGACCCTGGTGTAGACTGGCCCAAACAAGGCTCTTAACGTATAAACCAAGATGATATGCGACTGATCAAGAATGCCATAAAGACCTTAATTGCCTACTCACTCCACTATTCCGGTCTGCTGTCACTGATTAAGAACAACCGACTTCGTGATCGTGTCTGTGTGCTGGCCTACCATCGTATTCTGCCCGATGCGCAGGCGGCAAAAACAAACTCGGCAGATGCAATCATCACTGAGAGTGGTCTGTTTCGGAAGCATCTGAAATGGTTGAAGGATGAGTTTCACATCATCGATATGCAGGAGTTACAGGCAATCCTGCTGGATAACCAACCGATGGCTGGCAACAGTCTGCTGATCACGTTCGATGATGGCTGGCAGGACAATTTTCAGCATGCCAGGTCGGCGTTAACCGATGAGGGTGTGCCGGCAACCATATTTCTGCCCTATAACTATATCGGCAGTGGTGAGGTGTTTTGGCAGGAGGAGATGCTTGCCAGACTGACTCAATTGAATGAGAGTGAAGCGGAATCGGACAAATCGTTACTGATGGATCTCGCCGGTATTGAAGCGGGCGTCGGTAAAGAGCTGTTGCGCAGTGCGGTAACACAGCTTAAGACCAAACCCTATACGGAGATCTACCAGATCCTTGATAGATTGAGGGCGCATCAACCACAGAGTGCCATTGACATGAAGTCGGATGCCTACATGGATTGGCAGCAGATCAATCAGCTGGGCAAAGAGCGTATCAGCTTTGGCTCTCATGCTTTGAGTCACAGGATTCTCACCCAGATAGAGTTGGATGAAGCCAGGCATGAGATCGTTGAATCCAGAAGTCTGATCAAGCAGAAGACCGGAAAAGAGATCGATACAATCGCTTATCCGAATGGCAACTGCAATTCAGCCATCGAAAAGATTGTCGATGAGTCGGGATTCCGGCTTGGGTTCACAATCAGCAGAGGGTATGTTGGCAAGGATTCAAACCCAATGGCACTACCCAGATTTAATATCCATACCAATAATTCGAGCAGTAAACCTCTGTTTCTCTGCACGGTCCTGAATATTTTTTAATTGGTGTAAACAGTCCCTCACAATGAAGGTTTTTGTTACTGACGGATACGCAAGAGCTGCCTTGGCGGTAACCCGCTCACTTGGCGCCAAAGGGCATCAGGTTTTTGTCGGATCCGAATCCAAGAGGTCTCTGGCGTCCTCCTCAAAGTATTGTCACCTTGGCGTAAGCTATCCCAATCCAGCCGAGGCGCCGGAAGCGTTTGTCGATTTTCTCATCGATAGCGTTGAGCAGTTTGGCATTGAGGTGTTGATGCCGGTCACTGATGTCTGTCTGTTGCTGGTTTCGAAACACAGGGCGAGATTTCCATCGACCTGCAGTCTGCCGATCGCAGATGATGAAGCGATCAATGCAGCGGCTGACAAGAATTACATCCTGGAGCTGGCAAAGTCGATCGGCATGCCGGTGCCCCAATCGCTGGTGATCAACTCGATTGACGATGTGGAGCAGGGCCTGCGCGGTGCCGGGCTTGAATATCCGGTTGTCTTGAAACCGGTCCGGTCCAGAGTCAAGTCGGCAAGTGGCTGGATCTCCACGGCGGTCGACTATGCTGCAGATCGTGATGAACTGCTTGAGAAATTGCAGGCGTATGTTTCCGAGGTCTATCCGGTAATCCTTCAGCAGCGTATAAGCGGTGTGGGCTCAGGAGCCTTCTACTGCTTCGATAATGGTAGGTGCATTGCCAAATTTGCCCACTCCCGCTTACGTGAAAAACCTCCTTCAGGGGGTGTCAGTGTGCTCAGGGAGAGTCGCTTGATCGATCCAAAGGTCGATGAGTACAGTCAGAAGTTGTTGACTGCCCTGGGATGGCATGGGGTGGCAATGGTTGAGTTCAAGATCGATGAGGCGACTGGGGATGCCTATATCATGGAGATTAACGGCCGATACTGGGGGTCCCTGCAGCTGGCGATCGATGCGGGCGTGGATTTTCCCGAGATACTGCTCTCCATGGTGTCAGCCGATGATCCGCAAGATCCTCCGGTGTACAAAACCGGGGTGAAAACCCGTTGGTTCTGGGGAGATATGGATCTGTTGTTGATGTATCTGCTAAAGAAGAGTGAAGCACTGAAACTGCCTGAACAACACCCAGGAAGATTGAGGGCCATTCTCTCTATTCTGTTACCCTGGAGCCGTGGTCAACGTTTTGAAATATTACGTTTCAAAGATATGGGACCCTGGTTCTACGAGAGCAAAAAGTGGATAAACACCAATCTGCTCAATAGATTGGATTAGTGTTAACGGGCCCTGGCTCTTCTAAGATACCATCGATCGCAGTGGCAGCTGGTTCTTGTGGAGCCAGCGAAGTTGTTTGAATCAGGAAATTGTTTAGCGCCTGTGGTGTGATTTCATTGTAAAATGCCGGCGCAGCGTATTATTTTATCGGATCAGGTTTAATGTCGGATATTCAGCGATTATCGAGTACACCAAAGAGCAGGGAGTTATGGAATCAGTATCTTGCTGATGCGTCCGATGCGAATTTCTACCAGCGCTTCGAGTGGCAGGAGTTGAACGAAAGCCACTTTGGGCATCAGGTCTATTCGATCGCCTCCAGTCATGAGGGCCGGATCAACGGTGTCTTGCCCATCGTATTAATCAACAGCAGACTGTTTGGCCGAATCATGTGCTCGATGCCGTTTGTCAACTTCGGCGGTGCCTCTGCCGACAGCATCGAAGTCGAGAACGATCTGGTCAAATATGCGATGCAGCTGGCAAACGAGTCGAAAGTGGACTATCTGGAGATGCGGGCCAGTAAGAGTTCACCTCTGGGGCTTGAGGAGTCGACCAAAAAAGTTTCGCTGGTGATCAAGCTTGAAGATGACCATGAAAAGATCTGGTCCGGTTTCAAGTCAAAACACCGCACCAATATCAGACGGGTCTACAAGAATGATATTGAAATCCGCTCCGGGCATGCAGAACTGCTCGATGATTTTTATCATGTTATGAGCCACTCCTGGCGGGACCTGGGGACGCCTTTCTACAAGAAAAGTTACTTTCAATCGCTGCTTCAATACTTTTCACCACAAGACCTGAAGATATTTGCGGTTTACATGGATGGCCAACCGATCAGTGTGGCAATGAATGGATACTACAAGCAGACTGTCGAAGGGATGTGGATGGGTACTGTCAAGGAGTATCGCAGGCTTCAGCCAACCTACGCGCTCTATTGGGAGATGATCAAAGACAGCTGTGAAGGTGGATACGGAAATTTTCATCTTGGTCGCTCAACCGCCGACTCGACTGGTGAGGCCTTCAAGAAGAAATGGAATGCGGAAACCAGGCAGCTCTATTGGCAATACTACATGCCGGATGGGTCTGAGATGCCACAACTGAATGTTGATAACGCCAAGTTCAAACTGGCAATTGATGTCTGGAAAAAACTGCCGTTGCCGATTGTCGGTTTTATCGGGCCTCTGATCTCCAAGAGCATTCCGTAGGGCCCTGATATGATGAGACACCTCTCACCAACGGGCTCGCCAATCAAATTTTCAGAATTTGCCGGTTGGTTGACTAACATCGCCACCAGGAGAAACCATACCGAGGTCTTGCTACAGCTCGCAAAAGGAGTGCTTGGAATGGATGCCGGATTCCTCTTTTCCACTGGGCGGGGAGCGATGACGGCGCTACTGGCTGCTGTAAAGCTTCAAAACAGTGGCAATGATCGTGATGAGGTGATCATTCCCGCCTACACCTGTTACTCGGTTGCCAGTTCGGTAATCAATGCCGGGCTCAAGATCCGTCTCTGTGATATCGACCCCAGGACGCTCTCCTGTGATGAGCGACAGCTTCGACAGATAGACTTCTCCCGGGTTGTCGCCATCGTCAGTGCCAATCTTTACGGTTTGCCAAATGACCTGCCGATGCTGGAAAAACTGGCGAAAAACGAAGGTATTCTGCTAATCGATGATGCAGCTCAGTCACTCAATGCAAAGATTGATGGACGCTATCTGGGTAGTTTTGGTGATGCGGGTATTTTAAGTCTTGATAAAGGTAAAAATGTGACATCTATTCAGGGTGGATTGGCAGTAACAAACCATCCTGCTCTGGCAGAGTTGCTATCCAAGGAGGTGGAAAAACTCGATCCGCTGAGTTTCAAGCGCCAGCTCATCGAGTTCGTAAAGGTGGTGATCTACTATTTTTTTCTCAATCCTTACGCCTATAAACTGCCTGCCAATATCAGTTTTACAGGATTGGGAGAGACCCGCTTTGAGACGGATGTGGAGGTCAGCCAGTATCCAGCTTTTCTTTCATCGTTAGCGACTGCTCAGTTCAACAGGATTGACCAGATTACCCAGTCAAGAACCCGGCATGGCTTCTACTATGATGAGGCCCTGCAATCCAATCAGTCGATAACCAAGATAGATCGTCTGGCGCAAACCGAACCAGCCTATCTAAGGTACCCTTTGCTGGTGCATGATGAGAATCAACGTCGTGAGTTGCTTGAAGGATTTCGTGAGTACGGTATCTCGGCTTCCTATCCAAAGTCATTGAGCTCTGTTTCCGAAATAGCGGGGCATCTGGTTGGTGAGCGGAGATGTCCTGCAGCAGAAACAGTAGCACAGCAGATTGTGACACTGCCTACACATGCCTATGTGCGTGAAACCGATATGAATCGGATCATTGATATTCTGGCAGAGTTGTAACGCCGATTGGCTAACTCTCATCAGGCTCCGATCTGGAGTTAGGCATGTTAGCTAACGCTATAAACAGATTGAGTGAGAACAGGTCCTGAAAATGGAAAAAAACAGAATAATAAGAAATCTCTTCTCGAATTGGACTGGTCTGTTGGTTTCCATCGTCGTATCTTTTTTTCTTGCTCCCTTTGTCGTACACAATCTGGGCAATGAGCTGTATGGTGTATGGACCATTATCAATCAGTTTACAGGCTATATGTATCTGTTTGATTTAGGTGTTCGCGAGTCGGTAATCAGGTCCACATCCCATTCCCTTGCGAAGAAAGATCCGAAAGCGCTTGAAGAGGTCTTGAGTGCTTCGTTTATCATCTATTTCTTTATCTCGGTTATTACCGTTCTGATCTCAGTTGTACTCGCACTCTACTTCTCATCGATCTTCGGGGTGGAAGAGGAGGTGGCTGAGGCGGCATCGATTACCGTTCTTCTGGTTGGTGCGACCATAGCGCAGTTCTTTATTTTTAATATCTTTTCCGGCGTTCTAATGGGCCTGCAGCGCTATGATATCTTTAATGTCGTCAATATTCTGACCACGCTGCTCAAGGCGGCGGCGTTCGTGGTTCTGTTGAGCAATGGTTATACCATCGTTGCGATGGCTGCCAGTCAGATGGTGCTCGGCTTCCTTGGGGGGCTCTATCTGATGCATGCTGCAAAAAAGATTGCGGCAACGCAAGGTGTCAGGTTCAAAGTCAGACTGAAAATCGATGCCGTCTTTCGAAAAGTGGCGAGAAAGATTGTCAACTACAGTACATTTGTATTGATCAACAACCTGGGACAGAAAATCGTATTCATGACAGATGCCATCGTGATTGGTATCTTCATGCCCGTTGCCTCGGTGACCTTCTACGCCATAGCCGGGACTCTGGTCGAGTACCTGAGACAGCTGGTGGTGGTTACTGCCAGAGTGCTGATGCCGATGGTGGCACGCTACAGCGCTCTGGATGATCATCAGCGGATCGACAAAACTGTGATTGACGGTTCCAAGCTGACGCTGTTCATCTCCTATCCTGTGGTGTTGGTGTTCATACTCCTTGGTGGAGAGTTTATCGCTCTATGGATGGGTGAGGAGTTTCGTGAGTTGTCAGGATTAGTGCTGTTGATTTTGGCGGTTTCGCAAATCTTTTCGGCGCCACATCAAACACTCTCCAGTGTGTTATATGGTCTGGACAAGCACAAGATGCTCGCTTTCTTCCGGATCGGTGAGGCGATAACCAATCTCGGGTTGAGTATTGTGTTGCTCCATTACTATGGCGTAGCTGGTGTGGCTCTGGGTACCGCTATTCCACATATCATTCTGACAGCGGTTATTCTGCCGATCTATACAACCAGAGTGATCGGTATGAATCTAACGAAATACTATCTGTCGAGTTACCTGAGGCCGACATTGGCAGCGGTACCTTTTCTGTTGATGGTGCTGTACATCAGTCACTATATGGCAATTGGAAGTATGACGCAGTTTTTTGGTTTGGTGATTGGTGCGTCGATGGTTTACCTCATCATCTCATTTTGGATTATCTTCAATGCCAGTGAGCGCCAACAGATATATCAAAAGATTAAGCCTCTATTGGCTAACAGACCCTAAGTCATCTTCAGTCGGGAGGTGGACTTGGCGATATGAGCAGAGGAAAGGTTGTGGATGAGAGAAAAGATAAACTGGTAATTCTCGATATTCGGGATTCTCCCTGGTATGACGGCCCGGGGCGTACCATTATCGAGGTTGCCGCCGGACTCCGGCAACAGAATATTGAAATCAAGATCGCTACTTTCAGATCTGCAGAGAAGAGTGACTCCGACTACCTCACACAGGCAAAAAAGAGAGGCTTGGACTGTTTTGAGATCACAGAAAGCAAGACGCTTGATTTCTCAATCATTGGTCAGATTCTGAAGTATAACGAAACCACTCCAATTGACGTTATTCACACACATGATCTTCGGTCTAATCTGTTTGGGCTTATTGCGGCTCGAAAATTGAAAATTCCGATCGTATCCACAGCTCATGGCTGGGTGGCGAATAGTTTGAAAAGGAGGCTTCTGCTGTTTGTCGACAAACTGATGCTGGCCTACTTTTTTGATCTTGTTATTACCGTTTCCGATAAAACACAGTCGAAGCTCAAAAGAATTCAGCCATTTTCGAAACACTTGGTTACGGTTCGCAATGCACTCGATACGCAACACTATCGTATCGAGGAGGGCGACGAACTGCGGCAGAGTCTGGGCGTATCCGGCGACACCACGCTGATTGGAAAAATTGGCAGATTGAGTCCTGAGAAACGTCAGGATCAGTTGCTTTACTCAATCAAGCCGCTGGTGGATGAAGGCTATAAAGTGAAACTGCTTTTGATCGGCATCGGTCCTGAGGAGGATAACCTGCGTCAGCTGACAGAAAACCTCGGTTTGCAGGATGTTGTTGTATTCGCCGGTTTCATCAAGGAGATGCAGCCGGTCTACAGCGAACTGGATCTCGTTATCCAAGCTTCATCAACGGAAGGTATGCCGAATGTGGTACTTGAGTCGATGTTGATGCGGGTGCCGATTATCGCCACTGATGTTGGCGGTACTTCAGAGATCATCGATAGCGATCGGGTTGGTACCCTTATTGAAGCGGATAATCGTCAGCAGATGACCGATTCGATCCGATCCTTTCTCGATTCTCCGCAGCAATACTTCGATAAGACTGATAAGGCGGAGCAGAGGATAAGAGAGGAGTTCGATTCAAATATCCGACTGGCTAGAATGGCAGAGATCTATAACAGCATACTGTAGTGGGCTTCATCCAGTCTTGATCCGGCCTCAACATTCAGCGGGTCAACAAAGCCTGAACAGACACTTAATGATCGAAATGCTTCTGCCAAGGTAGTAGAAGTAGAAAATTCCACTATTGACTGCGATCAGCACCATGTTTGCCCCATATTTGTAGAGCGCTGATGAGAATAACAGCAACACAATCAGCAGAGCAGAGAGCTGGGTAATCTGATACGACTGTAAAACAAGGGCAACAATTAGCACCAGGTGCAGAATCAGAAAAATATTGGTGGCCAGCTGAACATTGGAACAGCAGATGACATCGATGAATCGGCTCGTTCTGGTACCATGCCAGGCTTCCCGTTTTACAAAGGTAAACAGATCGTTCGGGTAGCCGTGATGCAGAACCTTCAGTTTCGGATTGTTGGCGATCGAAGCGTTATGCTCTGTCTTGGCTCGAACGGAAAGATCCGTGTCTTCACCGGTAACAAGTTCTGGGTCGAAGCCCTGCAGCTTGGAAAACAGCTCCTTATGAATTATAAGGTGACCGCTGTTGACATAGTTGCTGGAGTGTCCCGCATTGTCAGTAAACCAGTATTTCTCCAAGTAGTTATCCGGATTGGCGATACTGCACTTTGATCCCGTCAGAATGTTACTGTTCTCCTCCAGCAGTTTGCGTGTATGGGGAAACTCCTCTGCCCAGTCTTCAGTCAGTTCGATATCTCCATCAAGAAATATGTAGATCGTGCCTCTACTGGCAGCAACACCGGCATTACGTAAGGCCGAGACATTCAGTTCGGGTTCTAGCAGAACAGTGGCTCCTTTAGTCTCAGCAATTGAACGGGTTTGATCGTCGGAACCGTTGTCTACCACAATGATTTCATAGGTGTCTTGCTGGTTGTGCCGCTGGATGGAGTCGATCAATCTGCCAATATTGTCGGCTTCATTCATCGTTGGGATAATGAATGAGAGCGCAATATCCGGATTGTTGGCTTCTGATGTCGATTCCATCGGTGCTATTCACTCAAGCTTAGCGATCACTTTCGAAAAGGGTGCGGAGATTATATGGCAATATATCGTATGCAGCCGGCAGATTCCAAACCAATGGCCGGTGGCGGAGTCTCTGTCTGGACCCAGCCACTTATTCTGACCACAAATGACTCTTTTCAGGTCTGATCAGTGATCTCTGGAGCCGCTCTTTCCGGATAAAAAAGTACCTGTGCAAAAGGCTTTCAGAGGGAGCCTCTGGATTTCAGTTTTGCAACCGGTGAACTCTGCCGAGGTGGCAGGAGTGCTGGGTATCGTACTCAGTCGACTATTACAAAATAGCGTTGAAAATGGCATAATCGCTGGCGATTTCGAGATAGAATTACCACACTTCACTTGCAGAGATACTATGGAATTTGTGCTTTGGGGCTCATTCTTGCTGGTCTTTTACGCCTATTTCGGCTATCCGTTTCTGTTGATGGCGATCAATAGAGTCAGTCGCGGCATCGATTACAAATCTCTCCAATACCCAGAGAATCTCTCAGTTACTCTCATCATCCCGGTACACAATGAAGAGGCGGTGATCGGGCGCAAGCTCGACAACACAAAAGCGCTGAATTTTTCCGGTAACCTGCAGGTCCTGATCGTTTCCGATGGCTCTTCGGACAATACCGTACAGATCGTAAAGGAGTTTCAGGGAATCGATAACCTGACCTTTATCGAACTTGAGGAGCGAAAAGGCAAGGCGAATGCTCTGAATGCGGGGCTGCAGGCCGCCAGCGGCGATATCATCGTCTTTTCGGATGCCTCGATCATGTTTGATGCCGAAGCGATCACCGAGATCGTTCGTCCATTTGCCTTGCCGGAGATGGGTTGCGTGTCGGGTGAGGACCTTATCGAGGGAGGCAGTGGTGAGGGATTGTATGGAAAGTATGAACTCTTCTTACGCAAACAGGAGTCGGTCACCGGCTCGATCGTCGGCGCGAGCGGCTCGCTCTATGCGCAGAGAAAGGCGATTGTCACCCCCTTCATTGAGGGTGTCGCTCCCGACTTTTACTCGGTTCTGAATACCGTAGAGCAGGGTTATCGGGCGATCTCGATCTCCGAGTCGTTTGGCTATATGAAGGCGGCTGAATCCCATAAGGATGAGTTCAACCGTAAAGTGCGTACCTTGATTCGTGGCATTACCGCTCTGTTCAAGAAAGCCAAGCTGTTAAACCCGCTCAACTATCCTCGCTTCTCTCTCTATTTGATCTCACACAAACTGGCCAGATGGCTGGTGCCGTTTTTCCTCATCTCACTGCTGGTCAGCAATCTGTTTTTGCTGGATAGTCCCTTCTACCTGTTGTTTCTGCTGTTACAGCTTCTGTTTTACGCGGTTGCTGCGGTGGCGGCATTCAGCGAACCGTTGCAGAAAGCAGTACCATTGGTGAAATTGCCGCTGTTCTTCGTCTCGGTGAACGTGTCGATTCTGGCGGCCTGGCTAAAATACCTCTCTGGAACCCGGCAGGAGATCTGGACCCCGACCAAACGCTCCGAGTGAGTTGGCTTGTTTCCGGCTCGATCAAACTCATCGGATCGAGGGATTCAGGCACTGAAGTGGTTGCCCCATTGAATCCTCGAATTCCTGTTTACACCATCCATTTATAGGGCTTTGATATGAAATATGTAGGTGCACATGTGAGTGCTTCCGGAGGGGTACAAAACGCGCCGCTTAATGCCAAGGAGATCGGCGCCAAAGCATTCGCTCTGTTCACCAAGAATCAGCGTCAATGGCGTGCAAAACCGTTGACTGAGGATATCATCGAAATGTTTCAGAACAACCTCAGTGAGGTTGGAATTGAGAGCCGGCATGTACTGCCTCATGATAGCTATCTGATCAATCTGGGGCATCCCGAAAGTGAGGGTCTGGAGAAATCGAGAAAAGCTTTCCTTGATGAACTGCAGCGCTGTGAGCAGCTGGGGTTGTCGCTGTTGAATTTTCACCCGGGCGCGACGCTGAGAAAAATCGAGGAGAGTGAGAGTCTTCAGCGGGTAGCCGACTCGATCAACTGGTGTCTGGAGCAGACTCAGGGGGTGACCGCTGTGATCGAAAACACCGCAGGACAGGGAAGCACCCTCGGTTATCAATTTGAACACCTTGCCCAGATCATCGATCAGGTTGAGGACAAGAGTCGAATCGGGGTCTGTCTCGATACCTGCCATACCTTTGTGGCGGGTTACGATATGCGGACTGCCGCTGACTGTGACAAAACCTTTGCAGAATTCGAAAAAGTGGTGGGGTTTCAATACCTACGGGGTATGCACCTGAACGACAGTAAACCGGAGCTGGGCGCAAGGGTTGATCGCCACCATAGCCTGGGTCAGGGTAAGCTGGGTTGGGAGGTGTTCCGTTATATCATGCAGGATCAGCGGTTTAGTGATATTCCACTGATTCTTGAGACGATTGATGACAGCCTCTGGGCCGAGGAGATCACCAGCCTGTATGGGTTTCAGAAGTAAATTATTTGGCCACTGCACTATAAATGGGTAAAATTGCGCGCCTGGATACTAAAGGAAGTTACAGGATGTTGCGATGTCTCTGTTGGAAAATCTGAAACAGGAAGCCCGTAAAAGACAAGAGGACGACAGCGCCGATTGTGAGGCGACCAGGCTGGAATCCCTCTACCAGTCCCAATTCAAACCCTCGATGCAGTCAATTCTGAAGTATCTCTCCGAGTTGACGGATCAACTGAAAATTCTCGACCATGAAGTACGCCACCAGTATGAGATGCCGGGACTGGGTCCGGTAGCCGGTCTGCGCCATACCGAGTATGTGGTCAATGCAGACAGTTCAGACAACACCCGGGTTGTCCGCTTGCGTTTCCAGTGTGTTTCAGACAGTGAACAGACCTTTGCCATTACTCCCAAGAGCAAGGCGGATGAGGCTTGTGCCTTCCTCGATAGCCAGACCATGCGCTATACCGAGTGGCCAATTCGTGATCATCAGCAGCAGGTGGTTGGGCTGAATCTGCAGTTACCGGTCGTGGTCAAAGTGAATTTTGTTTTTCAGGCCGATCCGGAGCTGGGGTCGATCCGAATCTTCATCTCCAATTTCAGAGGCTTCAAGGTTGAAAAGAGCCTGATCCAGCCGCACAAAGTGGATGATGCCTGGCTCGACAACCTGGGGCACTATATCCTGCGCAACCGGGCGGATATGTACGATCTGCAGATCGAAGATTCGGCTAAGGATGCGATTCGCCAACGTCTCCAGGAGGCTAAACAGCAACGGCAGCTGGAGCTACAGGAGGCACTTGCCCGTGAGCGGCTGGAACTGCAGCAGCAATCGAGCAAGTCGCTGCTGGGAAAATTGAAATCGCTAACTGACAGGCTCTGACGTCACGCTGCACTGCTAGAGCATTTTTGCCTTCAGCCAATCCTCTCCCGATGTTTTATGGCTTCCCCTGACAACTTGTCAGCTAGCACTTTTTCACATAGGCTCAGGGAATGGTCAATTCCGGTAAATCATTACGCTGGTGGGTCGTTGCTGGGCTGTTGCTGCTGCAGTTTACAATCCCGTCGCTGCTGTATGCCGATATGGTGCGTATCGGTGTCTTGAGCCATCGTGGGGACCAGGCAACGCTGAGGAATTGGGGGCCAACCGCAGAGTACCTCCATAGCAGCATTCCCGAACACGATTTCATCATCCGGCCATTGAAATTCGATGATGTGAATCCTGCTGTATCAGCCGGCGAAGTCGATTTTGTGCTGGTTAATCCTGGAATCTATGTCAACCTGGAGGTGAAATACCGGGTTTCACGCATAGCCACTCTCTATAATCGGCGCAACGATGTGCCGTACAAAATCTTTGGCGGGGTCATCTTCACCCGTCAGGATCATGCCGAGATAAACACGCTGGCTGATCTTCGCGGTCATACCATGATGGCGGTCTACGATACCTCGCTGGGTGGTTTCCAGATGGCCATGCGGGAGATGGTCGAGCAGGGCATAGATCCCTATACTGATTTGAAAGCGCTCCGCTGGGGCGGCATCCATGACCACGTGGTGATGTCGGTGCTGAACGGTGAGGTCGATGTGGGTACGGTGCGTACCGATATTCTCGAACGTATGGCTTCAGCCGGTACCATCGAGCTGAAGGATTTCCACATCATCAACCCCCAACAGGTCGAAGAGTTTCCTTTTGCCCTCAGTACCCGGCTCTATCCTGAATGGCCCTTCAGTAAAGTGGCTCATACAGCCGACACACTCGCCCAGCAGGTTGCGGTTGCACTGCTGAATATGCCACATGATCATCATGCGGCGCTGGCCGGTAAATACGCGGGTTGGACCATCCCGCTCGACTATCAACCCGTGCATGATCTGTTCATGACCTTGAAGCTGCCGCCCTATCAGTATCTGGGCAAGATAACCCTGGTGGATGCAATCAGCCGCTACCGCTACTGGTTGCTGGGTGGTCTGCTGATGCTGCTGTTCATGGTGGTGCTGACCCTCAAGGTAATGCGCCTCAATCAGGAGCTGAAAAAGGCCAAGGATCGTCTCGAGCTGCAACATGAGCTGATTCTCGATTCGGTGGCGGACGGTATCTATGGGGTGGATATGAATGGGCGCTCAACCTTTTTCAATAAGGCCGCAGAGCGGATTACCGGTTGGGGGGCGGAAGATGTGATCGGCCATAACCAGCATGAGATATTGCACCACTCCCATGAAGACGGCTCTCCCCATCGGGCGGTCGACTGCCCGGTCTATCAGACCTTTCGTGACAATCAGCCGCGCTTTATTTCGGACGATGTCTTCTGGCGCAAGGACAGCACCAGTTTCCCGGTGGAGTACAGCAGTACTCCGATCAGGGATGAAGGGGGCAAGACCATCGGTAGCGTGGTGGTGTTCAGGGATATCACGATGCGCAAACGGGCCGAGGAGGAGGCGCGCCAACATCAGATCGAGCTGGCGCGTGCCGGTAGGCTCAGTACCCTTGGTGAGATGGCATCCGGCATTGCCCATGAGTTGAATCAGCCGTTGACGGCCATTTCGACCAATGCCCAGGCGAGTATGCGTATCCTGGAGGCCGATCCGTCCAACACCACTGTCTGTGTGGATGTCATGGAGCGGATTGCCGCACAGGCCGATCGGGCCGGTGAGATTATCCGTCAACTGAGGCGGTTTGTGCGCAAAGAGCCCCTGGAGAGCTCCCAGGTGGACGTCAATGTTCTGGTGAATGCGGTTGCGGTATTGATCCGGCCCGACATCACCCGTGCCGATGTACGGTTGATACTGGATATGCAGCAGCCGCTGCCAACGGTGCTGGTACAGCCGATTCAGATCGAACAGGTGATACTCAATCTGGCAAGGAATGCGATTGAGGCGCTCTCTGAACTGCACGATCGGGAGCGGGTGCTGCATATCGGCACCCGGCAGCAACCTGGTGGGATAATCCACCTCTGGGTGAGGGACAACGGGCCCGGTATCAAACCGGAGCTGGAAACAACCCTGTTCGATCCCTTCGTGACGGGGAAGTCGGATGGTATGGGACTGGGGCTCTCAATCAGTTACGGGATCATCGAGGCACACGGTGGTAAACTGTCGATCAATCCTGACTATCGGGACGGTGCCGAGTTCAGTTTCAATTTACCCATCGGGGAGGTTGCGTAAAAACCATGGATCAGACCACGCCAACAGTCTATGTAGTGGACGATGACGAAGAGGTGCGTAGCGCTCTGAAGTTGTTGTTCGAATCGGTTGGCTTGCCGGTGGTCTGCTTTGCCTCCGCACTGGAGTATCTCGATCGCTTCGATGAGTCCCTGCCGGGTTGTCTGGTAGTGGATATCCGCATGCCGGGTATGAGCGGTCTGGATATGCAGGAGAAGCTGAATGAGCTGCCGCTGCATCCTCCGGTAATCATCATTACCGGGCATGGCGATGTGCCAATGGCGGTGCGTGCGGTTCAGGCGGGTGCAGTGGATTTTATTGAAAAACCGTTTCGTGACCAGATTCTGCTCGACAGTGTCCACCGGGCGATCGAAATGGATGCGGAGAAGCGGGGAGAGGCCTCCAGGCTGTCTGAGATCCGTGACCATCTGAATCAACTGACACCCAGGGAGCGGGAAGTACTCGATCTGGTTATCAGCGGTATGCGGAATAAAAATATCTCTGAGCAGCTTGGGATCACCCTGTCGACCGTGGAAGCCCATCGCTCCCGGGTGATGGAGAAGATGCAGGCCGACTCACTCTCACATCTGATGCGGATGATGCTGACCCTGGAGAATGAGTAGTTATTCCTGTGGCGGCTTGGTGGGCTACCTACCATCCCAGTGTTGAAGCGGCTAAAGTCACCGGCTATGGTATCGGTAGAGTTCGGTGGTAGCGGACAGTGGCGAAAATCCGCAGCTACCCGTAGCGATCTACCAGGCGAACTGAGGCTTCTGAATACCAGGGTTGTGGAAAACCACAACCACCGCTCGCGTATGTTGGAATTTTATCGGCACTTAAAGGGCTGGATAATAGCGTCTCCCCATCTACGTCCGGAGCGGATATCGGGGAGATCATCGCCAGTTGGATGGCTGGAAGGCAGGTATAGACAGGCGCCTTCCGGTGATTCAACTGGTTTTTTTTAAATCCGGCAACCTAATCGATCCGATGCCGCGACAGTAATGCGTCCGATCCATTAGCTTGCCGGACAAGCTGTAGAAAACAGAAAATCAGGGTGTGTCAGCGTGTTTGCCGGGGAACCGGTGATGCCAGGTTTCTCAGACGCTGAACGGGTTACAACCCAAAGCGGCAGATCGACAACCGCCGGGTAGACCATCCCTAGGGCCTGTAAACAGGCGACAATAACCGGAGGGTGATACAAGAATGAGTATTTCACGTCGTGAATTCCTACGAATGATGGGCTTTGCCGGTGCCGCCGGTATGATGCCTTCGTCTGTGTTCGCTGCGGCCAAGCAGCCAGCGGATCTCTATGAAGTACCGAAGTTCGGTAACGTCTCCCTACTTCACATTACCGATACCCATGCACAACTCAATCCCATCTACTTCCGTGAGCCGAATGTCAATCTGGGAATCGGTTACGCCTTCAACAAAGCTCCTCATCTGGTGGGCGATAATCTGCTCAAACATTTTGGTATCACCCCCGGGACGATTGAATCACACGCCTTCAGCTATCTCGATTTCGATAGTGCGGCAGGCAAATTCGGTAAAGTCGGCGGCTTTGCCCATCTGAAAACCCTGGTGCAGCGAATTCGTGACGATCGCGGACCGGGTAACAGCCTGTTGATGGATGGTGGCGATACCTGGCAGGGTTCAGGTACCGCCTACTGGACACGTGGAAAGGATATGGTCGGCGCCTGTAACAAGCTGGGTGTCGATGTAATGACCGGGCATTGGGAGTTCACCTATCTCGATAAAGAGGTGATTGACAACATCAATGCCTTCAAGGGCGACTTCGTTGCACAGAACGTGATGGTTAGAGACGAGGCGCTGTTCGACTACAATTTTGCTGATTTTGAAGGCTTTGACGAAGATTCCGGTAATGCCTTCAAACCCTATGTGATGAAGCAGGTGGGTGGTGCCCGGGTAGCGGTCATAGGTCAGGCCTTTCCCTACACACCGATTGCCAATCCCCAACGCTTTATCCCCGACTGGACATTCGGCATCCAGGACGACCTGATGCAGGGCGTGGTCGATATGGTGCGGGAGAATGAGAAACCGGATGTGGTGGTGGTGCTCTCCCACAACGGTATGGATGTGGATCTGAAGATGGCTTCGCGGGTCTCCGGTATCGACGTGATCTTCGGCGGCCACACCCACGATGGCATGCCGGCTCCGACGGTGGTGAAAAACGCCGGCGGAAAGACCCTGGTGACCAATGCGGGTTCCAACGGAAAATTCCTCGGTGTCATGGATCTGGATGTGAAGGGCGGCAAGGTACGTGACTTCCGCTATCGTCTGTTGCCGGTCTTCTCCAATATTCTGCCGGCGGATAAAGCGATGCAGGCCTATATCGATGAAGTGCGCGCGCCCTATGCCAAACAACTCAATGAGGAGTTGGCCGTGGCGGAAGAGACGCTCTATCGCCGGGGTAACTTCAACGGCACCTTCGATCAGGTCATCTGTGATGCCCTGACCACGGTGAATGATGCCCAGATCTCCCTCTCTCCCGGTTTCCGTTGGGGGACCAGTGTTCTGCCCGGGCAGAAGATCACCATGGACAACGTGATGGATCAGACCTGTATCACCTACCCCGAAACCTATCGCAGAGAGATGAAGGGTTCAGAGATCAAGGCGATCCTGGAGGATGTCTCTGACAACCTGTTCAACAAGGATCCCTACTATCAGCAGGGTGGTGACATGGTGCGTGTGGGTGGTCTCGATTACGCCTGTGAACCGGCTGCGGAGTTCGGTAAACGAATTACCGATATGGCGCTCAACGACGGCACCAAGGTCGAGGCCAATAAGAGCTATACCGTTTCCGGCTGGGCGACGGTTGGATCGAAAGCCCCCGGTGAACCGATCTGGGATGTGGTGGCCAAATATCTGCGCGACCAGAAGACCGTCAAGATCAAGAAACTCAATACACCGAAGCTGGTTGGTGTAAAGGACAATCCTGGGTTGGCTGACTATCCCTACTGATTGTCATAGGGTGCGGCTTTGCCGCGCCCTGTTTTATCTTTTAGTCCGCAAATGAACGCGAATGAACGCAAATAGGTACCGCAAATCTAAATGGTGTCTGGATTTGGTTTGAACTTTCATTTCAACCTGCACCTGTGATTATTTTGTTACCGTTGGCGTTGATAGGCCACCATTCTCGGCTTGAATCATCTGATCCAGACCTGTGCGTCACTCAACAACCATTCGCGTTTATCCGAGTTCATAAAAAGAACTGAAAGGTGCTTACCCAAAACCGAGTTGGTGGGGCATGGCCCCACCCTACACCCTGACTATCCCTACTGATTGTTATAGGGTGCGGCTTTGCCGCGCCCTGTTTTATCTTTTAGTCCGCAAATGAACGCGAATGAACGCAAATAGGTGTCGCAAATTAAATTTGTGTCTGGGTTTGGTTTGAACCTACGCTTCAACCTATCCAGTGATTCTTCAGCGACAGTTCGCGGCTTCAATTACCTGCTCCAGACCTATCCGTCACTCAACAATCATTAGCGTTTATTCGCGTTCATTAGCGGACTAAATTCTTAAAAAAACACTGCTTCTTTCTATAACCATCATCAGCTATTAGCAGCTCGATCTGTGGCGCTCAGCAAAACTCCACTTCTGAATAGCTGCCGAGATAGCCCAGGCGGTTGAACCTCAGGCAGCGCTGTCGACGCCAGCTCGTGATAATGTGCTGTTCCGCTTTGCGGTGAGTGTCGTCGAGAAGTATCAGGCAGGTGGTTGAGAGCTGCTTGCCCATGATTGGCAACAGGCCATAGCGTCCACCGGGTATCGAGCCTGGTGGTCCGTCACAGACAACCAGTTCGAAAGGGTGTTTGAGATCGAGAGCCGGAGGGGTGTACCAGCGAAAATCGCCATAGTCGATCAGTGGTGCATGAATCAGTTTCACGTGGTGTAAGCCGAGTCGTTTGAGAATCAGCTGCAGGTGTCTGTACCACGCCAGATTGTGTTCGAAGACGACGAAATCCCGCTTTTGGTTCTGAGTCAGCATGGCAATCAGCAGGGTGGTGGCGCCAGAACCACACTCCAGAATAGGGCCTTTCGAATTCACTACCCGATCACCAACATGGCGTAGATAGGAGATGCCGGCGGCGTAGCCGATATTGCCCCAGGCGATTGCCAGTAGAAAGAGTTCGAATCGATTGATGGCAGGTCGATCTGTGACAGCCTTCAACCGGCTAGCGACCAAGGAGAGTAGCCAGACTTTGAGGGCTATGCGCTGTTGTTTAAATCTAATCATATCGACAACTGATTCAACTCTATTCAACCGGGCGTTACGGGTCAGGTTGACCAGCCGGTTACGACCATAAGATACCGTTTGGGGCTGTTTCGCGGATCGACAGTCCGATCCTACTTCAATCTGTAAACAGATCTTAACCCAGTGCTGTTACATTAGTGTTAATCGCTAACGGGATAATATCGATGATCGAATGGGAATCTCTGGACCGGAATGCACAGATCAAACTCAGAGAGGCGTTTGGCCACTATCTTGATACACTGCCTCCGACCTGTTCTCTGGATATGAAGATCGCCCGCTTCAAGGAGTGGTTGAGGGAGAAGGGTATCTGCATTGAACTGGAAGAGGGTTGATACCCGGGTTCAAGTCGAACTAAGCAATAGCGGCTTGTTTGAATTAATGATTGAACCAATCGTTGTGACAAGCTGTTATCATTGCTCCCACTCCCGATAGATATCGATCTTTTTTCTCAGTCTGAATGGCACGCCATGACTACCCGGTTCTCCTCACTGAAACTCGCACCCGCCTTGTTGAATAATCTTGAATCCCTGGGTTATTCTCAAATGACACCGATCCAGGCCGAGAGTCTGCCCCATGTGCTGGCTGGAAGGGATCTGATCGCCCGGGCCAAGACCGGCAGTGGCAAAACCGTTGCCTTCGGACTTGGTCTGCTGAACCATCTCAAGCAACAATCCTTCTCGGTACAGGCACTGGTGCTATGTCCAACCCGGGAACTGGCTGATCAGGTAGCCAAGGAGCTGCGTCGCTTGGCCCGTACCAGCGCAAATACCAAGATCATCACACTCTGTGGTGGCTCGCCGATTGGACCGCAGATCGGTTCGCTGGAACATGGAGCGCATATCGTGGTCGGTACACCGGGACGTATCCTCAAGCATCTGGCGAAGGCTACCCTCTCCCTTGACGCTGTGCGTAGCGTGGTGCTCGACGAGGCAGACAGAATGCTCGACATGGGCTTTCTTGACGATATCAACGAGATCCTCTCAGTGACCCCATCACAGCGGCAAACGCTGCTCTTCTCAGCCACTTATCCGGAGACCATACGAGAGCTGAGCAGTGCTTTCCAAAGCGATCCGGTTGCAGTGACCGTCGACTCGGATCATAGCGATCTCAAGATCAGCCAGCACTTCTATGAGGTAGCAAAAGGCAAACGCAATCAAACCCTGGCCGCTCTGCTGGCGCAATACAAGCCACTCTCCAGTGTTGTGTTCTGTGATACCAAACTACAAACGCAGGAAGTCGCTCAGGAGTTACAGCAACGGGGTATTCAGGCTCTCGCGCTGCACGGGGATCTGGAGCAAAAGGATCGTGATCTGGTGCTGGTGCGTTTTGCCAATGGCAGTGTCCCGGTACTGGTGGCCACCGATGTGGCGGCTCGCGGCCTCGACATCAAGGCGCTTGGGGCGGTCATCAATTACCAACTGCCAAGGGATCCAGAGGTTTACGTTCACCGCATCGGCCGTACGGGACGGGCTGGGAACAAAGGTCTGGCGCTCAATCTGTTCATCCCATCAGAGGCCAATCGCGTAAATGCCATCGAAGCCTATCTGAACGACGAAGTGCATCTGGAGCAACCACCGGGCCTTGAACTAGCGGAGGGTTTCAGCATAACTGCGCCAAATGTCACACTCTGTATCGATGGCGGTCGTAAACAGAAAGTCCGTCCTGGTGACATTCTTGGTGCGCTGACGGCCAATAGTGCCGTGGCTGGAAGACTGGTCGGAAAGATAGACATCTTCGAGCAACTCGCCTATGTGGCGGTTGATCGCAGCGTGCGTAAAATCGCACTTCGTGTTTTGTCTGAAAACAAGATCAAAGGACGTCGTTTCAAAGTGCGAATGAAATACTGAATAGCTTGATCGACCCGGCCGGTGAGGTCTTCTATAGTGCAAAAAAGCGATGCAAGAGAGTGAGGCCTGGCTGAGGATGTAAATTCAACGGCACCGATCCTGGCGTCATCTCCGAATCATTTTGCAGTGTTGTGATTGAGGGGGAGTTGCATGCTGAAGCACACCCCATCCTCAAGGTTTTTCCCCCATACCCTGCCTTGATGGAACTCCGCAATCAAACGTACCAGATAGAGCCCAAGGCCGAGATGGGGTTGCTGGTCGCTGGATGAAGCGCGACGGCTATGCATCGATTTGAACAGATTTTGTTGTGTTGTCTCATCGAGTCGGGCGCCCCGATTGACCACATCGATGCGCACCCGATCTTCTGCATGGCGATGCAGTTCAATCCGTATCGGGGTATCAGGCTGATGGAAATCCACTGCGTTGCTGATCAGTTTATCCAGTGCCTGACTGATCAACTCCCCTGAGACCTGGCTGATAACCGGTCCGTCAGGCAACCGGGTTTCGAATCGGATCGTTTGATGAGTGTCTGCGTATCCCTGTGAGAGTCCTTTCAACAGCATGCTCAGATCGGTCTCCACCACTTCGGTCTGCTGCAGGGATTGCTCCAGTCGTGTGGCTTCCCGCAGGCGGGTCAAAATCTGGTTCAGTCTGTGGGTCCCCTCCTGGGCACGCTTTGCATAGACCAATGCCGCTGAGGTTTCTCCATCGCTCAGCGGATTCGAGTCGATCTCCGCCTCCAGGTTTTCCAGAGAGGATCGAATCACACTCAGTGGGGTACGAAACTCGTGAGCCAATCGTGAGGCCATGGATTCAAGATAGTGGCTGTACTCTTTGGTCCGCTTCAATACGGCACTCAGGCTGGCATCGAGCTGGCCCAATTCATCTCTCTTTCGCGAGGTGGTTATCGGTTTGAGTAACCGGCCATCCGGACTGACGGCCTGCTGGTATTTGCCACTCAGGCGGGTGATGCGGCGGGTGATCGATGTGGCCAGCAGGAGCAGGCTGCCTCCGGTCACAATGAACAATCCCAGGCTGATCAGTAGCAGATCCTCAATCGCACTCTGCTGGAGTATCAAGATCTCCTGGCTGCTCTGCTCGACCACCAAAGCCGCCATGATCTTGCCGTCCACTCTGATTGGATAGGCACTGGAGAGCATCGTCAGATTGGTCCCTGCGGCCTGATAGCGATAGACAGCACCTTCGCCGGAGAGCGCCTGCCGAATCTCCGGTCCATCCAGACGGCCCAGTCTCTCACGTTCACTGAAGGGTTCAGCTTGCTCCTCGGCAAGGATCAGGGAGATCAGACGCTGCGGCAGACTCTCCAGCTTGTGGCTTGCCGTATGGACTGTCCCATGACGTCCAATCACCTGGCGTTGTGGATTGAGCAGTGTATAGCGATGGTTGTTGTCGGCCAGGCCGGCCAGTAATCCCTCCACCGCCGGAGTCGGCAGGGTGAGATAGGCAAGCGCACGGTTGTGCTGCAGGCCTGAGGTACTGAGTTTTACCGCGGGCTTTTGCGCCGTCTGATCATAGTCGATCACCGCGACGGAGATTCTTCCCGCCGTCAGGTCGCGGGGCAGGCGCAACTCGACACGATAGCCCGCCTCGGTCTCCTGCCACTCACCGGACAATCCCGCAATTGGCCTGGCGTTATCCTGCTGCTGAACTTGAACCCAGCCCGGTGCCGGTGTGCCGAGTCGCAGTTGTCTGGTGTTACCCCCGTCACCGGGTAGTGCCACGATCAAATGGTCGCCTGCGGCCAGGTTCTGCTCATTGGGAGGGTAGGTCAGTTGTTGATCCTCGACCTCCAGCAGCAGATAGAGGTTGTTGCCATGGAAACCGGCCAGCCAATCCAAGCCGAGTTTCCGTTTCTGGGAGCCAGCGGCGTTGAAGCGTTCCGCCTGAGGCTTGAGACTGAGCCACTCATCCGCATAGCCATCGATCACTGGAGGGGTGTTCAGCGGGAAGGCGTAGAGTGAGGGGGTGATCTCACTATTGACCGGTTGTTGCGAAAGCCATTTCACCGATTGTACAGCCAGCAGATTGGCGATGATTTCAGCTCGGCTCATCAACAACCTTTGTTGCGCCTCTCTCAATGTCTGCTCCATCCCCTGCAGATATTGATAACCGGCCCAGGGAATCAGCAACAGCGTGAGTGAGGCCAGCAGCAGCTTGAAGCGTAGAGAGCGAAGGAAGCCGGGAGTCGTCTGCACTGTTCAGGGTTTCCAGCGGTATCCCGCACCGTAGACCGTATCGATATGGGCAAACTCAGGATCGACTTCGAGAAATTTTCGTCGAATGCGCTTGATGTGGGTGGAGACACTGCTGCTGTCGACGTAGATATGAGCCTCCTCCATCAGCTTGTCCCGGCTGCGTACATGGCCCGGATGTCGAACCAGGGCGTGCAGCATCCAGAATTCGGTAACCGTCAGATGGAGCGGGGTACCCTGCCACTCAGCCATCAACCGGTCCGCGTCGATTCGCAGATCGCTGCGTTGCAGTGGTTGTTGCGGTGTTTGGGGTTGCTGCATCGCCTCGATGCGTCGAAACAGGGCTGCAATCCGAGCTACCAGTTGGGGCAGACTGGTCTCCTTACTGATGTAGTCGTCAGCGCCAAGGCGCAAGCCGGCGACGCTATCGAAATCGCTGTCCCTGGCGGTCAGGAAGATGATCGGCAGAGTGCTGGAGCGACTGCGCAGCTCCCGGCAGAGTTCAAATCCGCCATCCACATCATCGGCCAGGCCGATGTCCAGAATCACCAGGTCAGGCAGGTTGCCGGCAAAAGCGGAAAGCGCCTCAGCACGGCTGGCAAATCCTTTTACGCTGTATCCCTGGCGGGACAAAAAGTCGATCGTGTTCTCCCGGATCGCCTGCTCGTCCTCGATGATGGCAATGTCTCTTTTGGCCACAGTGCAGTCTGGTTCTTTATTGGGTTAGGTTGAATCTATCGATCCATAGTCGGGTTCAGATGTTTGATTATACCTAGAGAGCGGGTTTCTCACTATGACTCGCAATCAAAGATTCATAATCTGCACAAGGCAACTTGGAGTAGACATGAGTGGTGCTTCGTCAGAGCGCTTTTGGTGGGGCATGGCTCCACCCTACACCCTGAATCAAACTGTAGGGTGGGGCCATGCCCCACCAAATGTGCTTTGATTAAACACGATGAAGCGCCTTGGGGCTCACTATGAAGGTGCCGGGGAAGGGAAGGTTGGTTGCTCGTGCCGGGACGGGATTAAGAGGTAGTGAATTCTGGCTTGGGAGTCTTTGGAGGTCGATAACATCAGTTCGCAAAACTACACAAGTGTTGCGCTTGATTTGATCAATAAATCCGAATCGGCTGAGTTATTGGCGTCCATTTGCGGCTGTAATCCAAACAGCTTTAGCTTTGCAATGTCTCTGCCTGGCGCTTCTGGGCGGGCAGGTTTTTGACCGGGATTTCCGGTGAAGGCCTGCCGATGTAGTATCCCTGCGCATAGATCACACCGATCTCTTTCAGTTGTGTCAGGGTTGCTTCATCTTCGACAAATTCGGCGACCGTATCCTTGCCCAGTGCGGTGGCCATCTCTGTCAGCGCCTTGACGAAGACCTGGTCCATGGAGTTGGTGGGGAGCTGCCTGATGAAGGAGCCGTCGATCTTGACGATGTCCAACGGCAATTCACGCAGATAGTAGAAGGATGAGAAGCCGACGCCGAAATCGTCCAACGCAAAGCGGCAGCCAATCGCTTGCAGCTCTTTCATCAGCCGCTCGGCGGCATTCACATCGGCCAATGCGGCGGTCTCGGTCAATTCGAATACCAGTCTGGTCGGGTCGATACCGCTGCTGTTGACCAGGTGGGTCAGTTGCGGCAGCAGTTCCGGGTCATCGATCACCCGGCCCGACAGGTTGATCGAGAGGGTGATATCGATATCCTGTTTATTCAGGCTGGCCAGCTTGGCGACGGATGCCCGTAACACATAGCGATTGATCTGGTGGATGAGTCCGGTTCGCTCAGCAACCGGGATGAACTCACCGGGCATGGCGATCGAACCATCCTTCTCCACCATCCTGATCAGTACTTCGTAGTGGGAGATGATGCCGCTGCTGATCTCCAGAATCGGTTGGAAGTAGAGTATGAAGCCATCCTCGGAGAGCGCCCGTTCGATCTTGTCCTTCCAGGTGGCCCGGGCACTCATCTGTTCCCGTGCCTGTTCACTGCTGGAGAAGAGATGCCACTGGTCGCGGCCCGACTCCTTGGCCTGATACATGGCGAGATCCGCATTCGAGAGCAGATCGTTGGCATTGCTGCCGTGATTTGGGTAGGCAACGATACCGATACTGGCGGAGACCCGGTGGCTGTGCCCCTTAAGTGGGATCGTGATCTTCTTCAGTTCGCTGAGGATTTTGTCCGCGTAACGGGTCGCTGCAGGTATATCGGCTTCCGGTATGACAATCGCAAACTCGTCCCCGCCAAGCCGTGCAATGAGGTCGGTTGAGCGGGTGATCTCACGCAGTTTGCGAGCCACGATCTGCAACATTGCGTCACCGGTGTGGTGTCCACTGGAGTCGTTGATGTACTTGAACTGGTCCAGATCGAAAATCAGCAGTGCGCTGGAGTGGTTGTAGCGCTCTGCCAGCGTAATGATCTTTTCGAACTCTGTTTGGAAGTAACGTCGGTTGTTGAGTTCGGTGAGCGGGTCGTGATTGGCCAGCCAGGCCAAGCGCTGTTCCGCCAGTTCCCGGTCGGTGATATCGAGCCCGATTGAGAGCACGACCGGTATGCCGGCAACCGGATTTTCGATCAGGTTGGAGTGGACCCAGGATATGGTTTTGTTCTGCCCATCCGATGAGAAGGCTGATGCATCATGCTGGTAGACGTGGATCATGCCCTGCCTCAATCCATTCATCACCGGCAACATCTCATTGGCGACCTCAGCATTCATGTAAAGATCACTGAAGTAGCCGCTACCCCGGCGATAATCGTTGATACCGATAAACTTACACCCCTCGGTATTCATGGTCAGAATGGCGCCATCCATATCCTGTGTGAGGATAATAACCTGTGCGCTGTTCATGATGGTACTGAGGAAATCCCGCTCCCGTGCCAGCTCTTCACTGCGTTTGATCAGGCTGTTGGTATTGTGGGCGATCTCTTCGTTGAGACTCTCCAGTGTATAGGTCAATTCAATCGCGGAGTCACTGGCGATGTCGATCTCATCCTGATACCAGTCATGGTGTTTAAGACTGAGCGTTTGGCGTACCTGCTCGAAGGCGTTTTTTGCCAGCAGAGGCAGGCTGTCAGAGATCATCAGCAGGCGTTTCATCGGATTCCAGAGTACCGCTGCCAGCATCAGTTCTGAGAGGATGAAGCCAAGGATGCCGATCACGACCGACTGGGTGGTTGCCTGACGAATCTGTTGTACCACCGGTGTAATATTACTCACCAGAATGAAATCTGCTGAAAGCACAGAGGCATCACTGCTGGCCGGAACCAGATTGAAGGTGTACTCCTTGCCGTTGTAACTGGCCGTGTGTCCCTCTTCGATCAGGGTCTTCAAATCAACTTTTTCCGCCGTATCCTGGAACAGAGGCAGGAGCCTCTTCAGATTGCTCGAGGCGCTGATGTAGCGTTGCCAATCGCCTAAAAAACGGGAGTGGTGATCTAATCGGGAGGGCTGATCGATATGGCTGATGACCGCGATATCGGTCTTTGCCAGTTCATTGAATTCGATGATCAGGTCGGCGATGGATCGTCCCACCAGGATGACGCCGGCGTGCTCACCCTTATACAGCAGAGGTGTGGCTACATACTGGCTGCAACGGATATTACATTGCAGCATGGTCAGAGGCGTCTCCAGCCGGTTGACCGAGTTGACCAACTCAGTGAAGGGGGCGCCGAGACTGCTTGTCTGCCAATTAAACTCTAAACTGTTTTCTTTACTGTAGAAGGCGGCCTCTTCAAGACCCCACTCCATCTCCAGGGTGACCGCACTGTGCAGGAAGAAGGTCTGCAGTTTTTCACTCAGTGGAACGGTTGTGTCCTGGCTGGCGGCTTCTGCCAGGGAGGGAATCATCAGTGCAATCTGCTCAAGCCGATAGAAGCTGGAATCGAGTAACGATTTTACCTGCCTGTTCTGCTGTTCATGGATCTGTTGTTGATAAGTCTCGAACAACTTCAGCTGCTGCAGATAACCCATGCCTGCCAGGCCGGCATTCATGATCAGCACCACCAGACTGAACAGCAGCATGACTTTCCACTTCAGACTGAGGAAGTAGGGCTGTTTCTCTTCCTGGTGTTCTTCAATTATGCCATTCAGGTGCTGTTGCGGCATCGACTTGCTCAAAAGCTGTAGGAGACGAGCAATGAGAAGAGGTTCCAGTTGCGTGAGCGCATTTGAGGCGGTGGGTTCTCCAGGTTGGAGAGAAAAATCGTGCCATCCACCTGACTGAATTCGCCTCGTACGATCAATCCTTCCGTTACCTCCCAGAGTAGCCCCAGAGTGGAGACCCTGCTATAGAAATTGTGCGCTTCCAGGCCCAGGCGCTGAGCGGTCTTTTCACCCCGTTTATCCTGCTTGTCGTAGTGGCTCTCCTCATAGCGGGCAAAAAGTTCCAGATCGTCCCGCAAACGATAGGTGCCTTGCAGGTAGTAGCCGTCCAGGGTCGTGTCGCCGGCATCCATCAATCCACCAAAGCCGGAGTAGTTCAATGGCTCCTGCATATACTCCAAGGTCAGGCTCCAGCGACCGCTGTTGTATTGTGCCGAAAGGACCTGGTAATCGATCTCTACCTCACCGTCCGGCAACAGACTGGTTTCCGCATCGAGGGTTAAGTGGGCGCTGCTGTAGGCAAGATTGAAGCGCCCGCCATCCCACTCGTAGAGCAGACGGCCACCCAGGGTCAGTCCATCCTGTTCCATTTCAGGATCGAGCAGGGGATTGAGATAGGACTTTTCCACATTTTCATCGATTGGGGTTTTTCCTCCGATCAAACGGATGGAAAACCGGTGCTCATCGACCTGCAAGTCGCCAAACAGTTGAGCGCCGTCATTCGACAGCACCATATTTCTCACCCGGTCCCAGTAGATTGCTTGTGGCATGAAGTTGCCAGGGCGGGTTGCCGCCACATCCCGGGTGTCGTTGTAGAGGCCGAAAGGGTTCTTGTAACGTCCTACGATGATGCCGACGCGATTGGCATCCGCGGTATAGATGGTGGCGTCGAGCTGGGCATAATCCAGGTCCAGAGAGCCGTCGTACATCTCTCCTGCGCGACGGGAGAGGAGTTGGATCGATGCCATGGTGCTCGGTGTAAACCGATAGGAGCTGTTGATCCCAAGCTCGCGGAAATCCCAACTGCCATCCTGGCTGTCACCGAAAAAACTGTTCTCTGTTGTCTTCACATAAGCCTGGGTCAGGAAGCCATGCACCTGCAGTGCCCCATCCAACTGGTCGAGTTGAGAGGCCGATAATCCGTTTGCAGATAACAGCAGCAGTGCCATCAGTCTGATGGCCCAGCACTTATTCAACGGAGAGCTTCCGTACACGCTCATTGATATTGTCCTCGGATAGATAGCCGATAGCACCCGGTGTGTTTTCAATCTGTTGTAGCATCTCTGCTTCAGTGTTGACCTTCATGGGGGCCTGCCCCATGCCGGAGAAGATCTGCCGATTCCAGGCTCGACGCAGCTGGTGGGGGAATACCCCCAGTACATGTTTACTGAAGTTGGCGTGCTGTGAAGTTTTGTCCCCCATAACGAAGACCCGTATCGGCTTGCCGTTCGGCCACTGGGTCATACGCATACTGAAAATGGAACGCAGGGTATTGCGGGAAAGACTCTCGTAATCGATGTCCCGATTGATCACCAGGTCGACGGAATTTGCTGAACTCGAAAGACAGAGCAGCAAACCGACTGCAAATGCGCGATAGTTGGTTGTCATTTATTTAGGGCAGTTCCTTGCATATGCCATTCCGTGTCGGCATTCTCCTTCTGTAACTTTAGTCCATAATTAGTTTATGGTTTTTTAAACAGCTAATGAAACAGTTGCTCCATTGTGGATTTCAGCAAGCACAGTTCCATGCCATCCCTCAGACGTCCAAGCTGTGCGTCGATCCCCGCTATTTTTTTTGTAATGGCTGACAGCTCCGCTGTCTATTGTAGGCAAGCTTTTGACTGCTGCCATGTTTCTGCCACATTTCGCCACGCGATCGCCTCAATTTGGCTCCCTGCCGGCCATCTCTCTGGCGTGTAATTACTCCCGGAAAACAAAGAATTCCGGCGCCGCTACGGAGTGCCAATAAACACCATGGATGGTGCGCTGGTTCAACAACCAGGAGTTAGCAAAATGAAAAAACATCTTATCATCGTATCCCTTGCCGGTCTGCTGTTGCAGGCGCCTGTGTTTGCCCAGGAGGCGGTTGAAACGGCACCGAAAGAGGGCTTCTACGGCTCGCTGCTCGGTATGCTGGCCGGTGGCCTGCTGGCTGGACCGCCGGGCGCGGTTCTCGGCTTTACCAGCGGTGCGGTAATCGGCGATCTTAATGCCGAGAATCAGAACCTGGAGTTGGCCGCAAAAGCCCGTCCTGAACCCCACTCTGAGCCAGATTTCCTGCTCGCGCAGGCCCGTTCCCATCAGCAACAGTTCCAGCAGCAACAGCAGGATAGCTCGTTACTGGCGCTGCAGGAGGGGTTCAGTTTCTGTCTGGGGTTCCGTACCGGCAGCAGTCAGATTGAACCGAAGATGGTCGAGCAGCTGAACTCCCTGGCAGAGATGCTCAAAGCCTTTCCCCAGTTTCAACTGCTGGTTGAAGCCGGCGCCGACCAGCGAGGCACAAAGGCGTTCAATCATCAGCTGAGCCGCGAGCGTGCCGAGGCGGTGGCAGGCATGCTGATCGATGCGGGTCTCTCATCCGAACGCATCAAGCTGCGCTATCAGGGGGAGTCGGCCGCAATCTATCCGTTGACCGATGTGGAAGGACTCGCCTTCGACCGCATGGTGCAACTCACCCTGATGCATGGAGATGCCTCATGAAAGACAGGCTTCAGCCAATCAGCGAAGCCTTTGTCTATGGCTCGCCGGAACAGATCCTGAGCTTCAGCTATCGCCGGGTTGCAGCGGCTCCCCGGCGGGCTGGGAAGGAGAGAAAAGTGCCAATGGGAGGTCGCAATGGGTGTAAGCACAGAAACTGATCTTAAAACTCCGCTCAAGGCTCAATTCAGCCGTGCATTTATCGTCGATATGCTGTTTACCCTGCTGGCAGCGGTGATGACCGGGCTGTCCGGTGGTGTGCTACTGATCCTGATGGTGTTCGGCTGGAGTAGTGCGCAGGCGAATCCGGCCGGTGAAACTGCAGCCGGGCTACAACTGAGGAGCCTGGATGGCCATCAAATCGAGATGGCACCACTGCTCAATACCCAAGTCGAGATCGATGTTGCCGGTATGCTCGCCTGGGTGAAAGTGGAGCAGGTGTTTAGCAATCCCAGTCAGTACTGGATGGAGGGTAACTACCAGTTTCCCCTGGCCGAAGGGAGTGCTGTGGAGCGGATGAGGATGGAGATCGGTAAACGGCGCATCGAAGGGGTGATCAAGGAGAAGGCGGCCGCCAAACGGATCTTCAAGCAGGCCAGAGAGGCGGGCAAAAAGGCCAGTCTGCTGTCTCAGCAGAGACCGAATATCTTCACCCTCTCGGCAACCAACATTGCACCGGGTGAGCAGGTCCGGGTAACGATCGAATTTCAACAAGCTGTGCACTACTCCGGAGAAGAGTTTGAGCTGCGTTTCCCTATGGTGGTTGCCCCCCGATACATCCCGAAACAGCTCTCGTTGGATGAGGCGGCTTCCATATCACCGCCGGTGATTGCTGAAGGTGCTGGACTGATCAATCCCCTGGCGATGGAGGTACGGATCGATGCGGGTATGCCGCTTTCCCAGGTGGTCAGCCGTTATCACCGGATGGTGCAGGAGCGGAAACAGCCGGGTGTGGTCCATCTGCAACTGGCGGATGGTGAAGTGCAGGCCGATCGGGATATCGTCATCAACTGGCGACCGAAGGTCGGTGCCGAGCCGGAACTGGCCCTGTTTCGTGAGCAGTGGCAGGGCCAGGACTACGCTCTGTTGATGCTGATGCCGCCGGCGTCAGCGACAGCCGCTGAAATGCTCTCCAGGGAGCTGGTGTTCATTATCGATCGCTCCGGGTCGATGAGCGGGCCATCCATGGCGCAGGCCAAAGCCGCCCTGAGAATGGCAGTCAGTCGTCTGCAGCCGGATGACCGGTTCAATCTGATCGCCTTCAACAATCGCAGTGAATCCCTTTTCTCCAATACCCAGTCCGCAACCAACACCAATAAGCAGCGCGCATTGGCTTTCATCGATCGGCTGCGTGCCGATGGTGGAACCGAGATGATGCCGGCCCTTGAGCTGGCACTCAACCAGCAAGCACAGGTGGAGCGACTGCGCCAGATCGTCTTTCTCACCGATGGCAGTGTAGGCAATGAGCAGCAGCTGTTTAGCCTGATCCAGCAGAAGCTGGGTGAAAGCCGGCTCTTCACGGTCGGTATCGGATCAGCGCCAAACAGCCACTTCATGCAACGTGCCGCCGATTTTGGCCGTGGTTCGTTCAGTTACATTGGGGATATATCCGAGGTCTCAAGCGCCATGCAGGCACTGTTTGCGAAGCTTGAAAACCCCAGCATGAGGGATATTCGGCTCGACTGGCAGGGTCGTGGAGAGTTGGATGTCGAGCCGGGACGCCTTCCCGATCTCTATCTTGGCGAGCCACTGCTACTGGCCCTCAAAGGGAGCGACCTCGATGCTCAACTGCAGGTCGTCGGTGAGCGGGATGGTGCGGTCTGGAAACGGCTGGTCGATCTTGGCCAGGGAGAGACTCAGCGTCCCGGTGTACACGCCCTGTGGGCCAGGCAACGGATCAAATCGATCATGGCCTCGACCAGCACCACCACGCCTCAACAGCGGCGTGAAGCGGTTCTGAGAATCGCCTTGGAGCATCAACTGATCTCACCCTATACCAGCCTGGTGGCCGTTGAGAAGACCCCGACGCGTCCTCTGCATGAGTCGTTGAAGGGTGGCGATCTGCCGGTCAGTCTGCCGGCTGGCTGGTCTGCTCAGGCGGTATTCGGGCAACTGCCCAGGACGGCTACCGGGGCTCCACTCAGTCTGTTGCTTGGTATCGCTCTGTTTGGTATCGCCTGGATAACCCTGCGATTCGCTCCGAGGATCACTGGCCGATGGGTTTGAGAGTGGTTCAGACACTGGCCTTGCTGATGGCGCTGCTGGGCGGCGGTATGCTGGCAAACGGGCTATGGATCGAAGCCAAGGCCTGGCTCGCCGAGGGGTTGATCACTGTTGCCTGGCAGCGGACGCTGAACGGTGAGCGCCAGGTCACTCCCTGGCCCTGGGCCGATACCTGGCCGGTAGCCCGACTCGACTCACCCCGTCTCGGGGTGAGTCGTCTGGTGTTGAGTGGCGACAGTGGCTCAACCCTGGCCTTTGGTCCGGGCTGGGCGGAACAGAGTACCCCCCCGGGTGGGGTGGGGCGCAGCTTCGTCTCCGGCCATCGGGATACCCATTTTCGCTTTCTCAAGGATCTGCAGATTGGCGATATGCTCAAGCTTCAGGGGCTTGATGGCAGCGAGATGGACTATCGGGTGGTTGAACATCTGGTGGTGGATCAGCGGGCTGGCTGGCAGATTCCCCTGACAGGCCCTCAGGAGCTGTTGCTGATCACCTGCTTCCCTTTTGATGCCCTGGTGCCTGGTGGACCTCTTCGCTACATCGTACGTGCTGAAATCACCAGCTGAATCCACATTCGTGACGTTTTCAGGTTAGAATCAATCATCCGCCGCCATCGGGGCAGCTATCCGCCCGGACGGCGTCGCACTGGAATAGTCATATATATAAAAATCTTAGATGAAGCCGATCCGAATCTTCCGTCATATGGTCTGTAAACCTCCGGGCTATCTGGGGGACTATCTGCATCAACGATCCGTACCCTGGGAAATGGTCTGTGTGGATGAGGCCAATCCGGTTCCCCAGAGCACCGATGATGTCTCCGCACTGGTTTTTATGGGGGCTGGTGTGAGTGTCAATGACCAACTCTCCTGGATGGAGGGTGAACTGGCACTGATCCGCAAGGCGATCGATCAGGATCTGCCGATTCTGGGTATCTGTTTCGGTGCCCAGATGATCAGTCGTGCCCTGGGTGGTGAGGTGACCCGGGGGGACGACATGGAGATCGGTTGGCATCCGGTGCGGGGAATTCCGCAGCATGACGCGGCCGACTGGCTGCAGGGCCTGCCGGAACAGTTCATGGCCTTTCACTGGCATGCGGATACCTTCACTTTACCGGCCGGCAGCCGATGGATATTGGAGAGTGACTGCTACCCCCACCAGGGGTTTGCGTTGGGGGATCATCTGGGTCTGCAGTTTCATCTGGAGATGACAGAATCGATGATCAGGAACTGGATCGAACGCTATGGCAGCGATCTGGAGACTCACTCGACCTGCCGCCAATCGGTCGAGACCATCTTGCAGAACCTGGATCGGCAGATTGCCCAGCTGCATGAGATCTCCGCTATTATCTACGGTAACTGGCTGAACAGGGTGCTATGCAGGGTATGAGGTTTTGGATTCTACTACTGGTATCTGGCTGGGTGCTGACCGCCCAGGCCTCTCCCAATGCGCCACTAGACGCTGTCATGGAGCAATTGGATGGGGATGCCGGGCAACGTATAGCCGCTCGTTTCGAACAGGCCGGTGTCGATTTTCCACCCCAGCGGGTGCAGCTGATTGCACTCAAGGAGAGCCGCCGTTTGGAGCTGTGGGCCTATTCACAGCAGCGCTGGTGGTTCATCCACGACTACGCGGTCTTTGCCGCCAGTGGCGAGGCTGGACCGAAGCTGCGGGAGGGCGACAAACAGGTGCCGGAAGGTTTCTACCGCATCGTCGGTCTCAATCCCAACAGCCATTTTCATCTGTCGATGAGGCTCAACTATCCCAACGCCTTCGATTGGGTTCAGGCCGGTCGTGAGGATCGCCATTCGCCCGGCAACCACATCTATATCCACGGCAGTGCCTGGTCAGCCGGTTGCCTGGCGATCGGTAATCACTATATCGAGGAGCTTTTCTACCTGGTGGCCAGGCTGGGTGTGGAGAAGGCCGCTGTGCTGATCGTCCCCTATGATTTCCGCAGCCGGGCTATCACGGCCACAGAAGAGCCGGTCTGGCTGGACGAACTCTACCGCTATCTGAAACTGCGCCTGGCCAAGTTTCCGTTGTCAGAGAAGCGAATGGGCTGTGGTCTGGGTTGCGCCAGAGTCGGCTATGGAAGGCAATTGGCGCCCAATTGAGCCAACCTCCTGATTGGTTGAAAAACGCGCCACAGGCACTCTCATTGCAGGTGGCTTTGAGCTGGCTGGATAGCTGGGCTGCCGATTACTTCAAATTGGCCAGATAGGTCGCCACAGCCTGCATATCCTGGTCATTCAGACGGATGGCAACGCCTGTCATCCAGACATTGGTCCGTTTGCCGGTACGATCCCGGAACTCTTTCAGCATCTTCACGACATAGTCGTAGCGCTGACCGGCCAATCGGGCATAGCCCTCCTGACCCCGGCCATTGTCCCCGTGACACTCCACACAGACCTCTTTGTAGATCTGCTTGCCTTTCTGCATCAGCTCCGGTTTACCACCGCCTGAGAGTTTCATATCCATCTCTGCGTAGTAGATGGCAATTTTGATCTTATCCTCAAGGGTGAAGGTCTTGGCCAGATTACTCATCAGATAGTCGTTGCGACGACCATCACCGAAGCGCTGAAACTGATCAACGATATAGACTGGATTCTGACCTGCCAGATTGGGCGTCAAAGGCTGTGTGGCCATACCGTCAGCACCATGACAGGTATTGCACAATACCGTCCGGTTGCGGCCCTCTTTGGCCATACTCTGCTTCAGTTTTTCATTGTTGGCGATCTCTGCGATGCGCTTTTCGAGCATGTTTCTCAGCTGCATCTCCTGATCGGCATCCACCTCTGCGCTCGCCGCCGGTTGGGCCGACAACAGCAGAAACAGAAAGGGGATAGATAGTAACGGTTTAAAATAGCTAGACATCGCTTGCATACTTTTTCCTAACGCTGTTCAGTGTCCATGCCTGTATTTAGCGACCATCGTTTTTGAGACTTGATTCACGAATTTGAATTTTAGGCATTAATTGCCTGAAATCATCGGTTTAATTCATTTTTGCAAACCCGTGAATGGGAACTGGAGGGCTCTTTTGGCTGTCGGCTGGGGTATCATGCCGCCTGGAAAGCGTACACAGTGGAAAAACTTCCCGCAGTGACAGATTGACTGTTTTTTTATGGAATCCTGATTAACCATGGCGAAGCCCCGAAAAAAAACCGTTCGTAAACGGCGCAAGCCGAATCGGGGCGTCTCATGGCGGCGCTGGCTGTGGCTGATGGTGATCACCCTGACGCTGGCGATGTTGTTGTACACCCTCTATCTGGAGCGGGTGGTTCAGGCCCGCTTCGAGGGGCAGCGCTGGTCTCTGCCGGCCAAAGTCTATGGCCGCTCCCTCGCTCTCTACCCTGGTGCGCCGGTGACTCTGGAGCATCTGGAGCAGACCCTGTTGGGACTCGGATACCGCCAGGTCAAACACCCGGATCGACCCGGTGAATACTCCAGATACCGAGGCCGGGTCCTGCTGCGCACCCGGCCATTCCACTTTCCCGATATCGATCGCCCCAGCGACTATATGGAGGTCACTTTGGGCAGCCAGGGGGTCAGATCCCTGAAGCGGGCATCGAGTGGTGAGCCAGTTGGCCACTATCGCATCGAACCCAGGTTGATCGGCGGTCTCAGCTCCGCCCATGGGGAGGATCGTATCCTGTTGAGCCGGGAAGCGCTCCCTGAACTGTTGGTCGATGCACTGATCGCCGTGGAGGATCGTAATTTCCACCACCATTTCGGTGTCGACCCGATCGCCATCGCCAGGGCCCTGTGGGCCAATCTGAGAGCCAAACGGGTGGTGCAGGGGGGAAGTACCCTGACCCAGCAACTGGTGAAGAACTTTTTTCTCAATCCGGAGCGGAGCCTGTGGCGAAAATTCAATGAGGCCCTGATGGCGGTGATTCTCGATTGGCGATACAGCAAGGATGAGATACTGCAGGCCTACGCCAATGAGATCTATCTGGGTCAGCAGGGCGGTCGTGCGATCCACGGTTTTGCCCTGGCCAGCCGTTTCTATTTCAACCGGCCACTGGAGGAGCTCGACCTGCCCCGTTTGGCAATGCTGGTGACGCTGGTGCGGGGACCCTCGGCCTACGATCCCAGACGTCACCCCAAGCAGGCCAAACAGCGTCGTCATCTGGTGCTGCAGCTGATGCGCGATCAGGGGGTGATCGATGCCCAGCAGGCGGCCAGGGCACAACAGGCTCCTTTGGGTGTTGAGCAGGGCAGCCTGCACAGCTCCGGCAGCCCGGCTTTCATGGATCTGGTCAAGCGCCAATTGCGTCGGGACTACAAGGAGGCGGATCTGAATGCGGGGGGGTTAAGGGTCTTTTCAACCCTCGATCCCTGGCTTCAGGAGCGCGCCGAACTGGCTTTGTCGAAACAGCTCAAAACGTTGGAAAAGGCGCGAGGGATAGCCGCAGGCACGCTGCAGGGGGCGGTAACCCTGGCTGATGTGGAGACCGGCGAAGTGACGGCTCTGGTCGGTGATCGCAATCCCCGCTTCGCTGGATTCAACCGGGCACTCGATGCGGTACGGCCGGTCGGCTCGCTGATCAAGCCGGCGGTCTACCTGAGTGCCCTGGACCAGCCGGGACGCTATCAGCTGTTTACTCCCCTGGAAGACAAACCGATTCGTATCAAAGGGGCCAATGGCGAGATCTGGGCACCGGATAATTACGACAATCTGATCCACGAGGATGTCAATCTGCAGCAGGCTTTGGTGGAGTCGCTGAATCTGGCGACGGTGCATTTGGGGCTCTCTGTCGGTTTGAAATCGGTGCTCGATAGCCTCTATCAGCTCGGTATCAGACGGCCGATCTCCGCCTATCCCTCCCTGTTGCTGGGTGCGGTCTCACTGTCGCCTCTGGAGATGACCCAGATGTACCAGACACTGGCGAACGGGGGCTTCAGTGCGACGCTGAAGTCGATTCGGGAGGTTACCGATAGTCAGGGGGAAGCGCTCTCCCGTTACCCTCTGGAGATCGAGTCGAGAGCCGATAGCAAAGCGGTCTATCTGTTGCGACAGGCGCTCCAGGAGGTGACCCGCAGCGGTACCGGCAAGGCGCTACAATGGTTGTTGCCGGATGACACCGCAGTCGCCGGCAAGACCGGCACCACCGATAAGTTACGCGACAGTTGGTTTGCCGGCTTTGACCGTCGGCGGGTATCGGTGGCCTGGATCGGTCGTGATGACAATGCGCCAACCGGACTGACCGGTTCATCCGGCGCGATGCGGGTCTGGGCTGATCTGATGAACAGCGTCGGTATCCAATCACTGCTCGAGGATCTGCCGAGGGGGGTTGAGATGGTGGCCATAGATCCGGCATCCGGGCTGCGGGGTGAGGGGTGTCGGGGTGCGGTAGACTATCCTGTTATCAGTGGATCGATAACACTGGGTAGCGCGCCCTGTGCCAATAGCCATTCACTCATGGATGACGGGGTGGAGTGGTTGCAGGGTCTGTTCAGATAGTCTCAGGGCCTGTAAACAGGCCCTGGCCTTTAGCACTAAAACTCATGGCATCTCGTTTTGTCAGAGAGTTTTGGTGGCCCACTAGCCTGTGTGTCGGCCCGCTCGGATAGTGTAGTGTAGGACTCTTTCAAGCGGTCATCCTTGGGATTTCTTTTGGCGGATTTAGTGATGCGAAATGCGAAAGCAGTGGAAGATAGGCTACAATCCGGCCTGGACCTCAATCTCAGTTCGGGAGTTAAGGCTTGAGCGTATACGAAGCCGACAAGTTGATCAGCCAGGCCAGGGTACTGGCCGCCGAGTATCGGCGTACCATGGGTAAGCCACTGCCTGGTATCAGCAATGAAATTGCCGAGTTCGATGCGATCAAATTGTTGCAGCTGGTGCCCAACAATACGGCAGAGGGGGGCTTTAACGCGATTGATCCTGAGCGTGACGATAAACGCATCCAGATAAAATCCCGCACCATTTTCGATGAGAGTAAATCGGGACAGCGCATTGGTCAGCTGAAGCTGGATAAGAGCTGGGACAGTGTGGTGCTGGTACTCATGGATGAAGAGTATGAACCCTATGAGATCTATGAAGCGGAACGGGACGAGATTCTCGAATATATCGAGGAGAGCAGCAGCAACCGGGCGAAACGGGGGGCCATGTCAGTGGCCAGATTCAAAATCATTGGAAGACTCGCCTGGACCAGAGAGAGCGGTCTTGAAGCGGAAGTCTGGGATAACCAGTCAGACTGAGTTTTGCCACCCGGCAGGCCGAGATTTTTTCAGCAGCACCCAGCTATTCGATCCAATGCATCCTGCGGCCACTGAATCATGAAAGAGATTGCCGAGATCTTCGCGCCTGAAGGCTGGCTTGCCAGTCGTATCGAGGGATTCTCCTATCGGCCGCAGCAGCAGGAGATGGCGCAGCAGGTCGCCGAGATCATGCAGCAGGGCGGCGTGCTGATCTGCGAAGCGGGAACCGGAACCGGCAAGACCTTCGCCTATCTGGTGCCGGCACTGATGTCCGGGCGCAAGGTGATCATCTCCACCGGCACGAAAAACCTGCAGGATCAGCTCTATCACCGGGACCTGCCAAAGGTGCGGCAGAGCCTCTCCAGCCCGGTCAGTACGGCGCTGTTGAAAGGACGCTCCAACTATCTCTGTATCCATCGACTGGAAAACACCCTGGTGGAAGAGATCCGTTTGACCAAACAGCAGCTTGGACAGTTACAGGAGATCCGCGAGTGGTCCACCACCACCAAAAGCGGTGATATCGGTGACATGTCGGAGATTCCGGAAGATGCCTCGATCTGGCCGGTGGTCACCTCAACCACCGACAACTGTCTGGGGCAGGAGTGCAGCGCCTACAGCAAATGCTACCTGGTCGAGGCAAGAAAACGGGCCCAGGAGGCGGACCTGGTGGTCATCAACCACCACCTGCTATGCGCAGATATGGCGCTCAAAGAGGAGGGCTTTGGTGAACTGCTGCCCAGCGCCGACTGTTTCATTCTCGATGAGGCTCATCAACTGCCGGAGGTGGCCGGTAACTTTTTCGGTGTCACCCTTAGCGGTCGTCAGCTGAATGAGCTGGCCAAGGATTGCATCACCGAATATCACAAGGAGGCCAAGGACACCCCGCAACTGATGGATCGTGCGGAAGCACTCAAGCGGGCGTCTCAGGATCTGCGACTGGCTTTCGGTCTGGAGGTGCGACGTGGCGCCTGGTCCGAACTCTCTGAAAATCCATCCGTCAATGTGCAGTTGGAAAATCTACAGCAGGCGCTGGATGATCTGCTTGAAGCACTCACTGCCGTCGAAGGTCGGGGCAAGGGACTGGACAGTATCAAGGAGCGTTGTGAAGTTCAGATCCAGCGCTTACAGGGTTTGATGGACGATCAGGCCGAGGAGTCGATCCGCTGGTACGAGACCCAGCGCCAGAGCTTTCGCCTGAATCGCACCCCTTTGGATATTGCGAATATCTTTCATGGGGTGATGCAGGCTCATCATGCGGCATGGATCTTTACCTCGGCAACACTGGCGGTTGGTGACAGCTTTGATCACTTTGCCAACCAACTGGGTCTGCAGGAGGCGAAGACCCACTGTTGGGACAGTCCCTTCGACTATCCACGCCAGGCCGTCTGGTATGTGCCTCAGGGTCTGCCGGAGCCTTCGGATATCAACTTCAATCGGACAGTTTCGGATCTCTCACTGCCGATTCTCAAGGCGAGCAACGGCAGAGCCTTTCTCCTCTATACCAGCCACAGAGCCCTGCAGGAAGCGGCGGAATATCTGCAGGACAAGCTCGACTATCCGATGCTGGTGCAGGGTACCGCACCACGCACAGAGCTGGTTGAACAGTTTCGTGAACTGGGTAATGCGGTGTTGTTGGGGACATCCAGTTTCTGGGAAGGCATCGATGTGCGTGGTGAGGCGCTCTCCTGTGTGATTATCGACAAGTTACCTTTCGCCTCTCCCGGTGACCCGGTATTGCAGGCCCGCATCGATGCGTTGCGACAGAAGGGGGGGAATCCCTTTATGACCTTTCAGTTGCCTCAGGCGGCAATTGCATTGAAACAGGGGGCCGGTCGTCTGATCCGGGATGAGTCGGATCGGGGTGTGCTGGTGATCTGTGATCCACGCTTGTTGAACAAACCTTATGGTAAAGTCTTCATCCGCAGTCTGCCCCCCATGACCAAGACCAGGGATCTGAGTGTTGTGCAGCGTTTCTTCTCGTTGATGGGTGTTCTGCAGAAACAGGCCGAGTAGTAGATCGGTTGGCGGGTTAATTCTGTGGGATCTTAAAACGTCGAGCGCTTCGAGTTGTCTATAGGGTCAATCCCTGAAGATCGTTGACATGAAGCTGCCTGATGACAAATTTCTACTGTTGCTGATCATCCTGTTAGGTCTTACCCTGGCTGCTTTTCTGTATGGAATTTTTCCCTATCCCTTTGGGCTGATTGTTTTGTCGATCATGATCTTTGCCAGGTTACTGTCTGTTGGCGGCTGAAAGCTCAACGACCTCAATTCATATCATGGCGATTATGCATCAGTAGATCCATTTTTTGCAGCAGCTGCCGTTTCTTGTCGCGTATGCTCGTCATGCTGTCTGCCAGATCATCCTTATTACCCTGCTGCATCTGCTGATGCAGCCAATTTGCCTGCTCATGCATCTGCTTATGCAGGTCGACAATCTGCTGATAGGCTGTGAGATGGTCATAACGTCTTCCGTCACTGTAGAGCCAGTCGCCAAAGCGGCACTGGTGGTGGTCGAGCACCGGAAAATCGATCTCCTCGTTTCGCACGGCCTCCTCCAGTGTGTTGATCCAGGCGCGGTGCTCACTGGCTGCAAACAGCAGCGATAGGTCATTGCGGTTTAACCTTTGCTGATGCTGCCAGGTTTCGAAGGGTCGCCACTCCTTGACCCAATCGGGAAACTCTGCGGCCGGCATGGGCTTGGCGATGCCATAACCCTGAGCATGATCGCATCCCAGTTTCAGCAGCAGCTCGCCATGTTCAGCCGTCTCCACACCTTCGGCAATGATGTTGCGGCGGAACGCCGTGGCCATGCCAAGAATGCCCTCCAGAATCGCCAGGTCATCAGGATCGATCAACATGTCCCGTACAAACGACCGGTCGATCTTGATGGTGGTCGCAGGCAGATGTTTGAGATAGGAGAGTGAGGAGTAGCCGGTGCCGAAATCGTCGAGTGCGAAGCTGACGCCGAATTCCAGGCACTCATGAATGATCTTGGAGACATGATTCATATCATCCAGTGCGCTGGTTTCAAGAATTTCAAGCTGCAGGCGCTCGGATGCAATCGCGGGATAGCGCTGCACGATCTTTCTCAGTTGATCCACAAAATCTGTTCTCTGCAGCTGCCTGGCGCCGATGTTGACGCTGACGGAGGTCTTCAGGCCAAGTTCATCCCATCGGCTTAACTGGGCGAGTGCGCTATCCAATACCCACTCACCCATCTCTACGGCCAGCTCGTGGTCTTCAATGATCGGTAGAAAACTGATCGGCAATAATAAGCCCTGTTGTGGATGTTGCCAGCGTATCAGCGCCTCCACACCAATCACCTGGCCGCTCCTCATACTGACCTTCGGCTGGTAGTAGAGCTCGAACTCCTGGTTGAATAGACCTTTTCTTATGCGTTGCAGATCCTCCTTCTGCCCCCTCAGGCTCCGATCATATTCCGTGTCAAAAAAACTGTAGCGGTTTTTACCCGCCAGTTTTGCCTGATACATGGCCTGGTCTGCCTGGCGTAACAGTTGATCCCCTCCAACCTCTTCTTCCTGGGGATAGAGGGTCACTCCGATGCTGGCACTGACCTGTATCATCTGGTTCTGTTGCTGGATAGGCCGGATGGCAGCTTCCATCAAACGCCGCAACATGGGATAGCAGGCTTCACGGCTTTCGATATCACTGAGCACGGCAACAAACTCATCCCCGCCAAACCTGGCAATGGTATCCCCCTGTCGCAGCGCGTTCTCAAATCGCTTGGACATGCCGATCAGTACCAGGTCACCCACATCGTGACCATATCGGTCATTGATCTCCTTGAAGCCATCCAGGTCGATATAGATTACCGCCAGACTTTGTTGCCGACGCTTCTCCTGATGCATGGCCTGGGTCAAGCGGTCACTCAACAGTGCCCGATTCGGCAGACCGGTCAGTAGATCGTGGTTGGCGTGGTGCTCCAGTTGCAGCTGGTGCTGTTTCTGCAGGGTAATATCGGTACAGACGCCGACCCAACGATAGGGCTTTTTGTTCTGGTCCAGTAGCGGTAAGGCATGATCCTTCCAGTAGCGATAACTGCCATCGGCATGCCGAACACGGTACTCGTACTTGATCTCCTTGGTCGATCTACGGTGTAATTCGACACTGTTCTGCATCAGCTGCAGGTCTTCCGGATGAATCAGTTGCAGCCACATTTGCAGGTCATCAGCAAGATAGCCTTTTTCATACCCCAGAAACTGATCCACATCCCCATACCACTTCAGCTCATCGGTTTTGACGTCCCACTCATAAATCAGATCATAGGCCGCCTGGCCTGCCATCCGGAAGCGCTGTTCGCTCTCTTTCAAGGCGTCTTCGGCCCGTTTCTGTTCCGTGATATCCAGTGAGATGCCGCACAACGCGTAGGTGGTGCCGTCATCGTGCCTGAGAGGCAGTTTGGTGGAGTGATAGATCGCAGTCTGGCCGGTTTGCGGTACCGTGTTGGTCTCCTCCGCACGTATCGTTTCGCCCTGCTGCAAAACCTTCTGGTCATTGATGCGTATGGCTGATGCACTGCACTCATCAAAAAACTTCTCATCGTCATAACCGATAATCTCATCCATCTCGGCATGCCAGAGGTCACGTACCCGCCGATTGGCAAACAGATAGTTACCCTCTGTATCTTTCAGATAGATGAAGGCATCAACATTGTCGAGAATGGTGCGCATCTCGTGTTCACTATTGATCAACTGCTCACGCACTCTTTCGATGTCTGTCAGATCCCGGGCGATGGCGATCAGGTATGTGATATTGTCCTGTTCCACCAGTTGGGCATTCACCTCCATCGGGATCAGGTGACCATTTTTGTCCCGGTAGTTGCTCTCATAGACAGAGGTTTTACTCACTTCAAGCTGGCGAATCATTTCATGCCAATGTGCTTTGTCATCGATTTTTCCGTCAATCTCCCAGACATGCATCTGATGCAGGTCGGTGAGCCGATAACCGAGGCTGTTATAGGCGGTAGAGTTGACATCCAGGAAAGCGCCGTCGTTGGCATTGATGATATAGATACCATCGTTGGATTGATCGAGTAGTTTGCGAAACCGTTCCAGCTTCTGTTCGGCGTTTTTCCTGTCGCTGATATCCTTGATGTATTCGATGATATTGATGACTTGACCTGAGTCGTCCTTCACCGGATAGACCGATACTTCGAACCATCCCCTCTCACCATTGTTCAGGGTGACCGGGATTACATCGGAATTTGGCAGTCCATTGCGGATCACTTCATGGCTTGGGCAAGTTTCGCAGAGCTCATCCCGATCACGGAAAGTCTGATGACATTTACGGCCTGCCAAAGGCATGAGATGTCTGTAGTGCTCCTCCATCCAGCGATTGGTTCGGATGATGTTGTAGTCGGTATCCAGTACAACGATGCCATCCTGGATGGCATGGAAGACATCCTGCAGAAAGGTTTCACTGTCCCGTAGTGCCAGTTCGGTCTGCTTGCGTTCGGTAATATCCTGGACGATACCGGAAAGTCTCTCCGGGTTGCCTTTGTCATCCAGCACCCGTTCGGCTTTGCAGTAGAGCCAAAGTTCATTGGACTCCGGTAGTTGACTCTTGACGCGATACTCCATCTCGTGTTTTTGGCCGTGTTCGATGGCGTTTTTCAACGAGCCGGATACTGCTGGCCAATCTTCGGGATTGACGATGGTCGAAAGGAACTCGGGGCCCACTTCCTGCTCAGGATTGAGGCCGAGCATTTTGTAGATATCATCAGACCAGATAGCCTTGCCGGACTGGATGTCGATCTGCCAATAGCCGAGATGGGCTGTCTCCTGGGCCTCTTTATAGGCGCGACGGCTCTCTTTCAGAGCGGTCGCCATGTGATGCTGTTCGGTGTTGTCAAAGATTACGCCAGCCAATTTGATCGGATCACCGGCCCTGTTCTTGACGATTCTGACCAGGTCCAACACCCAGATGACGTCCCCATTCTGTTTGCGCAATCGATATTCGAATGAGTGATCCCTGCCGGCTTCGGTTTCTGCGGAACAGTATGTGCGGGCAAAGTCACGGTCCCCTTCGACCACCATGTTGAGCCACGACTGCATATCGACCCAGTCACTCAGAGGGTATCCCAATATGCGTTTCGCATTCGGAGAGACATAGTTGAACTGGCCACTGCTGAGCTCCAGCTCCCAAGTGATGGCATTCACATTCTCCAGCAGGGAGAGATAGATACGGTTCTGCTTGCGCAGCGCATTTTCGGCCCGTTGGCGTGCGGTACTGTTACGGAAGACCGCATGGACATAGTTACCGTCAGTTTCGTGAATGATGGTTGAAGTCACCTCGCCGATCAGGATTTCACCGCTGCGGGTGATAAATTCGTTCTCAAACTTGATCTCGGTGTCCCTGGCAATGATCTTGAATGCTGCCCGGCTTTTTTCCATAACCTCAGGTTTGTCCGGGTGCAGTTGTGAAACATGCAGTTGGCAGAACTGTTTGTGTGTGTAACCAAACAGTTTGCAGACGGCGGGATTGACGTCGAGGACCTTTCCCTGCAGATCATGGACGATGATGCCGTCACCTGCCTGATCGAACAGATTTCGGTACTTTTCGTTACGTTTGAGGTCTTTGAGATTGGCTCTGGTGGTATGGAAAAACCAGAGGTAGACGATCAGTCCCAGCAATATAAAAAGGACTATCAGGAGTAGTGTCTGTACCGATGGAAAATAGAGATCAGTCATTAAATCAGAGCGCTGCGTGGTTGAGCCCATGTAAAAATGCTGAAATCCATTTCAAAACTGGATATTCCGACTATGTCTTAATGATAGCGTCTGCAGCTGGGAATTCTGAAAGATTAGCTAACTCTATGAATATCAGCGTTTTGCGAGCTTCTTATGTTGCTCTGCAGCAAGAGCGCTAAGATCGCGTCAGACCGGTCATATGCACAGGTCGTGATCTGTTATCCGGATCGTACGCCGAACAGGTGCTTATAGGTATGTGGGTTTTACAGTCAGACAAGGGTGAAAAAAATACCCTGGGCGGGGGATCCCCCAGGGTATGAAAAACGATAAAACAAGGATTATCCTGATTTACTGCAGGACTGAGACAGGTTGTTATTCAGTCGATGTCACCATCATTTCGTTATGCCGCTCAGGTATCCCAACGCATCTTATCGTAATCAGTTGCTCAAAGCGGAACTGTAGCTTTTGTCGATGACAGGAATATGGTGGTCCAGCCAGTTCTTGATAAAAACCATGGTGCCATCTTCTATTTCAGCTTCACCGGCATGAAACTTTTTTTGTAGATCGGCACAGGTTTGCACCAATTGTTTATGCTCCTCCTTATGAGCATCCAGTCCTTTGTAGCCGCGCTCCTCCATTAAACGCTCCTCAGTTTCAAAGTGAACCACCACGTAATCGATCAGATTGTCCAGAGTGCTACCAATTTCCTGGCGGGCACCGGTGGAGACCGCGTCGTTCAAGGCATTTACACGATTGAAGAGCTCCTTGTGCTGTGTATCGCAAACATCTACTTTGGTGCTGTACTTCTCATCTATCCATTGCATTAAAGCCATGCTTTACTTCCTCTTTTAGGTTATTTCCATATCATTGATTCATTAACTGAACATCTCTGTCGTTATTGCATCCGGCTTTCTGCAGGTGGCTTCGTTTGTGGAATCATAATCAGAAGCCGCCCCCTACCGTCTTTCAATAAACAGCAAGGCGATTCACTCAAGTCAATTGTTTGTTATTTAGAGTGTCACGACTACCTGGTGCTTTGCTGATCAGTTTATTCAGAGTGACAATTAATGAGTGGTTGTAGTCGTGTTGAGTGAAACTGGGTCAACTACGAGATTCCAAAGATTTGTGGTACTGGAATAACGGGAATAGTTAGATTGGGTTTCCATATTAAAAATAACAATCCATGAAATAATCTGCGTACGATTAAATGAACGATAACTCTTATATCCAATCCGCTATCGCGATGGGAATGAGATTCTTAACTAAAAAACTGTGCATGTAAAGCAGTTAAATTTTACACTGTAGCAAGTTGTTAGGCAGTGCTGAAAATTGCTTGTTTTAAACACCGATGTCGATGTAAGAGCGGGCTAGTTTCTGTAGTGCAATGATATAGGCAGCCGTTCGATAATCCTCAATTTCAGGCATCCTTTTTCGAACATCGATTATCTCTTGTAGGGCGAGTCGCATACTGTCATCGAGGCCTGAACGCACCAGGTCGAGTTCGTCGGCCCCTCTGGATAGATTGTTGCTTATCCAATCTGGTACTTTCTCTCCACTGGTATGCTCCAAGGCGGCAAGAATGTGTCGTCCCCGGGATTCATCGAGTCGTCGTTCAATACGACCGAAGCGCATGTGACTCAGATTGCGTATCCACTCGAAGTAGGAGACCACGACACCACCTGCATTCACATAGGCGTCCGGCAGGATTGTGATGCCACGACTGCGAAGGATACGATCCGCTTCGAAAGTGATCGGACCGTTTGCCGCTTCCGCAATCAGATTGGTATGGATATTGGGCGCATTGCTTTCGGTGATCGCCGACTCCATGGCGGCCGGTATCAGAATATCGCACTCATGTTCCAGTACCGAGGCGCCGTCCTCGATGAACTGGCCACCGGCAAAGCCTTTCAATCCACCATGGGAACAGCGGTGATAGTAGGCTTCCTCAACATGTATGCCCTCTTCGTTGATAATGGCGCCGTCACGCACAATGATACCGATAATCTTCGCGCCATCCTCTTCGGAGAGGAATTTCGCCGCGTGGTAACCCACATTACCCAGACCCTGGATGATGATCCGCTTGCCTTCCAGTTCCCCCTCCAGACCACAGGCGCGCAACTCCTCCTTGTGGCGAAAAAACTCCTGCAGGGAGTATTGCACGCCACGCCCCGTTGCCTCGGTTCGTCCATTCACGCCCCCATGAGCGACCGGTTTGCCGGTGACACAGGCCAGAGCATTGACATCTTCCGGGTTCAAATGTTTATAGGTATCGGCAATCCAGGCCATCTCCCGTTGCCCGGTACCCATGTCCGGTGCCGGTACGTTGGTGGCGGGGCTGAGGAAACCGGCACTTGCCAACTCACGGGCAAAACGCCGGGTGATCAGTTTCAGTTCACTGCGGCTGTAATTTTCCGGATTGATATAGAGACCGCCTTTGGAGCCACCAAAGGGTACATCCACAATGGCGCACTTATAGGTCATCAGCGCCGCCAGTGCCTCAACCTCCTGCTGATCGACCGATTCCGAATAACGCAATCCCCCTTTGGCCGGTAACCGGTGGATGCTATGCACCGCACGCCAGCCGGTGAACACCTCCATCTTGCCACGGATCTCCACCGGGAAACTGACCTGTAACACGGAGGTGCAACTCTTGATGGCATTGGCGATACCCGGCTCCAGATCCATATAGGCGAGGGCTCTGTCCACCATGTGGTCGACACTCTGTCTGAAAGTCAATCCTGTGGTCGGTTCATTCATCGGAGGTTCTCCAGCTTTGCTATTGTTGCAGGGTACGACCGCCATCAACCGGGATGATCTGGCCGGTGATATAGGGTGCGTCCCGATGCAGAAACAGCAGGGTGTTGACAATATCCGTCTCACTGCCCGGGCGTTTCAATGCAGTACGTTCCAGGATGGTTAGACGCTCTGACTCGCTCAACCCCTGTTCTGGCCAGAGAATCGCCCCTGGGGCGATACCATTGACTCTTACATCTGGCCCTAATTCCCGTGCCAATGACTTGATCAGCATGGCGTTACCCGCCTTGGCCACAGAGTAGATCGGATGGGCCTTGAGGGGTCTCAGGGCGTGAATATCGACCAGATTCACGATCGATCCCTGCTGCTCGCGCAACAGGGGCGCCGCGGCCTGAGAGAGAAAGAAGGGGGCCTTCAGATTGCTGCCAATCAGATCGTCCCAGTCATTCTGTGTGGCCTCGTCCAACGGCGTTGGATAGAAACTGGAGGCGTTGTTGACCAGCAGATCGAGACGCTTGTTGATCTGACTGGCCTGATCGACCAGCTTGGCCAGACTTGCCGTGTCATTCAGGTCGGCCTGGGCCAGCCGTACCGAATCGGGCCGCTGCTGTTCCAGCTGCTGTTTGAGCTTTTCCGCTGCGGTTTTTGAATTTCTGTAGTGCAGCAGAATATTCATTCCCTGGTCATGCAGCTCGGTTGCAATGGCTGCTCCGATGCGGTGTGCCGCGCCTGTGATCAGGGCGGTTTGACCCGACAGAGAGGAATGACTTTGCGTCATTTGGTGACTCCATGTTTGAATGGTGTCCTCTACTCTAACGGATTCATATAGGTTTCTGAACTATGCCGGACTGTCTCAGTGCTCAAGCAGGAAATTCACCGCGGACACTACCCATGCCGGATACCAAAGCGCAGGCTGTCAGTGAGCGCCTGATGCGACAGATTGTACGTGCCATCGAGCAGTCCGGTGGCGCCATACCATTCGATCGGTTCATGGATATGGCCCTCTATGCACCTGGCCTGGGATACTATGTGGCCGGCAGCCGTAAATTCGGTGACCAGGGGGACTTCATTACCGCACCTGAAGTCTCACCCCTGTTTGCCCAGTGCCTGGCCCGTCAATTGGCGCCGATACTCGATCTACTGCCCTCTGCGGACATCCTCGAATTTGGTGCCGGTTCAGGCATTTTGGCGGCTGACCTGCTGGAGGCTCTGGCAGCGCTTGATCAACTCCCGCATCGCTACCAGATTCTGGAGGTCAGTCCGGAGTTGAAGAGTCGCCAGAGAGCCACCCTCGAGGCCAGGGTGCCTGATCTGCTGGAGCGGGTTGTCTGGCTGGAACGGATGCCTGAGCAGTTCTCCGGCTGTGTGGTCGCCAATGAACTGCTGGATGCGCTCCCGGTTAGCCGCTTTCGCATTGAGAACGGTGCCATACAGGAGTGTTTTGTCACACAAGAGGGGGAGCAGCTGAAGGCCAGTTATCGTGAACCGGTCACGCCAGGGCTTGAGAGTGCGGTAAAGCAACTGCAGGCACAGCATGGACCTTTCAAATCCATCTATCACTCTGAGGTGAACCTGCGTCAGTCTGCCTGGATAAAAAGCCTGGCCAACGCGGTCACTCAGGGCGTGGTTTTGTTGATCGACTATGGCTACAGCAGCGCCGAGTATTACCATCCGCAACGTGATCAGGGCACTCTGATGTGCCATTTCCGGCATCGTGCCCATAGCAACCCATTCCGCTGGGTCGGTATTCAGGATATTACCTGCCAGGTCGATTTTACCGCCGCTGCCAAAGTGGCGGTTGAATCGGGATTCAGCCTTGGGGGCTATACCACCCAGGCACATTTTCTGTTGGCCAACGGACTCGATAGCCTGTTGGCGGATTCCGATCCTGAGGATGTGGCCCGACACATGTCTCTGATGCAGGGGGTCAAACGGCTCACACTACCAGCTGAAATGGGTGAGCGTTTCAAAGTGCTGGGTCTGCTGAAAGGCCTGCAACTCAATCTGCAGGGCTTCTCCATGCGGGATATGTGTGAGCGTCTTTAGTCTCAAGCGGCTTGGCTGTTGTTGTGGTTTTTAGTCCGCGAATGAACGCAAATGAACGCAAATGTTTCTTGTGACGGCATGGTCTGGATTCGTGTTAACAGGCCCTAATAAGCAATCAATGATTTTCCATTTGCGTTTATTAGCGTTCATTTGCGGACTTAATAACAAATCAATTTAACCCCACTGTCGGTTTCTCTGCGTTAGCCCTAATGAAATACAACTCATTCGGGAGCAAACCATGAAATTACGACAATTGAGCCTAACACTCTCTGCCGCCCTGTTGAGCGGGCTGTTGGCCGCCTGTGGCTCTGCGCCGGAGGTGGAAAGGGAGCGGATTACCGACTCCTCTGCGAAGCGGCATCAACAGACGTTGAATGAAGCGGCACAGAGTCCGGTCTCCGTTCACCCCCTGCAGCAGGATCAGGCCGAGGTGGCCGCCCAGGCCCCAGCCCGGCTATCCCACACCAGACAGGCTTACTCCATGGGAAAAATGGCGGCCCCGCCGTCGCTGCACCGGCCAAGTGCCGGAGTGGACCGGGAACGCTATGGTGAGCTGCCAGAAAATGGCATTCATTCGGTAGTCGATAAACCGGTTTCCACCTTCAGCGTCGATGTGGATAGTGGTGCCTATGCACTGGTCAGGCGGTTTCTCAATCAGGGGAGAATGCCGCCCAGCGACCTGGTGCGAGCGGAAGAGTTGATCAACTATTTCAACTATCACTATGCCTATCCTGATTCGGCAGAGCACCCATTCAGCCTGACTACCGAGGTGGGAGCAAGCCCCTGGAACAGGGCTACCCGTCTGGTCCATATCGGTATTCAGGGGATTGCCACCGCAGCCGATCTGCGACCGGCAGCCAATCTGGTGTTTCTGGTGGATGTTTCGGGTTCGATGAGCGATCAAAACAAACTCCCTCTGCTCAAATCCGCCTTTAAACTGCTGCTGCAACAGCTCACCGCGGAAGACCGGGTCACTCTGGTGGTCTATGCTGGCGCATCCGGCGTGGTATTGGAGCCGACAGCCGGGGATCAGCGGGGCAAAATCGTCTCAGCCCTGGCGCAGCTGGAGGCCGGTGGTTCTACCCACGGTTCGGCCGGTATTCAACTCGCCTACGAGATGGCGGAACATGCCCGTATCGAAGGGGGCATCAACCGGGTTATTCTGGCAACCGATGGGGATTTCAATGTGGGCACAGTGGATCATCGGCGTCTTGTGGAGATGATCGAACAGCAACGGCAACGGGGCATCTCATTGACCACCTTGGGCTTTGGGCAGGGTAACTACAACGACCATCTGATGGAGCAGCTGGCGGATAAAGGCAATGGTAACTACGCCTACATCGATAACATCAACGAGGCCAGAAAAGTCCTGGTGGAGGAGTTGAGTGCGACCCTTGAAACCATTGCCAAGGATGTAAAGATCGAGGTTGAATGGAATCCGGCACGGGTGGCTGAATATCGCCTGATCGGCTATGAGAACCGGTTGCTGGCTGCTGAGGATTTCAATAACGATAAGGTCGATGCGGGAGATATTGGTGCCGGACATACGGTGACAGCCTTGTATGAGATTGCCTTGCATGAGAGTGATGGCCAGCGTCTTTCACCACGACGCTACCACTCCACTCCTATTAAAAGTCATGACAAGGAGGCTGAACTGGCCTTTTTAAGATTGCGCTATAAACAGCCCGATCAACATCGGTCACAACTGATCACCCAGCCAATTCTGCTGTCCAATCAAGCGCCACTGGCGGCTACCAGTGAAGCCTATCGCTTCAGTGCCGCGGTAGCCGGTTTTGCGCAACTGCTCAGGGGTGGGCGTTATACGGAAGCTTTCGATTTCGATGACGCAGTGGCGTTGGCCAATACGGCCCGGGGCGAGGATCGGTTTGGCTATCGCGGTGAGTTTGTCCGCCTGGTCAGATTGGCGGGTTCACTTGCAGCACCACTGACTCTGAACGAGTGAATGTTTGATATCAGTCCGCAAATGAACGCTAATGAACGCAAATTTTATTATCTTCCACAGGCGTTGGTATCTTGCGACATCGTTAAATTATCTCTAGAGATATTTGGTAAGCTAAGGTAATAATCGATTTGCGTTCATTAGCGTTCATTTGCGGACATAAAATATTCCAATAACTATAAGGTCTTATTGGCATGAATGACGAGGAGCAGAGTGATGAAGCGCTGTTTCGACTCTTCCGTAAGGGGGATGATCGGGCTTTTGAAACACTCTATCAGCGCTATCGTCAAACCCTCTATCTGTTTCTGTTACGCAGCACCCAGGCTAGGGGTGATGCGGATGAGCTCTATCAGGATGTCTGGTCCAGAATCATCTCAGCCGCTAAACCGTTTGATGGCGGGTCATTCAAGGCCTATGCGTTTCGCATTGCCCGCAACCTGATCATCGATCGACATCGTCGGGCAAATCTCACATTGGTCACAGATCAGGAAGATCTGCATGAGCCGGTCCAGCCGGGTAAGTCTGTGGAAGAGCAGATGCAGGATGAGGAGTGCAGCGAACGTATGAAACGTCATATCGGTCAGCTCCCGGTTGAACAGCGGGAGGTGTTTCTGTTGAAAGAGGAGGCGGGGTTAACGCTGGTTCAGATTGCGGCAATGATCGATGCGGGTCGCGAGACGGTTAAAAGCAGAATGCGATATGCCCTGAAACAGTTGCGCCAACTGCTGGAGGAGTGCTTGTGAGCGAATCAGACAAGCTACCGGAGGATCCGGGGCTCAACAGACTCTATCGGGCCGGTCGGCATGAAGCGCCAAGTGAAACACTCGATCAGGCTGTTTTGAGTGAGGCACGCAGAGTGACAGCGAAGCGAAGGAATCGCTGGATCGTACCCCTCTCCTCAGCCGCTCTGCTTCTGCTGGGGGTCGGTTTGTCCCTGCCATTGATCGATCTACGCAATGATATTTACCAACAACCGCACTCTATGCCACCTCCGGCACCACAGGCTGAATCACACTCCGAGAGCGATCAGACTTTACCAACGCCCGCTAAAGCACCAGCCAGCCAGGCAATCGAGATGCAAAAGCGGGCTGAGCCGGCTGCTCAGTCCGAACTGGCTGCGCCACCCCTGATGGAGCAACGTGCCAGGACAAAAGCACGGGCAGCTGAAGCAGAGAGAAAACAGCTGCGGGCAGCACCAGAGGCAATCTTGCAATCGACTGATTCTGAGGCTTACCAGAGGCCGCCGGAGCTCTGGCTGGCTGAGATTGAAGCGATGATCGAATCCGGGCAGGATCAGGCGGCCAGGCGGTCACTGACTCTTTTCATGACGACCTATCCTGACCATCCGTTGCCGAAATCCCTGCAGCTCTGGCAATCCACTCAATAGGGGTGGGATGTGGCTGAACGCGTCAGATGTCAGTGACTTTTCCGGCCGCGGTTTCTGCTGCGTTGAGAATATAAAACAGCAGGTAATCCATGGTGTTGATGCCGAGTATGCGTTCTGCTGCCTCTTCCCCGCGGTTGTCGAGAAACAGCAGGGTAGGGGTGACAAACACGCTGTATCGTTGCGAAAAAGCTGACGCGGCGACGCGATTGCCCTGAAAGTCGTTCACCATTTCACCCTCATCGACCATCAGCTCTCTCACCAGTGCCGTCTGTTCAAAGTCTCCGCTGATGCTCATCGGGTAGAGCACCTCCTGTTTCATCCGGTCACAATATCCGCAATGGTATTGTGAGATCAGCAATACGATGGGTAACTTTTTTTTGCTGGCCTCTATGGCGAGTTTTTGTAAATCGTGGACCTGCGGAATAACGCTTTGATCTGCGTATGCCGGGCTGAGGAGCAGCAAACAGAGCAGGAGCGTGACCGGTAGAGGCAAGTTGGATCGGATTGGCATGGATTGAATGATTGCTGTGGCCTGGAGACCGGGCAAATCAGTATATCGCTTTCGGCCGCCTTGTACAGGCAGGTGCGCGGCCTCCTCGCGTCGGAAAAACAGCAGATTTGGAGCTTCAGGAATGCCCCTATGATGCGAATCGCCTGCTGAAAGGCCCTAGTCAGTCAAGGGCTTCGTAGGATAGCAGCAGAGATTTCTGCAACAGTCTTTCGTACTCTTCCTGGGAATTGTAACCAACAATCGGTTCGGCGAGCAGGTTGCCATCCGGATCGAGAATCAACAGTGTCGGTACGGCAAACACCTGATATCGATCCTTGAATTGACGGCTGCGAATCATATCACCGTTGAAATCGGTGATTTTTCCCCCGGCGTAGATATCAATCTCTTTGATCACAGGTGGATTTTGCTCGGTTGAATCGGAAAAGGGTTTGAGAACCTCCTGCTTCAACCTGACACAATAACCGCAATCCTCGGATTCGAACACCACCATGATAACCGTATGGTTTTGTCGCGCCAGAGCAGAGGCATCCGCCCAATTGGTATTGGAGTTGAGGGATTCAGCAACAGTCAGACCGCTGCTGAAGAGAAGAAACATCGAGATCAAATACTTCTTTATCATCAGAATTAAACTACTTGGTTGATGACTTGGTAAGGTAGTATATATAAATTTTCTAATATTGCAATATGTATGGTTTATCTATAGTCAGTATTGATTCTTTCTGTGAAGGATTTCACTCTTATCGGAAATCGGGTTTAAAAATATAGCAATATGCTAAATATGATGAGCGTACTGTTAGATTTGCGCAAGGAGCCGCTGTAAGCCTTGAACTGGGCTGGTCTGATCCGTCGATCAGCCGCGCTCTACTCGATCACTTGCCGGTAGCGGTCGAAGCGCTTGCGATAGCCCTGGTCGGCCAGGTAGCGGGGTACATGACCCTCGATCGATTGTGGCGAGATGCCCAAGGCCAGGAGGCCGTTGTCTGCACAGACACTATCGGTCTGCAGTGAGAGGTAATTGTCCATGGTAAATGGCTTGCCGGGCAACAGCCCAAGCAGCCCGGCCTGCAGGCGCGAGAGGCTTGGATTGAGCGGTAGGATCAAACGGTGGATGCCCAGCTGTCTGGCACAATAACCGACCAACTGTTTCAAGGTGTAGACCTCCGGACCGCACAGGTCGTAGTGGGCGCCGGCCGTCGAAGAGTCCTCAAGTGCGCGGGCAAAAGCTTCCGCCACATCACCGACATAGACAGGGGCAAATCGACTGTTAGGGCAGGCCAGAGGAAATATACCGGGTGACAGGCTCAACAGAGAGGCGAAGCGGTTGAATAGCCCGTCTCCCGGGCCGAAGATCACAGACGGTCGAAAACTGGTTACGGTCAATCCAGAACCACCATGGGTATGAGCGCGATTCTCACCCTCACCCTTACTCCGCAGATACTCACTGGATCCCTTGCCTGCATCGGCGTGGAGTGCACTCATATGCAGCAGTCGGGTCGCTCCGCTCTTGATCGCAGCCTCAACGATTTGATCCACCAGTGCCACATGGGTATCCATGAAACTGGCTCTCTTTGTCTCGTTGAGAATGCCGATGAGATTGATAATGCTGTGACAACCGGCAAAGTGTTGCTGCAGGCTGGTTGAGTCGAATTGAGTGACTTTAATCAGTTCCACCCCCGGGTGGACTTTCAAGCCGGCATGGCGTTGTGGATGGCGCGAAAGCAAGCGGCATGAGTAACCCCGCTTAGTCAATACCGATACCAGTCGGTGACCGACAAATCCACTTCCACCAAGTATACAAATTCGATTCATAGTCTGTTCCTAGTCATCGGAATAGCGGCTTGATTCTCCAGAGCCTGTACGCTTTTCTCCGCCTCGGAAGGCTTTTTCAGCCCGGGGAATCGTTTGCCAGGATGGGCAAGACAACTTGTGCCTGGCTGCGAAATATTAACCAGATCGATGAAGATGGCAATACCCTGGTGCCCAATCAATCCGATTGAAATCAAACGATTTGATCATCTGCATTGTCGCCTGGCAGATTACTCTTGCGGGTTATTGGTGGGCTCCTCGATCAGATCCGTATCACTGGGTGGCTCGGTCTGTGGTTGCGGGGGCGGAATCAGGTTTTGCGGGGGTATCGGTATTGGCAGCTGTTTGAAAAGCAGCAGTACTCCCTCCCGGTTACGCATGATCATCCGGCCGCTATCGAGTGCATACTGGTAGGTCTGGCTCAACCCATTGGTCAGGTCGTGCATGTGCAAAAGGTCACCATCGATCTGATAACGCCCGTCCCGGTATGTCTCAGTATCGGCATAGACACGAAAATAGCCATACATCACCAGTACGATCTCTCCACCCTGACCAATCCAGATGCCATCGACTTCAGAGCGAGGCTGGGTTGTGTAGTGGGGCGGCGGCATGGGGTAAGGCCCGGAAGGTTGGCTTGGTGGATAGTACTCTGAATAGGTTGGTGGGGCCCAGTAGGAGTAGGGATTCGGGTTGATCCGATGGCGATCGCTATACCAGTTGTCTCCCCGTTTATAGCTATGCGCCAGGTCACCCATGGTGTCCATCATGGCGAGCATGGCGCTGCTCATGATGCTTGATGCTGAATTTGCTGCATGGCTTTGGGGTATGCCCAGCGGAAGCAGCAGCATCAGCCAGACCAGACTGTTCCGAAACCAACCCATAGCACACCGTTTATGTTTCAACTTGAAACGCCTGGTGTTGGTCAAATCATGAAACTGCCTGTTACTGTCTGGAATCGCAGGCAACAAACAGTTTTTTCTTTCAACAGGATATTGGTCCATGACTTGTTCAACGGGTCCTTAAACAAGCGCCAGGTTGATGGTGATGGAAGACATTTTCTGAGATTCCAATATTCCGTGATGAAGTCGATAGGGTTTGCTGGATTGTAACGCGTTGACCAAGCACCTGTATGAAACTCCGCAGGGATTCAGCTCGATAGCCGCATGCTTCTAGCCAGGCCAAAAATTTATGCCGACAAGCAGGCAACACTCTGAACATACTATGGCTGTGGATGGATAATTGCAATCGACCGGGTTGTTGGCTTTCGCCTCTTCAGAGCAATCCAATCGATCCATCAGCGGTGGTTTACTCTTCAGCAACGCGGGGTGTGCGCGGTGATGCCCGGTTGGATGAGATAACCAGGATTCAGCTCGGCCTTTTGGATTGGTGCTGACTTGACCTAATAACGGTCGCCACACTGCAAAAATGCATGATATCATCGGATTATACATTACAGTTCGTGACATACATTAATGACGGTTGTTGTGGTATTGTAATTTCTTTCAGAGCCTGTTCCTGTCTTTTAGACTGATTCTACGGGTTTTGGTTTTATGTGGAGTGTCATCATCGTTTATGATGCACTCTGCAGTTGAATGTTGACTCTGGCCGCTGATTTTTGCGTCTGGTCAGTTTGAGATTAATAGAAATAATATGCCGTTACGGAGGCTTTTGATGAGTTCTCAAGGGGGAGCAGCAGAAGAGCGCAGAACCGTCACTCGTGATCTGATTGACAAGCTCTTGAAAGAGCGACAGGAGATGTTGGTCCTGTTTTGCGAAGTGGCCGGTCTCGAGCCATACCATCGGTCTGCTTCATTGGATCAGCAGTTACAGACATTTTGTCAGGTACTGATCGACTATACTGCATTCGGTCATTTTGAAGTCTTCGGTTATGTGAGTAACGGCAATGAGAGACGCAGCGGTGTACTGCAGATTGCCGAAAAAATCTATCCGGAGTTTGTTCGGGCGAGTGAAGTCGCAGTCAATTTCAATGACCGTTACGATCTGTCTGACCACGAGTTGCAGCTTGACCACTTATCGGAAGATCTTTGTAAACTTGGGGAAGAGCTGGCGGTACGTATTGAGCTGGAAGATCAGCTTCTGGCAACCATGCTCGACCGATAGTCCGGATTGACCAAGCCTCGTTGAAAACCATTGATTACACAAAAAGTGATGCCTCACTTAGGATCACTGACCTAGCCGAATTGTCCCAATCCCTCCGATAACTCCCCGTGAGCCATTCAACCGACAGCAAAAACAGGCCGTCGGATGAATAATTGATCGCTGTAATATTAAAACGCTGTTCACATTTCTGTTCTGATGTGAATAAATCTCATCTTGTAATATTTAATTCTTGCACCTCATCATCTAGACTCACTCTATGTAACTTGCTGAGTTTCATGATAGTTTTTATCTTGGACTGGTTGGATGCGAAGTTCATGTCTGCAATGCTTTTAAGCAGGGCCACCAGACCGTCAATCCACCAACACATTGAGGATTTGTATCACCTTGGGCGTTCAACCGAATGTTGGAGAATTTCTTGCGCCTCTACGACGCTGCCCCTCCTGGCAGGTCAGTTTGGAGCAGTTTCAAATCGGCATAGACAATCGCCGTATCGATGTGGCGATCAGTCATCAGTTCCGTAGTTCACTGTTATCCCTGGTTGAGAAGATTGTCCACGAAGATCTGGCAAAGCACGGTTGGGCCCATACCGGGCAATTCTCGTCCGGTGCGGATATCGAGAGTTTCAAGGCAGACTATCGCAGTGTTCTACAAGGTGCGCTGGAACAGATTCATGCCAATACGGCAGTCAAGGAACTGCTGCAATTGCTGCATCTGGTGCTACTCAAGTTGATGTTGGATGCACCGCAGAGCGCACTATCGAAGCTGCGGAGTCAGTTGCAGCAGGATGTGGAATCCACTGCGGATCTGCACAGTGGTCGAGCCATGGAGATGCATGAACGGCTTGTCGGCCTTGCCCGCCTCGAACCGGGGATTCGTTACCGTACCTTGAGTCGACTGTTCAAGATAGTGCAGCGCCTTGAATCGAAGGAGCTGCGCAAAATGCGCAAATCCGTTGTCGGCAGCTCCTGGGTGGTATCCAAACGAATTTTATTCAATCCGTTGCTGCATCTTCCGGATCTCGCCACTGAAGAGCATCTTCTGAATCACTATCCGTTGCTTTGTGTGGATCGGGAAGGTGGCAACTTCTTCGATCTGGCCAATCGCTATATCACTACGACTTACAGCGACTATCTCCCGCAATGGGCGAAGCCTCAAACGGCTGAAGCCGATAGTCCAAAATCGGGAGAGACGACTCAGTTCCAAATTACGCAGCGAGAGCGTCATAGCGGTTTTTCAGATTTTCTCGAGGGACAACGACTGCTGGAGCGCAATCTCTCTGCTGAAGAGTTCAAGGAGATCTATGTCAGTTGGCTGGATGATCCGAGAAATATGGAGATGCTGCTCAAGCAGAGCGGTGACGCCAAGAGTGGATGGTTTTCCCGTGCTCCAGTGATGCAGAGAAAGGGGCTTTGGGACAATCCCGAGTTCACTAAAGTACAGCAGCAGCTGAAGTCGAACCTGCTTAAGCAGTTTGATCGGTCTGGGCTGACGCGTCGCGCGATTGCAGCCTATCGTACTCAAAAACTCTATCGGCAGTTTAACGGTCTGATCTCAAATCGGGATATCTATCACTACCTGGTGGATGCGCTTCCGAAAAGAACGCTACTGAAAAAACTCGCATCAACAGCCGACAAAGGCGCCTCGATCATTAAGGCGCTTGATGTGGTGCATGGCTATATCCGCCGCATGCCGGCAATCAAGCAACAGGGCTATGCAATACGCTATCTGAAGGATTTTCTAACCTTCCGCAGAGATCTGAAACTCGCCTACTACACCTATCAACAGATGAGCCAATTGAATATCCTGCAGGACAGCGAGAGCATACAGTTGTCGCGGGATAACGGCAGCCTCTATGAGTTTCGTCTCAGTCAGGATGGCGATGCCCAGGAAGGCAAGATCAAAGCGCATGCAATTCTAAAAGCGGATGTCAGAGGTTCGACAGAAATCACCAGTCAGCTGGTTGAGAAAAGACTCAACCCCGCAACCCATTTCAGCATGAACTTTTTCGGACCGATCACCAAGTTGCTGGACCGTTTTGGTGCCAAGAAGGTGTTTGTTGAGGGGGATGCCCTGATCCTCAGTGTTTTGGAGACAGGTGCCATGACCACTCAGGGGATGACGGTTGCCAATGCCTGCGGTCTGGCGAGAAAGATTCTGCTGGTCATGGAAGCGCAAAACAACCAGAACAAAGCGCATAATCTACCCAAGCTGGAGTTGGGTCTGGGTATCGCCTTCAGTAGCGAGGCACCGGCCTATCTGAATGATGAGCAGCGCAAAATCATGATTTCGCCAGCGATCAACGAAGCGGACAGATTGTCGTCCTGCTCCTCCGAGTTACGCTACGACACCAGTTGGCGCAAAAGCCAGCGTCATCGTGTCGAGGTCTTTTCCGATGATGGCGGTAGTGAGAAAAAAAGCGCCAGACGACTGCGTTTCAATGTCAATGGCATTGAGTTGGCTCCTCCGGCATTCAAAAAGCTTAAATCGGAAATGGTGTTGCACAAGATGAAAGTGCATAGCCGTTCCGGTGAAGGGGATACCTATCATGTCGGCCGATTTGTCGACCGCAGGGGCAGTGCTCACTGGCTGGTCATCAGAGAAGCTGTGATCAAGACGTGGCAACGTGAGGATGATATGCCCAGTGTGGTTCAGGCCGATGCCAGCTTCTATGAGGTGGTGACCGATCCGGAACTGATTAGCAAGGTTAAAAAACGCCTTAACGCAAAACGCGCACCAAATCAGATGGAAGAGCAGCAGACAGAGGAGGTTATTCCTCTCAGTCTTGAATCAGACTCCTGAGGCCCCGTTTCTCGCCTCGATCGGGGTCAACCACTTTTCAGGCACCACTTTGGACTGTTCACCGAGACGGTAGTTATAGATCACGGTATAGGCCAGTACCCGCTTCAGATACTCCCTGGTCTCG
>JAEPDS010000008.1 GCA_016842065.1 Candidatus Thiodiazotropha sp. 'RUGA'
GATCAACAGCTGCCGGGTCTCTCTATCTGGCTCAACACTCAGGTACAGGCCGGCCGATGCCTAATACTGCGCTGCTCGACCAATTGATGACCGCACTGCGCTGTCTGCCGGGTGTTGGGGCTAAAACTGCCCAGCGCATGGCCTACCATCTGCTGGAGCGGGACAGGGAAGGTGGCCGGGTGCTCTCCCGGATGCTGTCTGAGGCGATGGAGCGAATCGGTCACTGCCGCCAATGCAGAACCCTGAGCGAGCAGGAGCTGTGTCAGCTCTGTGCCAATCCGAGGCGGGATCAGAGTCTGCTCTGCATCGTTGAGAATCCCGCCGACCAGGCGATCATCGAACAGGCGGCAGACTATCAAGGTGGCTATTTTGTCCTCGGTGGTCATCTCTCGCCACTGGATGGGATCGGTCCGAAAGAGATCGGTCTGGATCTGTTGCAAGAGCGATTTGCCAGCGGCGGTGTCAAAGAGGTTATTCTGGCAACCAATCCCACGGTCGAGGGTGAGGCAACGGCACAATACATCCACGACATGGCGCAACAGTTCGGCATTCGCACAACCCGTATCGCCCAGGGAGTACCCATGGGAGGCGAGTTGGAATATGTGGATGGTGCAACCCTGGCCCACGCCATACGCGGGCGATCGGAATTTTGAGGAGATACCATGAGTGACTGCTTGTTCTGTAAATTTGTCAGCGGTGAAATACCGGTCGAGGCCGTCTATGAGGACGATGATGTACTGGCCTTCAGGGATATCAATCCACAGGCTCCCTGTCATGTGCTGATCATTCCGAAAAAGCACATTTCCACACTCAATGATCTGTCCGGGGAAGATGCCGAACTGATGGGAAAACTCTATCTGGCGGCGGCCAAAGTGGCCAAGCAGGAGGGTATCGATGAGGCGGGATATCGTACGGTGATGAACTGTAACGAACAGGCCGGTCAGACCGTTTTTCATATCCACCTGCACCTTCTAGGTGGACGGCGCATGAACTGGCCACCGGGTTGATCCAGCTGACCTGAGCCTGTTGCCAATCCAGTGAACACCAAGTCTGAATCCAGTTACCGGCTGTCGATTGACGGTATGTCGTGTCAGCACTGTGTGGCGTCCGTGGAGAAGGCGGTCACTGCCCTGCCCGGAGTGAGCCGGGTGGCTGTTGATCTGCAAGGGGCGTCTGCAGAGGTCACCGGTGGGAATCTGGATGAGGTCCTGTCAGCGGTCAGAGAGGCGGGCTATGACGCGGAACTGATCAGAGAAGATGTTGCATCGATCCCGGTCTCTCTGCCTGTGCTGCAACCCGCTCCCACCGCACCGCGTCCGGTGGTAAAGATCGAAGGAGGCTATCAACTGGCTGTGCAGGATATGACCTGTGCCAGCTGCGTTGCAGCGGTAGAACGGGCAATCAATGCGGTGCCCGGTGTCACTCAGGCGGCCGTCAATCTGGTGGAGAAACGGGCGCAGGTTGTTGGAGGCTCACCCGAGGCGGTGGCTCAGGCGGTGATCGATCAGGGCTATGGCGCCTATCTAGTCGAGTCCCAGGCGCAGAGCAATCAGTTGCAGCTTCTTTTTAACGATCAGGCGCTGGATCAGGCCACTCAGCAAGAAGCGCTTGAGCGACTGTTTACCCGGCTGGACCCCCAGGCAAGCTTTGAACTGAAAGCGTCGCTGTGGCATCTGCAAACCTCGCTGCACCCTGCGGATCTGCTGATCGAACTGGAGCAACAGGGTTACCCGGCCCGCTTCAAAGAGCGCTATAACGATCCCTATGCCGAGGAGGCCGCGGCCGCTGCCAAAGAGATCAGACGTTCCTGGCAGAGAGCCGCGTTGGCCGGGGTTGTCGGCGTCGGTCTTATGGCGGCCGAAATGACAGGTAATACGCCGCTGGTGACAGCACCCGGTGGACAGAGCTACTGGCTGGCGGTTGCCATCATCTGTCTCCTGGTGATGCGTTTCAGTGGTGCACACTACTATCTCGGTGCGTTGAAACAGCTGAAACACCGCAGCGCCAACATGGACACCCTGATCGCATTGGGAACAGGCAGCGCCTGGCTCTCCTCGCTGGTTATCGTATTGCAACCTGAAGGCATGATCCTGCAAGGGGAGAAACTCTACTTCGATGCCTCGGTACTGATACTGGCTTTCCTGCAACTCGGACATGGTCTGGAGACCCGGGCCAAACGCACCACCAGTGAAGCGGTGGGCAGCCTGGTTGGATTGGCGCCGAAGCAGGCTGACGTGGTGCGTGATCGGGGTTCGGCCTCCATTCCGGTCTCCCTGTTGTCGATCGGCGACCTGATCCAGCTGCGCCCGGGAGATCGTATTCCGATTGACGGTGAGGTGGTCGAGGGGGTTTCAAGCGTCGACGAGGCGATGCTCACCGGTGAGTCGCTACCGCAAAAGAAACAGGCGGGGGATCCGCTGATTGGCGGCAGTGTCAACCGTTCCGGCCAACTGCGCTTCAAAGTCACCCGCTTGGGAGAGGAGACCACCCTGGCCCATATCATCGCCATGGTACGCCAGGCTCAGATGAGTAAACCTGAGATCGGCCGTCTGGTGGACAAAGTCTCGGCGGTCTTTGTGCCGGTGGTGGTTCTGATCGCCGTTGCGGCTTTTATCGTCTGGCTGTTGGTGGGCCCGACGCCACCTCTCTCCTACGCACTGACCGCCGGCATCGCAGTCCTGGTGATCGCCTGTCCCTGTGCCCTGGGACTGGCTACCCCGATTGCGATTATGGTTGGCACCAGCCGTGCCGCCCAGATGAACGTGCTGATTCGCAACAGTGACGGTCTGCAATCCGCCAGCAGACTGACCCATCTGGTGGTGGATAAAACCGGCACCCTGACTCAGGGCGCGCCGAAAGTCACCGAGGTCTATGCGGAAAATCTGCCGCAAGGGGAGATGCTGGCCCTGGCCGGTGCAGTTGAGGCGGTCTCGTCCCATCCGCTGGCGGAGGCGATTCTCGATCACCTCGGGCAGCAGGGTATCGAGATAGCGGCGGTAACCGATTTCCACAACCATGAGGGTCTGGGCGTTGAGGGTCGGGTTGACGGGAAACTGGTCCAATTGGGGGGTAGTCAGTATCTGAAACAGTTGAAGATCACCCCTTCAGAGCCGTTTCAGCATGCGGCGAATCAGCAGTCTGCCGAGGCGGGAAGTCTGGTCTGGGTGGTTGTGGAAGGTCAGCTGAGTGGCTTGCTGGTGCTGAGGGATCCCCTGCGAAATGACTCCGCTGGTGCAGTGAAATCTCTTCAGGATCAAGGTGTTGAGGTGATTATCTGTAGCGGTGACAATCACCGTGCCGTAGAGGCGGTTGCTGAGAGTCTTGGCATAAATCAGGCACACAGTGAACTGCTGCCGGAGCAGAAACTGGAGGTAGTGAAGTCGCTTCAGCAACGGGGAAATCGTGTCGGCATGGTTGGAGACGGGGTGAACGACGCACCGGCCCTGGCGCAGGCCGATACCGGATTTGCCATCGGCAGTGGCACCGATGTGGCGATCGAGCATGCGGATATCACCCTGGTTGGGGATTCACTGCGGAATGTCAGTACCGCAATCGGCATTTCCAGAGCAACCATCCGGAATATCAAGCAGAATCTTTTCGGTGCTTTTGTCTATAATATGATAGGTATACCTATGGCAGCCGGGTTGCTTTACCCTGTAACGGGCTGGCTGCTGCCACCCATGTTTGCCAGTGTGGCAATGGCAATGTCGTCAGTCACTGTGGTGGTAAATGCCAATCGATTGAGATTTTATGGTCCAATGACAACAACCCTCAAAGTAACCGGTATGACCTGTCCCCACTGTGTCAACAATGTGCAGAAAGCACTATTGGGCGTGCCTGGTGTGGATGGCGCTGAGGTTGCCTTGGAAGAGGGTACTGCGGTTGTCCATGGCTCTGCACAGGCGACAAGCCTGGTCCAGGCTGTTGTTGATGCCGGGTATGCTGCAGAGACTGAGGCCTAAGGTCTGTGGAATGATCTGATGCAAGTCTCCAACTCACCACTTGCCCTGCCGAACCTAGCGGTCTCTCTGGAGCAACAGAGAAATGCCGCGACCCATCTGGTTCAGGCTTTGCCATTGGCGTCGCAGGTTGGACACAGCGACGCGACCCTGCGCAGTGTGGAGAGTATCAAGCAGGCAGAACAGTTACTGCAACGGCGTCAGTCAGAGCAGCAACTTACCCAGATGCGAGATGATCCGCAGCGTCAGAAGGCGGTATCGAGCTACCAATCAGTACAAACAGGTCAGGAAAGGGATTATGTGAGTGAGGTGCTGGGCATCGATGTCTATGCTTAAACCTTCACGACTGAACTGACCAGGACATCCCTGTCGCCTGGTCAAGCCACATCAGAGTTCAAGTCGTTGCCGGTTGCATGGTCTCACGAATCTTGTCGTGGGCCAGTATCTTGGTGTCACTGCGGATCAAGTGTTCAATGATGTGTTCACCCCGCATCGCACGAGGATTGATACCGGTCTCCTTCAATATTTCATAACTCTCGAAAAAACGCTTCCAGGTTATCTTTCTTACCTGCAGTTTTGCGCGAATCTCCGGGTTGTTGGTTTCCAGGAAAAGACGGTCAATCTGTTTCCATTCCTGGTAACGATCCGGGTGATCCATACCCAACTTGTTGAGCCGTGACTGGCACTCCTCATGGGTCAGTCCGGAGACCAGTTTACCTTCCATGAACAGCAGTCCCTGTCTTACCGTTGTGGTAGGGGGACGGTCGTTCCACTCCGCCACTTTTGCCGGATCACTGAAGATTTCACGTATCACATAGTGTGCCATGGTCTGGTTCATTTTGAACGAGTAGGGAATGTTGAAGTGTTTTAGAATGTCGACCTGTCGGCCATCGGGAGGGGAGAACAGACCCAGAATGTTCATTGCCTGACCTTTGCTGAGTTCCCGGTTCAAGCGGATATCCTTTTCTGCCAATTCGTTGAGCATGACTTCGGTTGCCGGTTCATTCTGCCAGGCTTCACCAGACTCAGCCGGCAGGCTTAAAGCGGTTTCAATCTGTTCCTGAAGTTCATCAACGTTGACCTGTTTAGCGTCAGCTTTGGATTGGCTCTTTTTAAACAGCAACAGCAGAGCACCAATCATCATTACAGCAAATAAGCTAGCTATCTCCATGGGTTAACTCCCGAGGTTATTGATTATTGAGAGTTGAGTATAAGCAGATTGACTGGCGCTATTGTGAGAACTGAGGCGCACAATGTATAGTGATTGTCAATAGATGAACAAAATGATTATTCAGATTCTTGAGCTTTTTTTCGGCATATAATCTTGGAAGTGTGAGCTGTATCAAATTTAAGGTTGTGGTCGTTTAACCTGGATTGCTTTTTTAACGGTTTGAGTTGGATTGAGTGAGGGTAGGTCACTCTGCGGATCTGTTACAGATTTTTATTCGGGTCAGTCGGAACGGTGCTACTTAAGTGTTATTTGGTGGGGCATGGCCCCACCCTACACCATGAATTCAACAGTAGGGTGGGGCCATGCCCCACCAAAACCCGTTGATAAAACGAGACGCAATGAGTTTTAGTTCTTAAGTAAGCACTATTTCGGATCAGTCGGGTTGCTGACAACACTAGCTGATCCGTGTAACGGCAGATTATAGTATCGGGATGGTCAGGGAGCGTTGATGAAAGGTTGTTGGATGAAATTGGTAATGGATTTTTAAGCGATGGGAACAAGGTCGAGTCGTCTGTTTCTTTTGATCTCCCTTTTCATATTGGTCACGGACAGTTTCTTTGTCTGGTTGAACTATATCTCATCACGGGATGCCATGTATGAAAGCCTGCAGGACGAGTTGTCCGAGGCGGGCAGTGCTTTTAATATTTCATTGGACAGCAACATGGATATGCTGGTGCAGACGGCCCTGTTTGTCGCCAGTGATAAACGGGTGCAGGATCTGTTTCTCGCTGGTAAGCGGAGTGTTGAATCAGAAGGCGGTGGTGCGGGTGGCGAGGACTCTGAGCAGATCCGTCAGCAGTTGTATGAATTGCTTGAGCCCGGTTGGAGCGAGATGAGAAAGCAGTTCAATGTGAGACAGTTGCATTTTCATCTGGCGCCTGGCGCGCTCTCCTTTTTAAGAGTGCATCAACGGGAAAAGTATGGCGATCGTCTGGATGAAATACGTCACACGGTGGTGGATGCGAACCAACTACAACGTACCACAAGAGGCTTTGAGATCGGCCGGCCCTATGCCGGCATACGCGGAGTAAGTCCTGTCTACGCAAATCATGAGGGTGTGCGACTTCACGTAGGCGCAGTTGAAGCGGGCATGTCGTTTTCACAAATATTGGATCTGCTGATACGTCATACCCATTTCAGCTATGCGGTGTTGATCAAGCAACAGGAGTTACAACATCGTGTCTGGTCCGAATCCCTGAAGCAACTCTATGCAGGACGTCCACCGGTGGCCGGTTTCTATATTGAAGCCAGTAGCGACGATGAAAAGTCAGCTCAGTTATTGTCTGATCAAACGTTGCACCGAATTCTGTTCGATGAAAGCGAGATCTATATTCAGAATGGGGCAGAGCCATTGGCGATGATTGCACTGCCTTTTTATGACTATCAGGGTCGGCAGGATCCCGCGAGAGAGCCTGTCGGGCATATCCTGATGTGGCGTGATGCATCGACTCTCATCGCGAATTTCAATAACAGTTTTAATAACAACATACTATTTGCGGTTGCCGTATTTGTGTTACTTGAGCTGATTCTCTATCTGGGAATGCGCAGGGTGACTCAAAAACTCGAGAGCGAGGTGAGATTTCAGACAGGCCAGCTGTCTGAGACCAATACCAAACTCGCACATCGAAATACTGCGTTAATCCACTCTCTGTATGAATTGAAAGCGACCCAGAAGCAACTGATAGAGTCTGAAAAGATGGCTTCACTGGCAGGTCTGGTTGCCGGTGTGGCTCACGAGATCAATACCCCCGTCGGCACCAGTATAACGGCAGCCTCCCATCTCAAAGACCAGGTAGTGAAGACCCGGCAACACTTCGAGCGGGATGAGATGACGCGTACCGAGCTGGATGGTTTCTTCAATAGTTCGCAGAAGGCCTGTGAAATTCTGTTATCAAATCTGCAAAGATCCGGTGATCTGGTAAAGAGTTTTAAACGGGTGGCGGTGGATCAAAGCAGTTTGAAGCGTCGGCTCTTCGATATGTGTGATTATCTTCAGGAGATCAAACAGAGTCTACAACCCAGACTCAAGAACAGACGGCATCAACTGGAGGTCGAATGTGCGTCGCCAATTGAGCTCAACACCTGTCCAGGCGTGTTGTCCCAGGTCATCACAAATCTGGTTTTGAACTCCATGATCCATGGGTTTGGAGATGATCCGGATCAAACGGGAATGATGCGTATTGAGGTAACATCTGTCGGCGATTCCAATGTGAGGCTGGTCTACACGGATGATGGGGCCGGAATCCCGGAACACCAACTCGATAAGATATTCGAGCCGTTCTATACCACCAACAGGGAAGCCGGTGGCTCGGGCCTGGGTTTGCATTTGGTGTATAATTCAGTAACGACTCATTTGGGTGGCACAATACAGGTTGATTCCAATCCTCATGCCGGGGTGCGGTTCATCATCGAGTTTCCCAGAGTTTTCAGTCACCATGAGGACAAGGATGATCAGTAAGTCTCAAGATATTCTCTACGCTCAGGAGCGTGATGATTTAAAACCACCCAATTCAGCCTGGCGGATTCTCATCGTAGACGATGAACCTGATGTGCATGCGGTAACCGAGCTGGCTCTGGAGGATCTACTGTTTGCCGATCAGGGTATCGAGTTTGGACATGCCTATTCAGCCCGTGAAGCGAAAGACTATCTGAAACAATATCCGGATACCGCTTTGATCCTGCTCGATGTGGTTATGGAGAGTGACCAGGCCGGGTTGGAGCTGGTCAATGTCATACGGAATGAACTCCACAATGACCTGGTGAGAATCATCCTGCGTACCGGGCAACCGGGCCAGGCGCCGGAACGAGAGGTGATTCTTCGCTACGACATCAATGACTATCGGGAGAAGACGGATCTTACCTCACTGAAGCTCTTCTCATCGGTCGTGTCGGCTCTGCGTAACTATCGTGATCTGATGGTGATCGAGAAGAATAAAGTTGGCCTGGAGAAGATCATACGCTCTTCCGGTTCGTTATATAACATCGACTCCCTTGAAACCTTCATAAGCGGTGTTCTTACACAGTTGGAAGCGCTGTTGAACTTGGGTGGGCACACTTTTTACAGCCATGCTTTCGGGGTTTTGAAAGATGACAGTGGCACAAGCATTGAACAGCAACGCATCATTGCCGGTACCGGGAACTACGCTTCATCCACCAATCAGAGTCTCATCGACGTTGTTGATGATCAGGTTATGGAGCGGATCAAAAAGGCTCTGTCCGACAGTGGCAGTTGCTTCTATTCGGATGCCTGCCTGATTGAGTTGAATAATGCTGAAGGGCGTGACGGGCTGCTCTATATCGAAGGTAAACTGCCACAGCTCGATGATGTTGATCACAATCTGGTTGAGATCTTCATCAGTAATGCAGCAATTGCTTTGGGTAATCTGTTTTTAACTCAAGAGATTGAGTTCACTCAGAAGGAAGTGCTTTACACACTGGGTGAGTTCGCGGAATGCCGCTCTCAGGAGGTCAGTCGACATGTGGCGAGAGTGAGTAAACTGACAGGCCTGATGGGACAAAAGCTCGGTTTTGAGAGTGACGACTGCGAATTGCTGCAACTTGCTGCCGCGATGCATGATATCGGAAAGATTGCCATCCCCTCTGAATTGCTTGAAAAGCCCGGTCCGCTCTCCGATGAAGAGTGGCAGGTCATGCATGATCACTGCCGGTATGGACACTCATTGCTCAGCAGAGCAAAGCGCCCGTTGCTCAAGCTGGCGGCGATCATTGCGCATCAGCACCATGAACGCTGGGATGGCACAGGTTATCCTCAAGGCTTGAAGGGTGATGAGATCCATCTGTATGGGCGTATTGTCGCCATTGCCGATGTGTTCGATGCGCTGGGTAATGCCCGTGTCTACAAAGAGGCCTGGTCACTGGAGCGGATCGTTGACTATTTCAAGCAACAGCGCGGTCGGCAGTTCGATCCTCAGCTAACCGATCTGCTGCTGGACAATATCGAAGAGTTTGCAGCGCTCAGGCAGGTCTATAGCGATGAGAGTTACCAGCGGCCGCAACTGGCGGATGGTGGCAATGGCCCTGGTCTCGATCCATAGAGATTTTTATTGCCAGTGATATCAGGCTCAACCCTGTAGGCATACTCAGTGGATGAATAGCGCATGATCCAATGAGGATGTTGCATGATATCCATCCAGTCAATGACCAGGTTGTTACGCCAACGTTCTTTCTTCTTATAAAAACGTTAATTAATTCGCATTTGGTGGGGCCATGCCCCACCAAACTCCTTAGAAAGAATCAGCGCAATGCTTTATGGTGTGGTGCCCTTCCTGACCGGTGACAAGAAGCAGGAACAACATCGTAATTGTCCAAGATAAGTACCCACAATGATCGATTGAGGGGACTAGCGGTCATCCTCCGGGAAGGGCATGACAAATGTCTTGAACGCGGCGTCCTGAAACGCCGGATCATCAAGACTACAAGCTCAACTTGTCTGCTTCGTAATCCAGGGTCGCAAACAGATCATCCAGACTCTCTTCACGACGGATCAGCTCGACTGTGCCATCTTCGCGCAGCAGTAACTCTTTCGGTCTGACCTTTCCGTTGTAGTTGAAACCCATCGCCTGTCCATGCGCGCCGGTATCATGAATGCAGATGATGTCACCATCTTCAATCTTTGGCAGCGGGCGCTGGATTGCGAATTTGTCATTGTTTTCACACAGCGAACCAACCACGTCCACGACCTCATCCTCGCCATCCTTGTTGAGTACCGAGACATGATGGTAAGCGCCATACATGCCGGGACGCATCAGAGCCGACATGCAGGAATCGACACCGACATAGGTTCTGTAGATCTCCTTGCGGTTAATCGCAGTGGTCACCAGCACACCGTGAGGACCGGTAATGTAACGACCGCTTTCCAGATAGAGCTTGGGGGTATAGCCATGGCTGTTTTTAAAGACCTTGAAAAGCTCTGAAATCTCTTTGCCCATGCTGACGATATCCAGCGGTTTCTCTTCCGGGCGGTAGGGTATGCCCAGGCCACCGCCGATATTGATGAAATCGAACTTGATGTCGAGTTCATTGGAAATCCAGTCGATGCGGTCGAGAAGCATGCGCGCAGTCTCTACCATATAGGCGTGATTCAACTCATTCGAGGCCAGCATGGTGTGCAAGCCGAATCGTTTCACACCCAGTGATTTCGCCTTGCGGTAGGCATCGATCAACTGATCATGTGAAACACCATATTTGGCCTCCAACGGATTGCCGATGATGCTGTTACCGGTTCTACGCTCACCCGGGTTGTAGCGAAAACAGATCAGCTCCGGTACCTCGGGCACTTTGTCGAGCAGAGAGATGTCATCAAGGTTGAGGATACAACCGCCATCCGCCTCAGCGACATTGAATTCACTGCCACTGGTGTTGTTGGAGGTGAACATAATCTCTTCACCCCGGGCGCCGATCTGTCGACTCATGACCAGTTCTGCAATCGAGCTGCAATCGAAGCCAAAGCCGATATCCTGCATCAGTTTCAGGATGGTCGGGTTCGGCAGAGCTTTTACTGCGAAGTATTCACGAAAGAAATCTACGCCACTGAATGCCTTGATCAACTGTTGTCCGGTTTCACGGATGCCTTTTTCATCATACAGATGAAACGGGGTGCCGTAGTGTTCGACAATTTTTTCAAGGTTCTGAGCAAGACGTTCAGAATAATCTTTTGATACTGGCACTTGTGTACCTCTTAATACTTCGTAGAACTGATATTCAAGGGGCTGGCCACAGATGACGGTGAGTTGTCCGCCATCTCGGCCAGGCCGGACTCAAGATCAAAGTGGCGCTTTGACCCTCTCCATGGCTTGCTGCACGTTTTCAAAGCTGTTGAAGGCACTGATTCTGATATAGCCTTCACCGCATTTTCCGAAACCGGCGCCAGGTGTGCATACCACACCGGCGTTATTCAGCAGGGTGTCAAAGAAGTCCCAGGAATCCCCTTTGGCGTCAATCCAGATATAAGGGGAGTTTTCACCACCGATGCAGTCATAACCCAGGCTCTCCATCTGCTCACGGATATACTTGGCGTTCTTCATGTAGTAGGCGACCAGTTCGGCGACCTGTGCCTGACCTTCCTCTGTATAGACCGCGGCGGCGGCTTTTTGTACCGGGTAAGAGACACTATTGAATTTGGTGGTATGTCGGCGATTCCACAGCTCATGGATGGAGACAGGCTCACCGGCAGCGGTGTAAGCCATGCAATCCTTGGGCACTACCGTGTAGGCGCAACGGGTACCGGTGAAACCGGCATTCTTTGAAAAACTGCGGAACTCGACAGCAACTTCCCGCGCACCCTCGATTTCGAAGATGGAGCGGGGCAGATCCGGATCCTGCACAAAGGCTTCATAGGCCGCATCGAAGAGAATCAGTGCCTTGTTCTGTTTCGCATAGTCAACCCACTGCTTGAGCTGCGCTTTGGTCGCGGTTGCTCCGGTGGGGTTGTTGGGAAAGCAGAGGTAGATCAGATCCACCGCTACAGATGGCAGCTCAGGGATGAATCCGTTTTCTTTGGTGCCATCCAGATAGGTGAGACCGGTGTAACGGCCGTTTTCAGCCGCACCCGTACGACCGGCCATGACATTGGTATCAACATACACCGGGTAGACCGGATCGGGAATGGCAACCCTCACATCATCGGCAAAGATCTCCTGGAAATTGCCCGAATCACATTTTGCGCCGTCACTGACAAAGACTTCGTCCGTTGCAATGTTGCAGCCGCGACTCTGATAATCGCCTTCAGCAATCGCTTTGCGCAGGAAATCGTAACCCTGCTCAGGACCATAACCGTGAAAGGTGGCGTCTGCAGCCATTTCATCCACCGCAGCATGAAAAGCCTTAACGCAAGCTTCCGGCAGTGCGCGGGTTACGTCGCCTATGCCCAAACGGATGATATCTTTGTCCGGGTTAGCCTCCTGAAAGGATGAGACCCGTTTTGCGATGTCTGAGAACAGGTAGGAAGCCTGGAGTTTCTTATAGTTCTCATTAATTTTGATCATGCTACACCTCAGGAAACCGAAAAACGGGCCATTATACAGGGATTGGGGCTGAGTAGGAGACCTTCAAGCCGATCGTCGATAACCGGGTTGCGATCGGTGAGGGTGGTGGGAATTTTGTTTAAGGTATTGAATTATATTGAGTTCCCGGTGTTACGCTCGAGTTTCTGTCGATTCAAAAGGGCAATATTCCAGGTGTTTTTCGTACAGGCTTCGGACTGATTTCCTGATCTGTTTGATTCAACCGCCGCTGCTCTCGTCAGAACAGCTGTGCATACTGATCCGCCTTGAAGCCCAGATGGAGCTGTTTGCCATCATCCAGCAATGGACGTTTGATGATCGATGGGTTGGCCAGCATGATTTGAATCGCCTGTTTCTCATCCAGGTTTGTCTTGGCGGCTTCGTCCAGTTGACGCCAGGTGGTACTGCGCTTGTTGAGTAGACTCTCCCAGCCCAGTTGGCCGATCCAGGCAGTGAGCATGGCTTCATCAACCCCGGCTTTCTTATAGTCGTGAAACTCGTAGGCAACACCCTGGTCATCAAGCCAACGACGGGCTTTTTTTATGGTGTCGCAGTTGGGGATGCCATACATTTTGACCATTTTTTTACCACTTGGGGATTGAGTTGCCACTATAGTGACGCCTCAGAAAACCTTCGGCAAGTCTGTCATTACGCCTCTTCTCAACCCCAGGCTTAGGCAGCTGGAGACATCTCCTGCGTGCCGCTCTCTTCTTATAGGATTGAAGTATGGGATGAAAAGCCGGTTGTTTTATTAATAATATCAAGGGGTAATGCTTATTTGACGCTCAGCTCAACAGCTTGCGTCGAAGCTTGTTGTTCTATTTTGCGAGCTTCGATTCGGTAGTTCGGGCCCCGACTGAGCGTCGTCTCAGCGGCCGGGTCTCGAATCAGATTCCTATTTGAATTTGTTTATCCCGGATTTGCTACCGTTTGTTCCTTTTGTGCCCCTTACAGGCTAAAAGTCGACCCGACTGGTGATACAATCCTCGCCACTGAAGTTGCTAGGGTTACCAAAAAGGATTTTCCATGTTTACGTTTAATGAAGACGAAGGTTGGCAAGTGAATGCCGATCAGCAGTTGATTACTCACCAGAATGGGTTCAAGGCTGAATACAAGGGTAACTGCATTTACGGAATCAAACACTTTCCAATCGAGGCAACCATCCACGATATACGCAATATGGTCAGTAAGGCGGAAGAGTTTCTTTCCCGCCTCTGAGCAGCGCTATCGGGGTATGGACCAGAGATCACTTGCTCTGTGATCTGATTGCCATCCTGGGCAGACGCGTTCCCGCCTACGTCAATCCATCACCCATCCAGTTGTGTGAGATGGTCTGAGTGATCTCTGTAACTCAATTGGTCAGGAGTGACTGGCGTCATCTTGTCATGGGCAGACTGCTGCTATGGGCAGGGTTACCCGACAAGCTGATCTCTCTGTCTCACGCCTTGTGTAGCAACTCCCCAGCGCTGTGATTCAAGGGCTTCTCGGTGATAGATGGGGAAACTCCCCAAGAAACTCTGTCTTCCACCAGTGGCCTGTCTGAGCCCTCTCTTCCCTGTTGGTGAATGAGTAACGGTATACCAATACCCGAAGGTATTTGGGTGGGGCATCCGGATAGGGGGTGTTTTCCAGCAAGCTCGTGACACTGGGTGATCCTGCCTTGATCTGTCGCATGAACTGATCAAACCAATAGATCTGCACCGGATGCTGGGTCGGTACGAACCAGAGCATCCAGTCGAGTCTGGGTTGATGAGGCAGGTTGAAACGGAGCCGATCAGTTGCGTCATCCGGCTTGTAGTTGAATTGGTAGTTGAGCCAGGTCACTCCATCGTTTGAACCTTGAATGATCAGTTCATGCCGCTGGGTCTGCATGGTCGGAAAAATATGATACAGGTGCCCAATACCGAATTGCTGCACGGTTTCTGCCCATGGGAGTGATTGTTTTATCACTGAATGATCCCAGAGTTTCGCGGAGAAGCTGATCAGGCTGGTTGTAGGTATCACAACAAAACATAAGAGAATCATGACTCTGCGAAATGAGCCCAGGGAGTTGTGGGTGCTTTTGATATGGCTAACCAGTCTGGCTGGCACGATTGACTTGACCAGTTTGTCATCCAATAGAAACAGACAGAGTGCGATGGTCAGAAAATTAATGAAATTATGGTTGCTGGTGGCGATGATCAACAGCTGCATCAGGATCGTGATCCCTGCGGCGGCCAAGCGGAATTTTCTCGGCAGGAAGATGAAGAATGGCACGATCAGTTCACTGAACAGGGTCAGTGCCACCCCGGCCTTCAGCAACAGATCGGGCAACTGATGAGCATACCAGGCGCCGATATGGGGCAGTGGTTGGGTCTCAAAATAGTGGTTGAGGGCGGTGAAACCCGACCAGGATGGATCGTTGCTGAAGAGTTTGAACAGCCCTGACATGAAGCGCAGGCGAAACAGTAGCCAGTCGAACAAAAAGATCAGCAGCGGATTGGCCCCGCCAACCAGGAATATGGCGAGAAATCCGGCTTCGAGCAGCAGCGTATCCCATTGAAAATTCATGAATACCTGTCCCGCGTGATAGAGCGACAGATAGAGCAGGAATAACAGGATCAGAACGGCCCGTTGCCAGCGGCCAATCAGCAGCATCAATGAGAGCAGGACGCCGAGCAGCGCTGCGCTCTGAAGCAGTCCGTCTTCGGTGCCGATCAACCAGAAGATGGATGGAAAGCGCAGCCAGGCCTGCTCCCCAAGGTGTTGCTGAGCCAGTGCGAAATGGTGATCCAGCGGCAGAATGCCCTGGCTGCCAACCAGTCCGGTAATCTGGGAAGCCAGTGAAGCGAAAGCGCTCAGGTAGATCAAGGCAAGCAATCGCAGGAACAGCCAACTGATGATCTGATACCGGTCATCATGGTTTAGCAGAGGTTTGAGCCGGGCGATTATGGATTCCATCCGGGTTGGCCTGTGATTACTGGACCTGAAAAAGTTTACACAGAAATCCAATCGATGCCAGTAGGCCCCGCGCAATCGCGTCCACTGAAAGTCAGAGTCGCAAGGAACAGAAGTTGATCGTCTGTAAAACCAGGCAGCGAATCGATTTTCCTGCAAGCTATACTAGTCTCCATGAAAGCCTGGATCGCCAGGTGTGATAGCCCATCAACAGGAGTGAGAAACAGTAGATGCTTATTGAATTGACACCTCTGCAGGCGAGAATCATTGGTTGTCTGTTGGAAAAAGAGATTATCACTCCCGATCAATACCCCTTGTCACTCAGTTCACTGACCAATGCCTGCAACCAGAAAAGCAGTCGGGAGCCTGTACTCCAGCTGAGTGAGTCCGAGGTTCAGAACGGTCTCGATGAGTTGAAGAAGAAACATCTGGTGAGCGACCGCACAGGGTTTGGCAGCCGGGTGGCCAAGTATCAGCATCGGTTTTGCAATGTGGGTTTCGGTTCTCTGGAATTGAGCCGCCAGGAGTATGCGGTTGTCTGTGTTCTGCTCCTCAGGGGAGCACAAACACCGGGTGAATTGCGCAGCCGTACAAACCGGCTTTGTGAGTTTGAGGATGTACACCAGACGGAAGCGGTACTCGATCAGTTGATGCAGAGGGAGGACGGACCATTTGTTGTCAGACTGGGGCGTGAACCGGGAAAAAGGGAGTCAAGATATGCCCATCTCTTCTGTGGAGAGGTTAGCCACGCCGAGAGTCAGGAGTATGATGGGGCGGTTAAGTTCTCAGCGACAGCTGATGAGAGCCGTTTGGCTCAACTTGAAAAAGAGGTCGAGTCCTTAAGGCAGGAGCTGGATGGGATCAAGGCGCGACTCGATCAGCTTAGCGAAAACGAGTGAGTGCCGATTTAACCGAAAAAGCATGGCTGCGGGTCAGTTCCAGATGCCCTTGATCGGCTGACAATCGACTTACCAGGGAATCGCCTCACCCTGGCGGAAAAATCCACCACTGGGGCCATCATCAGAAAGTGTCGCAGCCCAGACGATACCCTTGACCCCATCTTCCACGGAGAGAGTGGCCTCATCGCCTCCCATGCGGGTCCTCACCCAGCCGGGACAGACGGAGTTGATCTTGATCCGGGTCTGCTGGAGTTCATCGGCAAGAATCCGGGTGACTGCATTGAGTGCGGTCTTGGAGAGCCGGTAGGCCGGGCAACAACCATTCATATCGCTTAATTGCCCCATCCCTGATGAGACATTGACGATTCTGCCTTCACCGTGCATGTGTGGGATCAGAGCCTGGCAGAGGCGAAGGGGAGCGAGGGTGTTGATCATGAATCCCTGTTGTATCGAATCCGGATCCGCATTGAGTATGCTGCTTCGCTCATCAGACGGTGGCGGATCGGGAAAGATGCCGGCATTGTTGACCAGAGCATCGATATCATCATATTTGTCCGACAGATAAGAAGCTAATGCTGATATCGACTCACTGTTGCTCACATCAAGTGGGAAAAACTCCACATCCAGCCCCTCTTGAAGCAGTTGTTCAGCGGCAGCCGAACCCAGTGCCTCGTCCCTGGCAGTGAGCACCACATGTCGACCCAGTTGAGCCAATTGTCGACTGGTCTCAAAACCCAATCCGCGATTTGCCCCGGTAACAACGGCAACTGATTGATTTGACATGAATTATCCTCTGTGTTTCTTGCTTTTTCCGGAGCGGATTCCGGTAACAGGCTGGTGAGTGAAGCCCCTTCAGCAGCGGATTTGGAGCGTATCGGGAACACTGCCGTAGATTATAGGGTCAACTCAATAGAGAGTAACAGTTAGACCAGCCTCCACGACAAACACTCCAGTTTTATCACTGTGGAATCCGATGGTTGTGCCCATTCCTGCTGTTGGTCAGCAAAGATAAGATTTGCTTCTAAGATTGATCGGCGAGAAGATTGCCAATATTAAAATTTTATGAAGGAAATAAGACAGGAAATAGCCTATTCTTCATACATTGGTCTCAGGGATGAGGAACAAGCCAGCAGTCAGATTGTGAGTTTTTGGCGAAGCATTTTTTATTGCCCGAAAGCCATAATCTATGTGACAAATCGAAGCAGATAAGGTCAAATCTTGCGTATAGCCGATGTCGGGTTGTTAATATGCAGAGCTCACAAACGATAACCAATGGAACCATCCAGGAAATAGATGGAAAAGCCTCTATTTATTTCGATGGTTATTGGATCAAGTACTACAAGCCCATGGAAGACAGCTTGGAAACCAAGAAGTATCTGATCGATGCTTTGACACGGCGCCTCTTCAATCATGTGGAGCATGGCATCAATATTCCTGGCGATCGCCTGGACGAGGCCCGCGAAGCCTACGAGGATGAGCAGGATGAAGATCTGAAACGGGTCAAAGGGGCCATGTTGGCTGGCGCGCTGTTCAATCGGGGTACTCAAATCTTCCGTAAACTGGTGAAGCTGGAGGATGAAAGCATCAAAAGCGGCAAGGGCCGTGAAATGCTTCATGAGTGCGGTCAGTATCTGCTGGAAGCCTTGGATCTTGGTAAACTGGTAAAACACCGCAGCGGTGATGAGGGTATCGATGAGCTGTGGGGCGAGCCATTCCGGGCGTTCACCGTACCGATTGAGTCGTTCTACGAAACTCGATACATAAAAATCGCCCAGACGATGTATGACATCGATCGTATCTCTGCAGCAATGACCGAAGCTTTCGGTGGAAGCACATTTTTCCGCAACACAGAACATCTGATCCAACAGCTCGCGGATACCGCCAAGCTCAAATGTGAGACCCTGCGCACCGATCCGGTCATATTCGACGTCTGGCCGAAATTTGCCGTCGCAGGCGAGAAGCTGCTAGCCCTGGCCCCCAGTGAAAAGACCAACAACTCCTGTCTGGCCTGCTGGGAGGTGGATGAGGGGCAGCGCCTGATAAAAGATGGTACGGATCTGATTACCCATATGGCACGGGCGAGAGTCTCGATGCCGAAAAGCACCACCGCCTATCTGGAACGTTGCAAGGCCTATCTGGCTTGCCGCAAACCGGGAATTCAAACCTCAGCTGTTGAACTGAAATCACTCTAGCAGGCCGCTTGGCAGCAACCCAGAAGATAATTATTATTTATGGAAGAATTTAATTTGATTATGGGTCAGAGGTGCTGATCGGCCGTGCCTGTTTTACTCCCCATTCACCTGTCGGGTCTCTCTACTGGTCTGCCGACCGGTCAGAGCTTATATAGCCAAGAGATCATCTCGGTTATGCGCCACTGGTCAGCTTCACTAAGGCGGGGCCATGTCTGACTGGTTTCAGAGGCGATTGAATATTCAAAGTGACTGTATATCTGCGACTGTCTAATATACGATCTTCAATAGAACCCGCAAATCACTAATATTAGGTCATGTTTGAATCCTACTACGAGCTGAACGACAACCCCTTTCGTCTGAGTGCAGACGAGAGCTTTCGTTTTGCTCACAAGAACTACCTAAAAGCCTGGTCCTATCTGAGCTACGCCTTGGAGCAGGGGGAAGGCTTTGTGATGATTACGGGGCAACCCGGATGCGGAAAGACCACGCTGATTCGGGATATTCTGGCTCAGCTCGATCAAGAGAAGACCCTGGCAATCAACCTGGTGACCAACCAGCTGCAGGCTGAAGAGCTGTTGCGCAAGGTTGCCTTGGAGTACGGATTGCCCGCCGAAAGTTACAACAAGGCCACGCTGCTCACCCACATTCAGGATTTTGTGGAGAAGGAGTACCAGAAAGGCCGGCGTGCAATCATCGTCATCGATGAAGCTCAGAATCTCACCCTGAACGGACTGGAGGAGCTGCGACTCCTATCCAATCTGCAGTCAGGCAGTCATCCGCTGTTCCAGATCTTTCTGGTCGGACAGGATGAACTGAGAGGGGTGGTACTCAGCCCGCAGATGGAGCATGTCAGACAACGACTGATCGCCACCTGTCAGATCGAACCCATGTCTGTCTCTCAGACAGAGGGGTATATCGAACATCGGCTGGGCATCGTGGGATGGCACGGGGATCCGGAACTCGAAAGCACCATCTTTCCACTGATCCACTATATAACCAAAGGCATTCCCAGGAAGGTCAATCATATTGCCAGTCGGTTACTGCTCTATGGTGCGCTGGAAGAGAAGCATAAGTTCACCGACGAGGATATCTGGATCGTAGCCGAAGAGCTGTTTGGCGAAGAGCGGTTGGCGCTTAAATCGGGTGAAAGTTTCGATGAATTCAAGGCCGCCTATTCAGTGGAGTATGAAGCGCATATTTCCGATCTGGAGGGCAGCGATTCCGAACCAGCCATTGATCAACCTGCTGAGGAGGAGAGCAGTCAGGCTGCGGAAGAAGAGAGCAGTCAGGCAGCAGAAGAGGAGGGCAGACCGGCTGAAAGCGACGAAGAGATTTCGTTAAGCCTTGAGAACGACAGCTTTGAGCCAGATCTTGATCAGCCGATGCTGGTGGAAGGGGATGCCGGCCTATCTGCCGAAGAGCAAGCTGAAACGGCTGAATATAAAGAGGAAGATACGGATCAGCTGGCCGCCCAGTCTGAAATCTTTATTGATTCCGATGAGGTCAAGACGCTAACCGACAAGATTGTCGATGAGAACCGCTCAGTTGCGGATGGTCTTGCCATCGAAGCGCAGTCTGACGCCACTCTGCCTGAGAGCGATCTGGACGATACGGTCAGGCGCACGAAATCAGATGATGAGAGTACAGAGGCGATCGCTCTGAATCCGGAAGAGATCCTCAATACGCCTACCATGAAGGCTGAGAGGTATCGGCATGAAATCGAAGCGTCCGGCGGTTTTATCGTAACGGACGACAATCCAGACAAGGATGAGGTGTTCTCCGGAGGGATACTGAAGTCGGTTCGCCATGTTGCGTTGATCGTATTGATTGGAATTCCACTGATTGCCTACGTCGTTTGGACGCCGGAACAGATCAACGGTTTTTTTAGCGAAGCCAACAACACAATTCAGACATTTCTGACACCCAAGTCGCAACCCTACAAAAACAGACCTCAACCCAAAGTTGAAGAAAGTATCGCTACTGCGGCAGGCAATCGAACAGAATCAGCAGGGCAGAGTCAATCGGATCAATCACCGAGTACACTGGGGGATACTCCGGATGCAACTGATGCAGTGGTGGATTCCGTGCCGGAGACAAGTGATATCGCAACCTCTGAAGCCAAAGAGGCTGGTGAGGACTATATCGCCACCCAGACCCGATACCAACAGATTGAGGTGCCGGACAAGCAACCGCCGCCAATCCCGAGCAGTGCCTCAGAAAGAAAGTTCCAAATTTTCTTCAAAGACAACAATGCAGAGATACCAACCGAATTTGAAGAGATGCTGAATGATCTCTATATCGTTCTCTCACTCAACAGCCAGGCCAATCTGAAAATTCGTGGATACACCTACCCCAGCGATGATCCTTTGCAGAATATGCGGCTATCACTGGAGAGGGCACAGAAAGTATCCCTCTATTTCATCGATCGGGGCATCGATCAGGCGAGAATCAAAATCGAGGGCCACACTCCAACCCTGCAGCAGGCAAATCGGGATAAGGATCTGCTGGAGAAACACCTGAGCAGCCGGCGGGTGGAGTTGCTTTTGCAGGAAGGGTTGTACTAGTAATTACTGTTTACCCTCTCATATCGAACTACGTGATATGTCTCTAAATACGAAAATCAAAAAGCGTTGTCATTTCTAAGTGAGAAGGGTGTCCTCGCCAAGATCGATAGATCAAGCCAAAGTGACCAGTTGTTGATGTATTCCAAATCATATTTGACCCGTTTTTCCATCTGTTCAAGCTCTCTTGTTTCTCCACGAAACCCACGGATCTGGGCTAGACCGGTAATACCAGGTTTAATCCGATGTCGAGCCAGATAGGCTTTAATCTGCTTAGAGTATTCAATATTGTGCTGTAGTGCATGTGGGCGTGGGCCCACTAAAGACATCTGCCCCGTCAATACATTAAACAGTTGTGGCAACTCATCGATACTGGAGCGGCGAATAAAACGACCGATTTTTGTAATGCGTGGGTCTTCCCGTGTGGCCTGCTTAACCTCACCATTCTCCTCGGTATGCAGTTTCATACTTCGAAATTTCCAGATCTTGAAATTCTTGCCGTCCCAGCCGGTACGCTCCTGTCGGAAAAAGACTGGGCCAGGTGACTCCAGTTTGATCATTATTGATGTGACCAGCATGATCGGGCTCACCAGGATCAGCATGAGCAGCGACAACACCCGGTCCTCGATTGTTTTCAGTAGCAAATGCGTGCCGATCAATGGAGTTTCAGAGAGGGTCAGGATGGGGATCCCTGCCAACTCCTTCACGCTGTGGTTGATCAGATTCAGTGCGAAAATGTTGGGTGCCCAGTGGATATTTACGTTTTCATTCAACAGGTCGAAATAGATCTGCTGAATCATCGGGGAGCTGTCCAGGGAGACAGCGATGTAGATGGTCTGAATCTCATGGCGTTTAATTAATGCCTTGATATCTTCCAGTTTACCCAGAACAGACAGTTCTTCAGTGGCCGATTCATCCTGGTTTTCCTGGCAATCTGCGGTTAGTACCGCGCCAACAATCTCCTCCGGCATCCAGGGATTATGATTAATCCTGTGGTGCAGATGTCTTGCCAATGCACCATTACCGATAATCAGGGCCTTAGTGTTAGCTTCCTGTGAAACCATGTGTCGTTGCAGCAGACGAAACCCAAAATGGAGAAACACCTGGACTAGGTAGCCAAGTAAGAATAGCAGCCCGATCACAGTACGGGAGTAGGTGTCAGAATGCTTGGTGGCAAAGGCAAGCAGCAGCAGAAAGGCAAAGGCACTACTCCAGGCCTTCAGCAGTTTAAAGGCTTTCTTGGTCATGGTGCCATGATGACGATAGATGTTCATACGATCATAGATGACCGACATGCTACCGAGCAGTGCCAGGGCCATGATGATGTAGTGGTTGGTCAGTTCGCCATTGAGGAAGAAGAGCAGGGAGAGCAAAATGATCACAACAGCAAGGCCATCAAACAAGGCCTGAAGTGATGTCGTCAAAGTGTTGCGGCGTTGTAACAGAGACCGTTCTGTTTGCTTGACATCGAGCAAGTCCCTTTCCTCCTGAGTCCTTTTAGAGCTTCCAGCCTGAAATTATGATCTAGATTGAATCCAAATATCAAGAGAGATTTTGTATATAGAGAACTCCAGCGAATTACTCAGCTACTCTTTAGATATTTTCATAATTTGATTGATTTTTAATGTGGTGCTACCCAGTCCTATCTAGGAACTGGTGTTCGAAAGAGATCGATCGCTTCTATTGGTGTTATCGTTTCTCAAAGATCAAAAAGTAAACAAAATATCTGGATCCCTAGCGTAATCTCACTAATAGGTAATGCCATACTGGCGAGTACCTGGCTCAAGGAACAGCCAACGAATTTCTCATCCAGATTATTCTTAATTGAAAGTGATCCTGAAAGTCAGCATCCGAGCATGATACCGGTTGAATCTGCATCTGGAGCTTTAGTAATCCTGAGTTGATATTAGAATTGAACGGTGTTCGCAGATGGCTCCAAAGAAATGCTGGTGGCCCGCAAGTTAACAAATTATCTGGAAGCCAAATACAATATGTGAACTCTGATTAAAAAAAGACAATCGAATGAGTCTTAATACAGATGAAAAAATACATTAAAGTGTTGATATTTAGTGTAATTATGTCTTGCGTTGAACACAAAGATCTGACCAATGAAAAAGGCATGCACAACAGCTTGATTATCTGACACGAGATTTTTATATAGGAGTTAGATTACTAAACGTTGTCGAAATATTTTACACTCACAAATATTAATTATGATGACCAAGTCCAGTTCGGAGATTAGAAAAATATATTTATCAAAGAAACAACAACATACATAAGCGACCTGTTTAAAGGCATAAATTTTGCCTATCAGAATGCCGGTCACTATTGTTTTTAATTTTGGATATCAGTGACCACAACACTCTCTGAGGATCAGTCAGTGTTCAACCCCAAAGGGAAGATTTAACTGGATGGCCTCAGTAAATAGGACGTTTTTATTGAGAGGCAGTGACATGAAGTTGTTAAAAAGGATATCGAGCACAATTCTCGGCATGGCGAGTTTATTTGGCTTGGGCTGTGCATCTGCAGTAGATTACAATGTAGACCTAACCCTCGGTCAGACCCATACTTTCAATCATTTACATACAGATACGTATGATTACTCCGGCGCCTTTGCAGATACTGGAACCTTCGAGTTGTCAAATGCGGGTTCCGTCAATGTTTCGATTACAGATAATGAGTTAACGTCTGTAGTAGATCTGTTAAGTGTTTCGGCGTTTGCAGTTTATGACAGTAATTCGAACGTACTTTTTTCCACCAGTGATCTCGTCACTACAGTGATACCGCTAAGTGATCTGGCTATAGGTGTTTACACATTACAGTTCGTAGGTAGCGCTGACGGAGTTTTTGGTGCTGCATATGACGTAACTGTCAGCGCTGTTCCCCTTCCTGCAGCAGCTTGGCTGTTTGGGACTGCTTTATTAGGATTTGTGGCTTTTAGTGCTAGACGGACGGTTTAATTTAAATCTAAATGAAAGCTACTCCATGGATGGAGTTTTTGCTAACTTCATTAGGAGCTATTCAGCTAACAGACGGTTGAGGTCTATTTCGATGTTAGTAGAATGCAATCACATGAAATGTCATTTAACCGTAATATGCTTTGTGAATCTGAAACCTGGATACAACTAATAAGATATTTAGCACACATTTCACATTTTCAATTGTAGCTATGCCAATTTACCCTTGATAACGATTTATGTATTGCTTCTAAAGCTGCGTTTGTATGCTACAATGCGCGGCTTGATAAAAGGATATGACAGGGACAATGGAAGAAGAAGAGCTACTCGGATTTGCTGATTACCTGGCCATTCTCAAGCGAAGGAAAAAGCAGCTAATTATTCCGGCAACACTCATCCTGCTTTTGAGCTTAGGACTAGCTGTCGGCCTACCATCCATCTATCGCGCTGAAGCTACCATTTTAATTGAACAGCAAGAAATTCCCAGTGAGCTCGTTCGCTCAACCGTTACCTCATACGCAGGTGAGCGCATACAGGTCATCAGTCAGAGAGTAATGACTACCGAAAATCTGGGAAAGATTATCGATAGTTATGGACTCTACAAGAATGAGCGTGATGATACGAGTTTAACTTTGTTATCTGAAGAGTTGCGTGAAGATATTGAACTGGAAATGATCAGTGCTGATGTGATTGACCCCCGTAGTGGTCGACCCACAATCGCGACGATTGCATTTAAGCTCTCATTCAGTAATAAGAATCCACGAATTGCACAAAAGGTTACCAATGAACTCGTATCGCTCTATCTAGATGAAAATCTCAGACAGCGGACACAGTCAGCGTTAGAAACATCAACCTTTTTGAGTACAGAAGCAGATAGACTCAACCAGGAAATTACCGAATTAGAGGTATTATTGGCAGATTTCAAGAAGAAACATGTCGATAATCTTCCTGAGCTTCAGTCACTCAATATCCAACTCATGGAGCGAAATGAGTTGGAATTGTCAGAGACAATACAGCGAATACGGAGCTTGGAAGAGCGGAAAATATACCTTCAGTCAGAACTGTCGCAAATGAGTCCAACGACTGATATCTATAATTCTAGTGGTAACAGAATTATGGGTACTGAAGATCGCCTTCGAGCATTACAGACGGAATACCTGGCGCTTGCCACCCGCTATACAAATGATCACCCAACCTTGATCAGCATGAAGGATGAAATTGAGACGCTAGAGCGGGAACTCAATGCTATGCCGGCACAGAAGAAAAAGAAAGCTCAATCAGATAATCCCGCTTACCTTCAATTAGAAACACAGCTTCAAGCTGCGAATAGTGAACTAGCTTCTCTTTATATAATGAAGGGTGAGCTTGAAGTTAAGCTCAAGGATTTTGAAGAGCGTTTGATTCAAAGCCCGCAAGTTGAGCGTGAATATCGTAACTTAACCCGCGATTATGAAAATGCGTTAGTAAAATATAAAGAAGTAAAATCCAAACAACTTGAGGCCAAACTGGCTGAGTCACTGGAGAGAGAGCGTAAAGGTGAGCGCTTTTCACTTATAGAGCCTCCTCAATTACCTGAAAAACCGGATAAACCAAACCGATTGGCGATTGTATTCTTGGGTATTGTATTTAGTTTGGCTGGTGGTTTTGGAAATGTTTTTGTAAGAGAAAGTATGGATCAAGCTGTGTATGGTAGCAATGGCGTAATGGCAATCACTAAGGTGCCTCCATTAACTGTCATTCCCTATATTGAAAGTAATAATGATCAACGGCAAAGAGGTGCAAGTGGTGTAATGGCAGTCTCCGGCGTACTCGCTGGAATAGGTTTATTAATGGTATCTGTTCATGTGTTATACAAACCTTTGGATGTGATCTTCTATATCGTTTTACGAAAATTTGGCATAGAGCTTGGGGTTTAGCAAGATTTTTGAGTGCTCCCTTAAAACCGTACCCATGGATTTATGAGTTTTAGAGAATAGGAAATTGGAGTAGAACTAGTAGTGAGACGAATATGGAAAAGATAAAGCAAGCACTTGATCGTGCGCGTGACAGCAGGATATCAAAGACGAGCCTTTATAAAGATCGTGCTGTAATGAGTAAAGATCCAGAATCAGATTTTACATCCAACATTACCTATACCAAAACAAAATCCGTTGAGTTATCTAAGCATAACTTAAGAGAAAAACGAGTTATTATTGGAGATATAAACGATTCTGTATCAGATCAATACAAAGTCCTACGGACTCATGTTCTTCAGAAGCTTAAGGCTAAACAATGGAATTCGCTCGCTATCACTAGCCCAACTGAGGGTTGTGGTAAAACGCTTACATCAATAAATCTCGCCATCAGTCTTGCAAGAGAAGTCAATCATTCGGTATTACTTGTTGATTTAGATCTTCGTAGACCTAGTATTCATAATTACTTTTTTAATGATGAGCAGCCAGGGATTAGTGAATATCTGAATGGAAATATGGAGTTAAGCGAGGTTCTTTTTAATCCTGGTTTGGATAGATTGGTTATCCTACCTGGTAATAAGCCTTTTTCAAACTCCTCGGAGATCTTGTCATCTCCCAAAATGGTGCAATTAGTAGAAGATTTAAAAAGTCGATATCCAAACAGGATGGTTATATTTGATATGCCACCATTACTATCTTGTGATGATGTGATTGCTTTTTCTCCTTACATTGATTGTGTGATGTTGGTTATTGAAGAAGGTGTGACACGCAAAGATGAATTGAAAAGAGCAATAGATTTGTTAGGGGATACTAACATGCTTGGGACTGTGCTTAACAAATCAAAAGCTAGTGGATTAAGTTATGGAAGCTATTAATAGAATTCTTTCTATAAATTAATAGCCACCATCCAAATGTGGAGAGTGATTCACGTTATCTCTATCAAAAATATCAGAACTCTGTAGGGAGATTACTTCTGCGGTAGTTCTGTGGATTCAGGTATGATCTATTGTATTAATGAGATGTAAAAGAGAGCCCAAAGTTGTAATTTTAAGTACTGTAACGCACACAAATGCATTTGTATCTAGGTTAAATGAGGCTTATTGCATCAGATATGTATTTAGAGTGTGGTTTAAAAGTTATTAACGATGGTTTAACAAGACTCTTATGCATGTAAATTACTGATAATGATTCATGAAATAGAGAAATGAAAACCTTTGATTTGCTCACATGTATTACAAGGATTCGAATTGGAAGTGGCTGGTCGTCAGTTGAAAGTGAATCTATATTAGAGGCTATTACTCATATAGCAATCAACGCGGTAAATAAATGATCGGTACATTGTTCCCGCTTCTACTCGCATTCTTGGGGAGTGCGCTGGCTGTTTTCAACTTGCGGGTTGGTATCTGGCTATCGGTTGTCTTGCTCCCTTTCTCGGCAACAGAGCTTATGCCAAGGCAAATGCTGGGAATTACCGGTTTAAATCCACTTAATGTTATTCTGGCGGCAACTATTGGATCATTAATTCTGTCAATGGGCATTCGGCCGGCATCTGTTCGGCTACCCCGTGTCCCAGTGATATTCATAGTATATATTGGATTGCTGTTTGTTGGTGCTGCTGCAGGTTTATTCTATATCGATATGGCTCCTTCAATGCCTGTCGGTAATGGCGCCATGCAGGAATTAACACCCAATAAATATCTTATTGAAGAGTTATTCAAACCGTTGATCATTGTTGTTGTAGCAACCATAAGTGCTGTGATAGTGCGTGATGACAAGTCAGCCCGAAAACTGGTTATAGCAATTGCTATCGCACTTGGATTGTTAGGTGCTGTAATAATTGGCTATCAGCTTACATCTGGTATTAATTTGAGTGAGATGGCAAGTTCAAAATCCAGGAAGATGTTGTCCTGGATTGGGATGCATGCAAATGACTTAGGCCACCTTTGCAATCTGGGGTTTGTTCTGATGCTGTTTTCATTTTTTGGATCTAAAACAAAGTTTACTCGTTGGATTTTTGCATTATCAGCAGTTTTGGGTGGTACAGCAGCCGCACTTAGTTTTTCGCGAAGTGCTTTTTTAGGTCTAATTGTCGTAGGTTTGTACTTGCTCATCTCAAGACGACGTTTCATGGATTTCGTCCTGGCTTTAATAGCGGTCGCAATCATCATTCTATTATTACCAGATGCCTTTGTAGAACGTGCAACCACAGGCATAGAAAGCAAAGACACCTATGCTATAACAGCTGGGCGCCTGGAAGGTATTTGGATTCCTTTGTTTCCGGAGTTTCTTGATAGCCCGTTGTGGGGCCATGGTTTGTCTTCAACGCTATGGTCTAATCTGAATAGGCCTTATTTTGTGGTAGGACACCCCCATAGTGCTTACTTACAGATATTGCTCGATTTTGGAATTCTGGGCGCCATTTTGGTTGCAGCCTTTTGGTTTAAAATGTGGAGTACATTTAGAACTCTTCACCGATATCATTACGATCCATTTTGGCGTGCTTTTTTTGAGGGCGCGATGCTGGCAGTAGTAGTGGTGCTAGTGCAGGGGCTCTCAGGTCAGCGATTTGTACCCTGGTTTCCACATACTTTTGTATGGCTTGCATTCGGTGTAGCGCTTGGAATGTATCCAATAGTGATGAAAATACAAAAACAACGTGACCATTCTATGGCTGTAGGTCAAAAGTCAGTAACGGTGCGATGAAGTATGGAAATATGCTTATTAGGGCAGGACAATCTTCCTGTGCTGGCGCGCGAATTTAACCATTTTGAAGTTGGTGGCGCACAGGTTCAGATGACACTGCTAGCCAAAGCTCTGGTTGAACGCGGGCATCAAGTTAGCATGGTGGTTGGAGATTACGGTCAAGAGGACGGAGCTGTCTGGCAAGGTATAGAAACCTATAAGACGTATAAAGTGAATGAAGGTATACCTTTATTTCGTTTCGTATACCCAAGATGGACTAGTACCTGGGCGGCGTTGTCTAGAGCGAACGCAGATGTATACGTTACATCTTGCGCTGGTATGCAAGTAGGTTTGCTTGCCTTGTTTTGTAAAAAGAATAATAAAAACTTTATATATCGAATGGCGAGTGATACTGATGCTGACCCGAATGAGGTTATTATCAAACACTGGCGTGACAAAAAGCTTTATGAATATGGGATCAGAAAAGCAGCACATATCGTATGTCAAAATCAAAAACAATGTGAGTTACTAAAGTTAAATTACAAGCTTAGTGCGACGTTAATAAAATCTCTAGTGGAAAAGCCACTTAAGGACTATTCACAATATAAACGTGATATAGAAATACTCTGGGTAGCAAATATACGCAAAATCAAACGTCCAAATCTTGCTATAGAGCTTGCTCAGCGATTGCCGCACAGACATTTTAATATGGTAGGTGGCCCACTTACAGGGCATCAAGAATTGTATCTAGATATTGAAAAGGAAGCTGGTTTAGCAGAAAACATTAACTTTTTTGGTAGAATACCGTATCACGATGTTGGAGACCTTTATGATAGGGCCCGTGTGTTTGTGAATACATCAGATAAAGAGGGTTTTCCGAATACATTTCTACAGTCCTGGCGGCGTGGCGTTCCGGTTGTAACGTTTTTTGATCCTGACGGATTAATAACAAGAGAAGGATTGGGTTATGCAGTTAACAGTATGGATGAAATGGAGCAAGTAGTAGAAAAATTGATTAATGATGATGACGAATGGCTTCTCTTTTCAAACCGGTGCCGTGCCTATGTAGAACTTCATCATGGTGATGATGTTGTAATCAAGCCTTTTCTCAATGTGCTACAACAGGTTGAGAATATTGGAAGTACGAATGAGTGAAACTACGCGCGTAGCTTTTGTCGTCAATTCTCTACGCTTCGGAGGTGCAGAAAAACATACTCTAGAGCTTTTCAATAGTCTTGATTCTTCTGAGTTTCATAAAGACTTGATTTATCTAAAAAGAGAAGAGCACCTGTTGGATCAAGTGGATTTTGACCAAGGTAAGACTTACTGTGGAGATTTTGATAAAGGATGGGATATAAGTGGTTTGTTACGCTTAGCGAACAGAATCAAAATAAGTAAACCAGATGTGCTGGTCTGTGTTAACAGCTATCCCTTATTCTATGGATATCTAGCACGTTGGATGGCTGGAACCCATTGTCGAATTATCGAGGTCTTCCATAGTACAGAGTTACCTAAAAAAGAAGACTCTAAAATGCGCTTTGTATACCGGCATTTTTTTAATCGATGCGACGGTATCGTATATGTTAGCCAGAATCAACGTGAATATTGGGAAGCCCGTGGAATAGATAGTGATAAAGGGGTTGTTATTCATAATGGGGTCAATACCGACTACTTTTTCTCAAAATATTCAAACGACGAAAGAATAACCATTCGTCAACGTTATGGCTTTAGCTTTAATGACTTCATTGTGGGTATATGTGCGGCTCTGCGTCCTGAAAAGCAGCATGAAGATCTACTGAAGGCTATCGAAAAATTGAAATCAGATGGCTTGGGTGTAAAGTGCCTGATCATTGGAGATGGGCCTCGCCGAACTGCTATCCAGCAGAAGATCTCAAGCCTTGGTTTAGAGAATGATGTTTCCATTACAGGTTTTCAAACAGATGTTCGCGATTTTGTCGATGCTTGTGACTGTATTGCAATCGTGTCACATCAGGAAACTTTTTCTATAGCTGCGCTGGAGGCAATGGCGCTAAATAAACCTATGGTTATGAGTGATATTGGAGGTTCAGCAGAGCAGGTGATTGGTGGGGTAAACGGATATCTTTTTCCGGCAGCAGATACCGGTGCACTAGCTGAAGCAATAAGCAAACTGTCTGATTCTGAGCATAGAGATAAACTTGGGAAAATGGCACGGATGATTGTAGAGCGAGACTTCGGGCTGAATGATATGCTTGAAAAGTACGCCAAATTGTTTAGCCTTGGCAGAACAAGGACATGAATAAAGCTAACCCAAGCTTACGCGGGGCAATTACGCTTGGTATGGCAAGCACAATTGACTATGTATTGCAGTTCATCTTACCGATTATATTGGTCAGGAGTCTAGAGTCAGTTGAGTTTGGTCAATACCGTGTTCTCTGGTTAATTACGAATACAGTAATGGCAATTGCGCCATTATATATGCCTCAAAGCCTCTTCTATTTTCTACCGAGAGCAGGATCACAGCGGGCTTTTTATATTGCGAATGTGATTTGGTTTTTAGTGCTAATGGCTTTTCTAGCAGCACTAGTCATTAGTCCTTGGAATCCTATTAGGCCGGACATTTTGCATGATATGCCAGGTGAAGAATCGCTTGTACCTGCGTTTGTCTCTCTTTGGGTGGGTAGTACGCTAATTGACTGGTTGGCAAATACTGAAGGACGCATAGGTGCTCAAGCTCGAATTGTGGTCATATTCTCTCTATTGCGGGTCGTAATAGTGGGTTTGACTGCGTGGTTGACGAATGACCTCCTTGCAGTATTTATATCGATGACTGCGCTCGCTATGTTGCGTTGTATTTTTATTCTGCTGGATACAGTGAGAAGATATGGTAAAGATGTATTAAAACCTAAGAAACTGTTATTGCGTGAACAACTAACATATGCCGGACCATTTGGGATTGCCGGCATGTTCTATGCGCTCCGTACGCAATCAGATCAATGGATCGCAGCGAGTATATTCAGCTTACAGCAGTTTGCATCTTTTTCAATATCTCTGGTTGTGTTGCCTCTAGCCAATCTTATTCGCCAGGCCGTTTCCAATGCTATCTTGCCGGCTATGAATACATGTCATCATGCCGGTGATATTCACGGTGCAATTAAAATCAATCGAGATGCAAACACTCTGACAGCAGTTTTGTTGTTTCCGATACTCGCCTTTTTATTTGTGTTCGCAGAAGATGTTATTAGCCTGATTTATACAGACCAATATGTAGCCGGTGTATCTCCAATGCGTGTATATTTACTGGGATTGGCAGGGCAAGCATTGGTGGTCAATAATATATTGATTACTCTTGCTCAAGGTGGATTTCAGATGCGCCTCAACGGTTTTATACTACCTATTGCAGTATTACTCAGTTTTTGGGGTGCACATACATTTGGCTTGATGGGTGCGGCGCTAGGCAGCGCAGTCACTCAATGGGCTAGTCATCTGATAAATATCCGGCATGTAAGTCATATAAGTAATATAGGTATGTCGCATTTACTTAATTGGCTTGCATTGTCACAGTTTGCTGTAGCAGCTATCGTAGCCGGGTTTCTGGCCTATGCATCATCTTCGGTACTTGATTTTGGTAATCCGTTCTCGGAACTGATCATATGCGGTATGGTTTTATGCGTAGTGTATGCTGTTGCCGTACTTCAAACGCGCTCAATACGCCAATTATATGTGCGTCTTCGGCACTAACATGAACAGGTTTCTTATTCTATTAATTTTGCTCTCAAAATCAATACTATATACTCACTCAACTCTAGCAGATGACACTTTTCCCCGTTTGATGAGTATGAGTATTGGAAATAAGCAATACCAAAATTCTTCCTACCAGAAAGAGCTTGCGAAATACGACATTGTTGTTCTAGGTTTCTATAGAAACTGGAGTGGTCAACCAAAAACGATGCGGGACGTGGTACAGCGACTTAAAGAGCTGAATCCTGACATATTGGTCGGTCAATATGGGGTGATGAATGAACTGCGTGATGTTCCAGGGGATCTAGCGAAGGATGATATACGAAGAAAAGTAAAAGAGTCAGGCTGGTGGCTAAAAAATAAATCTGGACAACGTGTTCAGTGGACGACAAAGCATAATGCCTGGGAAGTGAATTTCTTAAAGCTTGCCAAGCCGGATTCGGAGGGGAAGCACTATCCACAATGGTTGGCGGAGAGAGACTATCGAATCTATCACCAATCAGTACCTGAATTAGATTTTTGGTACACAGATAACGTTATGCAACGTCCCCGTGTGAAAGCGGATTGGGATGGTGACGGTATCGATGATGCCCCGGATTCATCATATATTCTTGATTCATGGAGGAGTGGATATGTAGCTTGGTGGAGTCATATTCGTGATTTAACACCAGACATGATGATCATGGGTAATGCGGACGGCGATCTAACACAATCTGAGTATACTGGGCAGCTAGAAGGCGCCTTTCTGGAAGCATTGATGGGAAAGAGATGGTCTCTCGAAACTTACAAAGGTTGGGACTTTATGATGGAGAGGTATCGCACGGTTAATACTAACCTTAGGGAACCTCGCATTATTGGATTTAATGTCTGGGGTGATCCTAAAGACTATCGTTTTATGAGATATGCATTGACATCCTGCCTATTAGGCGACGCCTATTTTTCGTTTACAGATGAAAAAAGTGGATACAGCAGTGTGCCGTGGTTTGATGAGTATGATGTTAATCTTGGACGTGCTAGTTCTCCTCCTCCAGATAAGCCTTGGCAAAATGGTGTGTGGCGTCGAGATTTCGAAAATGGTGTAGTTTTAGTGAACCCTAACAATAAAAAAGACAAAGTTGTTTTAGGTCAAGGTTTATCGCGGTTCTTAGGTAAACAAGCACCTAACTGGAATAATGGAATGCAAATTGAATCCATAGTATTACCAGCCAAAGACGGTGTCATACTCGTACGAAGATGAGCTTAGACTAGTATTTGAATTTCTCGTTGTAAGTGTAGCGATAATAGTAAATTCAATTAAAACTTATTTTGTAAAGATATAGTTAGATGTTATGAGTAAAAATATTGGTAATGCAGGTGCTTCTAATCGCCAAAAAAAAATAGTTATTATCAGCACCTCAGCTCGTGGAGGTATGAAAGCAGTTACTGATGCCTATAATTCATCAGATTTTTATTCTCCAGATCACACTGTCTTTATCTCTGCTCATAGAGAAGGGGGGGTGTTTATTCGGACATGGGTAGCATTACGAGCTTTAATTCAGTTGATATGGATGCTATCGCTGAACAGAGTTGAGCTCGCTCACATGCATATGGCCACCAAAGGTAGTTTTTGGCGGAAAGGCATATTTGTACTTATTTGTAAATTATATAATATACCTACAGTCATTCACCTTCACGGAGGACGATTTGCAGTGTTTTACAATGGCTCTGCAAAGTGGGTTAGAAATTTAATCAGGTATGTTTTTGATCAAGCTAGTTCAATAATTGTCTTGTCAAAATATTGGTATAATTTTGTTACACCGTTAACGAATACTCCTGTATCAGTTATCAATAACTTTGTTCATGACAAATTTGATGACGATATTATCAAAACTAAACGGCGTCCAAGATATATTCTTTTTTTAGGCCAGTTTGGTGCTAACAAAGGTATATACGATCTACTGTCTGTGTTCTCAGATATAGCTCCAAAATATCCAGATACAAAGCTTATATGCTGTGGAAATGGAGAAATTGATAAAGTGCGATCAATAGTGAATGAGCTAGATGTATCAGATTTTATAGATGTACCGGGTTGGATAAGCGGTGTTGATAAAATAGAGATTATGCATCGATGTAGTGTATTTGTTTTACCTTCTTATAACGAAGGGCTTCCTATGTCTATCATTGAAGCAATGTCATTTTCTATGGCAGTAATCTCTACTCGAGTAGGAGGGATTCCTGATCTGATAGATGAAACAAATGGTTTTCTAATAGAACCTGGTAGCCATGAAGAATTGCGAGACAAGCTTATTGAGGTGTTTGAAATGGATAGCCAGTCTATTGAGAGTATGGGTGAGGCCGCGCGTGGAAAATATCTAAGAAGTTTTTCTCCTGAGTCATGTTTATCAGAGATGCGTTCGCTTTATCTTTCTCTTGGAGTAGCCCCATGAAACAAAAAAAGTTACTAGCTGTAGCGTCGGCGGGTGGCCATTGGGTACAACTGATTCGTATGCGCCCGGCTTTCGAGTTTCTAAGTTTGCACTGGATAAGTACTTCACCAGGAGTTGCTTCTCAGGTTGACCGTGAAGAATTCACTTCAGTGCGTGATGCAAATATGTGGGACAAGCCTGGGTTAGTATTAATGGCTATTCAAATCGCATGGCGGGTACTTTTGTACCGACCGGATATTGTGGTGACGACAGGGGCAGCACCGGGGTATTTTGCAATTGTGTTTGCTCGGTTAATGGGTGCAAAAACTATTTGGATTGATAGTATAGCGAATGCAGAAGAGATGTCATTGGCAGGTCAAAAGGCGAAAAGGTGGGCAACTCACTGGATAACGCAATGGCCTGAGCTTTCAGGAGATGATGGGCCAACCTATATAGGTTCGGTTCTGTGATATTAGTTACTGTAGGAACACAGCTTGCTTTTGATCGTATGGTTGGCGCTGTTGATCGTTGGGTCAACAAAAAAGACATTCAAGTTATTGCGCAAGTCGGGCCAACTGAGGTTTGCTTCTCCAACATCAAGTACAAGTCATTTCTAGAGCAGGACGAATTAGATCATATTCTGAAAACTTCGGATCTGGTCGTTGCACATGCAGGGATGGGATCAATTCTCAGCTCGTTATCTTTAGGAAAACCTATTATCATCATGCCCCGTAAAGCTAGTTTAGGTGAGCACCGAAATGAACATCAGATGGCAACTGCTAGGCGTTTCCAAAATCGGCCTGGTGTATATGTAGCGTGGGATGAACAACAGCTCGTTGTTCTTTTGAATCGGTGGAGTACAGAAAGGTTTGATCATGTGGACGAAATATCTAATACTGCGCCTACTGAGTTTCTTGCTAATCTAAAACAATTAATTGGAAATACCTAGTAATTCGATTTATTTTCAAATAACCGGTTCACGTTATTGCGCTAAATATTTGCATTTAGACCAAGAGGATATAGTCCTAACAGCCAAATCTATGGCAGACTAAGTAGCCTTGGGTTGGATTCTTTGTATAGCATTTGGTATTTAAATGGACCTATTTTTTTAACTCACGGAGACAGGACGTGCGATAGGGACCAGTTTTTAAATAACTTCTGAACTGGTGATATTGATAACTTCAATCTGAAATCATTCATTAAGGACAATGGCAACACCAAGTAATCTTGTAGGATGGCGAAATTCCCCTCAGCTCTGGGGATTGCTAGGTCTTTCATCTATTTTGCTGGTCTATGGATTTTGGAATGGCATTATTGACATGCTTGGAAGATGGGCTAGTAAAGAAGAGTATGGCTACGCCTATTTTCTGCCATTTATTACTGCGTATTTGATTTGGCAGAGACGTTATCTGTTAGTAGAAGCAAAATTCAGACCTTCATGGCTTGGCGTGGCAGGCATTATATTTGCCGCTTCTCTCTATTTTATCGGTGAAATTGCTACTACTTTTACTTTGGTACAGTATGCCTTGGTTATGATTGTCATCGGTTTGGCTTACGCAGTTCTGGGATGGCATGCATTTAAGATAGTCGCCGGCCCTCTGTTTTTGCTTTTTTTTATCGTTCCACTACCACCATTTATTTACAATAGTCTGTCAGGAAAACTACAGCTCATATCTTCACAGTTGGGTGTTGAAGTTATACGCTGGTTTGGTATCAGTGTATTCCTTGAAGGTAATGTAATAGATTTAGGCGATTACAAACTTCAGGTTGTCGAAGCTTGTAACGGATTACGTTACCTTTTTCCGCTAGTCAGTTTGGCGTTTCTCGCCGCTTATCTCTATCGTGTTGAGTACTGGAAGCGTGTAGTCGTTTTCTTATCAAGTATTCCTATAACTGTTTTGATGAACAGTTTTCGTATAGGGGTCATCGGTGTTCTGGTTGATAATTGGGGGCAGGAACAGGCAGATGGCTTTTTGCACTACTTCGAGGGATGGATAGTGTTTATGTCCTGCCTAGGCATTCTGTTGATCGAAATGGTACTGCTCGCAAAAATTGGGTCACCTGAGCGCAGGCTAAGAGATGTTTTCGGCTTGGAAATTCCCAAACCGATACCGGAGGGGCTGAACTACCGGGTGAGAACTGTCAATTCTGTGCACTACGCCACTCTTTTCTCCATATCCTTAATCGCAGTCGGATCACTCTACGTTAAGAGCCAGCAGCAAATTCTGCCAGATCGGCAGGACTTTAGTAGTTTTCCCGCTAGGATCGGAAGCTGGCTTGGGGATGGGGATATACTGGAAGAGAGATATCTTAAGTCTTTGAGATTAGACGATTATATAATTGGTGACTATACAAACTCGTCATACGGCCCTATTAATTTGTATGTGGCATATTATGCGTCACAGCAGGCTGGTTCAGCAGCGCATAGTCCCCGTTCCTGTATACCTGGTGGAGGGTGGGAGATCGATAGTGTTACAGAAGTTAAATTGCCAGAGTTACAGGTAAATGGAGTATCCCTCAAAGTCAATCGCCTTGTCATAATGCGCGGCGAATCAAAGAAGTTGGTCTACTACTGGTTTCAGCAACGTGGACGTGTGATTACTAATGAATGGCTGGTAAAATGGTATCTTTTTCTGGATAGCCTCACCAGGCATCGTACTGATGGTGCACTTATCAGGTTGACGACGACGATTAGTGACGGAGAGGAGTGGGCTGACGGTGACATTCGCTTGACTGAATTTGCAGGGCAGGTTGTGCCTGTATTGGATAATTATATTCCAAACTGAATTACGTATATTTAAATTGTGAAATTTCCATCTGATTCAAAATATTAGGTCTCGATTCTTTTATCATTAGAGTTGTTAAATATCCTCTCAAACTATTGTGAGCTATTTCAATAATTTGAGATGTTTTCAAAATTGGACGAGTCACCTAGTGAATAATTAGGGAAGTTCGTTATTAGGATTGGTAGGTATAGTCAATGAAGACGACCATGGAATTTGCGTTAAAATTGTTCAAATTACTGCTCGGTTCATTCCTCTGTGCAGTACTCTTACTAAGTGCAGCCTGTTCCAGTAAGGAAGATAGAAAACAGTCATACTTTGATCGGGGAATGGAACTTTATAGTCAGGGTAATTACACAAAAGCACGTCTCGAATTTAAAAACGTACTGCAGATTGATCCAAAGGACGCCGATGCATATTACATGTTCGGTTTACTGGAAGAAAAAGAAGAAAACTGGCGAAAAGCTTTCTCACTGTTTTTTCGGGCAGTAGAACTTAAACCAGAACATCAAGATGCACAGGTACATCTTGGTACAATTTATGTATTAGCAGGGGAAACTGAGAAAGCATTAGAAGCTGCTGAAGCAGTTCTCAAGATAACTCCAGATCACTCTGAGGCTCTTGTGCTTAGAGGTTTTGCACTGGCAAAGTCAGGAGAGAGTAATGCCGCAATCGAGGACGTGTTAAGTGCTTTTTCAATCGATCCTAGTAATGTGGAAGCGGCTTCATTACTTTCAGCTCTCTATGCAGATAGGGGAGAGTTAGATAGGGCTATAAGAATCGCTAGTGATTCCTTACAGCAGCATAGGGATAGAGTGGCTTCCTACCTTCTTCTGGCCAGGCTCCATGCCAAAGCAAATGATGACAAGGCCGTTGTTCAGGTACTCACAGACTTAATACAATCCAACCCGAATGAGCTGCAACATCGGCTTCATCTTGTCAGTTATTATAAAGAAATAGGTAACGCGAAACTAGCTAAAACAGTGTTAGAACAGTCAGTTTATGACCTGCCTGATAGTGAAGACGCTAAGCTCGCATTAGTAAGTTATTTGAAGAGTAACAAGGATGTTGTAGGTGCTGAGTCTCTTTTGAGCGAGTATGTTGCACAGAATCAAGACAATCAAGACAATCAAGCCTTCAAGCTCGAGTTGGCAAAACACCATATCAGCCTTAACCGTCAAGTTGAAGCATTACAAGTACTTTCAGAGGTAATCAATCAGGCAGATCTCTCAACGGATGGCCTGATGGCTCGAACGCTCAAAGCCAGTCTTTTGGTAAAAGAAGGCTCTACCCAAGAAGCGAGTCAATTAATAGATGAGGTATTGGAAGCAGATCCCAAGTACAAAGATGCGCTTTTGGTCCGGGCCGGTATAGCGCTGGTCAGTGACGATCCTGATCGGGGTATTGCAGACCTTAGAACTTTACTGAGGGAGGATCCTGGTCATGTTAAAGCTCATCGCTTAAAAGCAAGGTCTCATTTAAAAAAGGGTGAAGTTGAGCTAGCCCGTCAAAGCCTAGAGGATGCGGTTAAAGCCCAACCTCAGGAAACTGCAACCAATTTTGAGTTGGTTCAACTCTTGATTCAAACCGGTGAACTCGATGATGCAGAAGTTGTTCTGCAAAAAATGCGGAGGTTTGCACCGAAAGAGATTTCAGTACTTCGAGGGCTTGGTATCGTCTATCTCAAGCAGAAGAATTGGGAAGAGTTGCTGAAAATTGCAAATACCCTCCAGTCTGAATATGAAGCTGAGCCGTTGGGTTATTACTATCAGGGCTTGGTCGAGCAAAGTAATGGTCGATTGGAACGGAGTGTGAATTCTCTGACTCGCTCGTTGGAACTTAAACCTGGGGCGATTGATGTGCTGGTAGCCCTGGCAAAGAGCTACTTTGGATTGAAACAGGTCGATGAAGCCCTGAATCAGGTCAACCAGGCAGTAATAGCAGATCCCAAACACTACCTTGCTTACAATCTGCTGGGTGAAATCCATCTCTCCCAGAACCGCTTGGTAGAGGCAGATGAGGCGTTTGAGCGCAGCCTGAGCATCAATGTGAAGTGGCCGGTTCCCTATCGCAATCTGGTCAAGGTCAAACTGATGGAGGGTAAACAGGCGGACGCGATCGCTATGCTGCGCCGAGGTTTTCAGAATTCTCAGGATCCTGCATTGGGTATCGAATTGGCGAATGCCCAGGATAAGCTGGGACAGATTGATGAGTCGAAGCAGATCTACCAGCAGATTCTCGATAAATACCCGGAGAATATGTTGGCGGCCAATAATCTGGCAATGATTCTACTCAGAGGTGAGCCCGATGAGGTCAAAAAGGATCAGGCGCTGAAATTAGTCGAGGGCTTTTCAACTTCAGAAAATCCCATTGTGCTTGATACGCTAGGCTGGACCCACTACAAGCGGGGCGAGACGGATAAAGCGATCTCAGTACTCAGGCGGGCACTCAGGAAGAACTCGAAGATTCCGGAAATCGACTATCATCTCGCGCTGGCCTACGAGCAGATTGGTGACATGAATGCTGCAAAGACTCATCTGGATGCCGCATTGTCATCGGGTAAGCCATTTGAAGGTATTACCGAGGCAAAATCTCTTCAGGCTCGGCTTCAATAGACCGGCTTGAGACCTGGTGCCCCGATCTTAAGAACTATATACAGGGTGCAAACTGATTGCGCCCTGTACCACGAAGGGAAGCCAGTTTCCGGGATGGTTTGATGCTCAGGGTTGAGGGTTGCCGGATCAGTCTGTCCCGATTTTCTCAGGACTTGCTGCCATACACTCATTCCAGTACTGGTTCATTTGTTGCGATTTTGAGTGTTCCCGATCCGTTATTGAAACGAGCGTTTCTTAAGCTCTCAACCCGCAATCTCAGGCCCAAAAGTTACAAATTCAATCACCACGTAGTTGATAGGGACTCAACTCTGTATAATGCTGCATTGCGTTACCAAGTGGTGATGCCGTAACATATTGAAATAAATGGCATTATAGATAATGAAGACGATTCTCGTGACCGGTGGTGCCGGGTTTATTGGTGGAAATTTTGTCCACTTTCTACTTTCTCAGCAGGATTCCCTCAAGGTAATCAACCTGGATGCGCTTACCTACGCGGGCAATCTGGATACCTTGAAATCGCTGGAGGATCACCCGAATCACCACTTCGTTCAAGGAAAGATTCAGGATCAGGAGCTGGTCTCCGGCCTGTTCGAGTGCTACAAACCCGATGCGGTGGTCAACTTCGCTGCTGAGAGCCATGTGGATCGCTCCATCGACGGTCCGGCCGAGTTTATCGACACTAACATAGGCGGCACCTTCAACCTGCTGGAGTGCGCCAGGGTTCACTGGCAGTCACTGCCTGAAGAAGCGCGCGACTCATTCCGTTTTCTACATGTCTCCACCGACGAGGTGTATGGCTCATTAGGGGCGGAAGGGCTGTTCACCGAGACCACGGCCTACGCTCCGAACTCACCCTATTCGGCCTCAAAGGCGGCCTCGGATCACCTGGTGCGTGCCTGGCATCACACCTACGGTCTGCCGGTGTTGACCACGAACTGTTCCAACAACTATGGACCCTACCAGTTTCCGGAAAAGCTTATCCCGCTCTTCATCCAGAAGGCGTTGGCTGGCGAATCCCTGCCGATCTATGGCGATGGCAGCAATGTACGGGACTGGCTCTATGTGGAAGACCACTGCCAGGCGATCTGGCGTGTACTCGAGGCGGGTACGCCGGGTGAGGTCTACAATGTGGGCGGCAATAATGAGATGTCCAACCTGGAGGTGGTGGAGACACTCTGCGCCTTACTGGATGAGCTCGCACCGGACTCAGAGTTCAAACCACACAATCAGTTAAAAATATTTGTGAATGACCGGCCTGGCCATGACCAGCGCTACGCCATCGATGCGAGTAAACTGGAGCGTGAGCTGGGCTGGACGCCATTGGAGACCTTTGAGACCGGGTTAAGGAAAACGGTCCAGTGGTATCTGGAGAACAATCACTGGTGCCAGCGGGTACTGGATGGCAGTTATCGTGGCGAAAGACTGGGGCAGGGCTGATCATGGCAAAGACAGTGAAAAAAGGCATCATTTTGGCCGGTGGCTCGGGAACCCGTCTGCATCCGCTGACCCTCACCATCTCCAAGCAGCTGTTGCCGGTCTACGACAAGCCGATGATCTACTACCCACTCTCCACCCTGATGCTGGCTGGGATTCGGGATATTCTGATTATCACCACCCCCCAGGATGCCCAGTTGTTCAAAGGGTTGCTGGGTGATGGTCATCAATGGGGTATCGAGATCACCTATGCGGTGCAGCCCGATCCGGGTGGTCTGGCCCAGGCCTTCATCATCGGTCAGGAGTTCATCGATGGTGATCCCTGCTGCCTGATTCTGGGTGACAACATCTACTATGGCCATGGGCTTGTTGACTCACTCAAGCGGGCCGCTCAAACATCCGATGGGGCGACGGTATTCGGCTACTGGGTAAAGGATCCGGAACGCTATGGCGTGGTCGATTTCGATGAGCAGGGGCAGGTGAATGATATCGAAGAGAAGCCCGCCAAACCAAAATCCAACTACGCGGTTACCGGTCTCTATTTCTACGATGAACAGGTCACCGATCTGGCCCTCTCACTGAAGCCGTCAGCTCGGGGTGAACTGGAGATCACCGATCTGAACAAACGCTATCTTGAGATGGGCAAACTGAGCCTGGAGAAGATGGGGCGGGGCATTGCCTGGCTGGATACCGGCACCCACGAGAGCCTGATTCAGGCGAGCAACTTCATTGAAACCATCGAGCTCCGACAGGGTTTGAAGATCGCCTGTCCGGAAGAGATTGCCTTCTCACAGGACTGGATCAGCCTGGAAGATCTGAAATCGATGGCAGAAGCCCTGAGTAAGAATGGATATGGTCAGTATCTGCTGGGGTTGTGTGAGCGGAGAATGTAGTAATGGAAGTGGTGGAGACGAAAATTCCAGGGGTTCTGCTGCTCAAGCCCAAAGTGTTCGGTGACCAACGCGGCTGGTTCATGGAGAGCTGGCAGAACGAACGCTACGCTTCACTGGGTATTCCTGAGCAGTTCGTCCAGGACAACATGGCCTATTCCGAGCAGGGTGTGTTGCGGGGGCTGCATATTCAGAATCCCTATGGCCAGGGAAAGCTGGTGCAAGCCATCAAAGGCGAGGTCTTCGACGTGGCCGTCGATGTGCGCAAAGGATCTCCCTGGTTTGGTCAATGGGTGGGGGTGCATCTCTCGGAATCGAACCACCATCAGTTTTATGTGCCTGTGGGATTTGCCCATGGCTACCTGGTACTGAGCGAAGAGGCGATTTTTGCCTACAAGTGTACCGACCACTACCATCCTGAAACCCAGTTTTCCGTACGCTGGGATGACCCGGAAATCGGCATCGAATGGCCGGGCGGACTGAATCCGCTGCTGGCAGAGAAGGATCGGGACGCACCCCTTCTGAGTGAAATACCTGAAGAGACACTGCCTCTCTATATGGGTGGGGAAGGGGCCTAGTATGTCGACGAGCCACCCCAAGATTCTATTGATCGGTTGTGATGGCCAGGTTGGATGGGAGCTGCAACGGAGTTTGGCTGTGCTGGCTGATGTGACAGCTACATCACTGTGTGGCAGTTATGGCTACGCATTGGATCTACTGGATCCAGATGCGGTAAGCAGAGCAGTTGCAGAGACAGGGCCTGACTATATTGTCAATGCTGCTGCTCATACCGCCGTTGATAAGGCCGAGTCAGAGGTAGCGCTTTCAAAAAAGCTGAATGCTGACGCACCGGCGCAACTGGCAAGACTGGCTGCCGAGCACAATGCCGCATTCATCCACTATTCAACCGATTTCGTTTTCGATGGTGAGAGTAAAAGGCCCTATCGGGAGGAGGATCCAACCGCCCCTCTGGGAGTCTACGGAGAAACCAAGCTGGAAGGTGAGCAGCGTGTTCTGGCAACGGATGCCGATGCGATGGTGTTTCGTACCAGTTGGGTATATGGCAATCATGGCCACAATTTCATGAAAACCATGCTCAGGCTGTTTCGTGAAAGGGATGAGTTGAAGGTGGTGGATGACCAGATTGGCGCACCCACCTGGAGTCGGATGATTGCCGAAGCAACCGCTCAGATTATCGGGCAACTGCACTCTGGTGTTGTGAAAGCGGATGAGCTGAAAGGCCTTTATCATCTGACAAACAGTGGAACAACCAGCTGGTATGGCTTTGCCAGTAAGATTCTCGAACTATCTGGGGAATCTTGTTCCCTGATGCCGATCACCACTCAGGAATACCCAACACCCGCTCGTCGACCAGCCTACTCGGTACTGGATAATAGTAAGCTAAATCAGGTATTTAGCTTGTCCATGCCAGATTGGTCAAGCAGTCTCAAGCGCTGCATGGAAGATGAACTTAGCGCCTCCTGAGCCAGCCGGTATCAGACTTTATTGTCACAATCCCTGAATACTACAAATTGTCACCCCAGCCCTCTATTCGCTCCTGTGAAAATGTCGACTGGAAGTTTGCTGTTCAGCGATATAGCGTGAGATAATGGCGTTTCTGATCTATAGCATTTGAGGAAGCTACCTCGCACGGGGCGATACAACGGATGTACGAATCATTCTACGGTTTTACTGAAAAACCATTCACCTTGCTACCAGACCCCTCTTTCCTGTTTCTCGGGAAAAAGCACAGTACTGCCTATTCGATGCTGGAATACGGCATGCTCAGCCAGGCCGGCTTTACGGTGATTACCGGTGAAGTGGGCAGTGGAAAAACCACCCTGGTGCGTCACCTGCTCGACCAGCTGGATGACGACGTCACCGTTGGATTGGTCAATACCAGCCACCGTGACATGGGGGAGTTGCTGCAGTGGGTGTTACTCGCGTTCGGCTTGGAGTATCGCGAAAAGGAGCGGGTGGTTCTTCATGATCTTTTCACCCAGTTTCTGATCGATCAATATGCCCAGAATAAGCGCACCGTATTGATTGTGGATGAGGCGCAGAATCTGCAGGCACAGGTTCTGGAAGAGTTGAGGTTGCTCTCCAATATCAACGCCGACAAACATCAGGTCCTGCAGATCATTCTGGTAGGGCAGCCGCAACTGCGCAGTATGTTGTCCCACGAGGATTTCCTGCAGTTTCAGCAACGGGTCTCGATCGATTATCACCTGTCAGCGCTGGATGAGAGGGAGACAAGAGCCTATATCTTCCATAGAACCCGCTCTGCCGGTCGCAGTAAACCACTTTTTACCAAAGGCGCATCACAGCTTATCTATCGAGCCAGCCAAGGCATTCCAAGGGTGATTAATACCATCTGCGATGCAGCCTTGGTTTACGGTTTTGCAGATCAGAAGAGCATACTCGACAGCCGAGTGATTGGCAGTGTGCTAAGGGATAAGGCGAACGCACGAAGGGCGCATGTGAACAGCGCTCAAAATCCTGGTGGTCATCTTAAGCCTGTGGTTTTGGGAGATCTTCAGAACAATATCGAACCATTCCAGTCCGATGGTCAGCGTAGGGAGCCTGGTGAGTCAAACAAAAAACTGACCGACTTTAATCGGGATTCGGCAAAGTTGTTGTTTAAAAAGTATTACCACGACTCATAATTACTAACTCGCACTGAGCTGTATACTTATAAAAACTCAGACTCAGGTCAGTTTTTTCAGTGAAGCTGGAAGAAAAACTCCAGAACTACCACTTTCAAATTTTATCCATGGTAATAAAGGATTCTCTGAAGTGACTGAGCATCACTACAGAGTTGTTTGATTGGTTAAGATATCTCAAATGAGTTATGCATTATCAATGCTCTAACCCAATAGGACTTAGTAGATGAAGAAAGAACTTTCAATTGATTTGAAACAGGCAATTGAGTTCTTTAGTAAGGCGCCCAAGCGTTACTTAAAACATCAGTAACGTTTGTTGATTGGTGGAGGCGGGCGGATTCGAACCGCCGTCCGCGAGTCCTCTGCCAAAAGTTCTACATGCTTAGTCCTGCCTATTATATTTAACCGATTACCACCCGACGGACAGGGCGTGTAATAGGCGATTCCGGATAGGTTTTAACGTTTCCACCCCGGACGAGCTTCAACGCGATCTTGTGAGATATGACGCCTGTAAAGCTGGACGCACAAGCACGGCTCCAGTCAGACGGCACCCTACTGGGTATTAAGCAGCGAGTGCGTAGTTGTCGTCGTTGGCAACTATAAGTTTGCAGATGGTTTAGCGAGGTACTCTGCACCTCGGCATGCACTTCAGGTTTTGCAACCCCCGTCGAAGCCTACGTCGCCCCCATACGGTAGTGAGTCAGACATTATATGCCATGGTTTGGTTCCAGGTCACGGAAAACCTGTGGTTGTGATCGGTTTCGGGCTAGCCGTGTTTGAATAGCCGCTCTTTTTCCCGTTTCCAGTCCCGATCCTTGTCGCTTGCCCGCTTGTCATGGAGTTTTTTGCCTTTGGCGACGCCGATCTCCAGTTTCGCCATGCCTTTCTTCCAATACAGCGCCGTGGGCACCAGGGTATAGCCCTTGCGCTCGACCAGGCCGATCAGTTTATTCAGCTCGCTGCGATGCAGCAGCAGCTTGCGGGTGCGTATGGGATCCGTGTGGATGTGGGTGGAGGCGGTGCTGAGGGGCACGATATGGGCGCCGAACAGGAACGCCTCGCCATCCTTGATGGTGACGTAACTCTCTTTGATCTGAACCCGTCCTTCACGCAGGCTCTTCACTTCCCAGCCCTGCAGGGAGATGCCGGCTTCGTAACGTTCTTCGATGAAATAGTCGTGCCCCGCCTTTTTGTTGAGCGCGATGGTAGGGCGCCCCTGGGCTTTTTTCTTTGCTTTGCTTGCCATCGGCCTATTCTAATGCCGGAAAAGGCAACTCACCAGTAGCGGCTTGAGAAATGGTGCCATTTTCTGGAGAATCAACAACCTTTAGGTGAATGAAAATACGGCGATCAATTGGCTTAGGCTCTGCCTGCAGGGTAAATATGGCCCAATGGCCAACACAGTTAGCTGAATCGTATCGATGTTGAGCGCTGAATAAGGATAAAAAATAATGGCTGAAAGACAATCCATACATGGCCAGTGGTCGTCGCGGCTGGTGTTCATCCTGGCAGCAACCGGGTCCGCGGTCGGTTTGGGTAACGTCTGGAAGTTTCCCTACATCACCGGCGAGAACGGTGGTGGCGCCTTCGTTATCATCTACCTCGTCTGTATCGCGCTGGTTGGTGTGCCGATCATGATGGCGGAGATCATGCTTGGCCGGCGCGGCAGGCAGAGCCCGATCAACACCATGGCTGCACTGAGTCGGGAGGAGGGGGCCAACAAGGCCTGGTCGCTGATTGGCTGGAGTGGTGTGTTGGCCGGTTTCTTCATCCTCTCCTATTACAGTGTGATCGCCGGTTGGGCCCTGGCCTACGTGGCTCGTGCCGGAGCCGGTCTGTTCAGCGGGCTCGATGCGGCCGGCGTGGAGAGCATGTTCAATGGCTTGGTGGGCAGCCCTGAGCGCCTGCTGGCCTGGCATACCCTGTTCATGCTGATGAGCATGTTCGTGGTTGCCAAAGGGGTGAAGTCCGGATTGGAAAAAGCGGTGACCTATCTGATGCCGGCGCTGTTCGTACTGCTGCTGCTGTTGGTTGGCTATGCCATGAACACGGGCTTTTTCGTGCAGGGGCTTGAGTTTCTCTTTTCACCCGATTTCAGTAAGTTGATCTACACCTGTCAGGTGGTCGACGGGGTGGAGCAGTGTGATATCAGTGGCGGGCCGTTACTGGTTGCCATGGGGCATGCCTTTTTCACCCTCAGTCTGGGGATGGGTGCGATCATGGTCTATGGCTCCTATATGCCGAAAAAGTCTTCGATCGCCGGATCTGCGGTGTTGATTGCGCTGCTCGATACACTGGTTGCGCTGCTGGCGGGTATGGCGATCTTCCCGATTGTCTTTGCCAACGGGCTTGAGCCTGGTGCCGGCCCCGGATTGATTTTCCAAACCCTGCCGATTGCCTTTGGCGCGATGCCGGGTGGACATCTGTTCGGTACCATGTTCTTTGTGCTGCTGGTGTTTGCGGCCTGGAGCTCCGCCATCTCGCTGATTGAACCGGCCGTGGCCTGGTTGGTTGAAAACCGGGAGATGACCCGGGTGCGGGCATCGATCTGGATCGGACTGACGACCTGGGTGATTGGTCTGGGTACGGTCTTTTCATTCAATATCTGGTCCGATGTCAAACTGTTCGACAAGACCTTTTTCGATCTGCTCGACTACCTGACGGCGAATATCATGTTGCCGCTCGGTGGCTTGCTGATCGCGGTGTTCAGTGGCTGGTTCATGAAAAAGGCCTCGAGTCAGGATGAGTTCGCCATGAACGGCTCTGCATACAGCCTTTGGTGGACCCTGATTCGCTATGTTTCACCACTCGCTGTGGTGGTGGTTTTCTTACACGCAATTGGAATATTTTAACTGTGCCGGTTGTCAAAAAGAGCGCGCTGGTAGCCCATTCAGCACATGAGATGTTTCAATTGGTTTGTGCCTTTGAGGACTACCCCGAGTTTCTGCCCTGGTGCAGCGACAGTCGCCTGATCTCCCGTACGCCTGAGGAGCTCTGCGGTGAACTGGAAGTATCACGGGTTGGCATCAGGCAGCGGTTCTCCACCTGTAACAAGCTGGTAACAGACGAGCGAATGGATATCCAACTGCGGGAAGGACCCTTTCAGAAGTTGCAGGGCAGCTGGCATTTCATCCCTTTGAAGGAGGATGCCTGTAAAGTTGAACTGGTGCTTGAGTTTGAGTTTGCCGGTCGATTGATCGATGCGGCGTTCGGGCGGGTGTTCAGTCAGATCGCAAACACCTTGGTCGATGCATTTTGTAAACGGGCGGATGAAGTATACAGGAAGGCCAGCGGATGAAATTTGAAGTCGCTTATGGGAAGTTGGATGAGCAGGTGCTGTTGGTCGTGGAGTCCAGTGAACCGCTCACGGTAGAGCAGGCAATCGAGAAGTCGGACATTCTGCAGCGTTTTCCGGAGATCGATCTGAAGGTCAATAAAACCGGCATTTTTGGCAAAGCGGCCAAATTGGATGCCATGCTCAGCGAAGGCGACCGGGTGGAGATCTACCGGCCGCTGATTGCCGACCCCAAAGAGGCCAGAAAAAAGCGCGCCGCAGAAGGCAAGCCGATGAAAAAGGGCGCTTGATCGCCTGCTGTTACTCCGGCTCTCCCAGGCCCAATGAGTACCAGAGCCTCTCCAGAATCCCGAAATCCCCATCGTAATCGGGTACGCTGGCGACCAGCTCACGCTTCTCCTGTTTGGTTTCCACATTCTCAGCCGCTTTGATGTCACCCTGGTAGCGGCTCAGCAACTCATTCTCAAAAAAGACACTAAATCTTTTGATTTCAACAGCTTCGTTGCGACGTTTGATCGATAGAAGATAGTCCCAGCGGGTGCCGTGAAAGACATCGATCAACATCGGGGAGCCCAACGCAAAACGCACCTGTCGCTGGGTCATACCGGGTTGCAGCAGGGCAACCATTTCCGGCGTGATGATATTTCCTTGCTCAATGTCAGGGGAGTGGACCAATGAGAGATTCTCCCATGAGGAACAGGCATTGAGAAGGGGAATGATTAGCAAAATGAGGATGAGTTTCTTTTTCATTACGAGTACAATTCATTAACTACCACCATGATAACCCATTCCAAATCCAAGAAACACTCGTTGGAGATCTGTCTGGATGGATAACCAGGATATTCGAAAAGCCGGGCTCAAAGTTACCCTGCCCAGGGTGAAGATACTGGAGTTACTGGAGAATAGTGCCCAGCGTCATGTCAGCGCTGAAGATGTCTACAAGATGCTGCTGGAAAAGGGTGAAGAGATCGGCCTGGCAACCGTCTATCGCGTGCTGACCCAGTTTGAGTCTGCAGGCCTGGTGACGCGGCACAATTTCGAGGGTGGACATGCGGTATTCGAACTTGAGCGTGGCAACCATCATGACCATCTTGTCTGCGTGGTCTGTGGCAAGGTGGAGGAATTTGTCGACAGCACCATCGAAAACCGGCAAAAGGAGATCGCCAAGGATCATGGTTTCGAAATCGTCGATCACTCACTGATCATCTATGGTCACTGTGGCAACCCCAAGTGCAATGTGAATTGACACGATCGTGTCGACACCAGACTCGCCCGAACAGCCCTAAGCCTCTGCCGCCAATGTCACCATCTCCTGAGCGTGGGCAAGCGTCTGTTCGGTGATTTTGATGCCGCCTAGCATACGGGCAATCTCCTGAATCCGCTGATCATCATCCAGCCTGGCGATATCGGTGCTGGTGCTCTTCTGTTGGGTGGTCTTCTGGACTTGGAAATGGTGCATGGCCTGGGCCGCAACCTGGGGCAGGTGGGTAACGCACAGAATCTGCCGGTTTGCAGAGAGCTTGCGCAGCATCTGACCGACAATTTCGGCAACACCACCGCCAATCCCCACATCAACCTCATCAAAAATCAGGGTCGGTGTGGTGCCGCACTCGATGGTTGCCACCTGGATGGCGAGACTGATACGGGAGAGTTCACCACCCGAGGCCACCTTGCTGAGCAGGTCCAAAGGCAGACCCGGATTGGCTGAGACCTGGAAGTTCACCTGTTCCAGACCGTTTGCCCCGGCCTCATCGGTCTCCAGCGGGGTCAGTAGAACATTGAACTGACCACCAGGCATGCCCAGGCTCTGCATCGCTTCGGTAATCACCCGGCTCAACCGTTTGGCCGAGCTGCGGCGCTTCTTGGAGAGTTGCTCGCCCAGCTTCAGATAGGCGGCGTGTCCGGCCTCAACCTGGCTGCTGAGTTCCGAGAGGGTTTCATCGGCCCCTTCGAGGGTGCTTATTTCCGCTTGGATCTGTTGCAGTTTTTCGGGCAGCTGCTGAGGTTTCACCCGATATTTTCTGGAGGCGTCATGCAGCAGGCCGAGACGCTCCTCCAGTTGCTCCAGACCACTGGGATCGAGCGCAATATCATTCAGGTAGTTACGCAGAAAGGCCAGCGCTTCATCGACCTGGATCAGTGCACTGTCGATCATCTCTCTGGGGTCTTTCAGGCTGCTGTCCAGCTGTTCGATTTCGCTGACCAGCTCAAGTGAACGGGAGAGCTGGCTGCGCAGGGAGTGCTGCTCTCCATCCAGTCCGGAGAGAATCTGGTTACAGCTGGTTCTGATCTGCTCCAGGTGGCTGAGTCGGGAGTGCTCTTTCTCGATTGAAATGAGCTCTTCTGCGGAAACATCCAGTGCGGCCAGCTCCTCTGCCTGATAACGCAGCAGGTCCATTCGTGATGCCCGCTCTTCAGTTTCGGCTGTCAGAAGTTGCAGGCGCTTCAGATCCTTCTGGTAGCTTTTGTAGTGCTGAGCAAGCTGATGGCTGAGCTCTGTATGGCCGGCATAGGCATCCAGCAGTCGCCGCTGGTGATTGGCCTTGAGCAGGGACTGGTGTGCGTGTTGGCCGTGAATTTCAACCAGCAGATCCCCCAGATCCTGCAGTTGCTGCATGGGCACGCTGCGACCATTGATGTAGCAGCGGGAGCGACCCTCCCGGTTGAGACTGCGGCGCAGGATGCACTCATCCCCCTCATCCAGATCCTGTTGGCGCAGCCACTGGCCCGCCTCTGGGGTATTGGTGATATCGAACTGTGCGGTAACCTCTGCCCGGTCGGCACCTGAGCGAATCAGACCGTTGTCCGCCTTTTCTCCCAGTGCCAGTCCAAGCGCGTCGATGAGAATCGACTTACCCGCGCCGGTTTCACCGGTCAAAGCCGTCAGACCCCCGAGCAGTTCCAGTGCCATACCGGAGACGACGGCAAGATTATGGATCTGCAGCTGGACTAGCATCGGTTCTTTTTGGGGTTTTCCGCCCAGCCGAGCTTGGCTCTGAGGATGCTGTAGTAGTCGTATCCGGTGGGGTGAATCAGCCGCACCTGATGTTCCGCCTTACGGATCCGGATCACCTCGCCCGGCATGGCGGGAATGGTGGCCTGTCCATCACAGGTGATCTGAACATCCTCTGTGTGATCGGGGTGGAGGCGGATTTCAATCAAACTGTCGCCATCCACAACAATCGGCCGATTACTCAGGGTGTGGGGACAGATCGGCACCAGCACGATGGCATTCAATGAAGGGTGCAGCAACGGGCCACCGCCGGAGAGTGCGTAGGCGGTCGAGCCGGTGGGCGTTGAGACGATCAAGCCGTCGGAGCGTTGGTCGTTGACCAGCTGTTCGTCCACATAGGTTTCGAACTCGATCATCCGGGCGATATTCCACTTGTGCAGCACCACATCGTTGAACGCCAGGATGTTCTGGTTCTCTGTCGATTCATCCCCCATGCTGACCTCGAGCAGAAAACGGGCCTCCTGCTCATATTTTCCGTTGAGGATCTCGGTCAGCTGCTGGGTCAGCTCTTCCGGTGAGATGTCCACCAGAAAACCCAATCGTCCGAGGTTTACGCCCAATAAAGGTATATTCTGCTGGGAGAGTACCCGCGCCGCATGCAACAGGGTGCCATCGCCGCCGACCACGATCACCAGATCACTGTGTTTCGGCAGGTCGATCTCCGGGACGCTGGAGACCGGCTTGTTGTTGAGCATCCGGCAGGTCTCTTCCTCGATGACCACCTCATGTTTGTGTTCGATCAGGTAGTCGTAGAGTCGCAGCAGTGTCTGTCTGACTACCGGGTCACCATGTTTTCCAATCAGTCCGATTTGCTGAAACCGCTTGTGCATACCTGGTGCTTGGCTCGTGGCTAGGGTCTAAGATCAAATGCTTGAAAAAGCGCCATTCCTCAACGTTAGCATGCTGCCATGGGCAATCCAAGTGGGGAGTGGCCGGGAAGCGGAATGCTTGACTAGGTGAACCTGAGTTGCTAGCTTTTCATACATTGGCACTCGACTGGAATGAGTGCTAATCATCATCCCGGAGACTCCCTTGTCAGAGAACAAATCGGTCAATGAAACCGTGGTCAGTGAGCGCGCGCAGCATTTCCTGAAAGCGCTGATTGAACGCTATATCAAAGAAGGACAGCCTGTGGGTTCGCGGACCCTGGCGAAAGACACCGGTCTGGATCTGAGTCCCGCCACGGTGCGTAATGTGCTGGCCGATCTGGAGGATCTGGGACTGGTCTCTTCACCGCATACCTCGGCCGGTCGGGTACCCACCATCACCGGCTACCGCATGTTCATCGACTCCCTGTTGACCGTGCAGGATCTGAAAAAAGCGGAAGTGGAGAAGATCCGCTCTGAGCTGATCATGGGGGGCGAGGAGAACAAAGTGCTGCTCGCATCGGCCTCCCGTCTGCTCTCCGGCGTGACCCACATGGCGGGTGTGGTGACCCTGCCGAGGCGGGAGAAGACCACCTTCCGCCAGATCGAGTTTCTGCCCCTCTCCGAGCATCGGGTTCTGGGTATTCTGGTGACTGATTCGGGCGAGGTGCACAACCGGATTCTGCACACCCATAGGGATTTCGAGCGGGTTGAGCTGGAACAGGCGGCCAATTTCCTCACCAACTCCTTTGCCGGGCGCGATATGGATCTGGTGCGCAAACGTCTGTTGCAGGAGCTGAACGATGCCCGGGACCATTTCGATCAGATGATGACCCAGGCCCTCAGTATGGCGGGCGAGGTGGTCAATGCGAGTGAGTCGGAAGAGGACTGCATGATCGCCGGACAGACCAATCTAATGGAATTTGCTGAACTTTCCGGGCTGGATCAACTGCGCAAGCTGTTCGATGCCTTTACTGAGAAACGCGAGATTCTGCATCTGCTGGATCAGTTCCAGAACGCCGACGGGGTACAGATCTTCATTGGCGAGGAGTCCGGCTATCAACTGCTCAACGGCTGCTCTGTGGTCACCGCTCCCTACCAGGTGAATGAAGAGATGGTCGGTGTGCTGGGGGTGATCGGACCGACCCGTATGAACTATGAGCGGGTCATACCGGTGGTCGATATCACCGCAAAAATTCTCAGTGCAGCCTTGAAAAAAAATTAATCGTCCCAATCTGACAAAGGATTGCCCCGAAAAACCGGGGTTCTCTATTTGTCGTTCATATTTAATTGAGGTCAAACCAAGTGATAGATAAGGATCAACCACAAGATTCGGCAGAGAATGTGGAAGAACCCCAGGCTCAGGTGGAAGAGCCTGTTGCCGAGAGTGAGGTGATTGAGGAGGCGGCTGGATCCGATCAGGATCATCAGGAGCTGACCAAGTTGCTCGAAGATGCCCGCTCAAAGGCGGATGAGCACTGGGATCAGGTGATGAGGATGCGGGCTGAAATGGACAATCTGCGCAAGCGCAGCCAGCGGGACCTGGAGAATGCCCATAAATTTGCCTTGGATAAGATCTCACAAGACATGCTGCAGGTGTGGGATAGCCTGGAGCTGGGCTATCAGGCCTCCCTGGACGACAGTGCGGATATCGACAAAATCCGTGAAGGAACCGAGCTGACCCTGAAACTGCTGGTGGATGTGATGAATCGCCACGGCATCGAACAGGTGGATCCTGAGGGTGAGGCCTTCAATCCTGAGTTCCATCAGGCGATGTCGATGCAGGAGCGTGATGATGTGGAACCCAACACTGTTGTGGCGGTTGTACAAAAGGGCTATCTGCTCAATGGACGGTTGCTGAGACCGGCCATGGTGATGGTCTCCAAGGCCTCATCAGGCGCATCGATCGACGAGCAGGCTTGAAACCCACACAGATGACCCCACATTAGGGACAGTCATCAAGAAATATCACTTATTTATAAAGATTTCGGAGAGTTAAACATCATGGGCAAGATCATCGGTATCGACCTGGGAACGACCAATTCCTGTGTTGCTGTCATGGAAGGGAGTTCTACCAAGGTCATTGAAAACAGTGAGGGCGATCGTACGACCCCATCGATTATCGCCTATAGCAACGACGGTGAGATTCTGGTTGGCCAGTCCGCCAAACGCCAGGCCGTCACCAACCCCCAGAACACCCTGTTCGCCATCAAACGCCTGATCGGCCGCATGTTCAAAGACAAAGTGGTTCAGCGGGACGCCGACATGGTGCCATACAAAATCGTCCAGGCCGACAACGGTGATGCCTGGGTTGAAGTGAATGGCAAGAAGATGGCGCCGCCGGAGATCTCTGCGAAGATTCTGCAGAAGATGAAAAAGACTGCGGAAGACTATCTGGGTGAGACGGTCAGCGAGGCTGTCATCACGGTTCCGGCTTACTTCAACGACTCCCAGCGTCAGGCTACCAAGGATGCCGGACGCATCGCCGGTCTGGAGGTGAAGCGGATCATCAATGAGCCTACCGCCGCGGCCCTGGCCTACGGTATGGACAAAAAGCGTGGCGACCAGACCCTGGCGGTATACGACCTGGGTGGTGGTACCTTCGATATATCCATCATCGAGATCGCCGAGATCGATGGCGAGCACCAGTTTGAAGTGCTCTCCACCAACGGTGACACCTTCCTCGGTGGTGAAGACTTCGATCTGCGCATCATCGATCATCTGGTGGATGAGTTCAAAAAGGATCAGGGTTTCGACCTGCGCAACGATCCGTTGGCATTGCAGCGTCTCAAAGAGGGGGCTGAGAAGGCGAAAATCGAGCTCTCCTCAAGTCAGCAGACCGACATCAATCTGCCCTATATCACCGCAGATGCCAGTGGCCCGAAACATCTGAACCTGAAACTGACCCGCTCCAAGCTGGAGTCTCTGGTCGACGATCTGGTCACACGTACCATAGAGCCCTGTAAAGTGGCGCTGAAGGATGCGGGCGTGGATGCCTCCAAGATCGATGAGATCATCCTGGTGGGTGGTCAGAGCCGTATGCCGAAAGTACAGGAAGCGGTGAAAGCGTTCTTCGGCAAAGAGCCGCGTAAGGATGTGAATCCCGATGAGGCTGTGGCAATCGGTGCAGCGATTCAGGGCGGTGTCCTGGGTGGCGAGGTCAAAGATGTTCTGTTGCTGGACGTCACACCACTCTCTCTGGGTATCGAGACCCTCGGCGGGGTGATGACCAAGCTGATCGAGAAGAACACCACGATCCCGACAACGGCTTCGCAGGTCTTCTCCACCGCGGATGACAATCAGACTGCCGTAACCGTCCATGTACTGCAGGGTGAGCGTGAGCAGGCCGGAGCCAACAAATCCCTGGGTCGCTTCGACCTCAGCGATATCCCGCCGGCGCCTCGCGGCGTACCTCAGATCGAGGTCAGCTTCGACATCGACGCCAACGGTATCCTGAATGTCTCCGCCAAGGACAAGGCCACCGGCAAGGAGCAGTCGATCGTGATCAAGGCCTCTTCCGGTCTGAGTGATGATGAGATCGATCGTATGGTCAACGATGCGGAAGCCCATGCGGATGAGGATCGTAAGTTCCATGAGCTGGTCGCGGCACGCAATCAGGCCGATTCCATGATCCACGCCACCAAGAAGTCGATGGAAGAGCTGGGCGAGGATAAGCTGGAAGCGGGTGAGAAAGAGGCCATCGAAAGCGCCATCAAGGATCTTGAGGCGGTGATGAGCGGCGATGACAAAGAGGTCATCGAAGAGAAAACCAAGGTATTGGCCGAGGCCTCAGGTAAAATGGCCGAACGCCTCTATGCCCAGAAGGGTGCTGAGGCTGGCGAAGGTGCAGCGCCTGGCGCGGAAGCCGAGCCGGAAGGCACTGCCGGAAAGGCAGATGACGATGTGGTCGATGCCGAGTTCGAAGAGGTCAAAGACAACAAGAATTAGTCTGTCTTTGTCGCCATTGAACCGTACACCGGCTCGCCTGGTGTACGGTTTTTGGCGTTATACCGATAGGTAAAAAACAGGGTGGGATTGCAGTAAAACAGCGGTTTGAAGTGATCTCTATTTAACAGAACACAGATAGTTGCAGACAGAACCAACCATGGCGAAAAAAGATTATTATGAAGTATTGGGCGTTAACAAAAACGCCAGTGAGGCCGAGATCAAAAAGGCCTATCGCCGGTTGGCCATGAAACATCATCCGGATCGCAATACCGGTGATGAGGCAGCCACTGCCGAGAAGAGTTTCAAAGAGGCCAAAGAGGCCTATGAGATCCTGTCGGATGCACAGAAGCGCGCTGCCTATGACCAGTTTGGTCATGCGGGTGTCGATCAGACCATGGGTGGTGGATTCGGTGGTGGTGGTGATGCCAGCTTTTCCGATATCTTTGGTGATGTGTTTGGCGATATCTTCGGCGGTGCCCGCGGCGGCGGCGGTTCCCGTGTCCATCGCGGCGCCGATCTGCGTTACAACCTGCAGCTCTCGCTGGAAGATGCGGTGGCTGGGACCACCGTCAAGATTCGTGTGCCTACCCTGGTGAAGTGTGATACCTGCGGCGGCAGCGGTGCCAAGAAAGGCTCCAGCCCCAAGACCTGTGAAACCTGTGCCGGTCATGGCCAGGTCAGAATGCAGCAGGGATTCTTTTCGGTTCAACAGACCTGTCCGCGCTGTCACGGTAAAGGCACCGTAATCGACGATCCCTGTCCCAAGTGTCAGGGACAAGGTCGGATACAAGAGCATAAAACCCTCTCGGTGAAGGTACCGCCGGGCGTCGATTCCGGCGATCGGATTCGTCTGGCCGGAGAAGGCGAGGCGGGTGAGAGTGGCGGACCGCCAGGAGATCTCTATGTGCAGGTTGCCGTCAAACCTCACTCCATCTTCAGTCGGGAAGATAACCATCTGTTCTGCGAGGTGCCGATCAGTTTTGTGATCGCCGCCCTGGGTGGCGAGTTGGAAGTACCGACGCTGGACGGCAAGGTGATGCTGAAAATTCCTGCCGGCACCCAGACCGGACGTCTGTTCCGCATGCGTGGTAAAGGCGTCAAGCCGGTACGTGGCGGTCCGGTGGGAGATCTGATGTGTCGGGTGCTGGTGGAAACGCCGGTGAAACTGACCGGTGAGCAGGAAGAGCTGCTACAGCGCTTTGATGAAACCATGAAGCGCGGCGGGGCAAAGCACAGCCCACACTCCACCAGCTGGGTGGATGGGGTGAAGAAGTTCTTTGAGAATATGGGTTTCTAAAAACGTTTTTAGCTCAATCACAATGGGCGTGCGGTGCCCATTATCGTGACAAACAAGCGCCTTAGGGGAAACAGATGACAAGAGTTGCAGTGGTTGGTGCCGCCGGCCGGATGGGAAAATCACTGGTTCAGGCTGTGCATGAAACGGATGGTCTGACCCTGGGGGCGGCTACCGAAAGGGCTGAATCGGGACTGGTTGGCCGGGATGCCGGCGAGCTGGCCGGACTCGGCAGCTTCGATCTGGCCCTGGTGGATGATCTTGCCAAGGTGGTGGATGAGTTCGATGTGGTGATCGATTTCACGACACCGGCGGCGACCCTGAAGCATCTGCAGATCTGTACCGAAGCCGGTAAACAGATGGTAATCGGTACAACCGGTCTTTCGGATAGTGACAAAGCCGCTTTGGCAGAGGCCGGTGAAAAGATCGGCATCGTCTTCGCACCGAACATGAGTGTTGGCGTCAATCTCTGTTTCAAACTGCTGGAAGTGGCAGCCAAAGTGATGGGTGATGAAGCTGACATCGAGATCATCGAAGCCCACCACCGGCACAAAGTCGATGCCCCATCCGGTACAGCACTGCGCATGGGGGAAGTGATTGCAGACACACTGGGTCGGGACCTGAAGAGCTGCGCGGTCTATGGCCGGGAAGGCAATACCGGTCCAAGGGATAGCAAGACCATCGGTTTCGAGACGATTCGAGCGGGTGATGTGGTCGGTGAGCACAGCGTCTGGTTCGCCATGGAGGGTGAGCGGGTGGAGATCGCCCACAAAGCCTCAAGCCGGATGAATTTCGCCAGAGGCGCGGTTCGGGCCTCGAAATGGATCGGCACTAAATCCAATGGCCTGTTCGATATGCAGGATGTACTGAGTCTGCGCTAGGGCGAATGGCGTTCATTTGCGGTTTATTCTCTAAAGTAACAGCCATTCGTGTTAACCGGCCCTAATTTCCTGCTGCGGTTGTTTGGATGCTGAGAGCGAACGATTGCGGCGGATTGTGTGCATTGTATTTGCATGACGATCTGGTAACTGTTTCTGTTCCGGTACGGTGAGTCCGTACCCTCTCTACCTGGGGTGATTGAAATGCAGAGAGCCTTCTCACACTTTTTCATCCTGCTGCTGCTCCATGGAGTTTGGGGGTGTAGCGATGATCCACTGTCTGCCGATGAGCAACTGCGCGGTACCATCCGTGAAGCTGAATCCTACATTCAGGCCCGTGATCTGTCGGCCACCCTGGAGTTTGTGCACGCGGATTACCGCGACAATAACGGCTTCGATCTGCGCCAGTTGAGAGCCATGCTGGCCGGCTATTTTTTACGCCATAAGTCGATCCATCTGCTCACCACCATCGACAACATCGAGGTGCACGAGAACGGTCAAGCCCAGGTGCTGATCTATGCTGGTCTGGCGGGATCGCCGCAGGATCGACAGACCTCACTGAGTCAGTGGCGGGGAGATCTGCTGCGTCTCGATTTAACCTTTCTGCAACAGGATGACGAATGGCTGTTGTCCGAAGCGGACTGGCGCCGGGCAACGCCCCAGGACTTTATGCACTGAGTTTGGCCCGGAACCTGCTAGTTATCTCTCGACAGGAGACAAACTGACAGGTAATGCCATGGCTCAGATACCCTTTATGTCCCAAATTAGTGGGGGCAACACAACTTCAACAACAACCGGTGAAGCTGATTTAGGGCTGTTCAGTCTCTCTGCTGAGAGCTTATCTACCGGTATTCCGTTTGATCTGGCACTACAGGAGCTGCTCGTTTCAGAGCATAGTGAAGAGGCTTTGCAGCTGTTCAGCCTGCAGATGCCAATCGATACAGACGCTCAGCCGATGGCCAATCCAATGCTGACCCAGGACGGCAAGCTGTTGCCGCTGGCCCCCCAGTTGAACGGCCAGACTTTGCCGCAACTCAGTGAGTTGCCGCAACAGCCGGTGGCAAGCAAGAGTGCAGAGGTGATGCCGGCGCTCACCTTGACTCTGCCGCAGAAGGTTCAGACGGAAGTTGCCCTGCCGAAACTGACCAGTCTGGTGACCACCGACAGACCGGTTGAAATGGTGTCGCTGATCAGCTCGGATCTGACTGGTGACAGATCCATGCCTGAGGTGTCGCGAGCAGCGGATTCAGGCAACCAGTTCTCGCTTAACGCACTCAGCCAGGCAGCCACTTCGCCGGTTGCCGGTCGCGCCTCGATCATATTGCCGCTGAATACCCCGGTTGGCCAACCAGGCTGGGATCAGGCGGTAGGCGAGCGGATCCAGTGGATGGTGAATCAGAATATCCAGCAGGCAGAGATCAAATTGACACCTCCCAATCTGGGACCTCTGGAGATCAAGATATCGGTGCAGAACGACCAAACCAATGTCACATTCATCGCCGCTCAGGCGCCAACCCGTGAAGCACTGGAATCATCCATTCCCCGCCTGCGGGAGATGTTTGGCGAAATCAATTTGAATCTGGCGAATGTGGATGTGGGGCATCAGCAAGCGGGTGAACCTGGTCGCGAAGGCGCTGCGGAAGGTCGTGGCAGTGGCGGGTCATCCGACGCTGATTCATCCCAGGGCTGGTCGGCAGACTCCGGAGGCGTGCAGATCCGTACGGGAGACGGATTGTTGGATACCTATGCCTGATGCCTGGTGGGTCCGGCTGATCCTTATCCTGTTAACAGCCTGACCCACTCGGGCCGAATGGTAGCTACTTAAGCATTATTTGGTGGGGCCATGCCCCACCAAAATCTTCTGATAAAACGAGCTGCAATGAGTTTTATGTTTTAGTAAGTGCCATTCCCACCAGGGCCCACTGATTTACAGATCTATTCGGCCCTGTTTCTGGGCCAGGTAAACCCTTCAATCGATCTCCACACCTCATGGCTCTCAGCTGGAGGCCGATGTACGCTTTGAACCGAGCGGCTTAAAGTGTCTCTTTATGTATTGCTAGATCTAATGCACTTTCGATATGAGCACTTGTGGTGCAATTAAGATCGTTGCTGTTTTAATGCTCTAACTTACTGGTAAGCAACAGATTCTTGAACTTCAATCAGATCTTGTTTGTTGCTCGATGGGAATGGGATTATTTTTTGAGCCCCGATACGGGCAGTAAAAATATAAACTGTTGTCAAAAATTTAATCCATTTGGATGAAATATCCTGCCCAGTAAGCGAAAATGCACTGTGCGATAGACATTTGGAATGGCTGATGCGATTCATAAAACTCCTTTTTTTGATCTTGGTTATGATGTTCGGCGCTGTATTTGCGGTACTCAACTCGGATTCGGTGCCCGTGAATTACTACTTCGGCAGCCGGGATCTACCACTCTCCCTGGTACTGACTCTGGTACTTGGAGTCGGTGTTCTGCTGGGTCTGTTTTCCGGTATGGGACGTATCGTCGGTCTGAAAAGAGAGATTCAGACACTGAAACGACGTAGCGAAATGGTGAGCAAAGAGGTGAACAACCTCCGTGCACTGCCATTGAAAGAGTAACTTGTAATCAACGTTATGAAGATCTGTTCAATCACAAGCAAGCGAAAACGTCAGTTGTTACTGACGGCGGGTCTTGTGTCACCCTGCAGCGAGGGGCGTGCCGATGTATGAGGCATTGCTGTTGTTGCTTCCTGTCGCGGCAGCCTCCGGTTGGTTTGCGGCGAGGCGGGGTGTGGCGGTAAAGAGCCAGAAACAGCCACAAGAGATCTCTCCGGTCTATTTCAAAGGGCTCAACTATCTGTTGAATGAACAGCCGGATAAGGCGATCGATCTGTTCATCAAGCTGTTGGACGTGGACAGCGATACGGTGGAGACCCATTTGGCACTGGGCAATCTGTTCAGGCGGCGTGGCGAGGTGGAGCGGGCGATTCGCATTCACCAGAACCTGATCGCCCGGCCAAGTCTGAGTCGGGAGCAGCGGGCACAGGCGCTGCTCGAACTGGGGCAGGACTATATGCGGGCCGGGCTGTTCGATCGGGCGGAAAACCTGTTCATCGAATTGACAGAGCTGAAGCTGCACAACGAACAGGCCAACATCTATCTGCTGGAGATCTACCAGCAGGAGAAGGATTGGAAGCGCTGTCTGGAGGTGGCGGACAGAATTACGGTCTCCCACTATCCAGCGCTGCACAACTCAATTGCCCACTTCTATTGTGAATTGGCGGAAGAGCAGTTGCGTCAGCAGAACATGGCGGCTGCAGAGAGTTTTCTGAAGCGCGCCCAGCATATGAAGCGCAGTAATAATGTTCGGGTTCTGATCCTGCAGGCTGAAATCGAATATACCCGGGGTGATTGCCGTTCAGTGATACGCCTGTTACGCCAGGTGGAAGGGAGTGATCCGGCCTATCTGTCAGAGACCCTGCCGCGCACCATCGAGTGTTATCGCAAGCTCGGCCAGCAACAGGAGCTGTATGAATACCTGGAGCAACTCTATCAGCGCCACCACTGCACTGAAGCCATGTTGATCCTGGCGGATATGATTGCCGATAGCCAGGGCGAAGGTGCCGCGGTGGAAGCGATACTCAAACACCTCTCCGACACACCGGACCTGAAAGGTCTGGAACGTCTGGTCCGATTGAATCTGCAGCGCAGTGAAGAGAGCCCCAGGGAGACCCTGGAAGTACTCTTGAGTTCCGTTTCGAAACTACTCGATAAGGAACCGGCCTATCAGTGTGAACATTGCGGTTTCACAGCCAAGAAAATCCATTGGCACTGCCCGAGTTGTAAAACCTGGGGGGCAATCAAGCCGATCCAGGGTATTGGCAGAAACATCAAGGGTTGATTACAGGCCCTGAAAATTCCTCAGCATCAACACCAATCCTGATAAGGAGCAAGCAATATGAATGGGACAGACTCTAAGGTCATTGTCGCTTTAGATTTTCCGCAACAGCAACAGGCCTTGGATCTGGTTGAACGCCTCGATCCGTCACTCTGTCGATTGAAGGTGGGCAAAGAGATGTTCACCCGCCTGGGCCCGCAGTTTGTCGAGCAGTTGAGCAGTCGGGGCTACGACATATTCCTGGATCTGAAATTTCACGACATACCCAATACCGTCGCCGCAGCCTGCGATGCGGCGGCGGATCTGGGGGTATGGATGATGAATCTGCACGCTTCCGGTGGGCGGCGCATGATGGTGGCGGCGAGAGAGCGCCTGGAGCAGCGCAGTGAGCGCCCCTTGCTGGTTGCCGTGACAATTCTTACCAGCCTGGGTGTTGAGGATATTGCTGAGGTCGGTTATCAGGGTGAACCGGCAGAGAATGTCTTGAGGCTGGCCAAACTGACCGATGAGTCGGGACTGGACGGGGTGGTCTGCTCACCCAGAGAGGCGAGTGACATACGCCAGCAACTGGGTCAGGACTTTCTGCTTGTGACCCCGGGGGTCAGGCCCAGTAGCGCCGCCAAGGACGATCAGCGCAGAGTGATGACCCCAGCTGATGCGATGGGCGCCGGCTCGAGTTATCTGGTGGTCGGCAGGCCGATCACCGCTGCAGATGATCCGATTCAGGCACTCCAGGCGATCAATGCTGAAGTGTCGGAGTCTCTGGCGTGAGCAATCGTTTGGCATTTGATGTTTGCGCCCAAATCGTTCATTGACAGGTCAAACCTCTCCCCATAGGCTTGTGGCTTGTATAAGTGTTAACAGGCCCTAGCAGATCACGTTACTGCGAAATAGGTTGTTTGTAAGGAGATATGATGGTGAAGAAGATTCGCAAGGCGGTATTCCCGGTTGCCGGTATGGGAACACGCTTTCTTCCGGCAACGAAAGCTAATCCCAAGGAGATGCTGCCTGTTGTGGACAAACCGTTGATTCAATACGCTGCAGAGGAGGCAGAGGAAGCCGGTGTCAGCTCCCTGGTATTTGTAACCGGTCGAAACAAACGCTCAATTCCGGATCATTTCGATAAGGCCTACGAGCTTGAGAGTGAACTCAAGGAGGCGGGTAAAACCGCATTGCTTGAAAAGGTGCAGAATGTGCTGCCAGAGGATGTCAGCTGCATCTATCTGCGTCAGTCTGAAGCCTTGGGGCTTGGTCATGCCGTACTGTGTGCCGAACCGGTGGTTGCCGATGAACCTTTTGCCGTCATCCTGGCCGATGATCTGATTCGTGGCGATGGCGGTGTCGGTGCACTGGAGCAGATGGCGCAGATCTACGAACGCTATCAGTGCAGTGTGATTCTGGTCGAAGAGGTACCCCAGGAAGAGACCAGTAAATACGGTATCGTCGAGGTCGAGGACGATGATGGGGAAACCGCCACCATTACCTCAATCGTGGAAAAACCCAAACCTGAAGATGCCCCTTCCAATCTGGGTGTGGTGGGCCGTTATATTCTGACGCCCAGAATCTTCTCCCTGATCAAAGAGACCGGCCGTGGCGCCGGTGGCGAAATTCAACTGACCGATGCGATTGCCGAGCTGCTCAAATATGAGAAAGTCAGGGCCTATCGTGTCAAGGGTAAGCGTTACGACTGCGGCAGTAAGCTCGGTTATCTGGAAGCTACCGTCGAACTGGGCCTGGCCCATGATGAGCTGGGGGACGGCTTTAAGGATTATCTCAAGGAACTGGCTGAAAAGCTCTAGAGAAAACCGGGTGTGGAAACGAAATACGGCCGCATTTATGCGGCCGTATTGGATTGGTACTCCCTAGGGGACTCGAACCCCTGTTACCGGCGTGAGAGGCCAGCGTCCTAACCACTAGACGAAGGGAGCAGCTTCTTGCGAAAGCCGGTATTATACTGACTTGGTTGCCAGGCTCAATGACCTGGCGAAAATTCTTTGGTGATTTAACTCTTGAAACAAGCTGCCAATTGGCTCAAAAAGAAGTTTTCCAGATTGGTAAATGGTCAGATCCAGGCGACTGGACTGAACAATGGCGAGCCTGTGTCCGCCATACTGATACCGAGAAACGAACACAATATTTCCCGCGCCAACATCAGTAACAACGCCATCAAGGTGCTTAGCCGACTGAATAAATCGGGCTATGAGGCCTATCTGGTGGGTGGTGGTGTGCGTGATCTGCTGCTCGGTCGTGAACCGAAAGATTTTGATGTGGCTACCAATGCGAGTCCGGAAGAGGTCAAGCAGGTGTTCAACAACTGTCGCCTGATCGGCCGGCGTTTCCGCCTGGCCCATGTCCATTTTGGCCGTGAAATCATTGAAGTGGCCACCTTTCGCAGTAACCGTCAGGCGACAGAGGCGGGGGATCGCCAGATGGAAAACGGCATGATTCTAAGGGACAACGTCTACGGCACCCTGGAAGAGGATGCGCAACGGCGGGATTTCACCATCAATGCCCTCTACTACAGTATCGATGATTTTTCGGTGGTCGATTTCGCCAACGGCATGGTCGATCTGCAGCAGGGTGTGATCCGGCTGCTGGGGGATGTGGAGAGTCGCTACCGGGAGGATCCGGTACGCCTGCTGAGGGCGATCCGTTTTGCCGCAAAACTTGGTTTTGTCATTGAACCTGCCACGGAAGCGCCGATCGCCAGGTTTGCCACGCTGTTGGAGGATGTTCCTTCGGCAAGGCTCTACGAAGAGGTGTTGAAGCTGTTTCTTGGTGGGGCGGCGCTGGAGAGCTTTGAAAAGCTGCGCCACTATGAGCTGTTCGGACAGCTGTTTCCCGCTACCGAAGAGGCGCTCTCCCATGAGGATCATGAGTTCCCCATCACCTTTGTCAATCGGGGTATGGCGAATACCGATGATCGTCTGAGCCAGGGCAAATCGGTGACGCCGGCTTTCCTGTTCGCGGTTCTGTTATGGGAGCCGGTCAGATTGCGGGCTGAGCGTCTTGAAGCGGAGGGTGTTCATCCACTTGAGGCTCTGCAGAATGCATCGACTGAGGTGTTGAGCGAGCAGGCCAAACATGTTTCGATACCAAAACGCTTCAGCTACCCGATGCGTGACATCTGGCAGCTGCAGTTCCGTTTTACCCAGCGACAGGGGAAGCGTCCACAACGCCTGGCGAGCCATCCCAAGTTCAGGGCCGCCTACGATTTTCTGCTGTTACGTGCTGAATCGGGTGAGGTTGATCAGGAGTTGGCCGATTGGTGGACAGTCTATCAGCACGCCAATGGTGAGGAGAAGGTGTCGATGACCGAGCAGGGAAGGCGTGGTCGGGGCAGACGTCGCAGAAGGCGCCGTAAAAAGACTCAAACCGTTGATGAATGATCCAGCGTCAGTCGCTGTCTATATCGGCCTTGGCAGTAATCTTCAAAACCCGAAGTGGCAGGTGGAGAGCGCACTGGCAGAGCTTGCGCAGTTGCCCGAAAGCAGAATGGTGAGCCACTCATCCCTCTATCGGAGTCGCCCGGTCGGGCCACAGGACCAAGACGATTTCATCAATGCGGTCGCCCATCTGACCACCAGATTGGCAGCCGACTCCCTGCTCGACGCCTTGCAGCGGCTGGAGCAGCAACACCATCGGGTGCGGGCGCGTCGATGGGGGCCCCGTAGCCTCGATCTGGATCTGTTGCTGTATGGTGATCAGACAATCGATACACCACGCTTGACGGTGCCTCATCCTGAGATCGCCAAGCGGAGTTTTGTGTTGCTGCCGTTGCATGAGATTGCTCCTGCTGATCTGATGATCCCCGGTCTTGGTTTAGTGCAGACCGTACTCAATGGCATAGAGAGGAGTGATATTGAACAACTTGCCTGAGATGCCCCGGTTTCTTGTGGTTGAGGGGCCGATCGGTGTGGGCAAGACCAGTCTTGTGCGGCGTCTCGCCAATCACTTTCAAAGTGAGATGCTGCTGGAGGGTGCGGAGGAGAATCCTTTTTTACAACGCTTCTACGAGAATCCCCGGGAGGCGGCACTGCCGGCTCAGTTGTTTTTTCTGTTTCAGCGCAGCAGACAGTGGAACGGGCTTGTCCAGGATGATCTGTTCCGGCAACAGCTGATTGCCGATTTTATGCTTGAGAAGGATCGTCTATTTGCCCAGATCAATCTCGATCAGGATGAGTTGGCGCTCTACGAGCAGGTCTATCAGCAGTTGACCCTGCAGGCACCTCCGCCCGATCTGGTGGTCTATCTTCAGGCACCGGTGGATACACTGATGAAACGGATAAAAAAGCGAGCCCGCCCACAGGAGAAGACCATTGAGGTGGACTATCTGAAAAAACTCTGTGATGCCTATACAGACTTTTTTTACTATTATGATCGATCGCCTCTTCTGATCATCAATGCGGCGGAGATCAATCCGTTGGAACGGCAGCGGGATTTTGATCTATTGATTGAGCATATCAGCAGCGAAGGCCCTGACCGGCGTTATCTCAATCCAACCCTGTCACTCTGAATGAGTGGAGTCCTATGAGCAGAAAGAACATTACAATCAGAAGCCTGGTGGAAATGAAAGCGGCAGGCGAAAAAATCTCCGTATTGACCAGCTATGATGCCAGTTTCACCCAGCTGATCGAGTCGGCCGGTGTGGATGTGATCCTGGTGGGGGATTCCCTGGGCATGGTGATACAGGGGCAGGAGAGCACACTGCCGGTAACCCTCGATGAGATGATCTACCACACCCGCAATGTGGCCCGTACCAGAAGCCATGCGCTGTTGGTCTCCGACATGCCTTTCATGAGCTACCGCTCGCCTGAACTGGCGCTGGAATCTGCCGGCCGGTTGATGAAGGAGGGTGGGGCACAGATGGTGAAACTGGAGGGTGGAGCGATTCATTTGCAGACCATTCGACAGCTATCCGGCCAGGGCATCCCGGTATGTGGTCATCTGGGACTGCTGCCCCAGTCGGTTCATAAACTGGGCGGTTACCGGGTACAGGGCCGGGGTGAGCGGGATGCTGAACAGATCCTGGATGATGCGGTTGCCCTCGAAGAGTCGGGAATCGATCTGCTGGTTCTGGAGTGTGTTCCGGATCAGCTGGCGGCCAGAATCAGTCGCAAATTAACCATTCCGGTCATTGGAATTGGTGCGGGTGTGGATTGTGATGGGCAGGTGTTGGTGCTCTACGATATGTTGGGTATCAATCCTCACCCACCCAGGTTCGTGGAGAATTTTCTCCACTCCGGCAGATCCATAGAAGAGGCGATCAAGGCCTACTCCACTGCTGTCAAGCAAGGCGATTTCCCCACCAAGGAGCACAGTTTTTCATGAGTGGTTCACTGCTGACCTACGACCAGGTCGCCCCCTTGCGCCAGATGATTCACAGTTGGCGATCCCATGGCGAGAAGATCGGTTTCGTCCCCACCATGGGCAACCTTCATTCGGGGCATCTGGCACTGGTGACTGAAGCCAAAAGGCGTGCCCGCAGAGTGGTGGTCAGTATCTTCGTCAATCCCCTGCAGTTTGGCGCCGGAGAGGATTTTGAGGATTATCCCCGCACCCTGGAAGCGGACAAGCAGCAGTTGCTCGATGCGGGCGTCGATCTGCTGTTTGCTCCAACACCGGAGGTTGTCTACTCCGCCGGGCAGGCACAACAGACCCGTGTGGAAGTGCCGGAGATCTCCGATGTACTGTGCGGCGCCAGTCGCCCTGGTCACTTCGTCGGGGTCGCCACGGTGGTCTGCAAACTCTTCAATATGGTGCAGCCGGATCTTGCGGTGTTCGGAGAGAAGGATTTTCAGCAGTTGATGGTGATTCGCCGGATGGTGGCGGACCTTTCGATTCCGGTAGATATCCTTGGCCTGAAAACGGTGCGTGAGCAGGATGGCCTGGCAAAGAGCTCACGCAATGGCTATCTCAACGAGGAACAGCGGCAGACAGCCCCACAGCTTTTCCGGGTTATGCAACAGACCGCTCAGACCCTGGCCGACGGAAAGCGGGATTTTGCCCGTGTCGAGGCTGAGGCTCAGCAGCAGCTCCTCTCCGCCGGGTTCCAGCCTGACTACTATGTGATTCGCAATGCGGATGACCTGGCTCTGCCCACAGAGGCGGATTCCCGGCTGGTGATTCTTGCCGCCGCTCACCTGGGGACGACCCGATTGATCGACAATCTGCTGGTCGAATAGCACCAATTTGGCTCAAATTTTTACAAATTGTTTAAACTTTCTGGAAATTATAATAGAATCAACAATCATAATAGCTTTTGTTAATACTTAATCTTCTCGTGATAAGTATCAGAAAAAGCAAAGTATTTTGACTCGGTAGCCTGTCTGAGATGGATTTTTCAGAGCTGGAATCACCCATAAAAGAATAAAATGCTGCAGAGCAGCATTTATTATTGATAGCTGAGTCATAATCGCGGATAATTACCGGCCAATTACAGTCTAAACTTGGGATCTATGCCCGGTTTGGGTTGGCTAGATTTTAAAAATTTCACCACAAAGGTCATGAATCCATGCAGCTGACAGTACTCAAGTGCAAGCTACACAGGGCATGTGTCACCCACTCAGAATTGGACTACGAAGGCTCATGTGCCATTGATGCCGAGCTGATGAAGCTGGCAGGTATCCATGAGTACGAACAGATCCAAATCTATAACGTGACTAACGGTGAAAGGTTCACCACCTACGCCATTCTGGCCGAGGCGGGTTCCCGGGTGATTTCAGTCAATGGCGCGGCGGCACACAAAGCCAATCCGGGCGATCGTGTGATTATTTGTGCCTATGCCGGTCTGGATGCGGATGAGATGAAAGGATTCAAACCAAGCCTGGTCTATCTGAACGAAGAGAATCAGGTGCTTCGTACCGGCGATGCCATTCCGATTCAGGCTGCCTGAGCCAATTTCACTAATCAAACTACCAATGAGATCGCTTTAAGGGCTTGATGTCGTCCGCCCTTGATCAGGCCGTGGTTATTTAGAGGCCAGGATCGTCGATCGCTGTCTGGTAGAGTTCGAGGTAGTGCTGCGCACTGGCCTCCCAGCTCAGGTCCTGCTGCATGCCGGTCATGGCAAGAATGTCCCAGTCACTGCCGGAGCGCCGGTAGAAATTGATGGCGTGTTCGATCGCGCCCCACAGGCTGTTGCCATCGGCGTTATCAAAGACAAATCCCGTTGCGCTGCCGTTGGCCAGGGTGTGTGGTGTAACATCGACGACGCTGTCCGCGAGTCCACCGGTACGCCGCACAATCGGCACAGTACCGTATCTCAGACTGTACATCTGGTTCAGGCCGCAGGGCTCGAATCTGGAGGGCATCAGAAAACAGTCGCTGCCGGCTTCAATGCGGTGGGAGAGTCCCTCATCATAGCCGATGGTGATGCCCACCCGGCTATGGTATCGGTTACTGATCTTTTCCAGTGCACTTTGCAGGCTGTGGTCACCGGATCCCAGCATCACCAGTTGCGCGCCCGAGTCCATGATGCCCGGCAGAACCTGCAGGATCAGGTCGACACCCTTCTGATCGACCAATCGACCGACATAGCCGAACAACGGAATATACTCATCCTCAGGCAGGCCGAATTCCCTTTGTAAAGCCAGTTTGTTATTGCGTTTTGCCGGGAAATTGTCGATCGAGTAGGGGGTGTCGATGTGGGGATCGTTGAGTGGATCCCACTGATGGTAGTCGATGCCGTTGAGGATGCCGCTGAAATGGCTGGCGCGGTGTTGCAGCAAGCCCTCCAACCCATAGCCGAATTCAGCGGTTTTGATCTCTTCCGCATAGGTCGGGCTGACCGTATTGACCCGGTCGGAGAGGGCAATTCCCCCTTTTATGAACGAGAGTTGGTCATGGAACTCAAGGGCGTGATGGGTCCAGAGTGATTTATCCAGTCCCAGGCGAAGAAAGGTCGCCCAGTCGAACAGGCCCTGATAGGCCAGGTTGTGGATGGTGAAGAGGGTGGCCGGGCGTTTCTCCTCGGGCTGCAGCAGGGGGGCGATCAGGCCGGTCTGCCAATCATTGGCATGAACCACGTCCGGCTGCCATTCGAGACCGGCCCCGTCCAGCGCCACGCTGACGGCAGCCTGACAAAACAGCATGAAGCGGTCAGCATTATCGGGCCAGTTGTAGCCCTCCGGCGTGAGATAGGGATTGCCGGGACGATCGAACCATCTGGGTGCATCGACCACATACAGCGGCACCTCATGGGGGTCGCATACCCCTTGCAGCAGCTTGACTTTACCACCATCGAGTTCCAGCTCGGCCACCTTCTGCAGATTAGCCGCTTTGGCGAGTACCTGGGGATAGCCTGGAACGATCAGGCGGCAGTCCATGCCAATATGGTTCAGCGCAGCAGGCAGACTGCCGGCTACATCCGCCAAGCCGCCAGTCTTGATAAGAGGTGCCACTTCGCTGCTGGCATAGAGGATCTTCATCGTCAGTTGCTATTCCACTCTGTATTCGATTAAAAAAAGCAATGTAAGCATTTTTTCAATTCTCAACGCAACCATTATTCTGTTTCTGATTGATTCTGCACCCACGATAGGTGTGTATGGGCTAGCGCGGTCAGCTCGGATAGAATAGTCAAAGTGTCGATCAGTTATTGCGCCCTCCTTGCACTGATGCGGGTATCTTCTTACTATCTCGCAGAATCCGCGCCTCATATCTGAAGGCCAACCAGAACATAACAAAAGAGCGATTATGACAGAGATACATCAGACGGATGAGTGGCGCGCACTAGAGTCGCATTGGCAGGAGATGGAGTCGGTGCAGATGCGCGAGCTGTTTCAACAGGGGCCTGAACGCTCTGAGCAGCTGTCGATCAGACAGTGCGGCATACTGCTCGATTATTCGAAGAATCGCATCACCAGCCAGACCATGAAGCTGTTACTGGGGTTGGCCAATCGGATCGATCTGGATGGTTGGCGTCGCCGCATGTTTTCCGGGGAGCGTATCAATATCACGGAAGACAGGGCGGTATTGCATGTCGCTCTGCGTAATCGCAGTAATCAACCCATATGGTTCGATGCCGAGGATGTGATGCCCGGTGTCAACGCGATCCTGGAAAAGATGGCTTCGTTCACCGAACAGGTGCGTTCCGGTGAATGGAAAGGCTACAGCGGCAAATCCATTACCGATGTGGTCAACATCGGCATCGGTGGCTCCAATCTCGGCCCATTGATGGTCTGTGAGGCGTTGAAGCCCTATCAGCGGGATGACTTACGGCTGCATTTCGTATCCAACGTGGACGCCAGCCATATTCACGATACTCTGAGTGGGCTGAATCCGGAGACCACCCTGTTCGTGGTGGCTTCCAAGACTTTTACGACTCAGGAGACTCTGACCAATGCGTCCACGGCGAGAGCCTGGTTACTGGAAAGTCTCAAGGATCAAGCGGCGGTAGCGCGTCACTTCGTCGCAGTCTCCACCAACGCCGAACAGGTCGCAGAATTCGGTATCGATACCCAGAACATGTTCGAATTCTGGGATTGGGTGGGGGGACGCTACTCCCTCTGGTCCGCGATTGGACTGCCGATCGCCATCGCCATCGGCATGCCACGCTTCTATGAGCTGTTGCAAGGTGCCCACGAGATGGACCAGCACTTTCTGCATGCGGATCTGTCTCAGAACATGCCCGTCATCATGGCGCTACTGGGCATCTGGTATGTCAACTTTGCCGGCTTTCACAGTCACGCCATACTCCCCTACGACCAGTTCATGAGGTATCTGCCGGACTATCTCCAACAGGCGGATATGGAGAGCAATGGTAAACGGGTGACCCGTTTTGGCAGGCCGGTGGAGTACGCGACCGGGCCGGTTATCTGGGGGGCTGCGGGTACCGACGGTCAGCATGCCTTCTATCAGCTGATTCATCAGGGCACCCAGGTCATCCCTTGCGATTTCATCATTCCGGTCAACAGCCAGAATGAATCCTCCGACCATCATCAGAAACTGTTTGCCAACTGTCTGGCTCAAACAGAGGCGCTGATGAAAGGTAAGAACCGTACCGAGGCGCGTGAGGAGATGGAGCAGGCCGGGATGTCGCCAGAGCAGATTGTCGATCTGCTTTCACACAAGATTTTTCCAGGCAATCGCCCCAGCAATACGCTGCTGATCGACAAGATCACCCCATCCCGTCTGGGCTCACTGATCGCACTGTATGAGCACAAGATCTTCGTGCAGGGCATGATCTGGCAGGTCAACTCATTCGATCAATGGGGGGTTGAGTTGGGGAAACAGCTGGCGGGTGTGATCCTGCCGGAACTGCTGGAAGAGCAGGCCGAACTGAAACATGACAGCTCAACCAATGGATTGATCAACTATTTCCACCGGCATCGATTGCCAAGCCGGTCCAAATAGATCCCATTCACCAGGGCCTGTCAGTATTGACAGGGCCCTAGTGACGAGTGGCGCTTACTTAAAGAAATAAACCGCCAATCAACGCTAATCACCGCGAATCTTCGCTAATAGATTCCTTCGTATTAGCGTTTTTCGCGGCATTTTGCGGTGACTGGCGTTGATTGGCGGTTAATCCAAGCATGATGCTTCCCTGGCCGTAAACGACTTGAATAAGTTAGTGACTGCCTTTCAGGATGATTGCACCCAATGGGGGCAGGGTGAGGGTGATCGACTGATCCCTACCCATCCAGGAGACCTGCTCGGTAACCAGCGGCATGCCATTTCCCATATTGGAACCGCCGTAAAATTCGGAATCAGAGTTCATGATCTCCTGGTACTGCCCATGCCGATTGACACCGATTCGATAGTTGTCCCTGGGAACCGGTGTGAAGTTGAGTACGATCAGTAGCTCATTGCCGTCCCGGTCCTTGCGTGCGTAACTGAGAATCGACTGGGAACTGTCGTGGCAGTCGATCCACTCAAAGCTGGAGAATTCGAACTCGTTCTGATGCAGGCTGGGAGACTCCCGGTATAACCGGTTCAGATCGCTCAGCAGGGTTGTGATGCCCCGGTGGTGAGGATACTCCTGCAGATACCAATCGAGGGCGGTGTCATCATTCCACTCCCGCCCCTGGGCAAATTCACTGCCCATGAAGAGCAGCTTTTTACCAGGGTAGGTAAACATGTAGGTGTAGAGCAGCCGAAGATTGGCGAATCTTTGCCAGTCATCCCCCGGCATCTTATCGATCATCGAGCCCTTGCCGTGAACCACCTCGTCATGGGAGAAGGGCAGGACGAAATTCTCAGTGAAGGCGTAGAGCAGGCCGAAGGTCAGCAGGTCGTGGTGATAGTGGCGATAGATCGGATCCTGTGACATGTAGGAGAGGCTGTCGTGCATCCAGCCCATGTTCCATTTCATGCTGAATCCCAATCCCCCCAGCCAGGTGGGCCGCGAGACCTGAGGCCAGGCAGTGGACTCTTCGGCGATCATCATGGTGCCTGGGTGAAGATCGTGCGTGACGCTGTTCATTTCCCGCAGGAAATCAACCGCTTCCAGATTCTCACGGCCGCCATACTGATTGGGTACCCAGTCTCCCGGCTCCCTGGAGTAGTCCAGGTAGAGCATGGAGGCGACCGCATCGACCCGCAGACCATCGATATGAAACTCCTCAAGCCAGTAGATGGCACTGGAGATGAGAAAGTTTCTGACTTCGTTGCGTCCAAAATTGAAGATCAGGGTGCCCCAGTCCCGGTGTTCACCCTTGCGGGGATCTTCATGTTCGTAGAGTGCGGTGCCATCAAACTCCGCCAGTGCATGGCGATCCTTGGGGAAGTGGGCTGGTACCCAGTCAAGCAGAACACCGATCCCGTTCTGATGCAGATGGTCGATGAAATAGCGAAAATCGTCCGGTGTACCGAAGCGGCTGGTCGGAGCGAAATAACCGGTTGTCTGATACCCCCAGGAGCCGTCAAAGGGGTGCTCGGTGATGGGCAACAATTCGATATGGGTAAAGCCGACAGCCTTCACATGATCACACAGCTGATGGGCAAGATCCCGGTAGTTGAGAAACTCGCCCTGTTCATCCCGGCGCCATGAGCCGAGATGGACTTCATAGACCGACATCGGCTCCTGCTGCCAGTTGGTGGTGGCCCGGTTGCTGATCCACCCTTCATCCTGCCAGCCGTAGTCATCATCGGCGATCACCACCGCAGCGGTTTCCGGCCGACGCTGAAAAAAGTTGCCATAGGGGTCGGTTCTCAACGAGACATGACCCTCCTGGGTACGGATTTCGAACTTGTAGAGCGTGCCGGGTTTGAGTTCGGGTATGAACAGTTCCCATACACCGGAACCACCCCGGGAGCGCATCGGATGGATACGTCCGTCCCACTGATTGAAATCCCCGACCACTGAAACCCGGGCGGCATTCGGTGCCCATACCGCAAACAGTACCCCGTTGATTCCCGCCGCCTGATGGTTGTGGGAGCCGAAAAAACGGTAGACATGGCGATGTTTGCCTTCATTGAACAGATGCAGATCGAATTCCGGCAGCTGGGCGGAGAAGCTGTAGGGATCGTGATTGCTGTGGCTCTGGCCGAATTTGTCCTGCCAATCGAGCAGATAGTACTCGCTGACCTGATCAGCCGGCAGTGAGATGGAGAAAAAATCTGTGCCCTTAACCCGGGGGATCTGTTGCCCGGTCTCAGCCAGGCTGACCTTTTCCGCATGGGGCAGGAACAGGTTGATCTGACAAACACCTGCAGTGACATGACGCCCCAAAACCTCAAACGGGTCATGGTGGCATGCATCCATAATGCGTTGCATGGCATCGCTGATTGTGTTTGTCTTTTGGCTAGTCATAGTTAAGAAAACCTGCTTCTTGGAGTACGCCTTGAAGGGAACATGATGTTACCATAGTCTGGTGTAGTGTCTCATACTAATGCGCCTAAATGGCGTGATACCAAGTCAATGGACACCAGACCGGTGACGCAGGCAATGGCACACCCTTTTGATGTCACTTTAGATTGTGCGGACGCTGGGTTGGCATCCCGCCCGGAGGTAGCTCCACTGCGGCTTCAATTCTGCGTTGCACCAATATCGGTGTGCGATAGTATGAGATACTAGACGAGATCCTGGCTCGTCAACGACTGAACCAGGCGTAGACAAAAAACGGCAGTAATTGTTGGCCTAACGGCTATGGAGGAAGACTCGATGACAGACCAGAGCCAGCGCTTTGTCAGTCGGTTGACAAGAAACACCCTTGCGCTGATCCTAGCAGGTGGACGCGGTTCCCGACTCAAGCATCTGACCAAGTGGCGCTCCAAGCCTGCGGTTCCCTTCGGCGGGAAGTTTCGGATTGTCGATTTTCCACTATCTAACTGCATCAACTCGGGAATACGCAGAGTTGGTGTTCTGACCCAATACAAAGCCCACTCCCTGCTGCTGCACATTCAGCGCGGCTGGAACTTCCTGCGTGGGGAGTTTGGTGAGTTTGTCGAGTTACTGCCGGCGCAACAGCGAATTGAGAGCAGCTGGTATGAGGGTACCGCGGATGCGGTCTACCAGAATCTGGATATCCTGCGCAGCCACAATCCGGACTATGTGCTGATTCTGGCCGGTGACCATATCTACAAAATGGACTATGGCACCATGATCGCGGAGCATGTTGAATCCGGTGCCGATATGACCGTCGGTTGCCTGACGGTGGATCTGGAGAGCGCCAAGGAGTTTGGCGTGATGACCGTGGACTCTGAAAACTGGGTGAGTGAATTCAGCGAAAAGCCGGCCGATCCGAAACCGATTCCGGGACATGACAATCTGGCACTGGCCTCAATGGGGATCTACGTATTCAACCGTAAGTTTCTCTTCGAACAGCTGATCCGCGATGCGGATACTCCGCAATCGTCACACGACTTCGGCAAGGACATCATTCCCGGAGTGATCGAAAAATACCGGGTGCTGGCCTATCCGTTCACCGACTCCAGCAGCGGCAAACAGGCCTACTGGCGTGATGTGGGTACCATCGATGCGTTCTGGACCGCCAATCTGGAGCTGATCGGTGTCACCCCACCACTCAACCTCTACGATCGCAGCTGGCCGATCTGGACCTATCAGGAGCAACTGCCTCCCGCCAAGTTTGTATTTGATGATGAAGAGCGGCGTGGCATGGCGGTTGACTCGATGGTTTCGGGGGGGTGTGTGATCTCCGGCGCCAAGGTGACCAACTCCCTGCTGTTTTCCAATGTGCGGGTCAATTCATACAGCAGTGTGGATCAGACGGTGGTACTGCCCGATGTCAATATCGGCAGAAACTGCAGAATCAACAAAGCGGTGATCGATCGGGGTTGTGATATCCCGGAAGGTACGATTATCGGTGAAGACCCCGTAGCGGATGCGGAGCGCTTCTATGTCAGCGAAAAGGGCGTTGTCCTGGTAACGCCGGAAATGTTGGGTCAGGTTCTACACCATGTCCGATAGCGAACATCAAGACAACCGCCTGCAGGTGGTTTTCTGCTGGCACATGCACCAGCCCTACTACAAAGGGCCGGAGGGCAGTGACTATCTGCTGCCCTGGGTCTATCTGCATGGGTTGAAGGACTACGCCGATATGGCGGCTCATCTTGAACATGTGCCGGATGCCAAGGCGGTGGTGAATTTCGCCCCGGTGCTGCTTGAACAGATCGATGACTACAGTGAGCAGATCGATGCCTGGTTGAAAACCGGGAAGTTGATCAAGGATCCCCTACTGGCCGCCTTGGCCGGTCCTGGACTGCCGGTGGATGAGGCCTCCCGTAAATCATTGATCAGCGCCTGCCTTCGAGCCAATGAGCATCGTCTGATCAGTCGTTTCAAACACTTCAATGAGCTGGCCGACCTGGTCAAGCACACGCTGGAAAACGAGCGGATGGTCGGCTATCTCAACGATCAGTGCCTGGTCGATCTGCTGGTCTGGTACCACCTGGCCTGGGTGGGCGAGTGTCAGCGGGTCAACGATCTGCGCGTCAGGTCGTTGCAGTCCAAGGGGCGGGGATTCAATTCCGATGATCGCCGACGACTGATGGAACTGATCGGGGAAGTGCTGCAGGATCTGCCTGGCCGCTACGCCAAATTGGCAAAATCGGGCCAGGTTGAGCTCTCGGTGACCCCCTATGCCCACCCGATTGTGCCGTTGATGATCGATATGGAGTCGGCCAAGGATGCCTTGCCTTCGATACATATGCCTGAGCTGGAGCAGTACCCGGGCGGTGAGTCCCGTGCGAGGTGGCATATTCGCAAGGGATTGGAGGTATTTGAAAAACATTTCGGCTTTCGACCCAATGGGTGTTGGCCGTCAGAAGGCGGCGTCAGTGAAGCGACCCTGAAAATGTTGGAAGAGGAGGGATTCAGCTGGGCGGCCACCGGACAGCAGGTATTGAGCAACAGCCTGATGGCTGGAGGCGGTGATTCCCAGCTGCCCGAAAACTGGGTCCACTCTGCGTACCATGTACAGGAGGGACATCTGAACATGTTCTTCCGCGATGATGGCCTGTCGGACCTGATTGGCTTCACCTATGGTGAGTGGCATGCGGATGATGCGGTCGGTGATCTGATCAACCACCTGGTCAATATCGCCGATGCCTGTGAAGGGGACCCGGATGCGGTGGTGTCGATCATCATGGATGGTGAAAATGCCTGGGAATACTACCCCTACAACGGCAGCTACTTTCTCAACGCCATGTATGAACGATTGGCGGAGCACCCGCGGTTGCGCCTGACCACCTTTTCCGAAGTGTTGGATCGGCAGAAGAAGCTCTCACCAAGGCTCTCCAAGCTGGTGGCCGGCAGCTGGGTCTACGGCACCTTCACCACCTGGATCGGCGATCGCGATAAGAATCGCGCCTGGGACATGTTGGGTGAGGCCAAAAAGGTCTATGACCAGGTCCTGGCAGATAAGAACTTTTCCGATGAGCAGCTGATGGAAATTGAAAAGCAGTTGGCAATTTGCGAAGGATCTGATTGGTTTTGGTGGTTTGGTGATTACAATCCTGAGTCCACTGTCAGCGATTTTGAACAGCTGTTTCGCAGCCAGCTTTCCCATCTGTTCGAACTGCTGGGTGAGCCTGTACCGGACTATCTTTCCGAAGTTTTTGCCGTAGGCAGCGGTGCGCCGGTGCAGGGCGGAGTGATGAAAAAGAATGATTAACAGCAATGCACGATTACACAACCGCTCGCTCTCCATTGGCGGGAACGACCTATGAATGAGGCGGCCGATCCGCAACCTCAACCTGTTCACAGCCTGTTGAAACGTCGTCGGGCCGGTGTGCTGCTGCATATCACCTCACTGCCAGGGTCTGCGGCTGTCGGGGACCTGGGCAGCAACGCCTATCGCTTTGTCGATTTTCTGGTGGCTTCCGGTATGACCGTTTGGCAGATATTGCCAATTGGTCCAACCATGCATGACAACTCACCCTATCAGAGTAGCTCTGTCTACGCGGGGAACCCCCGGTTGATCAGCCTGGAGATGCTGCTTGAGCGGGGCTGGTTGGATGAGATAGCGGAAGGGCCGATCTCCGACGAGGAAAAATCCAACGCGATACAGAGCGCCTGCAAACGATTTCATGACTCCGCCAGTGATGAGGAGCGCCATGACTATCAGCGCTTTATGGCGGAACAGAAGCATTGGCTTGAAGATTACGCCCTGTTCCAGGCTTTGAAGCAGGAAGAGAGTACCTGCTGGTGGGACTGGCATGTGACTCTGCGGGATCGAAAGCCACAGGCGCTGGCTATGGCCAGAGCCAGGCTCAAGTCGGTGATCGACGTGGTCAGTTTCGAGCAGTATCTTTTCTATACCCAGTGGATGTGCCTCAAACAGTACGCCAATGAGCGTGGGGTTCTGCTGTTTGGCGATGTGCCGATCTTCGTGGCCCACGACAGCGCCGAGGTGTGGGCTCATCGGGAGATATTCGATCTGCTGGAGGATGGGCATCCGCGGGTTGTTGCCGGTGTACCACCGGACTATTTCTCTGAGACGGGACAGCGCTGGGGCAATCCGCTCTATTGCTGGGATAAATTGGCTGAAGAGAATTTCAGTTTCTGGGTGAATCGACTGAAGGCCCAGTCCACTCTGTTTGATCTGCTGCGGATTGATCATTTCCGGGGATTTGAAGCCTATTGGGAAATACCCGCCGAGGAAGAGACGGCGGTGAACGGTCATTGGGTGGAGGCGCCAGGAGAGGATCTGTTCGGGGTACTCTACCGGGAGTTGCCCGACCTGGAGCTGGTTGCAGAAGATCTGGGTGTCATCACCCCGGAGGTTGAGGCCTTGCGTAAGGCCTACGATCTACCCGGCATGAAGATTCTGCAGTTCGCCTTCTCCGGTGGCGCGGACAACCCCTATCTGCCTTTTCACCACACCCGGGATGCGGTGGTCTATACCGGAACCCATGATAACGATACCACCTTGGGCTGGTATACCGGTCTGGATGATCAATCCCGAGAATTTGTCGACGACTATCTGGGTAAACCAAGGGAGATCATGCCCTGGCCGATGATCCGTTCCGCCCTGGCCTCCCGGGCAAACCTGGCGATCATCCCACTGCAGGATATCCTGGGCCTGGACGGTAACCATCGTATGAATACCCCGGGTACAACTGAAGGCAACTGGGATTGGCGTTTCGATTGGGAGATGGTCAAGCCGGAAACGGAATCCCGATTAATGCATCGGGTAAAGATGTACGGCCGCTGATGTTGAAAACGGATTGAACGCTCAGGCATCAGACCAAAGAGCGGTCGGCGCGGGTAAAAAAAAACCGCTTCGTCATTTCGTCGAAGCGGCTATACCAAAGGAGGATGGAGGAGATAAGCCACCAGAAAACGTGTTCCGGCTGACTTGAGCATATTTCAACATTGCTACCGCTGGCTTTCATTGAGAAAAGTCAATATGGATGAAATTTCGCCTTCAGCGTGATGCAGTTCTCATTCTTTGGTTGGGCCTCTATTTTTCCATCTTGATGAGTAAGTTAGCATCTTTGATCCTCAGTGGATCTGGGGTAGCCTATTGGCAGTCAAAACGATGTTGACATGGATAAAACGGATTTAGTCAGAGAGGGAATTCGATCTGCGATTATTTTTGGGCCGCTCTTCACAGCTGGCCACCGCACTCCCTTTCATACCATTTCAAAAAATATGATTCGAGAGAGTATGCCCGTCAGCGGTTTGGCCTGATGGATATGACAGACTCGCGAGTCGCATCTATTGGCAGTCACCTGCTCGATGCTTTCGAGGCGTGGTGCCATATAAAGGACTCGGCCCAGCAGGGCGTATTGAATTCGTGTTAACAGGCCCTGCTACAGCGCTATTCACAATGCGTTTATCGAGTTTTATTTCAGGTAGTAGTAAACGGTTGAGATAGCCCCTGATTACGGATCTCTATGGAGGAGAACTTTCGGCTTGTGCCGAATCATGGTAGTCCATTGTTTCGCTTGAGAGGTGATGGACTACCTTTTTTTTGCCTGGCATTTTCCATCGGCCAGGCCAGTTGAACAGATCGGGTCCGTTTGCTGTGGGTGGCCTTGCCAAGGGTTTTCAGAAATCCGCGTGATCCCATCCGCCAGCGTCGCCACAGCCAATCCCGTTACGAAGTCTGTGGGTGAGGGGGTTTTTCGAGTATCATTACCCTTTCCAAATCTAAGACATAGGCTTGACGATGTTGATTCTCCGTGGCGCGCCCGCACTTTCCGATTTTCGCCTGCAAAAACTGACCAAACGACTTTCGGAGCAACTTGGTGTTGCGGTGGATCTGGTGTCTGAATATCTCCATTTTGCCAATGTGGAGCAGTCCCTGGAGGCGAATGAGCAGGCGGTTTTGCAGACAGTTCTACGCTATGGACCGTCACTGCCTGCCAGAATTCCGAGCGGCACTCTGTTACTGGTCGTTCCGCGGCCGGGCACGCTCTCTCCCTGGTCGTCCAAGGCGACCGATATCGCCCACCATTGTGGCCTGCAGAAGGTGCAAAGGCTGGAGCGCGGAATTGCCCATTTTCTGAGCATCGAAGGAGAGCCCCTCAGCAGCGAACAGTTCATGCAGGCCGCCGCACTGCTGCATGACCGTATGACCGAGACGGTGCTTTCGGATGCAGAGGATGCCAGCTGTCTGTTTCAGCAGGCAGAACCAGCCGAATACAAACAGGTGGATGTCATCAAAGGCGGCCTGGATGCCCTGAAGAGTGCCAATCAGAGTCTTGGGCTGGCTCTCTCTGAGGATGAGATCGAGTATCTGGTGGAGAGCTTTCAATCCCTGCAGCGCAATCCGACGGATGTGGAGTTGATGATGTTTGCCCAGGCGAATTCAGAGCACTGTCGACACAAGATCTTCAATGCGGACTGGGTGATCGACGGCGAGTCCCAGCCGCACTCCCTGTTCAAGATGATTCGCAATACCACTCAGGTCTCCCCCAAGGATGTGCTTTCGGCCTACAAGGACAATGCGGCGGTAATCCAGGGGCCGGATGCGGAGCGGTTCGTGCTCGATCCTGAAAGCCTCAACTACGGCTATGGTCAGGAGGAGATCAACATCCTGATGAAAGTTGAGACCCATAACCACCCGACGGCCATCTCGCCCGATCCCGGTGCCGCAACCGGTTCCGGTGGTGAGATCCGAGATGAGGGTGCAACCGGTAAGGGTTCCAAACCGAAAGCGGGTCTGTGTGGTTTCTCCGTCTCCAATCTGAAGCTTCCCGATGCGGAGATGCCCTGGGAGGTGGATTACGGCAAGCCGGGACGCATCGTTTCGGCACTGGATATCATGCTCGAAGGACCGATCGGCGCCGCTTCGTTCAACAATGAATTCGGACGTCCCAACCTGTGCGGCTATTTCCGAACCTATGAGGCTGAAGTGCCTGGTCCAGATGGGGCGGAAGTTCGCGGTTATCACAAACCGATCATGCTGGCAGGCGGATTGGGCAACATCCGTAAGGAGCATATTGAAAAACACTCATTCCCCAGCGGCTCTCCACTGATTGTGCTGGGTGGGCCGGCGATGCTGATCGGTCTGGGTGGCGGTGCCGCCTCCAGTATGGCCAGCGGTACCTCGGCTGAGGATCTCGATTTCGCTTCGGTACAGCGTTCGAATCCGGAGATGGAGCGCCGCTGTCAGGAAGTGATCGATGCCTGTTGGGCACGGGGTGGGGAGAATCCCATCCTGTTTATCCACGATGTGGGGGCCGGTGGGCTCTCCAACGCCTTGCCTGAACTGGTTCATGATGCGGGGCTGGGCGGTCAGTTCGAGCTGCGGGCGGTACCCAACGACGACCTGGGCATGTCACCGATGGAGATCTGGTGCAACGAATCCCAGGAGCGCTATGTGATGGCCGTCGATGTGAACAAGCTGGAAGTGTTCAAGGCGATCTGTGAAAGGGAGCGTTGTCCCTACGCCGTGGTGGGAGAGGCGGTTGATGAGCAGCAGCTGATCCTCGGCGATGCCCATTTCGACAACAATCCCATCGATATCCCGATGAATCTGCTGTTCGGTAAGCCGCCGCGGATGCTCAAGGATGTTCGTCGCAAGACATTTCAAAAACCGGAACTCGATTTCGCCGATATCGACCTGAAAGAGGCGGCTCTGCGGGTACTGCAACTGCCGACTGTGGCCAACAAGACCTTTCTGATCAGCATCGGCGATCGTTCGATTACCGGTATGGTAACCCGCGATCAGATGGTCGGACCCTGGCAGGTGCCGGTCGCCGATGTGGCTGTTACTGCCTCCGGTCTGATGGGTTACACCGGTGAGGCGATGGCGATGGGTGAGCGAACCCCGTTGGCGCTGCTGGATGCGCCGGCCTCCGGACGTATGGCCATCGGTGAGGCGATCACCAACATCGCTGCATCCGCCATTGCGCAGCTCTCCGACATCAAACTTTCAGCCAACTGGATGGCGCCCGCCGGCCATCCCGGTGAGGATGCGAAACTTTACGACACGGTCAAGGCTGTCGGTATGGAGCTCTGTCCCGCATTGGGCATAGCCATCCCGGTCGGTAAGGACTCCATGTCGATGAAAACCGTCTGGCAGGAGCAGGGCGAGGAGCGGGCCGTAACCGCACCCATCTCGTTGATCATTTCAGCCTTTGCCCCGGTTACCGATGTGCGTCGCACCCTGACGCCGCAATTGCGCAGCGACCTGGGTGATACCGATCTGATTCTGATCGATCTGGGTAAGGGGATGAATCGGTTGGGCGCCTCGGCACTGGCTCAGGTGTATGGTCAGATTGGCCATCATGGTGCAGACCTGGATGATCCCGCCGCTATGCAGCGTTTCTTCAATCTGATTCAGGAGCTGAACCAGAGCGACCTGTTACTGGCCTACCATGATCGCTCCGATGGCGGTCTGTTTGCCCTGGTCTGTGAGATGGCGTTTGCCGGTCATTGCGGGGTGAGCATCGATATCGACGATCTGGGAGAGGATGATTGCGCGGTTCTGTTCAACGAGGAGTTGGGTGCGGTCATCCAGGTACGCCACAACGATACCGATGATGTTCTGAAAATGCTCAACGATGCAGGACTGGGGCGCTGCAGCCATGTGATCGGTACCCTCAACAACGATGATCGGATTGAGTTCAATCGATCGGGCAGTGCGGTTGTGGCGGATCAGCGCAAAGCCTTTCAACAGGCCTGGTCGGAGACCAGTCGCCGGATGCAGGCCCTGCGGGACAACCCCGAGTGTGCGGATGAGGAGTATCAACGACTTGAGGAGGCGGATCCCGGTATCCAGGTCAGCCTCAGCTTTGATCCGGAAGAGGACGTAGCCGCACCGATGATCGCCACCGGAGTCAGACCGGCCATGGCCATCCTGCGGGAGCAGGGGGTGAATGGTCAGCTGGAGATGGCCGCCGCTTTTCACCGCGCAGGCTTCGAATGTGTGGATGTGCATATGTCCGATATCATCGAGGGCCGAAGCCGACTCGATCAGTTCAAAGGTCTGGTGGCCTGTGGTGGATTCTCCTATGGCGACGTACTTGGCGCCGGTGAGGGATGGGCCAAATCGGTACTGTTCAACGAGAGGGCCAGAGAGACCTTCGCGGATTTCTTCAACCGCTCCGACAGTTTTGCACTGGGGGTCTGTAACGGCTGTCAGATGCTATCGAATCTGCATGAACTGATTCCGGGTACTGAGCATTGGCCCCATTTCGTGCGCAATCGATCGGAACAGTTCGAGGCCAGATTTGTCACCGTTGAAGTGACAGAATCACCCTCCATCCTGCTGGCCGGCATGCAGGGCTCCCGTCTGCCGATCGCGGTGGCGCATGGCGAGGGAAGGGCCGAGTTCCGCAGTCAGGAGCAGCAGTCACAAGCCCGCGAGCTGATGGCCCTGCGCTATCTGGAGAACAGTGGTGAGGTGGCGAGCCGATATCCGGCCAATCCAAATGGGTCCCCTGAAGGCATGACCGGTTTTTGTAGCCGCGATGGTCGGGTCACCATCATGATGCCCCACCCGGAACGGGTAACCCGAACGGTTCAACACTCCTGGCATCCGGATGGATGGGGAGAGGATGCACCCTGGCTGCGTCTTTTCAGAAACGCCCGCAGATGGGTCGACTAGGGTTTACGGACTGTTGCATCACTTCAGTTCAATTACGCTCCACAGGTTACTGATATGTCATCAAAAACTGGCGGTTTCAGGCCCTGAGCAGAGAGCAATTGACACATTTTTTGTTGCTGTTTTACAACCCGTAGTTTGTCCAAAATGAGCTAAGTCAATAGAGTCTGAAATGCACTCCTGAGATGCTGGTAAGCTGTTCATAAAAAAAGTAAAGTAACATCGCTCAATGCCGCTGCAGAGAGCCTAAAACAAGCCATCAGGGATGAGATTGAAGGATCATACGGATCTGGTCGACACTGCTTGAGACAGGGTGCCGGGTCGATCCACATCATCGGCCCTTGTTCATACCTGTCGAGTCAACACTCTGAAGGAAGATCATGAAGACATACGATACAGATGTACTGATTATTGGCGCCGGACCTGCTGGGGCCACGGCTGCCGCGCTGATCCACAAAGCCGGATTCAACTGCATGATGGTTGAGAAGCAGCGGTTTCCCCGTTTTGTGATCGGCGAGAGCCTATTGCCTCGATGCATGGACCTGCTTGAAGAGGCCGATCTGCTGGATGTTGTGAAGGATCAGAAATTCATGGTTAAGGATGGGGCGGTTTTCAAGCGGGGTGACGAGACCTGTACCTTCCAGTTCTCACAACAGTTTACCCAAGGCTGGAAATATACCTATCAGGTGCCCCGTGAAGATTTCGATAAGGTTCTGGCCGAAAGTGTCGAAGCCCGCGGTGTTCCGGTTCTCTGGGGCTATGGCGCCACCGACGTGAACTTCGCCGATGATGGCAGCTCCACCACGATGCTGGAAGATGAGCAGGGTGAGCCGGCCAGTGTCACGGCACGCTTCATTCTGGATGGCAGCGGCTATGGCCGGGTTCTGCCCCGTCTGCTGGATCTTGACGAGAACTCCATGCTGCCCCTGCGTGAATCCTACTTTACCCATGTCACCGGCGACATCCGCCCGCAAGGGGAAGGAGAGGGACGTATCTGGATCTGTTCCCTGGATGACCCGGACAATGCCTGGATGTGGATCATCCCGTTTTCAAACGGCAAGACCTCGGTGGGTGTGGTCGCCAAGCCGGACTTCCTGGCCCGCTATCCCGAGGATCCGGATGAGAAACTGCGGGCGATCATCAACGATAACAAGAACACCAGAGAGCGTCTGAAAAACGCTGAGTTCACCTTTCCGGTACGCCGAATCAACGGCTATTCCATATCCGCCAAAAAGCTGCATGGCAATGGCTTTGCGTTGATGGGCAACGCCACCGAATTCCTCGATCCGGTGTTTTCATCCGGTGTCACCCTGGCGCTGGAGTCATCCAACCGTGCGGCCAAGACGCTGATCCGTCAGCTGCAGGGCGAGCGTGTGGATTGGCAGACAGACTATGCGGATCACCTGATGATGGGTGTGGACACCTTCAGGACCTTTGTCACCGCCTGGTATGACAATCGCCTGCCGACCATCTTCTACAGCGCCGTCAAACCGGACGAACTGCAGGATCAGATCTGTTCGGTACTCGCCGGATATGTCTGGGACAGTGACAATCCCTGTGTGCGCGATCACCAACGAACCGTCACGGTTATCGCCAAGGCCTGCGCCCAATACGGCTGAGTTCAGCCACCCGGTATGCCGTTCGGCATACCGGGCACCAATCCAACAAACACGACTCAAGCCGACACGGAGTTTGATCCGGCCGGGCGATGGATTTTGGTGCTTTTTCAGGAGCCACCCTCACACATTGAATCAGTGTATTGGTGGGGCCATGCCCCACCAAACAACGCTCAAGTAAAGCACCATTAGGGGCTATTTAAGGTACAGCAGGGGTGATTGGATTCGCGTGAACAGGCCCTAGGTGACCCGGTTGAGCATGCGCTCACTGCGAATCAGTCTGGACCAGCTCTTGCCGGTATTGAACCAGAGGATATACCAGGCTTCGATGATCATGCGGGGCAGTAGTAGCGGGCTGAACTGGAGCGCTGCTTCACTCGCGCAGAGTTGATGATTCAGGCTGAGACTGGTGGCGATGGTACTGATGCGCGCCAGATGATAGCGATTGCTGATCAATGCCACCGGATAGGCATCCTGCTGCGTCAGCATGGTTCGGGCATGCTGCAGATTTTCCAGAGTGTTCTGGGATTGCTGCTCCAAGCGCAGGCGGGATTCCGCGATACCTTTGCCGATCAGATAGTCCCGGCCGGCCTGGGCTTCTGTGAGATCCTCTCCCGGTGCGGCGCCTCCCACCAAAAGCAGGCTAGACGAGGGATTGTTCTGCATCAGCTCGAGGGTCTTTTCCAGCCGCAAACGGTAATCCTGGTCTATGCCCTGTCTGGTTAATCGCTTGCCGAAGACCAGCAGGCTGTCACAGTCGCATTGGCTGCTTGCCGAGTGGGCTGTCCGGTAGACATAGATCAGGCTGATCAGCAGCGGAATGCCGATGCCGACGATCAGCAGTAACAGGGTGAGGCCGAAGGTCCAGAGGCCATCCCAATCGATAGCGCCCCGTTCAGGGTCGAATTGCATGGCTCAGGCTGAGAACTGTGTGGGGTTGAATCCCTCCCCATGCATTGACATGCACGGGGAGAGGGGACAATTTACATCGCGATCAGACGTTGCTGAATGGCGTTGTCCAGATTGACGATCCACTTGTTGTACTGCTTGTTGATCTTACTGCCGTCATACTTCAGACCGTTACTGGTTTTGTGAACGATGCTGTAGGACTTTTTGTTGTAGGGGATATCTACAGTGGCGGTGGTACCGCGCTTCATGATGGTAGCGACGATATGGCCGGGTTTGACCTCTTTCATACGCCATCCCAGACCCGCACCGGCCGACATGATGGCCTTCTTAATGTTGGTGGTGGAGGTTTTACCGATGGTGTTGACCGGAGAATCTTCCACGTTGTAGACCGGCTCGGTACGACAGCCCATCAATCCGAGGGTAAATACCAGCAGAGAAATGAACAGCAGGTTTTTTATAGAGACTATTTTCATATCGGGACTCCCTTAACGACAGTGGTTTATTGCAATAGTTTATAGAAATTCTTTGTGTCTGTTGTTACCTGAATTCACGGGATCAGGTATTAATCAGGACTGTAATCCACACGCTCTACTGTGCAGCGTGTTTGCGTGGATCAGCCAGTATGCCGAGACTGCGAAATAGGCCCTGGAGGTATAAGCCTCTTTTTATCAAGCGCCAGGCAATCATTCGCACAATACGCCAGGTATCTGTCCAGGGTTTGTAGTGACTTTGGCGTCTTCCTACATGATAGATCGACTCGACCGGTACCGATACACTATAAAAGCTGTGGCTTGCCGCTTCAATGACAATTTCACTTTCAAAAACAAAGCCTTTTTCTTTTGAGGTGTTCAGGCGTATATCCCGAACCAACTCAAAGGGGTAGAGACGAAATCCCGACTGGGAATCGGTCACCGGATAGCCGGCCGCCCAGGAGACCCAGAAATCGGCAAAGCGGTTGGCGAACAGACGCAACTTTGGGGCGTTGTGGCGCTGTTTCAAGCGGGCGGCAATGATGATGCTGCTTGGATTGGCCTGGGCCGCACTGATCAGCTGGGGAATCTCGGCCGGATTGTGTTGACCATCCCCGTCCAGCGTGATGATCATCTCCGCGTTGAGTTTGATCGCGTGGTCGAAGCCGCTCTGCAGTGCCGTCGCTTTGCCCTGATTCTGTTCATGCCTCAGCAGATGGACATTGAGGCCCTCGAGCTGGCTCTGGCTGTCATCGGAAGAGCCATCATCGACAATGATCACGTTTTCCGTCTGCTGCAGGGCTGCTGCGGCCACATCCCGGATGGTTGCGGATTCATTGTAGACTGGAATAACAACTGCGATTTGCATCTTGATAGGCCCTGATCAGGCCATAGCCCCGTTGATTGAGATCACCTGACCAGAGATATAGGCCGCCGCATCAGAGGCCAGAAAGCCCACCAGAGCGGCAACCTCATCGGCGGTGCCCGCTCTTTTCATGGGTACGATCTGTTTGATGGCGTCTGCATCGAAGGTGGAGGATGTCATGCTGCCTTCAATAATGCCCGGAGCAACCGCATTGGCTGTCACCCCGCGAGAGGCCAGCTCCAAAGCCAGGGATTTGATCGCACCGTGCAGCCCCGCTTTGGCGGCGGCGTAGTTAGCCTGACCCCGGTTACCCATCACTCCGGCAATCGAAGAGAGGGCAATCACTCTTCCCCAGCGGGTTCTCAGCATCGGTAATAAAAGGGGTTGGGTAACGTTGTAGAAACCGCTCAGGGAGACATCGATCACCCGCTGCCACTGCTCTGCCTGCATGCCTGCCAGCGGGGCGTCGTCATGGATGCCCGCATTATGAACAAGCGTCTGTATGGGGCCGGATTCGAGTAGCTTCTCCAGGGTTTGGCGGGCCGCTCCACTGTCCCGGATATCGAACAGACAGCGCTCCGCGCTGCCACCGGATTGACGAATCGATTCAACCACCGCCTCGGCTCTGTCAGGATTACTGTTGGCGTGTACGATGACATGGGTTTGCGGTGAACTCAGCTGTTGGCAGATTGCCGAACCGATATCCCCGCTGCCCCCTGTAACCAAGGCTCGCTTCACTGATTTTCCTCCGAATGTACGATCACTGCGGCTCTTCCCTCTGCTACCAGGACGGATTCAGTTTTGAGGACGAAATCATAGAGCATGTTGCCCCTGTCGGCCAGCAGCTGTGTTGCCTGAATGTGGAGTGGGGCATCGAGCTCATTCAGCTGGCGGACGTGCAGTTTCACGCCACGCAGACTGACCAGATAGCCGCCGGGTTGCTGTTGCCCCGATTGTCTCGCCAGCAGCCCGCCATGCAGGGCCATTGTCTGGGCACCATACTCGGCCGCATGCACCGCTGACAGCTGCCCGTTGTTGCGCAAGGGATTGTCAGCATGACAATGGGTCGACGTCTGGCATTGGATCTGGCTTTCATCCCAATCGATGACCTTGTCGATCAACCGCATCGAGCCAGCATGTGGCAGCAGATTGTAGAGCTCAGCGCCCTCCAGCGGTTTCTCTAGCATGCTTGCAGTTCCACTTGCAGATTCAAGCCTGGCAGGTAGGGCAGGGTGATCTCTGCCGATTGATGTCGCGCGATGGCTTGCAGCATCGGTAGACTGCGGGTCGATGGGGCTGACTGTCGGAGTTTTTCCAGCGCCGGTTTCGACAGTTGGCTCTCGCTACCATCCGGTCGTGTGTTGAGGTTGAGTCTGGCCAGTGGGCTGTCGCTCTCCCCATTCAGCAGCATGGCGACGGCAAACGGCTCACTGATGGGCATGAACGATTTCAGCAGCTCCGGTGGTGGCTGATCGTAGCAGACCAGCAACACCGGTATCTGCTCCACCACGGATTGCACGGCGGCCTCCATCAGGCCTGCAGCAAAGCTGCCATTCAGACCGCCGAGACTGGATGACCCCTGTCTGGCGCCGGCACCGATCGACCAGTAGCCCGCCGGTGCGTTATGCACCGAGTTGTGAAACTGGGTCGGGGAGACCGGTCGTCCCTCCTCGGTCAGGGCAAGGCAGATCTGATCGATGATATCCAGATCGCCTTCTGATGAGCTGAATACCGAAGCCAGACGTTCACTGCCGGTAAAACCCTGCAGTGCCTCTTCCGCTGCCTGCAGGGCTATCTTGATGGTTCTGGTGGTGCGACGGCGCTCATTGGGCTTCAGCATCGAAGGTTTGAGAGGAGGCAGTTCGCCACCCTGATAATCGGCCTCCCCCTGCAGCAGCGCACTCGCCTCCTGCCAGTTGTTGATTCCCTGGGCAACCACACCGATCTTCTCTACGGATAGTGTAATCATGCGGCCGCTCCGAAAATCAGGCTGCAGTTATTGCCACCAAAACCGAACGAGTTGCTCAGGACGTGGCGCAACGCCCGCTGCTTCGGATCGAGCAGGATATTGGCACTCAGTGTTTCATCCTGCTGTCTGGTTTGCAGACTTTGCGGCAGCAGACCGTCCTGCAGACAGAGCAGGGCGAAGATCGACTCGGTGATGCCTGCGGCGCCCAGGGTGTGTCCGGTGAACCCCTTGGTTGAACTGCAGGGGGTCTGATCTCCAAACAGGCCACAGACAGCGCTATCCTCCGAAGCATCGTTACTGCGGGTGGCGGTGCCATGCAGATTGACGTAGTCGATATCGGTGGTTTCAAGGGCTGCCCGCTCCAACGCCTGTTGCATGGCGTGGCGCGCCCCGGCGCCTTCCGGATGGGGTGTCGACATGTGGTGGGCATCCGAGCTTTCACCGTATCCGATCAGGGAGGGGCATGAATCCCCACTCTGAGGTTTTTCCAGCAGCGCGAAACCGGCACCCTCACCGATATTGATGCCATTGCGTTGCGCATCCCAGGGACGGCAAGGTTCAGCGGAAACCAGATCGAGAGCATTGAAACCGTACAGGGTGGTCAGACAGAGAGAGTCAACCCCGCCGACAATCGCCGCATCACAGACACCGGCCATGATATAGCGGTAGGCCGCAGCAAATACCTTGGCACTGGAGGAGCAGGCGGTGGAGATGGCGATGGCGGCGCCATTCAATCCCAGGCTGTGGCGAACGAAGTGGCTGGATGAGGCGATGTTATGGGTAAAGCGCGGCGTGAACTCGGCCGGTAGCCCACGGTCGTCGCGTGTTCGATAGGCGGTTTCAGTCGTCGCGATACCTGAGGTGCTGGTACCGATGAAAACACCGATGCGGTCGGCACCATAGCGCTGCACCGCCTGTTCCACTGCCGGCAGGAACTCATCCTGTTGCAAGCCCAGCTGTGTCAGTCGATTGTTGCGGCAATCATAGTCTGCCAGTCTACCCTCCAGCGGCATCTCCTCCAGACCATCAACCCGTCCGATCCAGGTGGCAAGATCCACATTCTCCAGATCGCAGGGCTGCAGACCACTACGGCCTGTGCGCAGTGCCTCCAGGGAGGCCTGTTTGCCGCACCCAAGCGCATTGGTCAGGGTAAAGTGGGTAATCGATAACGGGGTCATTTTTGAGCCTGTGTTCTATCCGGTTCGTTCTATTCAGTCATTGCTGTTATTTCAGCGTATACCAATCCCGATGCGAGTGCCGATGCGAAAAATCGTCCGCTTTGGATTGGGGTTGTATCAGGCCAACCAGGCTGCTCTCTTCAATGCGCCTTCGGCACAGCTTGAGATGCATCAGGAACCACCGGTAAAGGCTGAATCGGTCCCTTGTTAATCGTACTTTGTCCTGATGCCTTAAGTCGAAGCTGACTATTATGCGAGCCGTGGCTAAATATGACAATGTTCTATACATCCTGTAATCCATAAATTCCTTTATTTCAGAGCGTCTTGCCTAAACGCCTCGTTATGTTATTTGATCGTCTTCAGGAACTTGATCAGTTGCTCACGGGGCAGTTTACCGGTTGAGTTTCTGGGCAGTGATTCAACGAAATGGAGTGGCCTGGGCAGAAATGCCGCATCGATGGATTGAGTGAGCTGATGCAGTATCTCCTGCTTGCTGAGTGACGGGGCCACCACCAATGCGGTCAGCCGCTGTTTCTCATTGTTTGGATTCTCTGGGGGTACGAAGATCCCATCGATCACCCCGGGTATGGCCAGCAGTTTCTGGTTCAGGTCGCCGATGGAGGCCCGTTTGCCGGCAATTTTCAGCATATCGTTGTTGCGACCCAGCAGTCTGAAGCGACCACTGCTGAGGATCTCGATGGTGTCGTTGAGCAGGACCGGGTGAGGGAGATGGCCCCCACTGGCATAGGTCTGGTTGCCCTCCTGGCGCATTTCGATCCCATCGTAGAGTGTCCAGTGCTCATCCTTGGTGGTGCGGCGGCTGGCAATCGAGCCGGTTTCGGTGGAACCGTAGATCTCATAGATCTCGGTTTGCAGTTGCTGCTCCGCCTCGGCGGCAAGCTCTCTGCTGAGTGGCGCTGTGGCAGAGATGATGAAAGAGATCTTCGGCCAGCTGATACCGGCGTCCAGGCAGGCCCGCAGATGGAGTGGCGTACTGATCAAGACTCTAGGCGCTGAAGTAAGCGCCAGATCCGCCGCGATGTCCGCCGGGAACAGCGGTCTTCCGGTATGTAACGCGATCCCCCCCTGCCAGGGGAAGAAGATCGATGTGGCGAGTCCATACATATGTTGGGCCGGTACCGTGGCCACCAGAGATGAGACGCCACGGGAGAGGAACGGAAAACGCTGTAAGGCACTTTCCGCTTCCGCTTTCAGCTCTCCCCAGCTCTTGGGATTGGGTTTGGGGGTACCGGTGGAGCCTGAGGTATAGAGGATGGCAACCTGACGATCCGCTTCGATCTGTTCCGGCAGTGCAATCGAATCATGGTTATCAGCATTCAGCAACTCAGTGTAGAGCAGCTGCCGGGCCTGGATACCCTGTTGCAACTGATCGGTCAGGCAATAACCGTCCTGGCTCTTGTTGAGCAGGCTGTTGACTGCGCCCGGTGTGTTGTTGGATGGCATCAGGGTAACCTGCTGACGCACGATCGCAGCGGCAAAGCTGACTGCGAAGTGATAGCGGTCTTCACACAGATTCACCACCTCGCCGGCTTCAGGCAGCTGGGCTGCCAGCTTGGCCACATCCTGATAGAACTGAGCGGCCGAGATGCCGGCACCACGGTGCCAGGCGGCGAGCTGCTGCGGATGGTGCACCAGCATGCTGCAGTGAATTGGGCTGTTTAAAGCAGGCTGCGCCATTCAATTCTCCGGACCAGTCGAACGAAATTCCAAAAACCGGGATGCTCTAGGTGGGGCAGCTTTCGCTCCCGGATTCGATATTCGATGAGTAATCCCGCAATTACAATTAGATAGTTTACAAAGTTAGTGAAAAGTGACCAGGTTTCTGTGTCAGCAAAATAGGCCAGATAGGCACTCTCGACCGTCAAAAAAGCAAACATGCCGGACCAGAACTGGGTGACACGCCGGGTGTAGAGGCGTTCATAATCGTTCAACTCCCGCTCATCCTTGTGCAGCAACTCCGCAAAACGGGTGATCAAAGGCGTCTGTCCAGGCAGCAGGGTCATGGTAAATAGTGTAAACAGGCTACCGTTGATTGCTATCGGCGGCAATTTTAAAAGCTGAATCGTATCAGGCGTTTCCAGCAGCAACCAGGCGATGCCGAGCAGGGCGATGGCAATGATCAGCCAGCCACTCAACCGACCCTTGATCAGTTCGAGCACCCCCCAGTTTGCCAGCAGCAGCATCAGGATCAGGCTGGGGGCGATCAGGCTGCCGCTGAGAACACCGAAATGGAGCACCAGGGGATAGGCGAGCGCCAGCAGCAACAAGCCGATGTGGGCAAGTCCGCGCAACTGATTGTTAGATTCGGGCTGGACTCCGTTCATTATTTTTTCGTAGCTCAGCAGCAGGCGGATGACAATGTTTAGTCAAAACCTGAGCTTGGTCCTTTAACTCTATGAATTTATTCGGGACAAGGCGTAAGTGGCAAGATAGCTCATTACCACGCCGATGGCGACTGTCAGGCCGATCGCGTGTAACACGGGAATCGAAGAACTGGCAAGGATCGCAAACACACCTGCGGTACTCAGAGCGCAAACGCTCAGGGCATGCAGGGTTAGCAGTGCATCACCCTGATGCTGCTCGCGGCGGCCGAAAAACAGGCTGTAATCCAAACCGATGCCCAGTACCAGCATCAGTGAGATCATATGAAACAGGTTCAGGGTTTCACCGATCAAATGTAACACACCCACACTGGTCAGAATAGCCAGGCCGATGGGTATCAGGGTGGTCAGCGTGCGCTTCAACGAGCCCAGGCCAATCCACAACAGGATCGACATCAGGCCGGTGCCGAGGGCCACCCGCTCCAAGGTCTGCTGTCTGAATTCCCCCACCAGGCCACTCACCTGCTGCTTCAGGTTCAGATACCTCACCTCGGTCAGGTTCTCCTCAACATAGCGCTCAATCTGCTCGGGATCGGCAACCGTCTGCAGGGGGATCAGGGCGAACCAGGACGATTCACCCTCGCGGATCATCGTTTCAAGGCGGGTTTTCAGTTCGCTCGACATGGCCTCCGCATAGCTCAGGGGAGGCAGGTTGCGGCTCTGCTCGATCTCTGCGATGAACGGGTCGAAGGCGGCCTTGCGAAACGGCAATCCCTGCATGGCCTGCTGCAGATTGTCCGAGAGCTGCTGTCGATCGGGCAGTGATGCTTGTGTGGCTCTCTGCTGCTGCTCACTGGGGAGATAGTCACTGGGGAGTGCGATGTCGAGCAGCGAAGCGCCTGCCGGATCCTGTTGCAGGTGTCGGCGCAGCGCTTCACTGCGCTGCAGCAGCTGTTGTGGATCCTCCCCTTGGATCAGCAACAGGTGGCTGGGATCGGTGGCGCTGAAATGTTGGCGAAGCTGTCGATCCTGCTCCAGCAACGCCTTGGGCAGCGGGGAGAAGGTGGAGATGTCATCCTGCCAGAGCGGCTTCGAGGAGAGCAGCAGCGTGGTCAGGCTGATCGCCGCCAGTGCAAGCATAACCAGCGAGGGCCAGCGTTTTCTTTGCAGCATCACGCTGAGCAGCGTCATGCCTCTTGGCTGGGGTGGTGAGAAGGGCTCTGGAAAGACTCTCGGCAGCAGCAGGCGGCTGGTCAATGCGGCGGTCAGCAGACCGGTCAGGGTAAACAGGCCCAGTTGGCGCAGGCCAATGAAATCGGTGGTCAACAGCACCAGATAGGCGATGCAGGTGGTGATGACCCCCAGCCGCAGGGTTCGCCAGATCGACAGCATGGTGCTGTTTACCGGCTCGGAGTGACGCAGGTGACTGAACAGATGGATCGGGTAGTCCAGCGTCACCCCCAGCAGGGTGATACCGAACGCCAGGGTGATACCGTGCAACTCACCAAACGCAAGCTGACAGACGATGGCGCCGGCCAGCATGGCGCTCAGCAGGGGCAGGGCGGCAAACAGCAGATAGGGCAGAAACCGGTAGGCACTGAACAGCAGCAGGGCGATCAGTGCCGAGGCGACCATGCTGAGCGTCTGGGTCTCATAGTGGATGACCGCCCGGGACTGCACACCGAAAACACCCGGGCCACTGATGATCAATTGATGTGTGGCCTCTTGATCGAGCTGGTCGAACTCATCCTGCAGAAAGGTGAGCACCGCCTGCTGCTCATCGAGTTCGAGTCCCCCGGCCAGTGTCTGTACCAGCAGCAGGGCCATCTCACCCTGCTTTGACTGCCAGACGCCCTGTTCCCGGTGAATGCTCTTTTCGGCCAGCCAACTGCGCAGCATGCTCTGGTAACTGCCAACGGGATCGGCTGCCAGAAGATCCTTGAAGGGGGAGGGGAAGGGGGCTTTCAGCTCCTCCAGACGCTGCTTCAGGGCGCTATTGAGGCGCTCCGCACTGAATGCGGAGGCGTCGATCCCGGCTGAGATCAGGTAGCGGTATGTGAAAAGCAGCGGATCGATCTGCAACGCCCCGGGGGCACCGTTTTCAACCCGGCTGAGCAGCGGGCTGCTGCGTAAGCGGGCTGTCAATTGTTGACTGAGAGCGGCACGGGATGCCGCATCGCCTTGTGTGACGGCCAGTAACAGCAGTCGGTTGGCGGGACCCTGATTGATCTCATTCAGCAGTATCTGCTGGTCTGCGGCGGTGCCCTCCGGCAGGAACAGGCTCATGTCGGTACGCAGGGAGACCTGACTGAAGACCCACCAACTACAGAGCGCCAGTGCGGCAAGCCAGGCCAGCAGGGTGTCTGTTCGGATGGTCATTGTCGCTTCATGCGCTCAGTGGGGCTTGCGGAGGAGCAGTCGACACTCACTCCCCGATCGGCATCAGCTGGGTGATGATCTGATCGCCGTTGCGCTCGATCACCAGGTAGCGTTCAATCTGAAGGGCCGTTCCGGTGATCTCGATGCGCTTGATTTTGCTGCCCAAAGCACCCTCTTTGGGGATCAGGTTCAGGCTCCAGGCATCCTGGCTGCCAGTCAGTTCGGGGGTGAAGTAGCGTTCGAGTGTCTCCCGGTCGCCACTCAATACCGAGCGGAAGGAGGCGCTGAAAGCCAGCAGCTCCGGGATGTTGTCCAGCAGGACGACCTGTTGCTGTTGATTCCTCCACAGGGTGAGCCGGTTTCCCTCGATCTCATATTTGGTACTGCTCGGGGGTGCGAGGGTTCTGACCAATCGGTCGGGCGGCTGGAACAGCAGGGTACCCTGTTGTTCGATCGGCTGATCGAGCAGCGCCAGTTGGCGTGTTTCGGTGAAACGGGCCTGCCGCTCGCCAGACGCCTGCCACTGATCCATCAGATAGTCCAATGACCAACCTGGCTCTTCGGCCGCAGCGGTCAAGCTCAGACTGATCAGCAGCAGAATGAGTGACAGAGAGCCGATCCCATATCTATTCAGAGGCATCGTCGCGCCCCCAGAAGTCGTAGAAATTAAACCAGTTGTAGGGCGCATGACGGGCATAGAACTCCAGCCTGTCCGCATAGCGCTGGGTCCAGATTTGCAGCATCTCCTCGCGACGTCCCCGCTCAAGCTCCACCCGGTCGGTAAAATGCTCCATACGGATCTGGTAGCGGTTGCCGCCCAGGTAGAGTCCGAAAAAGAGAAATACCGGGCATTTCATGATCGAGGCGAGCAGCATCGGACCCTGGGGAAAGGTGGTCTCCCGACCGAGAAACTGGCACTGCACGGTTTTGTTGGCATCCATGACACGATCACCCAGCAGGCCAAGGATGCCGCCCTGGTCGACCACCTCCTGGGCTTTGATCAGGGTATCGGGTCGGCCCAGCTCGATGATGCTGTCGCTGAGCGATGGGTTCAGCTCGGAGAAGACCTGCATCATCATCTCATTGTGTTGAGGATACATCAGGATCTTCAGCGGCAGTTCCCGTTTCACGATCGCCGTGGCGCGAAGAATCTCAAAGCTGCCCAGATGGGAGCCAAGCAGAATGCAGCCCCGATTGGCATCCAGGTGTTCGGCGATCAGCTTGTGGTTGTGAATTTCCAGATCGAAGTAGTCGTAGCGATCCGCCATCAGGAACACCCGATCCAGGATGGTGGCGGAGAAGGTGTGTATGTGTTTGGCGTTATCGAGCAGGTTGGCAGGGCGTTCCAGGGTAAGATTGAGATAGTCGGTCGAGGCACGCCGCTGGGCTGATCCGGTGATCAGAAAGTAGAGGGTGATCGGGTAGAGTATCAGGCGAGCCATGAATCTCCCCAGATTCAAGGCGATCCAGAGGATCAGATGGAGTGCACCTGTGGTCCCCCGTTCAACCTGTCCCTGCCATCGTTTGCTCAAGGATTTGACCCACTCTCGATATAGGCCAGCTTGCCGGCTGTTATGGTTTGATTATCGACCGCACACTCGAAGCTTATCTGGCCGGGTTTTACTTCCGAGCGCAGCTCAAAGCCCTGTTCAGGCAGCAGCGGCTGCATGAATTTGGCCGTGATGATTTCATTGATGCTGATCGCGGGTAGATGGTGTTCAAGCAGTTCGATGACCCGGTCCAGGATCAAGGTTCCCGGTACGATGGGATTGCCTGGGAAATGGCCGGCCAGACAAGGGTGATCTTTGGCAAAGGGTTCTGCTGTTTTGCACCACACAGTCAGCGATTATCCACGATGTACTGGGTCAATTTGGATAGGGAAGAGAAGATTTCAGTCAGATTCTCGTCGTCCGCTTTTAACTGAATGCCATATTTCTGTTTGATACCCAGTGAAAGTTCCAGTGCGTCAATCGAGTCGAGTCCGAGGCCGTCTCTGAACAGGGGTGCTTCTGATTCAATCTCCTCAGCAGTTACGTCTTCCAGGTTGAGGGTCTCAACGATCAGCTGAGCAACTTCAAGTTCGGTGGGTGATGCACTTTCCATCTATCTATCTATCCGGTGAAATTATCGAAAAAAGTTGTTGTTGGAGCAGTGCCTGTGGCTGCAGCCCCTTGGATCTCTATATATTACCGAAAAAACCCCAGAGACAAACACTATTCTTTATGGGATCTTTCAATTGTTGCGAGCTGAACAGTCAGTCGATTGGAATCGACCAATGTTTTTTTACTCTGGTTTTTTCGTTTCTGCTGGATCGATACCCTTTCAATCGGGGAATTTGTCAGCTAGCCGGATCAGGTCATGGTCCGTCGTCGGGTTGATACGCTTTACTGAACGCTTTTTTCTGGCACACTCTGCGCCATGAAATATCTTGATCTGCCAAACGCGTCCGTTGAATCAGCCGATGTGCTTATTCTGCCGGTTCCCTATGAGCGGACTGTCACCTACCAGGGAGGCACAAGCCAGGGACCCGCAGCGATCCTCGATGCCAGCAGTCAACTGGAGTTCTATGAAGAGGAGATGGGCTGGTGTCCAAGCCGTCATCTCAAGTCCACGGTGCTGCCATCGGTGGCATTGGCTGCAGCGACAGAAGCGGAGTTCCATCAACAGCTGTTTCAAACGGTAGAGAAACTGCCCCGGGAGAATCTTCTGATTGCACTCGGGGGAGAGCACTCGATCACACCTGAGATGGTCTATGCGCGTATGCCTGAGGGGGGCACCATCGTGCAGATTGATGCCCATGCGGACCTCAGGCCCAGTTACCAGGGCTCGGTCTATAACCACGCCTGTCCCATGTATCGGCTCTGGCAGAAGGGCTACTCACTGTTGCAGATCGGTATCCGTTCACTGCATGAGCGGGAAGCGGAGCTGATCAAGCAGGAGAGCCGCATCACCAGCTATTTTGATCGGCTGTTGTTGCAGCCCGAGATCTGGCATGAACTGCTTGAGCGACTGGCGTCGCTGCAAGGTCCGGTCTGGCTGACCATCGACCTGGATGGTTTCGATCCTGGGCTGATATCGGGAGTCGGTACGCCACAGCCGGGAGGGTTGACATGGCACCAGGGGGTGACCATTCTGCAGACCCTGCTGAGCAATAGGGCGGTCGAGCTGGCCGGTATGGATATGGTTGAACTGGTGCCTGAAGCGAACCGGGTCTCCGATATGCTGGCCGCCAAGCTGCTGCAGAAAAGCATCTCCTTCTGGGGTATGGCCAGAGGATTCAATCAACACCCAGAAACGGGTTCTCAGATCGGAGTGGTCGATGAGTAGTAACCATTGGCACCAACAACAGGCGGAAGCGCTCTATCAACTCAGTCAGTGGGGGAACGGTTTTTTCAGCATCAACGATCAGGGCCACGCGGAGGCGATCACCGATGGTCTGCGCCGGATCGATCTGAAAAAACTCTGTGAAGAGTTGGCGGAGCAGCAGCTCAAGCCGCCGTTGCTGTTACGCTTTTCGGATATGCTGAAACGGCGTATGGATCAGATCAGCAAGCGCTTCAATATCGCCATCAACGAGGCGGAGTATACCGGGCGTTACTATGGTGTCTATCCGATCAAGGTGAATCAACAGCGACAGGTTGTGGAGGAGATCGTCGAGTTCGGCGCGGATTACCACTGGGGTCTGGAAGCCGGCTCCAAACCCGAACTGCACGCCACCCTGGCGATGCTCGAGGATGTGGAAGGGTTGATCATCTGCAACGGCTACAAAGACCGGGAGTTTGTCGATCTGGCAATGATCGGTCTGAAGATGGGCAAGCGGGTATTCGTGGTGGTGGAGAAGCCCAACGAGCTGGAGCTGATTCTCGATGCGGCGGCCCGCTTTGAAGTGGAGCCGTTGATCGGTCTGCGCTGCCGGATGGCGACGACCAGCAATGGCTTGTGGCACGACTCCGGTGGTGACCACTCAAAATTCGGCCTCTCGCCAACAGAGCTGTTGGAGGCGGTCAGCCGACTCAGGCAGCTTGATAAACTCGACTCACTGAAACTGCTGCATTTCCATATCGGCAGCCAGGTACCCCAGATCCGCTATATCAAAGAGGCGATGCAGGAGGCAGCCCGTTACTTTGTCGAAGTGCGCCAGCTGGGTGCGCCCATCGAGTTCATGGATGTGGGTGGTGGATTGGGCGTCAACTATGACGGCAGCATCTCCGGCAGCAACTCCTCGGTTGATTACAGTCTGCAAGAGTATGCCAACGATGTGGTGTTGGCATTGAAGCAGGTCTGCGATGATTCCGATTTGCCCTATCCTCATATCATCTCTGAATCCGGTAGAGCATTGGTGGCCCATCATGCGGTAATGATCGTTGATGTGATCGGTACTACCCGGCGCATCAGTGAGACGGCGCCGAAAGAGCCGCAAGCGGATAGTCCGGTGCAGTTACGCCAACTCTGGGAGACCCTGACCTCATTTGATGAGCAGCAGGCGCGGGAGGCGCTGCACGATGTGACTGCCTATCGGGAGGATATGAACAAGCTGTTTGCCCTGGGCCATGCCACACTCTCGGATCGAGCCCATGCGGACGATCTCTATTGTCGGATCGTCAACAGGATCATGACAGCGATGGATGAGTCGGAATTGAGTCAGCTGGCACCCGGACTGAGCTCGACGATGGCCGATCGCTACTTCTGCAATTTCTCTGTGTTTCAATCCCTGCCGGACAGCTGGGCGATCAACCAGGTGTTTCCGGTGATGCCGATCCACCGGCTCGATGAAGAGCCGGACCGCCAGGCCATACTGGTGGATATCACCTGCGACTCCGATGGCAAAATCGAGGATTTCCCGCTGCAGAACGGCATCTCCCCAACCCTGCCGCTGCACACCGAGCGACCGGGGGAGTCCTATCTGCTGGGGATCTTCCTCACCGGTGCCTACCAGGAGATCCTGGGCGATCTGCACAACCTGTTCGGCGATACCCATGCGGTACATATCCGCATGGATGGGGACCACTATGAACTGGAGCAGGTGGTGGCGGGGGAGTCTGTGGCGGAAGTGCTCGACTATGTTCAGTTCCATGAAAAAGTGCTGCTCGACCGGATGCGCCGTCAACTTCAGGAGGCGCGCCTGCAGGGGCGCATCTCGGCCCGCGAGGCGAATCGTTTTCTACGCCGCTATCAGGAGGGGCTTAAGGGCTATACCTACCTGGAGGATGAGTCCCCCGGGGCGGTTTGATCTATTGTAAACAGGCTCAGTGACGCCGCTGGTTCCTGGCCGGTGAATATTTAACCGGCGGCGGTTTGCAGGGGCGTTTCAGGCTCAGTTCCCGAACCTCTCTATGGGTCAGGCCCGGGTGATTCTTAAGCTGATAGCCTGCAAAATGGAGTTGCAGAATCGCTTCCTGAAGGCTGTTGCGCAGTGAAGAGTTGCTGGAATCCAGATGTTGCGCCAGCTCTTTCAATGGGATCTCCACATGGCAGCCGCGTACAGCGACAGGCAGTTGCAGCCTTGATGCCAGATTCAGCAAGGGATCCAGTGGCGCCACACCCCGCATCTCATGGGGGTGGGCTTTGTTGCTGTAGACCAGCTCCACATCCTTGGGAATCACCTTCAGCTGATCCTCATAGTGGCTTGTCAGCGCTTCACTGACATGGCGCTCGCCGTTGATCACACCGCGGATGATCTGGGTGATATCCCGGGCTGTGCGACAGCAGGGTTTGTGGGCCAGAATCGCCGCCATCAAACGCCGCTGCTCATGGCTCAGATTCGCCGCCTGGTAGCCTGACATGTTGAACTGACGCTGGTCGGAGAGGTTACGCAACAGCGCCTCCGTATAGGCGCTATAGCGGGAGGTATAGTGAAACAGCTCTTCCGCGCAGCCACCCCAGCCGGGATGACACTCGGGATAGAATAACCCATCGACATATTTTGCCTGACTAATCATGGTCATACGTAATAGACCTCGATTGAAGTTAAGCCTGTGGCCTTTGGTGTCGCTTCTAATGCAAGGATAGAAGGAAAATCGAGTTAGTTAAGGAAGCGTGAAAAACTCCTTTAACGGGAGTGAGTTAGCGTCTCTTGAGGGCGCCAAATCCAGGCCAGGGCGGCATCAGGTGCAATGGAAAGTTTCGGCGGCACTTCAGGTGAATTTGATAACTATATGATTTATAGTTAAGTTTTGTTTTTCCGAGTCGACTTCGCGGCGGCTGGCATGCACAGGGAGCGGTAGGCAGCACTTCCCGCCATGCCCGAGGTCAAAAAACTCATCGCAAATTGTCTGCCAAGTGAATATTAGGCTACTTTACTGAATGGATCTCCTTTAGAATGGATAGCTTAATTCAGACCGTCGTAATGGATCCGAAATCATCAAGAAAAAGGATCGCTCATTTTCTGCAGTAACATGATCAGGACAAACTGTAGTAGCAGGGTTAGATGAACGAAATTATTTACAAGATTAAGAACTACATCCGCTCAGCCTGGCGTTTCCGCTGGCAGGCGATTGCCGTTTCCTGGATTGTCGCCCTGATCGGCTGGGGCGTGGTCTTTTCGATGCCCTCAAAGTATGAGTCGGAAGCCAAGGTCTATGTGGATACGGAGAGCGTGTTGCGTCCGCTGCTGCAGGGATTGGCCGTGCAGAACGACATGAACCAGCGCCTGCATCTGATGACCCGCACCCTGCTGAGTCATGAGAATCTGAAAAAGCTGCTGATGCTGACCGACATGGATCACAAGGCCTCTTCCCGTGAAGAGGAAGAGAAGCTGATCGACTGGTTGAGACAAACCATCGTGGTCGATGTCAATCGCCGCACCATTCCCGGCACCCGGGAGACCGAGAATTTCTACACCATCGCCTTCGAATACGACGACCGTTTCATGGCACAGCGGGTGGTGAAGGTGCTACTGGATATCTTCGTTGAAAGCGCTCTGGGAGACACCCGTATCGAATCGGATGCGGCTCAGGACTTTTTGCAGAAACAGATCGTCGAGTATGAGTCCCGTCTGGTTGAAGCGGAAAACAAACTGACCGAATTCAAACGTAAAAACGTCGACACACTGCCAAGAGAGAGTGGCGGCATCTTCGCCCGCCTGGAATCGGCCCGGGCCGATCTGGAGACGGTTCAGCTGGAGTACAAAGAGGCGAGAATCCGTCGCGACGAGCTGAAGAATCAATACAACACCACCCTGGCTGAGGAGCAGCGTCGGCAGGAGAGTCTGGGACTCTCGGCGGCATCCACCTCACCCATGGGGCAGCGTCTGCTGGCGATGCAGACCCGCCTGGATGAACTGCTGCTGCGCTATACGGATCAACATCCGAATGTGCAGGAGCTGAGGTCGAAGATCGAGGAGCTGAGAAAACAGGCTGCCAATCAGCCGGCAACCCCGGTGGCACCGGTTGCCAGCACCACGCCGGGCGTCTCTTCCGCACTGGAAGAGCTGAAGCTTGCCTATCGTCAGTCGGAAGTCGACTTAAGGGCGATACGCCTGCGCAACGATGAGTACCAGAATCGGGTCGATGAGATCAGAAAGAAACTCGATACCCTGCCCAAGGTGGAAGCGGAGCTGACCCGTCTGAACCGTGACTACAACATCAACAAGACCAACTATCAGGAGCTGGTGCAGCGACTCGAATCGGCGAAGATGTCCGAGCGGGCCGACGAGGCGGGCGACAACCTGAAGTTCCGCGTGGTCGAGCCACCGAAAGTCCCTTTGCTGCCGGTTGGACCCAAGCGGCTGCTGCTGACCATCGGTGTGCTGTTTGCCGCGCTCGGTATTGGCGGTGCCCTGGCCTTCCTGCTGTCTCAGTTGAAGCCGGTCTATTTCGATATGCGTACCCTCGGTACCGAGCTTGAGTTTCCCGTGGTCGGCCAGGTCTCAAGAGTCATGACCGATGAGGTGAAAACCAAGCGGCGGATGGCGATCAGTGGCTTCATAACCATGTTTGTCCTGTTGATTGTGCTATTCATCGGCATTGTTGCTGTCTATATGTTCGGCTTGCGGGACGATATTCTGCTGATTCTCCAGCAGAGTGGGTTGATCGGTAATTAATCGAGCTCCTCAGGCGTTCAATTCAGAGCCCGGATGAGGCGCGGATTGAGCGCCGGTTTCCTGCCAGCGAGCTGCACGAGGCGCGCCCCACAATCCCTGATTAAAACGGGGATTTCAGGCGTACTCTGAGGCAGGACTCAGAACACGATCTTTGATATATTCCGCCTCTGCTCCACGGGTCAGCAGGATCGACCCGGAGCTCTGTGAGTCTAGCGTTGTCAAAGTCTGTTACCGCAGCCGATGGCGCCATGATTACGGAATCCCATTGGTAGGACGCGACAAAAAAGATAACACCATTAACAGAATGTTTTTCCGCCTGGGTCAGCCCAGTGCGCAGTAGAAGAGGGCGATATGTTCAATAAGAGTATGCAGATTCAAGGTTACGATGATGAACTTTGGGCCGCCATTGAGGCCGAAGAGCGTCGTCAGGAAGAGCACATCGAGCTGATAGCTTCTGAGAACTACACCAGCCCTCGGGTGATGCAGGCGCAAGGCGGTGTGATGACCAACAAATACGCCGAAGGTTATCCCGCCAAACGCTACTACGGCGGCTGTGAGAATGTGGATGTGGCCGAGCAGCTGGCGATCGACCGGGCCAAAGCCCTGTTCGATGCGGACTACGCTAACGTGCAGCCCCACTCCGGTTCCCAGGCCAATGCGGCGGTCTATATGGCACTCTGTCAGCCGGGGGATACCATCCTCGGTATGAGTCTGGCCCATGGCGGCCATCTGACCCACGGCGCCAAGCCCAACTTCTCCGGCAAGCTCTACAACGCGGTGCAATACGGCCTCAACCCGGAGACCGGTGAGATCGATTACGACGAAGTGGATCGTCTCGCCAGAGAGCACAAGCCGAAGATGATCGTGGCCGGTTTCTCCGCCTACTCCCGGGTCGTTGACTGGAAACGCTTCCGCGATATCGCCGATGAGATCGGTGCCTATCTGTTTGTCGACATGGCCCATGTGGCCGGCCTGATCGCGGCGGGGCACTACCCCAGCCCGGTGAATATTGCCGATGTCACCACCACCACCACCCATAAAACCCTGCGTGGGCCCCGCGGTGGTCTGATCCTGGCCAAGTCCAACCCGGAGATTGAGAAGAAGCTCAACTCCCTGGTCTTCCCCGGCATTCAGGGTGGTCCGCTGATGCATGTGATCGCCGCCAAGGCGGTGGCCTTCAAAGAGGCGATGGAACCGGATTACAAAACCTATCAGCGTCAGGTGATCGACAACGCCCGCGCCATGGCCCAGGTCTTCATGGACCGGGGTTACGATGTGGTCTCCAAGGGCACCGACGACCATCTGTTTCTGGTCAGCTTCATCGAAGCGGGCCTGACCGGTAAGGATGTGGATGCCTGGCTTGGCGCGTCCAACATCACCGTGAATAAAAATGCGGTGCCCAACGATCCCCAGTCACCCTTTGTCACCTCCGGCATTCGGGTCGGCACCCCGGCGGTCACCACCCGCGGCTTCAACAAGTCCGAGTGTGTGGAACTGGCCGGCTGGATGTGCGACGTGATCGATGCCCGCGGTGATGAAGCGGTGATCGAAGCGGTCAAGGCGAAAGTGCTGGAGATCTGCGCCAAGCACCCGGTCTATGCCGACTGATATTCAACCGACAGGCAACTGGGCGCTGAACAGGCGCCCGGCTTGCCGCAACCGATAAAGAGCGATGCGCTGTCCATTCTGTGGTGCCCAGGATACCAAGGTGATCGACTCCCGCCTGGCGGGAGAGGGTGACCAGATCCGCCGGCGCAGGGAGTGCACGGTCTGCAAAGAGCGCTTCACCACCTACGAAACCGCCGAACTCAATCTCCCCTGGGTCGTCAAGCAGGATGGCAGCCGGGTCCATTTCGATGGGCGTAAACTCCGTGCCGGTATGGATCGGGCCCTGGAGAAGCGGGCAGTGAGTGCCGACCAGGTCGATGCGGCGATCAACCACATTACCCGCAAGCTGATGGCGGGCGGGGAGCGGGAGATCAACTCCCTGGCGATCGGTGAACTGGTGATGGAGGAGCTGAAACAGCTCGACCAGGTGGCCTATGTGCGCTTCGCCTCGGTCTATCGCAAGTTCGAGGATGTCAACGCCTTCCGCGAAGAGATCGAGCGTCTGGAACAGCAACCCAGCCCGGAGACCCGGCGTCGTCAGATGGATCTGTTGCCTGATGAGGAAAAGAAATCTTGAGCAGTGATCTCGACCATCGCTATATGGGGCGCGCCATCCAGTTGGCGAAGCGGGGCTGGTACACCACCCAGCCCAACCCCAGAGTCGGTTGCGTGCTGGTCAAGGATGGCGAGATCGTCGGTGAAGGCTACCATCGCCGGGCCGGGGAACTGCACGCGGAGCGCAACGCCCTGGCGGATGCGGGCGAAGCGGCCCGCGGCGCCACCGCCTATGTCACCCTGGAGCCCTGCTGTCACCAGGGAAGAACCCCACCCTGTACCGAAGGCCTGATCGAGGCGGGGGTGAAACGGGTGGTGGCCGCCATGACCGACCCCAACCCCAAGGTGGCCGGTAAAGGATTCGAACAACTGAAAGAGGCCGGAATCGAGGTCGTCAGCGGTGTCCTGGAAGCCCAGGCCGCTGCCCTCAATCCCGGTTTCATCAAGCGCATGGGTCTGGGGCTGCCCTATGTGCGCTGTAAGATGGGCATGAGCCTGGATGGCCGAACCGCCATGGCCAATGGCGAGAGCAAGTGGATCACCTCCGATGAGTCACGGCTCGATGTACACAAACTGCGAGCCGCCAGCAACGCCATCCTCACCGGCATCGGCACCCTGCTGGCGGATGATCCCTCGATGAACGTGCGCATCTCCCACAGCGAACTGGGCATCGACGAGGATCTGCAGATCCCCGGCCCGGTGCGGGTGGTGCTCGACCCGAAACTGCAAACCCCGGCCAACGCCAAAATGCTCAGCCTGCCGGGGCCCACCCTGGTGGTCTGCAGCGATGACAACCCAACCCATGGCATCGCCCTGGAGGCGGCCGGTGCCCAGGTGGTCACCGTACCGGCCACCGAGCAGGGGCTGGACTTGCACGAAGTGCTCCATTTTCTCGCCGATCAGGAGATCAATGAAATCCTCCTGGAGTCGGGAGCAACCCTGGCTGGCGCCATGCTCGAACAGGGACTGGTCGATGAACTGATCATCTACCAGGCCCCCCACCTGATGGGCGACTCGGCGCGAGGGCTCTTCAAACTGCCAGGCATTCAGCAGATGTCCCAACGGCTGTCACTCAACATCACCGATGTGCGACAGATCGGCCCGGACATCCGCATCACCGCCATCCCCCAGATCAACGAGGATAAACCTAGATTCCGCAGTTGACCGCTAAAATCTGACATAAGGTAATGACTTGCTATATTCATTTATGAATTTCATCATCACCCATCGGGTGAAGCCACTCACGCTACATGGATTTGTGAAAAATCTCAGCGCACCCTGCTGCGTTGTCGTTCTTGTTAAGGGAATCGCCATTAACGGCGAACGACGCCTTGCCGGGTACGCTGAGATTTCCCACAAATCCACGTTCAACTACGGATTCTAGGATTTAAGATGTTTACCGGAATCATCCAGGCCATCGGCCAAGTGGAGTCACTGGAGACCCGAGGTGGGGATCTACGCCTGACCATCAACAGCGGTAAGCTTGAACTTGATGATGTGGCACTGGGTGACAGCATCGCTACCAATGGCATCTGCCTGACTGTTGTCGAACTCACAGGTCGGGGTTTCAAAGCTGATGTCTCCAGGGAGACGATCAATCTGACCACCCTGCACAAACTCAAAGCGGGAAGTCCGGTCAACCTGGAAAAGGCCCTGACCCTCAACACCCGGCTTGGAGGGCATCTGGTCAGTGGTCATGTGGATGGGGTAGGTGAGATTGTTTCGCGTAGTGATGATGCTCGATCGATCCGCTTCAGCGTAGCCGCCCCCAAGGAACTGGCGAAGTATATCGCCCACAAAGGGTCGATCTGTGTCGATGGGGTGAGTCTTACCGTCAACGGCGTTAACGGAGCCCAGTTTGAACTTAATCTGGTGCCCCATACTTTGCAGGAGACCATTATGGATGGTTATCAGGCAGGGACACAGGTCAATCTTGAGGTGGATCTGATTGCTCGTTATCTGGAGAGGTTGGTGATGGGGGAGGAGGCTGCTGATATGAATGCTACTGGAGTGACTGAAGCGCTGTTGATGGAGCGTGGCTTTATAAAAAGTCGCTAGTTTTCAGCCCTTCCTGAAACTGGGAGCAATAGGCGCATTATCCCTTCACTGTAAAAGAAAAGACAATTCAGTCCGCAAATGAACGCTAAGAACGCAAATAGTGTGATCTAGATTATTGTGCCTGGGCCATTAGTAATCACCTCGTCCTCCTGGTCTATGCCGGGATCCAGAAACTACCATCTGCATTGTATCTCTCTTCGCTCCCATTTTGGCTTTCCATTAGTGAATGGTAACCAGAGGAATTACTTGATTTGTTAGTTGAGGTAATTAGGGCTATATTGATGCTAACTAAATAATAGTGCTCAATTGTTTGAGTATTAAAGCATAATTAATTTAACAGGGAGGTTGTTCATTTTTTTCTCGATCTCCCAACTGATAAATTTGCAACAACATGCACGGCTCTACGGATGCAGGTGGCCTGCTATCTGAAGAAATGGCTGGATATGCTGATATTGCGGTTGATATTGACGGATTGTTAAACCAGAAGATTTATTAGTAATGGAACACCGTATTTAGAATTGAGAATATAAATAGAACTAATTGCTTGATATTGCAATATCAGCGCGAGCAATATATTCCAATATCGGCGGCAGTAAGATAATCAACTGTTGCACAAATAAAAGGAAGAGAAAGGACTTAACATTACCCTTACAGCGTCATGCCGACATGGATAAGTTGGTAAAAGGAGAAACGCATGGAAGCGACACTTCAAAGTATATTTCGTTCGGAGTTTGAAAGCTATAGAAAGATGCATGGACTAAGCCTAGATCAAATCAAAGCAGCGCAAGCCATTATGGCGTGTCGGAGTGATGAACTTGGATACGAGGAATGGTTATGTCGTGATGATGATTATGTGTTACGACAACCGCACTCATGTCGTCATCGTAGCTGTCCCTGTTGTAATGGATCACATAGCCAGGAGTGGTTGGATAAGATCAAAGCCAAACTACTACCTTGCGACCACTACCATGTTGTCTTCACCTTGCCTCATGAGCTCAATCCGATCTGGCACTATAACCGACGATGGTGTACCGATAAAATGTTTCAAGCAACAGCTGAAACACTGAAAGAGCTGTTAAAAGATGAGCGATATCTTGGTGGAGAAGTCGGTTTCATATCCACGCTTCATACTTGGGGAAGAACTCAAACATTTCATCCCCACATCCATGTGTTAGTGTCAGGTGTTGGGAAGCAAGATGATGAAGTGCGCCGTGTGGAAAATAACTTTTTGTTACCTGTCGGTGTACTAAAAGCAAAGTTTCGTGGTAAATGGATGAGTTTGTTAAACCAGGCGTATAGCGATGGCAAGCTAAAACTACCAAACGATTGGTCAGAGTTAGATTGGCGCCGAACTTTGCGTCAAGTTTCACGAAAAAAGTGGAACATTCGAATACAAGGGGCGTATAAACATGGGGAAGGTGTTGCGATCTACCTTTCGCGATATGTCAGGGGCGGGTCGATAAAGAATCAACAGATTTTGAGCGCGGATGATCAAAAGATTAGGTTTCGATACAAGGATCATCATGATAATAAAAATAAGAGTATGACTTTGCCGACGACACATTTTTTAACACGTGTTTTGTGGCATGTGGCAGTAGGAGGTCAACATCAGGTAAGGCATTATGGATTGTATGCTAGTGGTGGGAGAGAAGAACAAGGACACCCACTCTAAGAATGTCGAAAAGTTATCAAATTGAAAAAAACTAGAAGTAACACAACAGTTCTCTTATAAGCTGTTTATTTGAAGTCTAAGTAGTAGAAAGTGAAGCAATCTTGTGGTCTTCTAGCGAAATTACTATTCGGTAGACACAGACGATTCTCAGCAAAAGCTGATTGCAGTGTAATTGATAGAATCTTGGTGCTTGAGGCTAGATCAGCAATTGTTGGCAAACTGCCAGATTCGGGGTTCTGCGATAGCCTAAGCGCTGACAAGCTGTTTTTAAGTTGTGGGCAGTTCCTACCATCCCTTTGAATTTGCTCTCGAAATTATGGGTCATATAGAGCCAATGCTTGGGATCAATCTGTAACCGTTCAAGCATAGGGGGAAGATCGCTACGGATAGAGCCTCGCTTGTTCTCTAAAATAGCTCTACCACTCCAGTCAACGAGTTGAATATAGTCAGTAAGCCGAAAGGGCAATCCCTTAGGCATGTCGGCACGAGGGTTCCCGACAAACGGAAGAAGATGTGGTGGTTGTTCAGATTGCGGGTTGGGTATACCAGGTGTTTGTTTTATCTTAGATATTCGCTCTTCAACTGAAGTGAACTCGGCGGTTTCAGGTGTTTGTGCCATTCCAGCTCTGATTGGATTAAGGTCTACATAGGCGAGGCAGGCTGCCAGGGCCTTCTCATCCAATAAGGCTTGTGACTTGTATCGTCCTTCCCAGAATCTCCCGGTACAACCTTCTTCCTGATTAGCCCGTCTTGCAATCGGTTCGTTGAGACAACGCATAAACCAACTGATATCCATCAGTCGTATACGCCAAAGAGTGATCTTATCATCAAGGGCTTTCTGCTCAGCTTGAGATAGGGTATCTCCGTCTATGAAGCGTTGAGAGAGAAATGTACCGCGAAACAGTCGGTGCCAACGTGTGATGACCTCTAGTGAAGTCCACTTGTCTGCAGTTTGTTTGTCGATATACAGCACAAGATGGAAGTGATTGGACATGATGGCATATCCACAAAGATCGATAGCGAAAATATCGGACAGTTCATATAGCTTGTCCTGAATCCATTTACGGCGATATTCATAATTTCTATCAGAAAAGGTATCACGGCCACAGAGAAAAGCTCTTCTTACACAACGTGAGACGCAATGGTAATAGGGGGTGGCGTCAAGAGAGATGAGCCTTTTCCTAGGCGTGGGCATGATATCGCTCCTTGATATCAGAATGAGAATGCGGCTTACGAATTCAGATTGCCAGATTACCCGTTTTGTTGCAATATTTTAGTGGGTGTCCAGACAGTACACAGACAGTACACAGCGTGATACACAATGGTAATAGGGGGTGGCATCAAGAGAGATGAGTGCTTTCCTTGGCTTGGGCATGATATCGGTCCTTGATATCGGAATGGGAATGTATTTCATAGGTAGATTGCCAGAATGCACGTTTTGTTGCAATATTGGTTTGGACATGTAAATGGTTGTGTTATCTGGAAATATTCGAATGGATCTCCATACAGGCTGCTGTCGGTCGGTCGATACAGTAGTTTCTACATCCTAGTTGTGGGAATAAGGTTGAGCAGTAATAGAATCCATAGTATTGACGCATTTCGAGTTCTTGCCATACTCGCAGTGATTGCTATTCACACTACTCCTTTTGGCGAAGTAGAGAACAATCAAACATACACGGTTCTATATGTAGCCATTAATCAACTTGCTCGGTTTGCAGTTCCTTTTTTCTTTGTTATTTCCGGATATTTCTTCGCAAGGAAAATTAATGGCGGCAGCGCTCTCCTGCCGTCAGCGATTTACTCTCTGAAGAGATTAGCAATAATATGGCTGTTCTTTTCAATAATTTATGTTTTCCCATACGATCTGATCAAAGCATTTGAGTATGGGCTGCTAGGGCCTGTCAAGGTTTTCTATTGGAATTTGGTGACAATAGAACATGATCCAGTTAAGTTCTTTTTCCAAGGGTCAAAGGTTCATCTTTGGTTCCTGGTTAGCCTGGCTCTATCTATCATAATTACTTCACTGTTTCTCAGATACTTCCAACCAAACCCTCTTCCATCACTGATCACTTTTTCGGTAGTAATATATGTTTTCGGATTGCTTGCCAAGTCATATGCTGATACTCCTTATGGAGTAGACATCGACTTCAATACACGTAATGGGCCATTTTTCAGTACGGTGTTTTTTGTTATGGGGTATGTTCTATCGTACCTTAAGTTAAATCCAAGTTATCTCTTCTACGGTCTTCTTGTTACGATTGTAGGTTACGCCATACAAGCAGGCGAGATTTATTACTTATACCACTCTTATTCAATTGATCCCACGAGTCACGACTATGTGGTGGGAACACTTCTCGTTGGTTTAGGTGTCTCGTTGATGGCTCTATCCAACCATCCGTTTCTGAATATCCGAAGCATCTCAGGAATTGGCCGGTATACTCTCGGCATCTATGGAATCCATTTCATATTTGTCGATATGCTGCGTCACTTTGACCAGAAAGTATCTAATCCTTCATGGGAACTGATTTACGTCCTTATTGTTTTTTTGTTATCAGTTATTGTTACGGTCGTGCTCTCCAGAAATAAAAAGCTGAAAAAGGTCTTCGTTTGAGACGTTATGTCAGTCAGATTGAACCTGACCAGTAAATAATATACCCGAGTTAAAACATAAAAGACTAACGCATCTTAACTTTACTACTCTATTCAGAACGAATAAAACACCCACCCTAATAATGGTGTAAACGAATTGATTAAGGCATTCTATTTGCCGCATTCAGATAATCACTGATTGCGGCAGCTTTGCCCGCTTCGCTAACTGGTATCAGTATTTCGTTTCTTCTCATAAACCAAGGTGTGAAAGGTGCATTATACCTGGCCCAGACAGGCTCGCCGGTGATGGTCAGCCCTGTATCTTGAATCCACTGCTCCAGTTCTGCTTTGTGTTCAAGGTAACTGCTCTCGCTCCAGAAACCCGAGTAGCGTATTGCAGCCATCCGTCGTGGCGGGACTTCACGCAGCGTGACCTTTGAATCTATCGGTACAGGAAGTGTTTCCATCGTAAATTCACTGGGCATCATAAAACTGACAACCCAACCTTCACTCTCTGGCTGCTGTCCAACCGGCGCGGTCATTTTGATCTTTTCACCCGCCGGCTGCTGGGAGACCGGTGCCGTCATAGTAACCTCTTTACGTGACTGGTTATTGCCGGATATGTAATCGAAAAGACGCCCAAAAGCGGTCGATCCTGCATCCTCCATAGCGCCGGTAACAAAGGTTTCGGCAAGAATGTGTGGCGCATAGTCACGAATCTCAAAATCACTCTCTTTCTGGATCACATCATACTGAGCTTCTTCAATCGCCATGACTTGCTGGGATCCAATTGCCGTGAGTAACACCGTTGCTGCAATTCGTATGAGATACTTCATATCCATGTCTCCACTACTATACGAACAGGTTAGCCTGTCCAGAAATGATGTCTGAGATGTAGTTCTGACCAACTAAAACAAATTAGTTTGATTAGAGTGTGCACTTCATTGGTTTGGAGCACATGGAGACTTTAAAAGTCGATCGTTATGGTTGTTAAACGCTTGAATATAAACACAGAAATTCAGTGTAAATTGGTTATGGTGGTTTAATACGAGTAAAGACATCCAGCCAAATGATGGGAGGGAGTAGTATCAGGAGGGATACGCGCTTTCTTCGTCTTTTGCTCGATTTCGCTTCTCGATATGAGAATGGGAGTGCTGTTTGCATTAATATCGAGTGAGTGTCCATGCTGTATCCATCACTATCCATTATCACTTATCCAGAAACAATAATCTGAATAGATAAGCTTCATGGTTAAAACACCCGTTTTCAGATTACAGTCTATTTTTAACATTTCATAAGCCCTTCATGACCGAAATCTCCGAACTGATTCTACACGCTGGCCGTGCAGGTGTTGAGCTGGCTTTCTTCGTGTTATTGCCTGTGATGATCGTCATGCTCACGTTTATGCGGCTGCTTGAGGCGAGGGGCGTTCTTGACTGGATCGTGAGCAGGGTCTCTCCGTTGTTATTGCCTTTCGGAATTCCCGGCCTGGGTGTATTTGCACTGATCCAGATTCTATTTGTCAGTTTTGCAGCACCTCTGGCAACCCTGACAATGATGAACAAAAGCGGTATTTCCCGTCGGCACATTGCGGCAACCTTAGCGCTTGTCCTGGCAGCGGCCCAAGCCAATGTGACTTTTCCGATGTCAGCAGTTGGCTTGAATGGATTTCTTACCCTGCTGATTTCAGCCCTCTCTGCCATTCTGGCTGCCACACTGACCTATCACTGGTTCGCACGCAAATTACCTGAAGACGACCAACTGCCAGAACCGGTACCCGAACATCCCGTAGCAGAGGATACGAAAGGTGTATTGGCGGTGATCAACTCTGCGGGTAAAGAGGCCTTCAATATCTCCGTAACAGCGATTCCGATGCTGGTACTGGCGCTGCTGCTGGTCAATATCCTGCGCTCCTCTGGAACCATTGGGTTCATAGAGGGCTGGTTGGTGCCGGTATTCAACCTGTTTGATTTGCCGTCGTCTATGTTGCTACCGATCATCACCAAATATATTGCCGGTGGTACGGCGATGATGGGTGTTACGGTCGACTACATAAACCAGGGATTGTTAACCAAAGCCGAGCTCAACCAGATCGCCGGTTTTCTGATTCATCCTCTGGATCTGGCCGGAATCGCGATCTACCTGTCAGCGGGTAGGCGGGTGGCCTCTGTCTTGAAGCCAGCATTGTATGGTGCTGTGCTGGCGATCCTGTTTCGAAGTGCAGCCCATTTTTTGGTTTTCTAAGAAACAGGAAAACCAAACCTGTCTCCGGTTAATGAGAAGCGTTACGAACAACTTCAGAAACTCCTTTAAATCCCCCTACATAAAGTATAAGAATTCAATGATTTGCTGTGTTAATTAAGCATGGTTATATTATACTGGTAGATGCAAGGGAGCCTATGGAATCAGGGTGTTGCAGCATTTTTAACCTGTAGATGCTACCTGCGTTAAGAGTTCATGGTGGAACCTGACGCCAAGCAGAGGCCATCATGACTATCGAGCCGTTAATGAAGCACTCGTTTGGTCCCCATGAACGGCTGAAAAAAAGACTCACATCCCGTGTGGCAAGTCTGTTCAGCGCCGTTTTTCTGGTTGTTTATCCCACGCTCGCGACCGCGGAATCTTCCGTCAAAGCCTATGATCTGGATCAGGCGATCGCTGTGGCCTTGGAAAACAATCGCCTGAGGACCATTTCCCAACAATCCATGCAGATCGCCGAGGAGCAGTACCAACAGGCCAAGTCGGCCTACTGGCCGAGCCTCAGTCTGAATGCCAGCTTCCAAAGACGGGACGAAAACGCCACTTTTGAGTACCCTGCGCAGCGTTTCGATCTGATGCCGGGTATGCTGCCACCGGTGGATGTACCAGCCCAGGAGCTCGATATCCTGGGCCGGGACACCACCCTCTATTCTCTGGATATGAACTACCCCCTCTATACCGGGGGCAAGCGCTCCAGTCTGATCGAACAGGCCAGGCTCGGGGTGGACATCGCCGCACAGGAGGTAAGACGCACCGACCTGCAGGTGGTGCAGGATGTGAAGCGCTACTTCTATGCCGCTCACTATACCCAGCAGCTGGAGGATCTCGCCGAGGAGATCTCCATCGCCTTCGAGGCCTTACGGGACATCACCCAGGCGTTCTACGATGGCGGCTCGAATTCCGTCAACAAGCTGGATCTGCTGCAGAGCAAGCTGGCCTACACCCTCGCTTCAGCGACCCGGGCTGAACTGGCTGCCAAACATGCCTCGGCCCTGGCGGCCCTGGCGTTTGCCATGGGCCTGGACTGGCGTGAGGAGATTCGTCTTGAGAATCCCGATTATGCGGTGATCCTTCCGGAGGATGCCCTGGAGAACCTGGTGGAGCAGGCGCTGGATTTCAATCCCCAGGCCCAGCAGTTGAAGCTGGCGGTCGATGTGTATGAGGCGAAGATTGAGGAGGCAACCAGCGATCACTACCCCATGGTGGGACTGATGGCATCGGTTGGTGGATTTGACAACGATCTGGATGGTGGTCTCGACACGGATGCCAATCGGAACTCCTGGACCCTGGGTATCGGGGTCAAACTGAAGCTGTTTGAAGGCGGCCGGACACAACACCGGGTCTCCGCAGCCAGAGTAGGGCGTGACCAGAAGGAGCAGCAGCGATTGTTGCTGAATGAGAGTCTGGCTACCCAGATCAAGCATCTGTTCCTGCAGACTAACGCGGCAAAACAGCAGATCGAGATCACCCAGAGTGCCGTCGAGACAGCACGGGAGAATCGGGATCTGAGCAGCCGGGCCTACCAGACCGGTGCAGTAAAGACCGAAAAAGTGATCGAAGCCAATCTGATGGACGCCCTGGTGCGAGCCAACCACTATCGCGCCAAACATGACCAGGCGCTGCACCTGGCTGAGATCACCTACCTGCTGGGCAGGGAGGCTACTGAGTAAATGTGATGTTCCCAGGTTGATAATGCGTTTACAAAAAGCATTGCTCTATACCCTGTTTATGGCCCTGCTGTTTGGTCAAGGGGTGACTGTGGTCCATGGCGATGAGCATGAGGTCACAATCATTGCGGGTACCAGTGAAGAGTCTCTCCTTGATTCAACTGTCACTGAAGCAAAAATCAGTTTCTCTCTGCTTTTCAATGAAGCAATAGAAAAAACCAATGAGCGTTTCATATTAGAGGTATATGAGACAAACGAGCAGTTGCAGAGTCAACTGTTGGCTGGCGAACTTGATGCTGTATTCACTAACACAATTCACTACCTTGAAGTCAAAGATCATCTGAATCCGAATGGAAGCTATATTGTTCAACATGGCCCCAGTGTAAAGCCCAAATACTACCTGTTGACTAAAAAAAGCAGTGGGATAGAGCGAGTAGATCAGCTGTCCGGAAAAAGAATCGCAATACCGCAAGGATACGCGGTTGGTGAGATGTTTCTTGATGTGCTATTGATGCGGCATGGATTGCCAAAATCCGATCGCTTTTTTTCAGAAGTTCGTATGACCAGTGACTCTAACTCCTCTGTAATCAATCTGTTTTTTGAGTCGGTTGATGCTGCCTTGGTATTGGATTATGCCTATGATGTGGCAACAGAGCTCAATCTCCAGATGAAAAAACAGCTTGGTGTTATAGGGATTTCCAAGCCACTTGTGCATCAGGTTGTTTCAGTACGATCTGATTTTTCACAACAGAGAATCGATGGTCTTGAACCGTATGTTTTAAATATGCATAACACTCCTAAGTTACATGAGACGATGAAAACCTTTCGCATCACAGCCATGAAAAAAGTAGAGGAGAACACTCTGGCTGAAGTGCAACAGCTCATCAGTGAATACCGCAGATTAAGTAGTAAATCGGAATCACCATGAACAAATCAACGATTTTTAAACATCTGTTCAAAAGAATTGCTCTGATTCTGCTGGCGATCAATGTGATATTTTCTTTGATATTGCTGCCGATCTACCAGGACAAGTTGGTTAAAATGATTGCAAGTCAGGGTGAAACCTTTGCCAATTCAACGATTGCAGCCTGTGGCGAAGCACTCTATACGAAGGATTTCAGTTTTATCATCTCCTATATCAACAAAGTGTTGAAAAACACTCCGGAAGTGAATTTTGTTAACTTTTCATCACATGATGGCAATACGATCAAGTTAACTTCTGAAGGATGGGTGTTCGAACAATTGGATGGTCGCAAAGTATCGCAACTGGAACGTTCACAAGATGCGTTCAGTATAAGTCACTTGGAGAACATTAGTGAATCAGGTAGTAAAAGTGGTTTTGTCTTTTCCAAGCCCATAATCATCAGTGGCTATGACTGGGGTGATTTCACCATCGGTTTGTCAGATGAGGAATATCAAGCCCTACTGACCAGTTATTTCAAGAATGTACTTCTATTCAGTCTGATGCTGGTGGTTATCACTTTATTGTTGCTTCATGGTAGTTCACTGAGTCTTTCACAGCAATTAACAAAGCTTAGGCAGACTGCATCAAAACTGGCAGAGGGTGATTTGTTGGCTCGGGCCCCGACAAATGCCATCGGCGAAATCAGTCTGCTGGCCAATACATTGAATGGTATGGCAATTAGCCTTGATGAGAATACCCGTCATCTGAGGCGGCTTGCACGACTTGTTCAGGATACCAATGATGCGATTGCGATATTCGATGATAACAGCAAAGTCATCTATGTGAATTCTGCGCTGACTAACTTTTTCGGAGAAGATGAAGATAACTTCAACGGAATGAATCTGACAAAATTTTTCGTACATCTGAAAATTGGACGAAGCAAGCAAATAGAACTGCACAATGAACTCTCAGGCAGTGAGTTTCATGACTGTACAACAGATTTAACATTCAAAAAATCGATTGATAAAACCTATCATCTGACCATGCGGATCGAGAAATTTGATCTGCATGAAGTGGAGTCCGGTGGTTTCTTCGTCATTCTATCGGATATTACAAGAAGAAAGCAGTTGGAACAGGAACTGGAGACCCTGGCCTATATTGATAAACTGACCCAACTGCCAAATCGTCGTTATTTCATGGATCGCATGAACGAGGCGGTAGAAGAAGCGGAAATGTTCAATACGGTTTTTACGCTGATTTTTCTGGATGTGGATAATTTCAAGATTATCAATGATTCACTGGGTCACGAAGTGGGTGATCAAGTGCTAGCGGATGTGGGCTGGAGAATGCAGGAGTCTCTTAGAACCGACGATACCATCTGTCGGCTTGGTGGCGATGAGTTTACCGCCATTATCCGCGGTGCCAACGACTATGACGCGATCAGCCGCGTGTGTGACACCATACTGACCAAGTTCAGCATGCCTGTTTACATCAATGATCATGAGCTGAGGACCAGCGCCAGCATCGGCATTGTTACCTTTCCGAATGACGGTATGACGACCAAAGAGTTGATCAAAAATGCCGATACGGCCATGTATGCTGCGAAGAAAAGCGGTAAAAACTGCTATCGATTCTTCTCAGAGGAGATGCATGACAATATGCGTGAGTATCTTGATATCGAGAGCGCGCTAAGAAAGTCGATTAACGATACCGGTCTCTACTTGGTCTACCAACCATTTGTTGATGAAAGGACGAATAGTATCAAGCACTGTGAAGCGTTACTGAGATGGAAGCATCCAGAACGCGGAATGATTCCTCCAGGGAGGTTTATACCAATAGCCGAACAGTCCGGCCTGATATGTTCCATTGGCGATTGGGTGTTTGACGAAGTCTGTAAACAGCTTCAGGAGTGGGGTACTGGTATCACAGTCTCAGTCAATGTTTCCGGTACCGAGTTGGTGAATGCCAATTATGCAGAGAGATTGCGAGAAAAATTGATCGAATATGATATATCAGCACATCAGATACAGTTGGAATTTACCGAGCATGTATTAGTAAGTGAAGAAGGGAATAATCTACCGATGTTGAATCAACTTAAGCGTATGGGGTTTCATCTGGCTGTGGATGATTTCGGAACGGGTTTCTCCTCATTGAGCTATATATCAGAACTACCGATAGATGTAATCAAACTGGACAAGTCCTTTATCAATCGTGTGCCAGAAGACAAGCGGACCGTTGCCGTGGTCAAATCAATCATATCGTTAGCCCACAGTTTGGATATCACCACCGTAGGTGAAGGTGTTGAGCAGAAAAAACAGATGGAGTGGTTAAGGTCGAATGGCTGTCATCTTATACAGGGCTTTTTCTACCATAAACCGATGACTGCAAATTCACTCTACAATTTAGTCAATCGGGGTGTGACTCATGCAGTTGTAACTGATATCAAAGCGAAAATAGAAAAGTGATTGGTGAGATTAACAGACTCAAATGTCTGTTGCCATTGGCTGGCTAAAGCTGATTAAGCTGAGTTATGAAATGAGGCTGAATGAGATAATTGATTAGCGAAAAATTATGCAACTGAAAAGCAAACTACAAAGTATAGTATGCATAGTATTCGTTATGATACAGGGGCTGTCACTGGTATATGGTGGTGATCAGAAAGCCACTATCCTGGCGGGGGTCAGTAAAGATACGCTCTACGATATCAGTGAGGCTGACGCAAAAATAGCCTTTACTTTAGTGTTGAATGATATCCTGAAAGAGTCCGGTGAATTTGTTGCACTTGATGTCTTTCAAAATAAATTGGAGGTGCAGAAGAGGTTACTCAAAGGCGATATCGATGCTGTGTTTACCAATACACTTCAATATCTGGAGTTGGAGGAGTTTCTTAATCCAAATGGTACTTATATCATACAGCACGGTCCCCATAAAAAACCGAAGTTCTACCTGGTTACAAAGCGTAATACTGGCAGAGACCGCTTGGAGGATCTGAGGGGTAGAAAAATCAGTATACCTAAGGGGTACTCCGTCGGTAACATGTTTCTGGATGTACTACTGATGCGTCATAACTATTCTGTCTCAAGAGAGTACTTTTCGGAAATTCGCGAAACCAGCGAATCAAACTCCGCCCTGATCAATCTTTTTTTTGATAAAGTCGATGCTGCATTGGTAACCGATTTTTCATACGAAGTGGCCTGTGAACTCAATCCTCAGATGAGGAAACAATTGAATATAATTGAAGTCTCTGAGCCATTGATACACCAGGTGGTCGCGGTAAGAGATGATTTTTCCAAGGCTAAACTTGAGAAAATTGAGCCTTTTTTTCTCAATACTCAACGTTCACCGGGATTGGTTCAATCAATGAACCTGTTTCGGATATCAGCTATAACAAAACTCTCAAATAATTCCCTGACTGAGGTTCGTAAGTTACGTCATGAATTCCAGGACTTAACACGTAGAACAAATCATTCCATTAAACAGTAATGTATTTGGGTCAGGATATGAATGCGCTTAGCAGGCAATAGTGACATCAGAAAGAGGCGGTACAATTTACCCTGAAATGCTACAGTGAAGGAGTGTTGGAAGTAGAGTTCAACATATGACAGATGATGGTTGTTAATAAACTCATTACTGGTTGGCCGATTACAGGCAAATGGTTTGTTTCTGCTTTTGTCGCGGTTGTCCTGCTACTGGCATCTATTCCATTTTCTGGTACACAAGCAGGCAAATTACCAGACCGCTATACTCAAACGCCTGAAAATGGCTACTTTGGCAGAATGTCTAAAGTCTTGTTCGATGCCAATGTCACAGACACCACGATTGCGACTGATATGATTATAAGGGAAGTATTCGGATCGATGGGTATGAAGTCAGAGATCATTGTTTATGACGATAAGAGCATGCTGACGAATGACTTGGCAAATAATCGAATCGATGCAGTATTCATCAATACGATTGACTTTCTTGATATGCAGCATTTGATCGATATGAAAAGGCTCTACACATTGATCTACGGGGACCAAGCCGAGCAAACAGTACTGCTGCTCGTAAGAAATTCCGACAATCTCGATGGTGTTTCGGGGCTGCGCGGTAAATCCATATCGATACCGGCAGGACATTTCCTGGGAAGAACCTATCTCGACGTATTGTTAATGGAAAGTGACTACCCACCAATTGATCAATACTTCGGTAAAGTTCATGAAACGATAGATACCAATACCGCTATTGTGGATCTTTATTTCAATAAGACAGATGCTGCTCTGGTTTCAGATACAGCGTTTGAACTTGCCTCAGAGCTTAATCCCCGCATTAGGACTAATCTAAAACCTTTGGCGGAATCGCAGGGCATGATACCTCAGGTCATCGGTTTGAATAAAAACATCTCAGAGAAGAACAAAGCCAGAATCGATGGCATTATGAGTAAAACCCATCAAAACAAGAGAATAAAACATCTGCTCTCACTCTTTCGGGCGAATAAATTCATTAAGCTGAATCAATCTGATATCAACTCAACACAACAGCTCATCAAACGATATAACCAATTAATACAACCCAGATAGTCAGAATACTTTCACTTTGAAATTATGTGATTCATGAAAACCAGGGCCCATAGTGTCATACAGCTGTTACTGCTTTTGAGTGGTATAGTGGCTATTGGCTCTATCCAGGCTCAAGGTGATCCCTATGAAAGGGATGCCGCATTAATCGGAATCATGTCTCGACTCTTCTATGCAACACACAGCATGGATTCACGAATCGCCACAGAGATGACGTTTATTGAGTTTATGAAAAACATCGATAAAGAGTGCCAGTTCACAGATTTTGAAGATCCAAAGAGTGTGGTTACTCAGATGCGCCAAGACAAACTTGATGCGATACTGGCGAATCCAATCGATTACCTGAGTATAGCGCAGCAGATTGATGAAGATCATCACTATTCACTACTGTTTGGTGATCGGTTACAGCAAAGAATTATGCTGCTGGTCAGAAAATCAGATGATATCAAGGAACTATCGCAATTGGCGGGGAGATCATTAGCCTTTCCCTATGGTCACCAGCTTGGAAGAGTAATTCTTGATAAGAACCTGCTGGAGCGAAAATTGCCTCAAACAGCGGAGCATTTTTCAGAAATTCAACACCCGGAAAGTCTCAACGATGCGATCATAAACCTATTTTTCAATAAGGTGGATTCGGCATTGGTTACAGATGTGGCTTTCGAACTTGCGCAGGAGCTCAACCCGCAGATTCGCCATGCAATCGTACCGGTGATCGTATCCGAACCCATGATCCAAGTCGTAATCGGCATTAATAAACGTGTACCGTTAACTTTCAAGACTCGAATAGGTCAGATGGCAGGTAATCTGGATCAATATCCGAGAACACTACACCTTCTGTCACTGTTCAAATCCAATCGAGTGGTGAATATCTCTGCATCTGAGCTCGATAAAATTCGTGAAATAGTCATGAAATATGAGAGCTTGGCAAATGAATCCAGGGGCAAATAAAGAACTGTCATCTTGTTTGAGAGAGAATCGACTACTCTCATTTCACTTGATCAATCCTCGTTTCCTTCAGCATCAAAGATAAAATCAGCTTATGGTGTCGATCTCGATCCGGTAATGGGATAATTTGCCGGATATTGAGATTATTAAAAGATGATGGGCATCTCTACTGAGACGTATCCAATTTACGATACCTTGATTCTTACAACCCGCATCACATCCATATCGATCCCAGCCACACTTTCCGTATCTGAATAGTAGGTCAGGTTGACCCGTTGTCCCACCAGGCTTTTATAGAGCTTCTTTCTTTTGTATTTGAATGGGACAACCGTATCTTCAATCAATAGGGTATTGAGTATCCAGTCACCGCTCTCTCGCTGGACGTGAGAGGTCACTTTCTTCATCTCTGAGTGAGTTAACTCACGGTGAGTTTTCAATAGATCATCTACCGGTGATTTCATCTTGGTCTCTTGAGTTATGTAGAATTTGATTATATAGCAATAGATTTAAAATTGGGTTTTGTTGTTATAGTTAAAGTGTTGTAATAGTTAACGTGTTGTTCTGTCTGTAGTCATTGTCGATATCTGAGGATTCGAGATAGAGAATTGTGAATCAGTCTCAACAAAAACTTCTGGCCATGTGGTCTTTTTTTCTGGTTATGGTCACTCTTGTCATTGTTGATCAGTACTTTACCTTGGGTATCTGGGGCTGGTTGAGCTTGGCGGTGCCGTTGTTTGTTGTGATGTTTTCATTATGGGGTGGAGATGAGGCAATAGGGGGGGGCAGAACCGGCATCAGGCTGAGTGAGTTCAACGACTATTATCCATTGCTCAAAGCCTGGATCATTTTCTATACCATTTTTCAACTGCAGTTCATTGCCTACGGGCTTTCACAAGGTGTTGAGTTCCAAGAGTTGCTTTTGACCTGGGTACTGTGGGGGGGATTGCCATTGCTGTTACCTCTGATTGGGGTTTACGAATACCAACATTTCAAGCAGTTAGGGCAGGACCGGGACTCTGACAAATTTTCTAAAAACAAAAACTGAGCTGTTCGCTTCTTCTATCTGATCTTGATCTGACAAATACCGCCGGATCTTCAGGTGTACTAAAACACAGTATTCCACTAGGATATTTTCTACCGGTCATCCCAGGGCCAGTTAAGGGGAGATACTCTGGCCTTAGATGCGCGAGGCTTTCTCGGTTTCCAGTCTGACTGACAGGCCCTAAGTGACTGATTGAATTATCGGTTGTTCAATGAAACCCATGCTCACAGGAGAACTGAGATGCCCCAGCGTTGGTTACAGATCAAAGGTGATCCCTCGGTAAGAGAGTTTCTGTTTCATCAAACACGCAAAACCAGTCTGTTTGATGAGCATCTTGTTCGCATTCATCACATTATCCACACCATGTGCACCCAGAAGGGCGCCTTTCATGTGAAAGCGCACTACTCCTCATCTCAGTTGACCTGCTGGTTTTATGACGATCCTTATAATTACAAGGTCTATGTCAAGGAGGAGGTGCTTGATCCCGGGTTCCTGGAGAGTTTTCCCGACCTGAGCTACGAAGGCAGGAAGCCCTATGTGACTCCTCAGCAGATGATGTTGATACTCGATGAGTTCAAACGGCTGCGCTTTACGGATGAACAGATCTACCTTCGAAGTGCCTCGGTCAATCGTCTTAACGGCTTGATCGGCATGAACTTCTCCTGTGACGGGAGTCACTACATCGAGCACGATGAGTTTTTCCGGCGACTGCTTGAGTTTGGGGTTTTGGAGCAGGAGGCTCAGGCTATCTGCTCATTGTCGGGTAACTGATTTATCCGTTTATAGATGCTAAGCACCACGATTAGTCGCCAACTGGAGTGTTGGATATCCAGTTGGCGATTTTAGAGATGGTTCGTCTCCTTTTGCGATTAAACACGGCCATCCCAGCCAACTTAGTCGAAAATCGCAGCTCTCAAGGTATTGTGCTATAAACCGGTGCAATCATTTATCCTCTTTGAGAGTTCGGCATGTTGAGTTTTTACGACGAAATCGAGCTGTCCACTGCTCAGTCATTCGAAGTAATCGATATCACCAAACAGGTTAAACAGATTGTGGAGAGGTCGGCACTGCAAGAGGCTATCGTCACGATCACTTCCCTGCATACAACCTGTGCACTGGCGGTGAATGAGAATGAGGCGCGGCTACTCGATGATATTCGCAACTACTTCTTAGCCATTGCGCCTGCTGATAAGCCCTATAAGCACAACGATCTTCATCTGCGGGTCAATATTCCACCGGACGAGCCGGAGAATGCGCATGCCCATCTGATTGCCATGATGCTTGGCAACAGTGAAACCGTTTCGCTGCACAAGGGTGAACTGGTACTGGGAAGATACCAGTCTATTCTGATGTTGGAGATGGATGGGCCGAGGCAGCGGAAATGCGCGGTACAGCTGATCGGTACCCAGTGACGGGCTTAACGATCAGCAGTTGAACCGGCAGATATTGGTCGAAATAAACGCCTCGTAGGCTTCCCCTGAGTCCAGCCACTGTTTCAATGCCTCTTCGACTTGTGATCCTGTATCGCCTTCGCGGATCTCACAGTGAATCCCATACGGGTGGCGTGGCGCACTCTTGGGTTCAGCAATCACCCTCTCTTCATCAACGAACAGGGTGTAATCGGGCGTTTTGCCGGATCGGGCGCAAAAGGCCTCTGCCCCCAGCGCTTTGATCAGTTCGGCCGCCTGGGCGTTGAACTCATCCCGGCTTGGTGGTTGGCTCATTTAAAAATCCTGAGGTTGACCGATTTCTGTCAACTCTACCATATGAGTCATCTCTGGATGGAAAAGATGATTGATTTGAATCCCACTACCGGGAGCCATGCCCGGTAGTGGAATCGTCTGGAGCTCAATCAGCTCGTGATCAACATCCGGGTTTAATCGTCATCCCGAACCCGAACCACCACTTTGGCTACCGGACCATCCCAGCTGTGTACCCGGGCATCCAGGTCACTGTGGCCACCGAAGGGGTCGTTGTCGCCGATATTGCCCCGGTGGATGTGCACGCTCGGATTGTGGTCAGGTCCAGTCGTTGCAATGGCGCCACTGCCTGCATTACCGCCTGGATCCGCTGGAATACCGGGGGTGTTGGGTGCGCCACCGCCGTTGATGATCTCATCATTGGCCTCGGTGCCTGCGTCATAAGCGTGCAGATAGTAGGTATAGGTGCCCTTGCGTTTGGGGATTCTCATGCTGTCCAGACCGACAAATCCGTCGTTGGTTGGCAGCAGCATGGCGACGATGGAGAGGAAGCGCTTTTTCTTGCCGAAATCGTAGAAGTCCGCCGTTGCTGAGGCGCCGGGCGCCAGCAGGCCACCTGCCGGGTTGTCCACATAGTCATTGCCAGTGGCATCCAGGTCGGCGATCAGGCCGCCAGTATTACCGCCTTCCGCCATGGCCTGCAGATTGGCCGAAGCCGCTTCGCCGAGTTCAAACAGATCCGCATGACGATCGTGCTTGGCGACCAGCAGAGGGGTGAAATAGATGGCGTTGGTCAAGTTGGTGATCTCCACACTGAGGGTGCGGTCATCGGCCAGGGTTGTGGTTCCATACAGCATGCTCGCTGATACCAGCAGGCTGGTTAAGGTCTTTTTCATGGTTAATTCTCCTTTAGGTATAAGACAGCGCAGCCCCAGGGATCGAGTGAAAGCTGAAGCAGGTTGGTTGGGCCTGCGCTGTAATGAGGAGTCTGGGCTTTGAGTTTCCCGGCAGGATCACGAAATCATCACGAATAGATCACAAACTGTCGGGTAGGATTGCTTGATGCTCTGACCGGCGGGCTCTGATACAATAATCGGTTCACTTTGGACAAAACCCATAGAAGTTTCCATGTCGTTGAACACCACAGAAGAAATCATTGAAGACCTGAAGCAGGGCAAAATGGTCGTCATCATGGATGATGAGGATCGGGAAAACGAGGGTGACCTCGTGATGGCGGCCGAGGCAGTGACCCCGGATGCGATCAATTTCATGGCCCGCTATGGCCGCGGATTGATCTGCCTGACCCTGACCAAAGAGCACTGCAGTCAGCTGCGCCTGCCGCTGATGGTCACCACCGACGATGAGCTGGCGGCAACCAATTTCACGGTCTCGATCGAGGCTGCCGAGGGGGTTACCACCGGGATCTCTGCGGCGGACCGCTCCACCACCGTGCTGGCCGCCGTAGCGCCGGATGCCAAGCCTCAGGATCTGGTTCAGCCTGGACATATCTTTCCTCTGATGGCGCAGCCTGGTGGTGTTCTGGTGCGTGCCGGGCATACCGAGGCGGGCTGCGATCTGGCCAGACTGGCCGGTCTCTCTCCGTCCTCGGTGATCGTGGAGATCCTCAATGAGGATGGCACCATGGCCCGCCGCGCCGATCTGGAAAAGTTCGCCGCCGAGCACGATCTGAAGATGGGCACCATTGCCGATCTGATCCAGTACCGGGTGCAGAATGAGACCACCATCGAGCGGGTGAGTGAGTGCCATTTCCCCACCGAATTAGGCGATTTTCGTCTGGTCGCTTATCAGGACATGGTGGACAACGATCTCCACCTGGCTCTGGTCAAAGGCCACCCCAGTGCAGACCGTCCGACCCTGGTGCGGGTGCACATGCAGAACAGTCTGTGCGATCTGTTCGAGGCCAAGGTCAGCGAGTGCGGATGGCCTCTGCGTCATGCCATGAGCTACATCAGCAAGCAGGATGAAGGGGTGATCGTGGTGCTGCGAAATCACGATACCGCGCGGGAGATCGTACAGCGGATGATGGAGTTCCAGACTCAGAGCAGCGGTCATCAGAAATACCACAAAAAGGACAACAGCAAAGAGCTACGGACCTATGGTGTGGGGGCGCAGATCCTTTCCGATCTGGGGGTCAGGAAAATGCGGGTATTGAGTGCGCCGAAGAGTATCCACGCGCTGTCCGGATTCGATATGGAAGTCACCGAATATGTGGAAGCGGAGTAGGCTTCCCACTGAGTTGCATCTGAATCGGCGGATTCAGGTAATATTGAGTTCAATTGGTTACTAATCAGGAATAACAGAATGACGATCAAGACAATCGAAGGGGCAGTGACTGTCGACAACGCGCGCTTTTGTCTGGTGGCGGCGCGCTTCAACAGTTTCATTGTTGAGAGTCTGCTGGATGGGGCGATCGATACCCTGAAGCGCCATGGGGCCAACGAGGAGGATTTGACCCTGGTGCGTCTGCCCGGAGCCTTCGAGATGCCGGTGGCGCTCGAGAAGCTTGCGGCGAGCGGTAAATACGATGCCATCATCGCCCTCGGCGCGGTGATTCGCGGCGGTACCCCCCATTTCGATTATGTGGCCGGCGAGTGTGTCAAAGGTATGGCTCAGGTCAGCCTCAAGCACGGTGTACCGATCGCGTTCGGCGTGCTGACGGTGGACACCATCGAGCAGGCCATCGAACGGGCTGGCACCAAGGCAGGCAATAAGGGCGCTGAAGCCACCCTCTCTGCCATCGAAATGGTCAATCTTCTACGTCAGATCGATTAATGAGCGAAAAACGCAGTCAGGCAAGGCGACATGCGGTGCAGGCTATCTACCAGTGGCAGATGGCCGGTCAGGATGTCTCCGATATCGCCAATCAATTTCTCGAAGAGCAGGAGCTCTCCAGCTTCGAGGTTCCCTATTTCCAGGATCTGCTGCAGGGGGTTCCGTGCAACCTGGGGCAGCTGGATGAGCTGCTGAAACCCTCCCTCGATCGGGCCATCGACAGTGTCGATCCGGTGGAGCGGGCGATATTGAGAATCGGCGCCTACGAACTGCAGCACAAAATCGAAGTGCCCTACCGGGTGGTGATCAACGAAGCGGTTGAGATGGCGAAGGTGTTTGGTGCCGAACAGGGACACAAGTTCGTCAACGGCGTGCTTGATCAGGTGGCCAGAAAGGTCCGTGCGGTTGAGATGGATGCCAAATCGAAGGGCTGATACCTGAGCACTGGGTTCGTCTTTGGTAACTGCCGTTGGTCAGTCTGATGGTAACCGCGAATGGACGCCAATCACCGCAAACAATCCGCAAATAAAAGATTTAGCTATTGCCGCCATTTCGGCAATGGCCTGAATCCATCCACCTGTTGTATCTGAATCTCTATCTGATTCATCTCCAGTCAGCGTAAACCATTTGCCTCTATTCGTGGACTGAATCAGATCATCAATCCAGCAGTATTTTGTGTGTTGGTATCTGGACAGGCGTAGTTGGGCAAGACCTTCATTCCTGGGCTGGTTCTAAACCGGTCAGAGGCGACCTATTGGCAGATTCTCCCTCGGAACCTACGCCCGGTTAGCCTGCTGGGAGATCCACTGACTAGGGTTATCTCTTATACACTCACTGTTGTGGCTGGATGTACCATTCGGGGTAACAGGTTTCATTCGACAAATAAGGGATGATTTGCAATGACTGATTCAGCTGCTGGGGTTGGGGGATCTTCAAATGGTGGAGTGGGTGGAGGATCAGCGGATGGTGATTCTTCGATAGGAGGTGGTTCCCCTGGATGTGGAAATAGTCTCGGTTCGCCAACAACCGGGGATGGAGTAGCTGATTCACCAACTACAGGTGAGGCATTGAGTCGCTCTCCTACAACGGCAGATCAACTGAGCTGCTCACTCACGACGGCTGAACAACTCACCGCTTCAGCAGGTACTTTGGGGCAGGCATTGGATCTATCCAAGGATGCCAGTCTGGATGTCAGTATCTGCTCGACTCAGGATAAGAGCGTCAATATTGGTCATGTGAAAGCAGAGTATTCAGCGCCGGATGCTGATCTCAATACCGAAAAAGCCAAAGCCCATGCATCGGTTGGTCTATCCGGAGAGATCAATATTGCTGATGCTAAAACTGAGATTGGATTAGGCAGCCTGGGGCAGATCGATGGTAAAGTGACGGCAGGAACCATCAATGCACATGGAAAGATCGAAGCAAAAGCAGATATTAAGGGGCTTACGGATACAAGTGCCAGCTTAAAAGCCAGTGCCGGAGCTGAAGCGATGGCGATTGATGGTCATGCGGGATTTGAGGTGAGTATTACGCCGAAGACAGTCGGGGATACTCTGGGTGGGCTCTATAACAGTTATGTTGACCCGGTTGTCGATTATGTTGCGGGTCGGGATGTTCCTGAAATTCCGGAAGTACCAGACAATTTTGATCACGGTATCGTGATAGGTGGGCATATTGATGGGGGCTATGGCGCCTCACTCAAAGGAAGTGCAGGCATTGAAATTGGTGATGGCAAAGGTGTCAAACTCAGTGGCAGCTTTAAAGCAGGTCTTGGCCCAGTGGTTGGTGCAGGTGTTACATTCGGTGCGAAATAGGCTGAATGCATTGCCTGGATGTGCGATTAATCAGAACGTCAACTTTAAGATACTCTCCCCTTGACCACATCAGATAACAGTCAGACTGATTTGTTCAGAGTTCATAGGAAGGTCATAGAGGGTCTCTGGCATGCGCGTTGGTGGCTGTTATTGGTAGCCGGTCTATTGGCGATCATTGCTGTCTATGCGATCCCGATTAGTAACCAGGAACTTGACGTGCCTGCCATGGCAGATCATTGGCTTAGGCTAAAGTTGGCACTTCTTTTCAATCTCTTGGCTTTGCAACTCACAGCATGGTTCATCTCTATTCTGAAGGCAGTTTCCATGCGTCAGATGAAATGGGTTGTATTGCTTCTGATCATTCCTCCGGCTGCATTTGCCTATCTGATCCGTTACCGCTGATCTTACAATCAATATCAGACCGCGATCACTCTATGCAAGCAGCGCTACGTCCTTCACCTGGGCATAGAGCATTACCCCATTATGGGTCCCCATGCCCTTGGCTGAGTGGCAGGCTATTGCACCATGACTTGTTCAGAAATTACATGTCATTAACTGGCAAGTCCCACTGCAATGACTTGTTTTGTATCAACTAAAAAGGAATTAATGGACCTGGAATAGTGAACAGTAGCCGCTTTTTGGCTATGCTGGATTTGTGCTCGAATTGGAATTATCTGAGCAGGCATTCGAAGGTGAATAAAGATGAGAATGCAGAAGAATTTGATAGCGGGCGCTGCCAAGATCACTCTAGTCGTGGCGTTGACAATCTCCGTTATTCTCAGCTCATTGGCAATCGCCGATGGTCCCCAATACTTATCTCCTGAAATTCATGAAGCTCTGCGTGCCAAGGTGGCCGGCAATGCCACGCCAAGGCAGGAGGCGTTGTTGTTCGCCAACAATGATGCGATCAACCGGGCCCGTTTGGCCAGACAGATACCGGATAAGCAATATCAGGCGGCTCAGGAGCATTTCAAACAACTCAACCAGGAGTTTGCGGCCGATGCGGCCAAGGAGGCGAAGGCGGGGTTTGAAGTGCAGAAGTCGAAATCGAAACGATCACAACCAGGCACCGACTCCGACTATATTACTGATGTCGACTCACCAGATCAGATCAAGCAGATGCAGCAGGGTTACAATCGCCGGGTCAACGACTATCTGCAGGAACATGAGGTAATTTCGGCTGACAGGGACAATTGGCACAATAAACTGGATACGGATTTCATGGCCAATCCTAAAAAAGTGAATCGGTCTGAGTTCGAGCAGGTTTCCCTTTCCAACAATGATGCCTATCAGCGTCCCGAAGCGGCCGATTGGGAATATAAGTCGCGTAATCCCAAGGCGGGGCCGATCAGACAGCGGGAGACGGTCGAGTATGACAGCGAAATGGAGGATTTTCGTAATAAGAAAAAACGCCAGATCGAGGCATTGAAGGCCAAGGGGGTGGAAAAGGGAACCCTGGATGAGGGCAAGTTGATTCAAAAGCAGGCCCAGCAGCAGAAATATGATTCCCGGATCGGTGATGCTGATGCACGCTACCGTCAGGATCATGGCCTGTCGGCAGCGGATAACCCCACACATGACCTTGCCCGTTTGGGTGCCAACCGGGAGCCAGATGTTTCCGAGGATCTGGCGCGGGAACTGTTGGGGAAAAAACCCGGAGAGACTCTGTCACCGGCGGACATGGATAGGGCACAGCGTCAGCTTGACAGCAAACGTCAGGCCGCTTTCGGAACAGAACAGAACATTTATCAGAATGCCAAACGGAGTATGGCCAAGGGGGTTATGGAGAAGGCTCAGTTGGATACCGAGGTCGACCAGTGGATGCGTCAAAACGGCCTCGCAGATCCCAATGTGCCGAGTGAGCATAGCAAACAGGCCGCTCGGGATGCAGCCCAGATAATGGAAAACATGTCGCCTTCGGAAAAAGGCCGCTTCATGTCTGAGGTAGAGCATAGTCTGCCCAAAGACCCCCGGACCGGTGATCTCACGCCGGAAGGGCGTCAGCTGATGAGTGATTTACGCAACGAGATGGCGCTCCGTCCAGGCGCCAAACCAGCACTCAAACAGCCTGATCTTGGGGATGTTGCCGTTGTGGGCAAGCCTGGCAGTAAGGTGAAGGTCAAGCCAATCGATGGTGGAATGCCAAAAAAAGGGGGAGGTACCCCGATGATGGATGGCTTGGGCGCGGTAGAGGCCGGAGTACAGATGGGGGAGGCCACGGCACGCCAGTTGGGTAAGGTATTGGATCGGGACGATAAGAGTGTCACCGCTCGGGATGTTGGTGAGATCATCGGTGAAGGTACGGGTTACACGCCTATGCGCCAAGCGGTTGTGGATACCCGGTTGCGCCAGCAAATGCAGAAAATAGAACTGCAAAACCGTATCAAGGAGCTGGAAGGCAAACCGGGGCCACGAACTGCAGCGGAGCAGGCAGAAATCGATCGTCTGAAAACCCAGGCGGCAAACACGGATACCACCGCATCGAATTTGCAGGATCTGGGTAATCAGATGCTGGTGGAGCCCAACAAGGAGATAGCATCCCGTCGTTGGCAGGAGATGGAGGCTCAAGCCAAGGCGGAAGGGAGAAAGCCTGAATTTTTACGTGATGGTATACCGGCAATGGCGAATATCAGTGCTGAGGTGGTCGGCAATGCGCTCGGCATGGGTGCTGCGGCCAATACTGCAGCTGAGATGGATACCTACGAATCCCGTGCCCAATGGTCGGAACAGCAGAAGGCGATGGTTCAGCAGCTTACACATGAATCGATATGGGCCAATAAGCGAACCCAAAAGGCTGTCGCTGAGTTGGAGAGCATTCTCAACTCTGGTCAACCACATACGCCTGAGAACCAGCAGCGTATCAAGGCGCTATTGGGAGAGATAGACGCGAATCAACAGAAGATGAATCAGCTGATCGCGATTGCAGATCGTAATCTTGCTGAGGTTGATCCGAAAAAGCTTGCGACTCTACGCGGGCTGGCGGGTGCCCATCCAGACCCTCAGAGCATGGCGGACTATGCCCGGCAGGTGAGTGAAGAGGCTCGCAGTAAGGCGGTGAAGCAGGCGAAGCTGGCCGATGAAGCGCAACAAAAAAAGCAACAACAAGACGATGGCTGGGGTAGTGCAGAGAGTGGTTACGGTGATGAGCCGATCGCAAAAGCGCTAACCAGCGAAGAGGCACTGACGGAAAGAATTACCGAGATCATGCTCAGCGAGCCCGATCCGCAAAAACGTAAGGCGCTGATACGTGAAGCCATACGTGAACATGGTGGTGGCGCAGGGAGTGAGACTGCGGACCAGGGTAGTGATTGGGGTGATGGGGGGTATGAGCAGGTTAGCCCGGCCGAGCGCTATGTCAGCGCGATCACAGCGGCCAACGATGCCTGTGAGTATCAACGGGCATTGGCGTTGGCGAATGAAGCACATGGATTGGACCCAGACCACCCCTGGCTTAGCCAGAACTATCCAACTATCCAACTGTTGGCGCAACGTGATCAGGCCTATCGACGTGCGATAGGTTCCGCAATCGATAGCCTGGAGCAGGGTCAAGTAAGTGACAGCGTCGGATCGCTTAAAACTGCCATGCAGAACGCTTCCACTCACTGTGGCCAGGACGATACGGTGCGTGGTCTGTTGCAAGACGCCAAACACATAGCCAAGCTGGAGCGGGAGGCGGTCATCGATGAAGCCCGGCGGGAAGGGACGCGCAGTGCCTGGGAGCGCGACCAGGCCCGCGCCCGTTTTGAACGGGATCGGGCTGAGCGCAAACGCTCGGCCGCTGCCCTGAGGGGCGCATTGATGGGGGCGCTTGGAGCAGTAAATCAGGCAAAGACAGCACGCAGCAGCGCTGCCGGTTCGACTTCATCCGCAAACAATGGGGACGATATATTCGACCGTATGGCTAAGGAGAATGAGCGTAAATATGGCGGTATGATGGAAAAGTACCGGGAGAGCCAGAGCTCCTTTACTGCGCCAAAAGGACAACAGACGACCGTCAGTGATCAGACGGATTGGCAGGCAAGGCCCCGTTCCCCTGAGCCCAGGCACTCTCCAGGAACTCCGCCACCATCTCAGGATGGCGGCATACTGCCACCCCCAGGTGGCGGTATTCTGCCTCCTCCAAGTGGCGGCTATGAGTGCACCGGTTCTCGCGAGTGGTGTGACGAGAACAGATTCTGAGGTTAGCGACTTTCGACGGAAAACCTCATTATCTGACTACTGCAGGCAGAATCGATACAGACCTCACCCTTATAGGTATAGACCCCTGGCTTGGCTCGTGCGGGGATCTGTTGACGAAAGGTGGAGGCGTGTTTTCCTGCAGATTTCATCTCCCGGCGCTCTTTGGGATAACCTGGAAGGGTTTTTCCGTTGAAGATCAAATGGCGTGTCTCGGTGACTTCGATACTTTCACGCCCGCCGGTTTCCAATAGATAATCCAAATTCAGTCTGAGCGTCTTGCCCGGGGTGATTCGCGCCGGTTCAGCCACTGCTTGCAACGCTCCAAGTTGTGGTCTGACAACCTTCTCGGCTTGTGGCTTCGGTGTGACGGCTGGGGTTAACGAAAGCTGCTTTGGAGGGGCGACCATTTCTGTCTCCACGACTTGGCTTTCAAACTCGTCTTCCGCCAGGAAACGGATTGTGGATCGGCTAACCATTGCCTCCAGGTTCGATGGGGTAGCGTTTTCATTGGTCCATTTAGCATGGGCCATGGGGCCATGCATGGCCCAGTTGTCCAGATGTTCGGTTTCGATTGTGATCTTGCCGGTTTTCTTCTGTTCGGTTTCATAGGCAAGATAGATTCGCCAGGTGGAATGCTGAGTCACATCCGTAATCTTTGCCAGGGTACCAGCGGAAGCAAGCAGTTGTTTGCTCCTCTCCGATTTGCTCAAACAGTCTGCTTTTGCATGAGGCGTGGTTAAACACAGATGAGTGGGCTCTCCCTTGTAGACAAGCAACTGGTTGGTCCAGTCGGTGCGGAAGACAAACTCACGCCCGACGAAGTGGTTCTTCAGTTCGATCATCCGGTCCTTGGTGACCAACGGTCCGGGCATGCCGCAGCCGGTAACCAGAAGGGTGATAATGAAGAGACGGATCATTTGCCGTTGAGGATTGGCATGGGTCTTCATGGGATAGCCTCGGTCACTGCTCAATGGGAGAGTCCATGATACCGCTGGTATCAGGATAAATCATTGATGAACATAAGAGGTGCCCAATACGCCCTCCAGCGCCGGATGCTTGTCTTGAGTTTAAAAAACACAAACTCATGCATCGGTGAGCGGATCTGGAGAGATCCATGTCGCTGATCGTATAAACTGCCTGGAACCACGATCAGTTTATGCGAGTAGCGCAACACTTTTCACCTGGGCATAGAGCATCATCCCTTCATGGATACCCATACCCATGGCTGAACGACGGGTAATACGCGAAAGCAGGGTCTGACCATCCTCCAGTTCAAGGCGCACCAGCATCTGGGTCGGGTTGATATCGTGGGTATCGATCACCCGGGCGGGCAGAATGTTTAGAATGCTGGTGTCCGAATGGGCATGTATCGCCAGACTTACATCCCTGGCCTGGATCTGCACCCGGGCGTGACGGCCCACCGGCAGATCCTCCCTCGGTACCGCCACCCGGTTGCCCTGCAGGGAGATCCAGGTGAGATGGTAGCTGTTGTCATGGGAGCTTACCGTGCCCTCCAGAAACGCCGAGGCGTCACCGTAGCCGGAGAGGGGGAGATCGAGTCGGGTGAGCAGGTTGGCGGCCTCACCGGATGCGATTACCTTGCCCTGATCCAGCAGCACCATTCGGTCGGCCAGCCTGGCGACCTCGTTGGGATCGTGGGAGACATAGATCGAAGGGATACCGAGCTCGTCGTGCAGGCTCTCCAGGTAGGGGAGGATCAGCTGCTTGGCCCTATGGTCGAGGGCCGACAGGGGCTCATCCATCAGTAACAGCCTCGGACTGGTCAGCAGGGCGCGGGCAATCGCCACCCTTTGTCGCTCTCCGCCAGAGAGCTTGTGGGTCTCCCGTTTGAGCAGTCCGGCGATACCGAGCAGTTCCACCACATCGTGAAAGGCGATCAGACGCGCCTGCTCGGCCACCCGGCGCATGCCGTATTCCAGATTGCGACGCACCGAGAGATGGGGGAACAGACTCGCCTCCTGAAACACATACCCCAGGGCACGTCGGTGAGGTGGCAGAAAGCGGCGTTGATCCTGCCATACCTCGTCATTGATACGAACCAGCCCCTGGGAGGGGCGCTCCAGGCCTGCAATCGCTCTCAATACGCTGGTTTTACCGGAACCGGAGGAGCCGAACAGGGCGGTGACCCCCTGGGCCGGTACGGAGAAGGCCACATCCAGATCGAAATCACCCAGCTGATTGGATATCCGGACTTCGATCTCGCTCATGGACGATGGCTCCGGGTGTAGCGGCCATTGACCAGGTAGAGGGTCATCAGTACCAGGAATGAGAAGGCCAGCATACCGGCGGCGAGCAGGTGAGCCTGATCGTATTCAAGCGACTCCACATGGTCGTAGATCGCCACCGAGAGCACTTTGGTCTCACCGGGGATGTTACCGCCGATCATCAAAACCACCCCGAACTCACCGATGGTGTGGGCGAAGCAGAGGACCGCTGCGGTGAGGAATCCGGGCCGCGCCAGGGGAATCACGATCGTCACAAAACGGTCCCAGGGAGAGGCGCGCAGGGTTGAGGCGACCTCCATCGGTCGAGGCCCCAGGGCCTCGAAGGCGTTCTGCAGTGGTTGGACCACAAACGGCAGGGAGTAGAGGACCGAGGCGAACACCAGGCCTTCGAAGGTGAAGGGCAGGGTGCCGATGCCCATCGCCTGGGTAAGCTGGCCCACCGGGCCATCCGGGGCGAGCATGATCAGCAGATAGAAACCGAGTACCGTGGGTGGCAGCACCAGGGGCAGAGCGACCACGGCGGCCAGGGCCTGTTTGTACCAGACCTGGGTTCTGGCCAGCCACCAGGCGATCGGTGTGCCGATGATCAGCAGCAGCACGGTGGTGGTGCCAGCCAGTTTCAGGGTCAACCAGACGGGTTGCCAGTCAAAGTCCATAGTCCGCTCCAACAGACGCTGATAGAGATTGATGGTGGATCACCATACCTCGACTCGTGCTGTCTACTCCACCCCGTAGCCGTAGGCCTGGATCAGCTGTTTTGCCTTTTCGCTCTTGAGAAAGTCGAGAAAGGCGTGGGCAGCGGGGTTGTCCTGGCCCCTGTTCAGCAAAACCGCTGCCTGATCGATCGGTGCATAGTAGCTCTCCGGGATCTCCCATAAGGTACCGCTTTTGCCCTGCCATGCCTTGATCTGGGCCAAGGCGACAAACCCGGCATTCGCATTGCCGGTTGCCACGAACTGAAAGGTTTGCGCGATTGAATCGCCCTTCACCAGTCTGGCTCGGGTCTGCTTCAGTATGCCGAGGTGTTGCATCACCTGTTGTGCCGCCAGGCCGTAGGGGGCGGTTTTAGGATTGGCGAGCGCCAGGTGTCTGAAATCAGACCGTTTCAGATAGGACTCGCCCTCCATAAACAGTGACTCCCGGAGGCTCCACAGAACCAGTTTTCCCCGCGCATAGACAAAGCCGCTGCCGGAAACCGCAAGACCCTCGTTTTGCGCCTTTTCAGGCCTCGCCCGGTCGGCGGCCAGAAAGACCTCGAAGGGTGCGCCATGCTCGATCTGTGAATAGAGCTTGCCGGTGGAACCGTAGCTGATCCTGGTGGTATGACCTGTCTGCTGCTCGAACCGCTCAGCCAGGATACGTGCCACATCGGTGAAATTGGCGGCGATGGCGAGTTTGACTTCTGCAGCTTCAACGCCGGTGGCAGAGAGAACAAGCGTCAGCAGGAGTGTGATTAGCGGTTTCACAGATCTTCCAGTCATGATTCGATACTACATTGGGACCACGATTCGAAGCTGCCATTCATATCCGTCAATGTGCATTCGATTGGGTGGTTCAGACCAACCCTATCGTATTTTGCAATCCAGGTGCCAATATTTTTTTATATTAATAACAATGGGATAGGTTGAGTATGTTGGTAGAGGCCTGTCGCTGATACGACAATTGTCATATTTGCCCCAGCCACATCAATGGTCTGAGCCGAAAACGCTGAAGCTAAAAATCTTCCTGCTCTCCTTTGGCCTGACTGTGCCGGTAGCGAAGTACCAGAATGGCAAAGGTCAACATCAGGATTGCGCCGGTAATGGTGAGAATGGTCTCATTCGGCATCTGTTTGATATCGATGGTCAGCAAGCGGGTCAGGGCGGTGATCGCGATATAGATCAGAAACTGCACCGGCAGTCTGCGGGTTTTGAAATAGATACCGACCATGGCACCCAGCTCCAGGTAGATGAAGAGCAGCAGGATGTCTTTGAGGGTCGCATGGCCGTGGCTGACCATCTCCATGTAGGCCACCACGCCGGACCAGACCACGGTGGCGCCGATCACGAACAGGCCGACGATGTGGAAGGTCTCTACCAGGATGTCTCCCAGTTTTTCGATGATCTGGAAGCTCTTTGGTTCACTCATTACTACCGCCCTTTTTTCTTCTTTTTAATACAACCCCGGAGGGAATCTCGCTTTGTTCTTCTTTTGGTGGAAAGTTACACTGCCAATTATAGGAGACAATTGCTGATTATCAGATGAAGATCAAAAAAGAGACCCCTGAGTTCGCGCTGATTAACCAATATTTTAAACAGCTCACCAATCCGCGCCAGGATGTGGTTCTGGGGGTTGGCGATGATGCCGCGTTGCTGCAGGTGCAGGAAGAGAGCTTGTTGGTGGTGAGTGTCGATACGATGGTCTCGGGGGTACACTTTTTTGAGGATGTGTCCGCCGAGGCACTGGGGCATAAGGCATTGGCGGTCAATCTGAGTGACATGGCCGCGATGGGCGCTGAACCCAGCTGGGCCACCCTGGCACTGACTCTGCCGGAAGTGGATGAACAGTGGGTTGCCGGCTTTTGTCGAGGATTCGCCGAGTTGGCGAATCGTTTCAACGTCTCCCTGGTGGGGGGCGATACCACCAGAGGACCCCTCAGTCTCACCGTACAGATCCATGGAATGGTTGCAAAAGATCAGGCCATGCGTCGTGACGGGGCCCAAGTTGGGGACGATATCTATGTCACCGGAACCCTGGGTGATGCGGCAATGGGATTGCGCTTGCTTGAATCAACACAGGCTTTAACAGCGGCTCAGCAGAAACTGGTCGACCGATTGGAGCGACCGCACCCGAGAGTGGAGGCAGGCATTGCATTACGCCATCTGGCTCACAGCGCAATCGATCTCTCTGATGGTCTGCTTGCTGACCTGGGACATATCCTGACACAGAGTGGCGTAGGGGCCAGTCTGCAACTTGAGCAGTTGCCTGTTTCAGCTAAACTGCGTGCGGTCATGGGGGATGATCTGGATTGGTCCCGGTTGGTTTCAGCGGGCGATGACTACGAACTCTGCCTGACCCTGCCTGCTGCAGGTCGTGAGGCGGTGTCGGCCGTTGCCAGACAGCTGTCACTGCCGATCAGTCGCATAGGCTCTGTTGAAGCAGAACCTGGAATACGTTGTTTCGATAAGCAAGGCGCAGCATGGCACCCTCCACAGCTTGGGTTCGATCATTTTAGGACCAGCTAGCACCGATCCATCGGTGCATCTTCTTCCCAACGGAACTAATCAAGTTGCGCAGTCGTCGCACATTCTGATTAATGCCACAAAGGAGTTCAGTTGACGGTAGATCCCGGCACAGTCGTCCATTTTGAATACGAAGTTTCTGATCGAACGGTTAGTGTGGTTTATCGAACTTGGGTCTTATCTACTATCCCGACGTTGTCTCAAATGATTTACGAATAAAGGCCAGGGTCTTGGCCTGTTCAAAGTAGTTTGTATGTATCACTTTGCTCTGTGTGCCATAGTCGAGAATCTGTGAGTCCGGTATGATCAATTCGTCGGTCAAATCGGTCATGGAGAGGGTGTCGACAACCAGGTCATTTTTACCTTCGAACAGGATATCTGTTCCGATATCGGCAAGCTTCATCTTCAGCTTTCCCTTGCGAAAAACCTTCCAGAATTTCCAGCCGACTTTCTCACTCTCAAAATCGGATACGATAAAAAAATAGTCTCGATCCGCGCGCGGGTTTGCGTAACTTCGCAAGCTCAGCAGTTCGTAGTTGTTGCCGACCCGGGATTGACCGGCAAGCCCGGGAACGATGGCCACCACCGCATCGGCCAAAGGCGTTTTGCCGGCGACACGCAACACCGAGGTGATGATCTGAAACATACCGGTGGCAAACATCAGCAAGGGCACCGCAGCGCTGACCTTGGTGATGACATTGCCGATGTTGTAGGCCATATCCATGGCGCCCCGGATGTTGGCCGGGGAGGCCAGTCCGGTACCGGCCAATGGGGATCCGGCAAACACCACCCGCCTTTTGCCACGCCCCCGGTCCAAAGCCTCGACCCACCAGCGGGTTACCACACCGCCCCGGCTGTGGCTGATGACATCCACATCGGCGTTTGTATTGCCCATGGCAAGAGCCAGTGTGTGGGCATTCACGAACGGACTCTTCGATAGAGTGGCATGATCGAAGGTGAGTATCTGGTCGTATTGCCGGCTTGCCCAGCGCAGGAATTCATCACCGGTCTTGAAGCCTCTTCTGTCTATCTGGTCAAAGTAGGCATCCGATTTGCTGAAGGTGCCGTGCACGAACAGCAATATTTTTTTGCCTTTGCCCAGGGGTTTGATATCCGTTCCATCACCGACGATTTTGCCGTTCTTCCATTCGCGCAAACCCCGCTCGGGGGTCAATTTATCATCGAGCAGGGCCACCGCCTGGGTGACCTGGTTGTAGGGCAAGAGTGACATCGGGCGCTCCAGTTTTACCTGCTCCCTGCCCGTTACTTTGCGTGGACGTCCCCGTCGCTTGGGTGAAACCGGGGTCAGTGGCCGCTCTTCAAGGCTCAGCGCTTCGCCACCGATATCCAGCACCCGCATCTTGGTCATTTGCAAGGCCGCCTTTTTCGCGCCAGCGCGGCGAGGGCCTGGCCGGCCGAGTGAGTCGGCTGATTTCAGGGTGTCGGGATCCGGCGTGAGATTCAACGCCTCAAGTGCTCGATCCAGATGCTTACTGTTTACACGTAGTTCGTCTGTCATGACATTTGATTATTAATGGGTAGTGGGGTGGCACCCTGGGGGTCGCTTCTGGCGCGGCGCACATCGATCAGAAACTGGAATCGGTCCGGATCGCTGAGTGACTCGATGCCTGCGTCGCAAGCGGCGAAGAAACCGCTGTTGGAGGTCAAGAGCGTACTCTCGACAGGTACCAGGTGCCCGGCGGATACAAAGGCGTAAATACGCTCCAGATGGGCTTTTGAATACATCCACGAAGGTGTACCCATAGCCTCAGTCAGTTCTTCAGCATCTGTCTCTCCATCCGGGTAGTCGCCTTGAACAAAGTAATCCGCCTGTTGCGGGCTGCGCCAGTAACCTGGAAAAGCGTGACCTTCGATCAGAAACAGGACCGGGTGGATCTCAATATATTCCAGGCAGGCGGCCAGCAACAATGTCAGGTCAATGCAGGTGCCATGAGAGCGTCTTAACACCTCCGATGGACTGCGCACCCTTTGCGCTTTGGCATAGTAGGATGGGGGTGGATTGATGTATTGCAGACGGTGATCGAGGACAAGTGCTGACCAGATTGTTCTGACCTGGGTGTCCACCGGACCGTAAGGATCATCCACATAGAGGCCGTAACTCTGGTAGCCATCGAAACCGGCGTTTGGGTCGTCGCTCAATGCACTCAAATAGCGTCGTGCGCCGGCTACCGCGTCGATCACGGCGACATCCCTGGGTAACACGAAGGATGGCAGCCAGATGCGGTCTTCGTCTGTGTCACTCCACTCCTCGAGCGGCGCCACATCCACCTGGTAAGTCTTCTCCTCGATGACATTATCGTGGGCGGTAATTCGTACATAGACGGTGGTTCGCAAAGTCTCCGAGAGCGTTCGCAGGTAGTCCCAGGAGAGCGGTATACGAATGTACTTGCCGATATCTTCTGGCTTTCCCACCTCGCCGGTACTGTGGGAGCCCCGGTAGGGGTACTCTTCCGCACCGACACGGGCGACGACTTCCACGTGTACTTTGTCCGGGGAGTTCCGCGAGGTGCGTGTTACGTTGAACTGAGTGAACAGGTGGCCACGATTGTGCAGAATGGCGTAGTTGAGACGCTGATAAGGTGCAATATCGAGTAACAGATCACCAACCCCGTCTCCCGTACCCGTGGATGGTCGTTCAGTCAGTGGCAAGGTCTGCTCACGCGCACTGATTTGATATAACAGGGAGGTGTTGGACCAGAGAACGATACCACTGCCCTGCATACGGTACTCATCGGGTAGTTTCCGGGTCTCTTCGAAGGCTGCCTGAAAGGCGGGTAGAACGTAAGTGTCCGGGTCGTTGTGCCAGGCACGATAGAGACTGGCAAAAAATATCTCGGCCAGATGGTCATCGATCTCATCCTGGAATCCCACCGCAACCCTGGCGCCATGAGCGACAGCCAAGGCACAAAGGCGGGCCGCAGAGTTATAGACATTGACCGATACGAGGGCTGGTTTGAGTGCGCCGGCATTGACGATTTCAGCCAGTTGTTCAGGCTTCAGGGCTACCGCCACCCCTTGCGGATCGGAGATGATAAAACCGTCCTCATGCCGTCCCACCCCATCGCTGATTTGTGGCGGCAGATAGTGTAGCGCCTGGTGCAGATCGAAACCGGCCAGATGGACGAGACCGGGAGATTGGGCGGCGATGCGATCTTTCAGCGAACTGCTGTTGGGATTGGGTAGAACAAAATCCCAATTTTTCAGATCCAGATTGATGCGCATCAGTTCCACTTCAGAACGGAAGCTGTAGAGCGCCTCCAAAGGTTTTGGGGCGCATTGGGCCATCAGTATGTTGTCGTCCGCGATGGTTGCATAATCACTGTCGGCGTGTTCCAGCGGCAACACCCGGGTGATCAGAAAAGGCAGTGGTGGTTGCTGTGCCTTGCGGGTTTCACGGGTCAAAGTGGATAGAAAGTACTCCCAGGGAAAAATTCTCAGTGCCCAATCCTTGGCCTCGCTTTCAAATGGCGGCAGTGTCACTTCGACGATGCCGCCTTTTGCCAGGCGGCTGATGATCTCCTGGTGCTTTTTCGGATTCTTCAGCTCGATAAAGATCTCAGCCGCTTGTTCGACAGCCTGGCGACGGCGTTCAATGATGGCATCACTGGTCAGCCAGCGGCGGCGATTGCGCAGGGAGCGGCTCCAGCGAATGGCTGCGGCCTGAAATTTGGCCCAATCGCAGGTCAGAGTGACTTCATTGCCATACAGCGGGTGCAGAGTGACGCTGCGCTGCTGATCAATCTTGGAACTCATAAGCTGTTGATCCTCTTTGTATTTATTATTCCAACAAAGCGGCTTATTTGGTTTCCGGTAGATCCCTAATCAATATAGGAAGCATAGACCCACTTTCAAATTATGTCCTATGGATAAATAGAGTGTTTCTACCGATTGGTAGAATGGGTAGTCAATGATTCCACAGTCTGAAAACTCACGTGGATTGGCTGTTTATTGGTTATGAAAACTGATTTCGGCTACCCATAATGACATTGCTAGGCGTGTTCTTTTGTTTTTTAAGCCATAACAAATTCTTGCTCATTAACTGCAGAGTAATTGTGGTCAGTAGCAATCGTGTCTGTGTGAAGAGAGAGTCGCTGAACTGCTGCCAGTTACTCCATTAAGGATCAGTTTTTACTGTATGTCAAAAGGTCAATGAGACGTTCTGTCTTGTTAGCAATCCCTTGCCTGATATCTGAATGTCGATTGTTTGAGATACGACACACCGGTTAACAAATTCACTCAGAAACCGTATTGAATCCAACCTGAAAAACCCTGCGTATAGGTAACTGAACGCAGCAAATTCTGCGAATCCAAATTTAAATACAGAGGAATAACACCATGAATAAAATCGTACTCACAGCAGCAGCCATGATCCTTTCAAGCAACCTCTACGCCGGTGCATTTGATGTAACGGGCCAAAACCATGACCTTTATGATGGAACTGCAGAATCGACTCAACTCGCAACCGCGGTACAACCGGGAATTGGCGATTCTTACGCTAACTCCATCCTCCACGCAGGCGGCTATGCCGATACCCGTCATGTTGCACAAAATGGAGTGGATGAAGGCTACGGCAGCATCCTGATCGATGTCGGTGCGCCAATTAATTGGTAAACCATTCGAAGAACCAGGGCCTCTAAAAGCTCCTCTCTCTTGATGGGAGAGGGGTTGGGGAGAGGGTGTATGCGAAGCGTTTAGCTTGGCAAAGAAAAGATACTTACTAATCCTTCATTTCTATCGAATTGATTTTTCATAATCATTGGGGTGTTTATTTTTCCCCTATCCCCCGGCCTCTCTCCCGCAAGGGCAGAGGAGGTTAATATCCCAGCCCATTTGACATTCTGGCACTCGTTTCAGCCTTTTCTAACTGCGGATCTGTGTTTTTTTTAATTCTTAATCGATGATAAAGCCAACCAGTGATTGCTCAACTGGCACCAGAATGTCGAGAGTTTATGGGATAGCAGCGATTGCCAATTATAATAGTTAGATCAAATGACAAAGGATTGAGAATCAACTCATGGAACATGAAACTACGACAATAACCAGTGTCACAAAGCTGAGCTGGTTTGAAAAACTCTGGCAGACCTTCTGTCGATGGGTGGTAAAGATCTTTTATCGCCGATTCGAGGTCTCGGGTTTGGAAAATCTGCCAGAGGAGCAAGGTATTGTGCTCTGCGCCAACCATGTCAATGCGCTGGCCGACCCTGTGGTGATACAGGCAGCAACACAGAAGGCCATTCGACCTTTGACACGCAGCGGTTTGTTCGATAATCCCTTGCTAAGACCGGTACTGCAACGCATTGGCGCCGTACCAATCTATCGCCGAGACGATCCGGGGGTCGATGTCAGTAGAAATAGGGATACCTTTGAAAAATGTTATGGACTGCTTGCAAAAGGGGAGACCCTGATTATCTTTCCCGAGGGACAAAGTCACGATGACTCTAAGTTATCCGAGTTAAAGACAGGAGCGGCACGTTTGGCTTTAGGAACAATTGAAATGACTGGTACAGAACCAGCAGTCATTCCCGTAGGCCTGACATTTCCGCAAAAGGGTCAATTCAGAAGTGCCGTATTAGTGCAGTTCGGCAAGCCAATCGAGCTGACATTTGCTGCAAGCCTTACCGATGAACAGAAGACTAATGAACTCACCGAAAGAATCAGACAGGGTCTGACATCACTGACGCTGAATGCAGAGAGCTGGGAAGAGATTCATCTCGTCAACCGGGTAGAGCGATTTTTCGCCTTACGCCACGGTAGATATCATCGGCGAAATCTACAGCAACGGTTTCGTGCCCAACAACGTATCATCGAAGCACAAAAGTTGCTTAGAAACTATGAGCCTGATCAGGTGAGGGCACTGATCATCCAACTCAAACATTTCGAACGGATCTGCCACTATTGTGGTGTCAAAGATTATCAACTTTCAATAGATTACAAGCCTACTTTGATCGTGCTCTATGTTCTACGAATGATCGGGATGCTGATGGTTGTGTTCCCTATTGCGCTTTGGGGTATTGTTAATAGCTACATCCCCTATCAAATGACGAAACATTCAGCACGCCTTTTCGCCAGGGGAACCAATCAATACGATACCGCCCAAATGGTATTGGGACTGGTCTCTTTTTCATCCGTGTGGAGCCTGCAGGTCTATCTGATATTTCAATATTTCGGTTGGCCTTGGGCGTTGACCTATATCGCGTCACTGATTATCAGTAGTGCTGTACTGTTGACGGTGCGCGGAGAAAAGCAGAGGATTTTCGAAAATATCCGGGTATTTTTTCTGTTCCTGAGAAAACGTGATCTAAAGAGCTATCTGAGGAAAAAACGGCAGGCACTGGAAAAGGAGTTGGCCAGAATGGTCAGGATAGCCAATCGACTTTCAAACCATTGAATGAAATCATGTTGATCAAATGAAAATAAAGCTACATTTTATCGCGGCTCTACTGTTACTAACACCTACACTCACACCGGCAGACACAGGCGTCGGCGATTGTGCCATTCTTCTGCATGGCATGGGCCGTACCTCCCACTCGATGGGCTTGATCGAGGATGTTTTAGTCAATCAGGGATATACGGTATGGAATGAAGGTTACCCGAGTCTGACTCAGAGCCTGGAGGTATTCACCACACCGATGATGGAGTCGGCCATTCGATACTGTCGTGACAACCAGGCTGCAACCATCCACTTCGTCACACACTCCCTCGGTGGAATTATCGTACGCTACTACCTGCAGAATCATCAGATTGATGACCTGGGCCGTATCGTGATGTTGGCGCCACCCAACAAAGGCAGCGAAGTGGCAGATGAGATGAAAGATGGATTTCTCTATCAAACCATCATGGGGCCCAATGCCCAGGTTCTGGGGACGGATCAGAATAGTCTGCCTAACCGTCTCAATCCAATAGAGGGCGAAATTGGGATCATTGCAGGTGAGGCGGATGGCGAGCCCTGGTTTCTACCGGAAATACCCGGGGCCGATGACGGTAAAGTCGCTGTTGAACGTACCAAGCTGCCAGAAATGAAGGACTTTCTCAGGGTGAAATCCGGCCATACATTTATCATGCGGAACGATGCAGTGATTGATCAGATCGTGTTTTTTTTAAAAAATGGTTATTTTGATCATAAGATTTGAGTCTATTGGGCCACGCGGTAAATAAAGTAATAATCAGACAGGCATGTAGAATAATCAGGCGCCATTGAGACAGACCCGAGTTAACCAAGACGCCTGAGAGGATTGCTCGATTTTTCATCGGTTTGGGAGAATCCATTAGCCCTTCTATCAAATGACTGGGGCTATTTTCTGCTCAGCTGCGTTATCATTCGCTGATTCTGCCTCGCTGGACATCAAAATGGCCCAGCAGGGGGTGATTGGATTGGTATGGAAAGGCCCTGGCTAAAAATGAGTAGTGAACTGCAAAATAATCCCCCGCGCATGAGTAATCCCGTACATCTGCTGGCCTTCGGCTTTGGTACTGGGCTGTCGCCAAAGGCGCCGGGCACATTTGGTACCCTGGTCGGCATACCGATCTACCTGGTCATGCAACCTCTGCCACTGGTCTACTATCTAACCATTACCGCGTTGGCGTTTCTGATTGGCATCTGGCTCTGCGAACAGACATCCCGGGATCTGGGTGTGCATGACCATGGCGGGATTGTCTGGGATGAGATCGTCGGTTACCTGGTAACCATGATGTTTGCTCCCAGCGGTTGGTTTTGGCTGATGATCGGTTTCATTCTGTTCCGCTTTTTCGATATTGTGAAACCCTGGCCGATCCGTTGGGTCGATCAACGGGTGGAAGGCGGATTCGGCATTATGGTGGACGATCTGATCGCCGGAGTTTTTGCTGCCTTCTGCCTGGTGCTACTGAATCAATGGGAGTGGTTCTGAATGACAAACCGAACTCTGCTGATCTGCCTGTTCTGGCTCTCGGTTGCTGCCTCACCGGCTGTCGGGGTGGAGCGGATTGTGGTGGAAGCGTTGTTTGCCGATAAGGCGATGGTTAACATCGACGGCACCAGAAGGCTGCTGAAACTCAACAAACCGTCGCCGGAAGGGGTGTTGCTGATCTCCGCTACCAGTAAGCAGGCTGTGATCGAAGTGGATGGCAAGCGTGAGACCTATCAGTTGGGTGGACATATCTCCAGTCAATTCAGCAAGCCCGAGCAGGTAACCGCCAAAGTCTGGCGTGATCTGGCCGGCGCCTACTCCACCGTGGGTACGATCAACGGCTTAACCGTGAATTTTCTGGTCGATACCGGCGCTACTGCGGTGGCGATGAATACCAGTCAGGCGAAGCGTCTGGGTGTCCAGTACCGCTACAAAGGCAAACCGATCATGGTGAACACCGCCAACGGTGTCACCAAGGGCTATGAGGTGACCCTGGATCGGGTTCAAGTGGGGGAGATCACACTGCGACGGGTCAGAGGCTTCGTCATCGAAGGCTCAGGGCCTGGCCGGGTGTTGCTCGGTATGAGTTTTCTCAACCGGGTCAAAATGGATGACCAGGGTGATGTGCTGGTGCTTGAGAAGCGTTTCTAAGCCCTTTCAGCGATCAGCCAGTCTCGGTGGTCTTATCCCGTTCGATCAGGGCATAGGCCGAGTGGTTGTGAATCGACTCGAAGTTCTCCGACTCAATCACATAGGCGCTTATCCGGTCTTCCCGGTTGAACTGAACCGCGATGTCCCGAACCATGTCTTCGACAAACTTTGGATTGTCATAGGCGGTTTCAGTGACAAACTTCTCGTCCGGGCGTTTCAGCAGGCCGAACAGCTCACAGGAAGCCTGTTTCTCAACCATGTCGATAATCTCTTCAATCCAGATGAAACCCTTGGTTCTGGCCTGTACGGTGACATGAGAACGCTGGTTGTGCGCGCCACGGTCTGAGATCTTTTTCGAGCAGGGGCAGAGGCTGGTCACCGGCACCACAACCTTGATCTCGATGATCGGTTTGCCGCCATGGATCTCACCGATCAGGGTGACATCGTAATCGAGCAGACTCTTAACTCCGGAGATCGGGGCGGTCTTATTGATGAAGAAGGGGAAATTCATCTCGATATGGCCGGATTCCGCCTCCAGGCGTTCGGTCATCTCCGCCAGCATGTCCTTGAAGGACTCGACGGTGATTTCGGTTTCATGGCTGTTGAGAATCTCCACGAAACGGGACATGTGAGTGCCCTTGAAGTTGTGCGGCAGGTTGACGTACATATTGAAGTTGGCAATGGTGTGTTGCTCGCCTTCACTGCGATCCCGGATTCGCATCGGGTGGCTTATGTCTTTGATGCCTACCTTGTTAATGGCAATCTGCCGTGTATCGGCGCTGTTCTGGACATCGGCAATCTGTGAACCATTAACTGGTGTTTTATCGAGCATTTCGGTGTTTCCTGTCCAGCCATATATTGGATGTGGACCGCTAGTCTAATCGTATTGTTCCAAGGTTATCCCCGCTGCCGGGTAGGGACAACGGGGAGAACATCAGGTATTTATTACCTTGATATCAAACGGTTATCGGGGGTGGTGAAACCACTTCGCAGCCCGAAACCGTTTTGTCGAACAGCAAATTATCTCCAGAATCGAGGGTTCGAGTCAATTCTTGGGGGGTGGGGTTCGGTCAGTAGGTTCGGTCGATAATGTAGTTCGCGATCCAGCGCAGGGGATCCGCTTCATCGGAAAAAATCTCAAGATTCTGCAGGGCTTCCTCGATCAATCCCGAAGCCTTCTGTTTCGCCTCTTTCAGGCCCATGATCGAGGGATAGGTGGGTTTTTCCTGGGCCAGATCCTTGCCTTTGGTCTTGCCAAGGGTTTTCGGGTCTCCCTCTACATCCAGGATATCGTCCTGGATCTGAAACGCCAGACCGATGCATTTGGCATAGCGGTCCAGGTGGGATACCTGGATCTTGCTGGCCGTGGGGCTGAGTTGAGCACCCATGCGAACCGCCGCCCGAATCAGTGCGCCGGTTTTGTGGATGTGCAGATTCTCCAACTCCGCAAGATTGAGCTCCTGGCCTACGGCCTGCAGATCGATGGCCTGTCCGCCAGCCATGCCGCGGGATCCGCTGGCTCTGGCCAGGGTTTCCACCATCGCCAGGCGGGTCTGCGCATCGGCGAGTATCTTCGGGTCGCAGCAGAGAACCTGAAAGGCGAGGGTCTGCAAGGCATCCCCAACCAGAATGGCGGTCGCCTCATCGAAGGCCTTGTGGCAGGTGGGGCGGTTGCGCCTTAAATCGTCATCATCCATCGCCGGCAGGTCATCGTGGACCAGGGAGTAGACATGCACCAACTCGATTGCACAGGCCGGTCCGTCGAGCGACTCCAGTGGCAGGCCCAGGGCCTGACCAGAGGCGTAGACCAGCAGGGGACGCACCCGCTTGCCGCCATTCAGGCAGCTATAGCGCATCGCCTGATGCAGGTGGGCGGGCAGGGTGGTTTCAGTGGGCAGGCGTTGATCAAGTGCTGCCTCAACCCGCTGTTTGCACTGCTCGATGTAGGCTTCCAGGGGGCTATTCGCTGTCATTTGAGAAAGATTCCAGTTCGGATGTCTGTTGCTCTCCACTGAGAATCTGAACTTTCTGCTCAGCTTCCTTAAGGGCCTCCTGACAGAGTCGGGTCAACAAGACACCCCGTTCGAATGATTTCAGGGACTCCTCGAGGGATTGATCGCCCTGTTCCAGGGTTTCAACCAGGCTCTCCAGCTCTTTCAGGGCTTCTTCAAAGGTCGGTGTTTTCGGTTTTCTGGGCACGGTAGCTTGGGTCGGCTGATGCGGCGCCGATCGATTATTTTAGGTTTACAGCCTGTAAAACTAACCTACCCCAGATAGGGGGGTCAATGATAATCTGGAACTCATTCAGGCGGATAGCACGAGAGAGTCCGATCTGGCCGGGAGAATTTTCGTTCTCAAGGGTGTCGACGGACTCGCCAGCCAATGCCCAGATGTGTAAACTCCCCGCGGTGTCAACAGTTTGTAATAGGATTGATAACCCAATATGAGTGGCAGTTACGACGCTTCTGATATCGAAGTACTCAGTGGTCTTGAACCGGTGCGCAAAAGACCGGGGATGTACACTGACACCTCCCGCCCGAACCATCTTGCGCAGGAAGTGATCGACAACAGTGTCGATGAGGCCGTAGCCGGATTTGCCAAAACGATCGAGGTCACCCTGTTTGAGGATGGATCCCTGCAAGTGGTCGATGACGGTCGCGGTATGCCGGTTGACGTCCATCCTCAACAGGGTGTACCCGGTGTGGAGGTCATCTTGACCAAGCTTCATGCGGGCGGCAAATTCTCCAACAAGAGTTATCAGTTTTCCGGCGGTCTGCACGGTGTCGGTGTCTCTGTCGTAAATGCGCTGTCAAAACACCTTGAGGTGTGGGTAAAGCGCGGCTCCAAGGAGTACAATATCGCCTTTGCCGGTGGCGAGAAGATCTCGGATCTGGAAGAGGTCGGCAAGGTCGGGCGTAACAATACCGGTACCAGGGTACGTTTCTGGCCGGATGAGCAATATTTCGACAGTGTTAGATTTTCCATTCGTCAATTGCGTCACGTCCTACGGGCCAAAGCGGTGCTCTGTCCCGGTCTTAAGGTTACCTTCCATGACGAGAAGAGTGGTGACAAGGAGACCTGGCTCTACGAGGATGGTTTGAGGGACTATCTTCTGGATGCCCTTGAGCAGGCTGAGCGGATTCCTGACGACGCCTTTGTCGGTGAGATGGCCGGTAACCGGGAGGCAGCGGCCTGGGCGCTTGTCTGGTTGCCTGAAACGGGCGAACTGGTGACCGAGAGTTATGTCAATCTGATTCCCACCGCCCAGGGGGGAACCCACGTCAATGGCCTCAGAACCGGCCTCACCGACGCGGTGAGGGAGTTCTGCGAATTCCGTAATCTACTACCCCGGGGTGTGAAATTAACGCCTGAAGATGTCTGGAACAGGGTTTCATATGTGCTCTCTGTCAAACTCCAGGATCCCCAATTCTCCGGACAAACCAAAGAGCGTCTATCCTCCAGGGAGTGCGCGGCGTTCGTATCCGGTGTGGTCAAGGACTCGTTCAGTTTGTGGCTGAACCAGCACACCGAGGCAGGCGAACGTATCGCCGAGCTGGCAATTAACTCAGCTCAGAGCCGCATGCGGGCCGGGCGCAAGGTGGCCAGGAAGAAGGTGACCCAGGGGCCGGCACTGCCGGGTAAGCTGGCAGATTGCAGTGCGGTGGATCCAACCCGCAGCGAGCTGTTTCTGGTGGAAGGTGACTCGGCCGGCGGCTCCGCGAAGCAGGCCCGGGACCGAGAATACCAGGCGATCATGCCGTTGCGGGGTAAGATTCTCAACACCTGGGAAGTGGATCCGGCCGATGTGCTGGCCTCTCAGGAGGTGCATGACATCTCAGTGGCGATCGGCGTGGAACCGGGCAGCAGTGATCTGTCCGGTTTAAGATTCGGCAAAGTCTGCATTCTGGCCGATGCGGACTCAGACGGGCTGCACATCGCAACCCTGCTGTGTGCCCTGTTTCTGAAACATTTCAGGCAACTGGTTGAGCAGGGACATGTCTATATCGCTATGCCGCCACTTTACCGGATCGATGTAGGCAAGCGGGTTTTTTATGCCTTGGATGATTCCGAGAAAGAGGGGGTTCTGGATCGGATCGAGGCGGAAAAATTGAAGGGAAAGGTCAATGTGCAGCGTTTTAAAGGACTGGGTGAAATGAATCCGATGCAACTGCGTGAGACCACCATTCATCCGGACACCCGGAGGTTGATCCAGCTGACGGTAGAGAGCGGCGACAGCACCAATAAGGTCATGGATATGATGTTGGCCAAGAAACGGGCATCTGATCGGAAAAAATGGTTGGAGAAAAAGGGCGATCTTGTAGAAATCTAGATTTTGAGTGTTCGATAGCGATGAATATTTATACCTGCAAATTCCAGAATCGCCGATCCGCTTCATTGCGGTCGGTATCAGTAGCGCTTCTGCTACTCATCTTCTCACTGGTATCGACCGCACAAGCGGCTGAGTTTCAACAGCTGGTTGATACGGATGTGGAGCAACTGCAAGCCAAGCTTGTTGAGATGAAGGCGCTGGCCCCGCAATTGAGGGTTCAGCTCAGGAAGGTGCGTTCACGGGTCGAGTTTGACGTTCGACAGATACATGCCATCGAACGCAGCATCAGCCACTCGGAACGGGACCTGGAGCGCTTGATCATCATGCATCGAGGAGACCGTTTCAATGAGATGAGAGCGCATTTTCTTGCGGACAGTCTGCGTCGCAAGACCAGAAATCTGCATGCCGGTGAAAACTATGTCATGGCATTGATCGAACGGCAGCAGGAAGACCCTGAGCCGGCTAAGAGTGAGTTGTTGGAAGATTACAGTGAGCTGCAACTGCAGCTGGGTAGCTACAATCAGCTGATGGATGAGTGTCTGGTGATTCTGAGTGTTCAGAATATTCAGAATGAAAATGAAGTTGAGTGATGCAAAGACCGATACTGATCGTAGTTACGTTGACGCTTGCGGCTGCCTTGGTTTGGATGCTGCTGTTCTGGCAACCTCAGGGAGAAAGGCACGCAACAGTTCCGCTGCAGGAGATACCCCAGGGCGGTGATTTCAGTTTTGACTCCTATCGGGGGGAAGTGAGCCTCAAGGAGTTTCGTGGCAGCGTGGTGCTGCTCTATTTCGGTTACACCTGGTGCCCGGATATCTGCCCGACAAACCTATCCATGATCAGTACCATTCTGGATGAGTTCCCGGTGGCAGAGCGGGCAAGAGTACAGCCGATATTCATCAGTGTGGATCCTGCCAGGGACAGTGTGCAGAGACTGAAGGAGTATGTGGAGTATTTTCATCCCAGTCTGCTAGGATTGACCGGTGATGAGTCTGCCCTGACTGAAGTGGCAGAGCTGTATGGTGCCGCTTACAAGATCCATGCAAAACAGGGTGATGACAACTATGTTGTGGATCACACCGCAGATACCTACCTGATCGATACGCATGGGAAGCTGGCAAAGATCCTCCCACACGGCACCGATCTGGAGGTGCTGATGGCTGCTGTTCGAGAGCTGCTTTGATTGCGCCGCTCCGCCAGTCTGGCTTTGTCAGGCAATCCCACCCAATTAATGTATAAAAACAGACCCAGCAGAGCGGATTGGATGAGTCTTAACCGGCACTAGGAAAACCGGAGTAGAAATCCGGCAGCTTCCAGATAGTTCGCCTCCTGTTCCAGTTCAGCCCGTGTCAGCGGGTGATGTTCGATCCAATCCTGTGGAAATACCAGTGAGATGCGGTTAGCTTCCGCCTCGATTCTGGGAATCGGTTTGGCAACTGGGGAGCGGGCCCGGTGGCTCAATACGGCAAGCCGGAGCAGAATGCAGAGATGTTTGGTGCAGGTGACAACCTCACTGGGCAGCTGTTCGAACACCGAACTGGGAAATTTTCTTCGATGGCCGCGCACCATGGCAGACAAGACCCGCTGCTCTTGTCGGGAAAATCCGGACAGATCGGAGTTTTCGATCAGATAGGCACCATGTTTCTGGAATTGACTGTGAGCGACAGTCAGCCCAATTTCGTGGACTTTAGCGGCCCATGTCAACATCGCCGAATATTTGGGGACATCCAGTTGCCAGCTATGCTTCACCTGTTCCAGCAGGCTGTGTGCAGTCTCTTCGATACGATTTGATTGATCCTGATCCACGTTGTAACGCTTGATCAGGGTTTTCAGGGTTCTTTCCCGGGCATCCTCATCCTGGCTTCTACCGATCATGTCATAGATCAGGCCCTCTCGGAGTGCTTCCGATGAGACCTCCATGTGATCGATACCGATATGCTCGAAGACGGCGGATAACACTGCCACACCACCAGCGAAAACCGGTTTTCGCTCCTCAGACAATCCTTTCAGGGAGAGGGCTTCCACCGAGCCTACTTCGATTAGATGATCGGTGAGTTTCTGCAGGGATTTGCGGGTGATGCCGGATTCGCTCCAGCCTTGCTCAATGACCACGTTGCGGATCGATTTGATACTCCCCGAGCTACCGATGGCGCGATTCCAGTCGCCATCCCGAAACTCGTTTCTTACCGGGCGTATCTCAATCGCACAGGCCAGCATCACGGCAGCCATCGATTGATTGGTGATCTTTCCGTCTGGGAAGAAGCGTCGGCTCATGCTGACACAACCCATGTGCAGACTCTCCCGCTCTAACGGCTGATAGCCCTGACCGATGATAAGTTCGGTACTGCCACCGCCGATATCCACCACCAGGCGCTTGTCGTTATCGGCTGCCAGACCATGGGCCACACCGAGATAGACCAATCTGGCCTCTTCACGACCGGCGATGATCTCGATTGGGTGGTGCAGGGCCTTTTCAGCGAGGCCTTGGAAATTATCGGCCGGGTGGATCTGACGCATGGTGTTGGTGCCCACAACCCGAATATTCTCGGGGGGGAGCGGTCTTAAACGCTGGGAAAAGCGGTTAAGACAGCTGAGTGCCCGCTCAGCAACCACAGGATCCAGACGTTTGTCTGCGGTCAGACCTTCGCCCAATCTGACCATCTCTTTCATTTTGTCGATGATCTGCAGATGCCCGTCATTCACCCGGGCTACAATCAGGTGAAAACTGTTGGAACCCAGGTCGATGGCGGCGATGGCTTCCTCCAGGTCCGCCTCTGGAAGCTGTTGTGTCATACTATTTTTAACTCGCTGTAATAAAAACCGGGGCATCATATCAAGAAAATGCAGCCTTCTATAACCCGCATAGGATAGTTCTCTTGCAGCCGGACTCAGGACCACTCTCCGGCAGGTGTTGTCAGATAACAGACAAACCATCTGAAAAGCGTGCCTTTAATGCACTACTGTGGATGCGTTTGGGTTTGCGGTGCGTTCAGCCTATGAGTGACAATAGGCGATAACACGACAGACTTAGTCGCCGGGTTAATAGCAGCCAATCGGTCTCAGCGGAGTGGGTGATGAATTTTTGCAGTCAATGCGGTGCGAAGGTTGAGGTTAAGGTTCCTGACGGGGATAACCGTCCCAGGCATGTGTGTGACTCATGCAGCACCATTCACTATCAAAACCCGAAAATCGTCGTCGGCTGCATCCCGGTCTGGGAAGATCAAATCCTGTTGTGCCGTCGGGCGATTGAGCCCAGGTATGGTCTATGGACACTGCCGGCAGGCTTTATGGAAAATGGTGAGACCAGCCAGCAGGGCGCCGCCAGGGAGACCCTGGAAGAGGCGACCGCAAGGGTCGATGTGGAGGGGCTTTATGGTTTGTACAATCTTCCCCATATCAATCAGGTCTATTTGATCTTTCGTAGCCGTCTGCTCGATCTGGAGTTTGCCGCTGGTACTGAGAGCCTGGAAGTCGCGTTATTCAAAGAAACAGAGATTCCCTGGCAGGAGATGGCCTTTCCTGTGATTCGGGAGTCATTGAAGATCTTTTTCGAAGATCGGCAGAAGGGGACGTTTCCGCTGCGTGGCGGTACCATCATACGCAACCAACAGAATCCGCGGGGTTATCAGATGATCATGGATCAAGCCGATTTTCCAAACCAAGCAGATTGAGGCCGTTCAGGATGGACAGTGGAAGCCTTCGTTGAAGGCCTCCACGTAAGCAGTAAGTTACAGGCCGTTGCCGCCGAAACTGGGCACCAGACGGACGTTGTTCGCGACCAGACCATCATCCTTGTCGCTCTCTTCGATATAGAATTCCAGAATCGAGTCGCGATTCATCATCACCTCATCCGTCACCTCATCGGCCAGTTCATTGGCATGGCAGAAGACACTTTCGTATGGGGAGTCCTCTAAACGGGGATCGATGATCCAGAGGTTTGGATCGATTCGTTTGATGAAACGCAGAAATCCATAACCTTTTTCCGGAAACCATTTCGAGCAGACACCGCGAACGCAGGAGCCAGGAGCACCCCACTCATTTCTCGGCTCATAGGAGATCGGCAGTAGATCAGGAATCAGGAAGCCGGAATAGTAGTCGTCGACCAGGCGTCGCAACTCTTGTGACACGTTGCGGAAGCCAAGCAGTTCCACCCGGCAACCCCGGTCCTGCAGCGCCGTTACGACCTGCAGAAAGTCACCATCGCCGGTTACCATCAGCAGCAGGTCAAGTTTCTCCGCCTGTAGCATTGCATCGACTGCCATATCCAGGTCGGCATTGGCCTTGGTGGTTACATTGCCTTCATCATCCGTATAGCGGCGGACATTCTTGACAATGACTTTCCAACCGTATTCCCTCACCATCTGCTGGTATGTCAATGCGCGCCTTTTATACTCTGGGTCCTCTTTCGCACGCTCCTGATCAAATGCGATATAGGTGTTGAGTCTTACCAGAGAGCCTCCATAACGCCCGGCAAACATTCTTAGGATGTCATAACGGAGCTGGTAGCCGCCGTTGTAACGTACATTTTCGGCATCAACAAAAACGCCAACTTTAAGTATTTGCTGCAATGTGATTTACCCGAAAGATAATTAAATTGAGGGAAATGTAATTTAATAAATCAGGGGATTGATGTTATTAAATAAATATTGATCAATAATGCTTTTCTCTACAGGCAACTTGAACCTAAGGTCTGTAGATAAGTGAATATAAAAAGTTGTCATTACGAATTCAATCAAACAGGGATTGCATATAAAGATCCCTGTTTTTTAGCTGCAGCTCAGGCTAACAAATCACTATTTGCAAGAGCTGTTTTTGGTTCAGCGCATTCTTATGGCCCTGAATGCACCCTTTATTGACTTTAATCTGAATCTGTCGTTTTAAGCATGGGCCCCAACGGACCTGTAGCTGTCATGGTATTGCAAAAGATCTACAACATCCAGATTATTCTACAATGAATTAAGAAAAAAATTTTAATACCAGTATCGGGGTAATATTTGTCCAGGTTTTTTTGACAAAATTAATAACTACACATTATCTACTGTATTGTTTTACAAGGACTAACACCAGTTTATCTGAAATCATGTCAGCTTGAATTGACCTGTTTCACGCGATTTGTAATCACCTAACAAACTGATTTTAAAAAGGCAGGCACACTTCGAATGAAAAGGGTCTGTTTCGCTGCCGATATAAACATTATCAGAAACATTGAATAGGTAGTGATTCGGATACACCTAAATATCAATGGCAATAAGATCTGATCGATATGTCCCAAAAAATGACTCGGATGATCTGAGTGTCGAATTTAACCCTTATAAACCCCCATTGGGAATGTGCTTCCTGAATTATTGTGACAAACCATTCAATCCTTGAATAGCCGCTCGCCCTATTTGTGATAGCGAAATGGGCATCTTGGGTCACGCTGTTCCACAACAAGCGTAATATCCGTACGGAGCTCAGTTCAGTGGTCTGATTAGAAGCTTAAGCGGCTGATTTTTTAGCATACCAATCTTGAAGTCCTGGATATGACCTAATATGGTTAAGTGAAGCGGCGTCCTGCGGATGCTGATTTCTGTAGAACTTAAGCATAATAAAAACGCATACAGGAACCGATAGCGATGTTATCTGATTTTCCCGCCCATCAAGGTTTGAAGGCGAGTGAGCTGTTTTTGCAGGCTGATCGTCTGGAACCCAGCCTGTTAGTGATCTTTGGCGCTGCTGGTGACCTCACCCGGCGCAAACTGATTCCGGCTCTCTATAATCTGGTGCGGGAAAAGGCGCTGGATGAGCGGTTTGCCGTGATTGGCTACAGTCGTTCAACAAAAAGTGACGATGATTACCGGCAATTGCTGTTTCAGGCTGTCCAGCAACACTCCCGATCCCAGCCGATCGATGAGGCGGTATGGCATGAGTTCAGTCAACGGATCGCCTATGTGGAAGGGGATTTTGAAGATCCGGAAGGTTACCACAGGTTGCGTGACGCTCTGGAGAAATATGAACAGCAGATCGGCAGTGAAGGCAACCGGCTGTTCTACTTTGCCACCCCCCCTTCGGCTGCCACAATCATTCTCCACCGCCTGGATGAGGCGGGTCTGCTGGGTAAGCAGGGTGACCGTGTTCCCTGGACCCGGGTGATCATGGAGAAGCCTTATGGTCGGGATCTCGAATCGGCAATCGAACTGAATCGTGTGGTGGGTGAAGTTCTGCAAGAGGACCAGGTCTACCGGATCGACCACTATCTGGGTAAAGAGACGGTTCAGAATATACTGGTTGCACGCTTGGGCAATACCATTTTCGAACCTCTCTGGAACCGTAAATATATCGATCATATTCAAATTACGGCGGCAGAATCGATCGGTGTCGAGGGGCGTGGCCGGTTTTATGACAATACCGGCGTGTTGCGTGACATGGTGCAAAGTCATCTGCTGCAGGTACTCTCCCTGTGCGCCATGGAGCCACCGGTCTCATTCGCTGCGGATGATATTCGCGACAAGCGTGTTGAGGTGTTGCGTGGCCTGCGGAGTCTGCAGAATCGTGAGGTTTTCGAGCATGTGGTGTTTGGACAGTACCGGGGCTATCGGGACGAGGAGAATGTCGACCCCAAATCACGTACGCCCACCTATGCGGCGATCAAGTGTTATATCGATAACTGGCGCTGGCAGGGGGTGCCATTCTTTCTCCGAGTCGGAAAACACCTCTCTCATAGAATGACCGAGGTCTCTGTGTTCTTCCGTCCAGTACCGCTGTGTCTGTTTGGGCGGGATGATGTCTGCCAGGATCTTGAGCCCAATGTATTGACGATCCGCATCCAGCCCGATGCGGGTATGGCATTGAAGATAAGCAGTAAAAAACCGGGGGACGATCTCGAAGTCAGCTCCGTTGAAATGGATTTCAACTACTCGGAAACCTACGAGCACCCGATCAAGGATGCCTACGAACGGCTGCTGTTGGATGCGGTTAAAGGGGATGCAACCCTGTTTGCCCGCCGGGATGAAGTTGAATTTGCCTGGCGGTTCGTTACTCCGATCCTGCAGAGCTGGCAGGCGGAAAGTAAAAAACAGCCACGATTCTATGCCGAGGGCAGTGAAGGCCCTGAAGAGGCGAACGACCTGATGGATCGCTACAGCCGGCAATGGCGGGAGATTAAACAGTGACTGGCAAACGCATGGTTGTCGATCGAAGTGAATTCAACACTTGTGCCGTTGAGTGGATTGTCTCAACCATAAAGCAGGTACTTGAAAAAGCGGACCACTGTCATCTGATGTTAGCAGGTGGTTCCACACCTTTGCCCATCTATCGGCAGCTCGCACAGGATCACGATATCCCCTGGTCCCGCCTCATTCTCTATTTTGGTGATGAGCGCTGTGTGCCGGATGATACACCGGAAAACAATGGCTTCAGTGTGCTTGGGGCACTGTTTCCCAGCGGTCCAGCGGAAGGGGTTACCATCCATCGAATGTGTGGTGAAGATCAACCGGATGAAGCGGCGCAGGCCTATGAATCGATACTTCCTGAGCATATCGATGTGCTACTGCTCGGTATGGGAGCGGACGGTCACACCGCTTCCCTGTTTCCCGGCTCGGCGGCGCTGGATGAAGTCAGCCGAAGGGTGATGCCGGTAATTGGCAATAAACCTCCAATGCAGCGTCTTACCGTGACGCCACCGGTGATTCAACAGGCAACCCATCTGCTGGTTATGGCGCAGGGGGATGATAAAGCCGATGCGGTACGCTGGGCCTTGCAGGATGGCAGTGTGCCCGCTGCCCTGGCAAAAGATGGGGATTGGTTATTGGACAGTCTGGCTGGACGCTCCATTGTAAACTCCCCGGCTGAATCGTTTTAATTCGAAGTTAGAGATACAGGAAGCCTCAATGTCTGATTCACAACAGTTTCATATCGGTCTTATCGGATTGGGAGTGATGGGGAAAAATCTGGCCCTCAACATGGAAGAGAAGGGGTTTCCTGTCGCCGTCTGGAACAGGCGCAGCAGTAGCTTGAATGAGTTTCTGCAAGAGAATCAGGGCAAGCAGTTTGGTGGGCATCCGGAGTTGAGCGGTTTTATCGCCATGCTGGAACGCCCCAGGCGCATCCTGTTGATGATCAAGGCTGGCGATCCCGTTGATCAAGTGATCGAACAACTGCTGCCGCTGCTGGAGCCCGGTGACATCATCATGGATGGAGGCAACTCCTGGTTTGAGGATACGCAACGGCGTGAAGCCCGTCTGAGGGAGCTGGGCCTGCACTATGTGGGTGTTGGAATCTCCGGCGGTGAAGAGGGCGCCCGGCACGGTCCATCAATGATGCCGGGAGGCTCTGCAGACTCCTATGCCGAGGTTAAATCGGTGTTTGAAGCGATCACTGCACAAACCGAGGCTGGTCCTTGCGTCACCCATGTAGGACCTGACGGTGCCGGCCATTTTGTCAAGATGGTGCACAATGGCATCGAGTATGCCGACATGCAGCTGTTGGCGGAAGCCTATGATCTGATGGCGCGTGGGCTCGGCTTGCAGGAACAGGACATTGCGGAGGTGTTTGATCAGTGGAATCAGGGGCCGATGGAGTCTTTTCTGGTCGAGCTTTCCGCTCAGGTGATGAAGGTGAAAGACGCTGAGACCGGTAAGCCGCTGGTCAGCCTGGTGATGGACAAGGCGGGACAAAAAGGGACCGGGCGCTGGACGGTTCAGGCCGCTCTGGAGCAGGGGGTTGCCGTGCCTGGCATCTCGGCAGCGGTCGACGCCAGGGTGCTCTCTTCGATGAAGCAGCAACGGGTTGTCGCAGCCGGATTGCTGAAAGGGCCTGACGCTTCGGCCGGTGTGGATCACAAGGCCATGTTGGCCGATCTGCATGGTGCGGTGTATGCCTCGAGAATCACTGCCTATGCCCAGGGTATGGCCTTGATACGCAGCGCCTCAGACCGCTATGAGTGGTCGGTGAACCTGGCTGAAACAGCCAGGATCTGGAAAGGAGGGTGTATTATCAGAGCGCGTCTGCTCGATCCGATCAGGGCAGCTTTTTCCAACCATCCCGAACCGGCCAATCTGATGATCGATGGGGAGATGAGTCATCAACTTCAAGGGCTTCAGGGAGCCTGGCGTCGGGTGACCGGATTTGCGCTGGCTGCGGGTATTCCGCTCCCGGTGATGGGAGCCTGTCTCAGTTATTTCGACAGTTACCGTACGGAGCGTCTGCCACAAAACCTGATACAGGCGCAACGGGATGCTTTTGGCGCGCACACCTACGAACGTATCGATCAACCGGAGCTTGGTTTTGTTCACTCTGAGTGGTTGGAAGAGTGAATGCCTGATTAATTTAGGTTATTAGCTCGGCCCTAAGTCAGATGGCCGTTTGCTTTACCGGCATAATGTTAGTGTCAGTTTTTGTTCTCATTTGTGCGTAGCGGGAGCGGATTATCACTGTCTCCGATAAAACTAAATCATAAATTGAATTAATCAGATTGCCTTGATACCCATGGTGCCCGCTGACCGGGCTGTTAAAGGATCAGTTATTCATTTTATTGTCATAGGTCAGTGAAATAGCTTTAAAGCTGATTGGCCAATCAATTTCTCAGGTTATTTGCCGCTCTGAATATATAGGGTTTTTAGGCAGCTGGCAGAGATTGGTAGTTAAAGGATTAAATTAATGCTAATTAAAAAAAACGCACAACTTTTTCTTTTGCTTTGTGTTCTGTGCGTGAACGGAATTCCTGATTTGTATGGAGATGAGTCGTTTCTTGTAGGTTTTGCACAGGATACGCTGGCAAATGACTGGCGCCTGGCCCAGGTCATGGAGGTAAAGAGGGAGTTTGAACGACACCCAAACATAAAGTTTATCTATACCGATGGAAAAGGCGATACCGCACTGCAGGTCCTGCATATTGAGGAATTGGTGAACCTTGGTGTGGATTTGCTGATGGTGAGTCCGCGAGAGAAGAGTGCTCTCACGGATATCATTACTAATGTCTATAACAAGAACATACCTGTGGTGTTGCTCGATCGGGGAATCGATGGGGGCGGATTTACCACGTTCATCCATCCGGATAACAGAAGAATTGCCAAAGCTGCTGCCGAATATCTGCTTAAAGTTCTGAATAATCGCGGTCACATTCTTATGTTGGTCGGTGTTCCCGGCGCCACGCCAACCATACACAGAACGGACAGTTTTACCGAGGTTATGGCGCGACACCCGGATATCACAATTACCCCGGTTGTGGGTAACTACCTGAGAGCGGACACCATGCTTGCATTGGAGAAATTGCTCGAAAAGGGGCTTTCTTTTGATGCCATCTATGCACAAAGTGACAGTATGGCCGCAGGTGCAAGAATGGTGCTGCGTAAGAACGGGATCGAGCCCAGTAGCATACCGATTGTCGGTATTGACTATATCCGGGAAGCCCAGCGGGCCATTCGGGATGGGGACCAGTCGATCAGCTTTACCTATCCAACGGGAGGTAAGGAGGGAGCCGATATTGCCAATCAAATACTAAGTGGAAAGGAAGTGCCTAGGGAGATAATCCTGGAATCTATAAAAGTAACTCGTGAAAATGCTGATGTGGTGCCGCCTATTTTTTAATTATGATTCTCTCAATTAGTGTCAAGCAGCTACTGTTCACCTTATTGATAACCGCTCTGTCGCTGGTTACGGCGGGTTATTTCATTAATAAAAGTCTGCATGAGTATCATAGGGACTCCGCCCATAAGGAGACGGATATTCATGTAAAGGATATCAAGAAGTCTATTGAAAGGATTGAGCGTAAGTTGATGCTGGAGGCTGATACGATTGCAGGTGAGCAACAGATCATTGCGTCTGTACACCTTGTTAATAATTATCAAGATATTCTCAACTACAATGCTGTGCTTTTTGATCAGGAAAAGAAGCAGTTGGGTGAGCGTATATTGGCTGCTGTCAAGTCTGGCGAAGCTGATGAGGTGTATGTGTTTGACCGTGATGGGGATCTGGTGACCTACGTGTCATTTGGTAATGAGCGATACATCCTGGGAATTCAGAGCTATATGGCTGGTGAGGCAACGCTGAATATCATCAGAAGCGATGAGTTTCAAGAAAAGCAGGAAGCGACCAATGGAGACTCTCTTGGAGTTCAAATACAACAGCATATATCTTCATTTGACGGCATCGCTTACCATCGCGACAAAAACGGATTGACAGTCAAATATACTCAAGCGATAACGAAAAACAGAGGTAGTGGCGTATCTGAAAGAGTAGGCACTGTGGTAATGGCTACCAGATTGGGTCAGGAGTTCGTGCGTTCTACAGTTCACCCGCCCATGAGGTTCGATATCTTCGATGCAGATTATCAACCAGTTGTATCAAGTCATAGTGAAAGGTTGATAACCAGTGATTCGTTAAAAAAGGTATTGCAGCATGAAGAGCTGGAGGGTAATCAGTTATATGAAAATGATTATGTTTTTTTCAGTCTTGCCAAATTATTGCTTCCTGATAACAACTCGATCTATTTGATCTCGAGTTATCCTGTCAGTGCCTATCAGATAGCGGCTGAAAAAACCCGTGATGCGGTGGTCATGGCGATGTTGATTACTGCTTTGTTTGCAATTCCATTGAGTTTACTGTTGCTGAATAAATTTATCCGCCAGCCCATGTCTCGATTGATGGATGGTGTTGAGCAATTACGTAGAGGAGACTACAACGCACGGCTTGAAGTCGACACCAATGACGAGTTGGGTGACCTTGCTTCAGCTATGAATCTTATGATCAAGGATATTAAGTCTCGTGAAGATGAGTTGAATACGATTATCGACCAATTGCCATTGATGTTGTTTGTGAAGGATGCGAAGACACTCAGATTCACCAATATGAACAGTGCTGGCGTCAAGCTGTTAGGTTTGCCAAAAGAGGCATTTATCGGAAAGAGTGATCATGATTTCTTTCCGGTTCAGCAGGCGGACCATTTTGTCAATAATGACAGAAAGGTGATGGCGGACAGAACGATTCTTGACATTCCGGAAGAGCGCATCAATACACCTATCGGAGAACGGATTCTGCATACCCGTAAGGTTCCTATCTACAATGATAGTGGCGAAGCGATGTTCCTGCTTGGTGTGTCAGAGGATATTACAGAGCGCAAGAAGACCGAAATCCAGCTGAGGCAATGGGCTAAAGCGTTCGATAGTACCAATGACGGTGTGATGATTACTGATCTCGAGGGTGACATACTCGATGTCAATCAGGCTTTTCTGGGGATTAATGGATATCAGAAAGAGGATGTCATTGGCGAGAATCCGCGTCTGTTCAAATCCGGGTTGCACCATGATGATTTTTACAAGGAGATGTGGCATTCAATCCTAAAAGAAGGCAGTTGGCGTGGTGAGATCTTTAACAGGAGAAGGAACGGGGAGGTATATCCTGCATGGGAGACCATCAGTACTGTATACGATGACAATCGAACCCCGAGCCATTTCGTGGCAGTTTTGTCAGACATTTCACCGATCAAGGAGACCCAGGAAAAACTCGATTACCTGGCGCATCATGATCCATTGACCGGCTTGCCAAACCGCATTTTGCTGAATGACCGGATGCAGCATGCGATCGACAGAGCAAGCCGGGATGGCATTATGGCTGCCGTCATGTTCCTGGATCTGGATCGATTCAAGAATATCAACGATACGTTAGGCCACCCTGTCGGTGATGAACTCTTACTTTCAGTATCCAAGCGACTTCAGGCGAATCTTCGTGAAATTGACACCATCTCAAGACAGGGAGGGGATGAGTTTGTCCTGATATTTGAAGATATCAAGGAGATGGATAACCTGGTCGATATGGCGGGTAAGGTCCTTGATACGTTCGAACAGCCGTTTGAAGTCAACGGTCGTGAGATGATTGTGACGGCAAGTCTTGGTATCAGTCTCTATCCAAATGACGCAAAAGATGTCACAACCCTGATCAGGAATGCGGATGCAGCCATGTACAGGGCGAAAGAGCATGGTAGAAACCGTTTCTGGTTCTATACCGAGGATATTACAAAGCAAGCGGCACAAAGGATCGATATAGAACAAGCTTTACGCGATACGGTGAACCATGGTGAGCTGTTACTGCATTATCAGCCACAACTCTCATTGAGTGATCAGCGTATCGTCGGTGTTGAAGCTCTAATTCGTTGGGATAGACCCGGTTTCGGAATCGTCATGCCGGATAGGTTCATACCCTTGGCAGAAGAGACAGGTGATATCAATGCAATTGGAGAGTGGGTAATTTACAGCGCCTGTCGACAAATGATCCATTGGCAGGAAAATGGGTACATCCTTGAGCATATGGCGATCAATATTTCACCGGCACAGATCAGGCATACTGATCTTGCACTTGTCGTCGAAGAAGCTTTGAAAAAGACTGGATTGGAACCCGGTAAATTGGAATTGGAAGTGACTGAAGCTATCTTCCTTCAGGATACAGATCACGTTGGAAAAACCCTGAAGGCGTTGGATGAACTTGGGGTTCGTTTGGCACTGGATGATTTTGGCACAGGGTTTTCTTCATTAAGCTACTTAAAGGATTTTCGTTTCGATCGTCTGAAGATCGACCGATCATTTATTCGCAACATAACCAAAGTGAGTAATGAGCAGAGTATTGCCAAATCTGTGATTGCCTTGGGGCATGGTCTGAATATGTCAGTATTGGCGGAAGGTATCGAAGAGCAGGGGCAGCTTGACTGGTTGGTCGAGAAAGGGTGTGAGTTCGGCCAAGGTTACTATTTCAGTAAGCCGGTAGAAGAGTACAAGGTGGAAAAGCTGTTCGAAACTCTCGGTGTCAAACAGGCAGAAAAGAGCTGAGTGGGTTTGCTCTCCTAAAGATCCTGCCAGTCGGTCAGTAGGAGTCCTGACAGTATCCCGGCAGACCCTCCGCCAAGTATCCCGCCAACTACGGCATCAGGTAGATTATTTTGTATGGTAATCAATGCCTCGATCAAAGGTCCCGCAGTTTCGCTGTCAATCGAACTTATCATAATGAAAAAGCTCAGGGTCACGAAGCCTGAAACACCTACACCAACCATCAAGCCGTCTCCAATCGGTGGCAGAAGGTTATCATATAGTTTGATAAATCCAGGAACCAGAAAGACATAGATTATTCCGGTCAGTGGGCACATCAAAGCGATAATCATGGCAACAGGGAGGGTCGATAGTAAACCGGAGCACATAAGATAGACAATTGATACCAACCATCCGGAACTGAAACCGGCCAGGGTTTTTGCATCGGCCCGGTTGACTCTTGATCCCATGGAGAAAAGGCCGTACAAAGCACCAATTACGCCACCTAAAACTGCAGTGAGGATCATGATGATCATGAGATTGACAGGCTTCTCGGCCAAGATGAAAAAAAAGATGCAGACAGGAGAAATAATGACGGTCATCAGTACCGCAAGCCGCATACTGCTGTAAATCAATGCGCCAAAGGTTGCGGAGAGGACGCCAGCAAAAAGATAGGAGTTGATCGGGAATTCCCAGAATTCGGCAAACGCTGAAAACACGACAAAAAGTATCGCATAAAGGAGACCGATAAAGGCCCAGATTGCACCCCGTATCAAGGCCTCTTTTAGTCGGATAACAGAAATCATGGATGATCCATCAACTGTTCAGGTATAGCGCCTTCTCATCTTGCAGACTCAACCAGCCTTTGGCTATGCGATAGATCAACCACACTGCATTTACAAACAGAATCGCATAACCGACCAAAATGATGGTAGTCATGAATCCGATGACTGACCACAGCAGTACGAACCAGAAGGTTCTGATCTGCCAGCGGAAATGGGATTCCAGCCAGGTTCCTTTGACGTCATCACGCTTGACATAGTTGATAATCACACCCACTAGGAGTGTGATCACAAACAGAAATGAGGCCGCCTGGAGCGCATAGACTCCAACGGTAAGTGTTACCTCACGTTCAAGGTTTTTCGACTGGTCAGTTGTGGGGTCGTTCATGCTTGAAGAATAGCTCCACTGAGTATTGATTTCACCAGACCTGGTAAACTCATCCAACGCACCCTGTTATGCCTGAGTAAGGTGCTAAACCTTCGGCTTCATTGTACACCATATTGAATCGATATTCGTTATGTAGCATTTGCTACTGAAGCGGCACGACGGCTGCTGTAGCTTGGTTCCAGACTACAACAGAGGTGATTACTATGAAAATGATGAAGTTCTTTATCGATACCCACAGCCAAGAGCAAGAAACCTTTCCCGCTGGGCTGACCAAGCAGCAGTTTGAGCTGTTTTACACCCAATATGAACAGGCCTGTATGGAGGAAGAGGTCGTACCGTTAAGAATTCATCTCAACTACGAGGATGCCCGGGCATTCTGCTTCACTATGGCTGAGGACGCAGTGGCCGTTCAAAGGGCCCACGAAAGGGTTGGGCTGCCGTTTGACAGCATCACTGAAGTTACCACGGTAACCCCGGGTGACACCTTCTTTCAACGGCGTAACACCTAGGGCTTGTAACACTAGTTCAATAGGCCCTGCTGAGATTGTTCCCAGTTCCAGCGCAGCAGAATCTATGTGGTGCAGCCCTGCGATATGATCGAATGATCAAAACGCCGGGCAAAACAGACCTTAAGAAACAACTCCGATCTCCCCACAACCGGCAGGACACCGGTTGTGGGGTAGTAGCTGATCTCCAGGAGTAAGCTTATGTTGAATCTCACGATTATGAATTTTTTGAGCGTGGCGTTAATAGCGTTGCTGGTTGGGCTGGCAGTGCTGTTCACCATGGTGCGCTACGATCTGGGGCCGAAAGGTCGTCTGGCAAGGGGTGGACAATGGTTTCTGGCTACTGCTTTGGGAACGGGAATTCTGTCACTGGCTGTGAAATTGATGATTATTCTCACGGTGACCAATTTCCCCGATGCAGTGATTGAACCCTTTATCGAACAAGCCAGAATAGAACCTGTGGTTTCCGAGTATGATCCCTTGCTCGGCATGCCGGCTTCAAAACGATTTCTCTGGCAATCACTCGACTCCGATCCATTAGCTGCTAATCGGGCAGGAACAAATACATCCCCCTATGTTTGGCGATCGCTGCCGGATCAGGTGCCGGCACCGGAGAACAATCCCATGACGCCTGAGAAGGTCCTATTGGGCAAGAGACTCTTCTTCGACAAGAATCTCTCCTGGGACAGGACACTCTCATGCAGCTCATGCCACGATGTCATCGGTGGTAGTGGTGATGATGGACGGCCAACTTCGCTGGGTATCAACGATCAGTTGGGCGGTCGCAATGCGCCAACTGTCTGGAATGCTGCCTTTCAGTCGGTACTATTCTGGGATGGTCGGGCTGCTTCACTGGAAGAGCAGGCGAAAGGTCCGCTGATCAACCCGATTGAGATGGGTATGCCCTCTTGGAAAGAGGTCGAACAACGGGTGCTTGAAGACCCAGCCTATCAGCCTCTTTTTGAGGCTGCCTTCGGAGCCGATAGCTTGATCGATATCGAGCGGATCGCTGAGGCAATCGCCAGCTACGAAAGGACATTGATCACGCCGGATACCCCATATGACCGTTTTGTAGAGGGTGATTTGAATGCTCTCTCGGCCCAACAGTTAAGGGGGATGGCATCATTTCAGAGCCTTGGCTGCGTCAACTGCCACTTTGGCCCCAATTTCAGTGGCGCCAGTCTGTTTGATTCCCGCGCACCGTTGCGGATTTTTCCAATCTATCCTACTCCATTTGAGCAGAAGTATGAGTTGACTCGGGATGCAGGCGCTGCCATGGCGGGGAGCGGTCGCGGCAGTTGGCGGGTGCCATCACTGCGCAATGTTGCCTTGACCGGTCCATGGTTGCATAACGGCTCAGTGAGCGAACTCAAAGAGGTGGTGCGAATCATGTCCAGTGTTCAGCTGGGTCATACCGGCCACTATCTGGTCTGGTCGGATGACCACAAGGTCATGACCAAGCTTGATCGCCCCGCTTTGAGTGATGATGAAATTGAAGATATTGTGGCTTTTCTGCAATCGCTCAGCAGCCGTATGCTCCTCGAGCGGATCAAACTCGCCAAAGGGAGCAGGGATGAAGCCATAGTTTCCCAATAATCGATATTCCAAGATGGTGCCTGGTGTTGAAAACTGTTAACCGCTGGATGAGTTAGGCTGAAGTGGTCATATAAGCGCCCAATCAGCTGAGCGTATCCATACATCACCTGGAAGGAATGGTTGCTTTTTGCTCGGCCCATTTGCATGGGTTAACATCTGCTACCGCCAGTCTGCTGATGCAGTCTGGCGGTTTTGTGTTCTCAGAAGCAAAGGAGTCGATGTGGCTGAAACATTTCTCGAGCTCACGCCATCCGGTCAGAAGCTGCTTGAAAACGGTGTGGTGAGAAAATGTTTTTCAAAACCTACCGCGGTGATTCACAAGGGGCAGGCGGTATCCGGTGCCTATCTGGTTACTCAGGGCCGTTTGAGGGTCTTCACTTACACACCCCAGGGGAGTGAGGCCACACTCTACTTTCTTGATCCAGGAGAGACATGTGTGTTGGCGCTGAACTGCCTGTTCAATGATCTTCGTTACCCCGCCTGGGTCGAGACGGATGGGGATACCCATGTGGATGTGATTCCGGGTGCGCTCTATCGCAAACTGTTCGAAGCTGAATCGAGCGTGCAGAATCTGACTGTCAAGGCACTCTCCTCCCTGGTGTTCCGCCTGATGGAGGAGTTGGAGCAGGTACATGCCTGCAACCTGGATCAGCGTCTTGCCAACTTCATTCTCAGTAATGCCTCGGAAGAGGGGGTATTACGCATGACCCAGCAGGCACTGGGAGGACACCTGGGGACCACTCGCGAGGTCATTGCCCGCCTGATACAGGGCTTTGTCGCTGAAGGGGCTGTGGAGACCCGGCGTGGTGCCGTGGTCGTTAGCGACGCCACCAAGCTGGCGAAGCTGATCGAACCGGCAAAACTCTAGGGCACATTTATCGTCAACTGGTTTATTATTCACTTATGTGATGCAACGGAAGCTCACACTCTTGGCCCTGTCGGATTTTACGCCGATAGCGCTGCTCGGTTCAAAACCAACAGGCTTCAATTCCAGTGGATGATCAGTTGACCAGCTACAGCAAGATTCGAGTTACCCGCTCAATTACCATCCCCGACCCGATCAAGATCAGTCGCTATCGACGGCTGCCGGAACTGGGCCCAAGAGTGCTCTTTTTCAGCGGCGGCACGGCACTCAATAGCGTAAGCCGGGTACTCAAAAACTACACCCATAACTCGATCCATCTGGTCACCTCCTTTGATTCCGGGGGAAGTTCTGCCAAGTTGCGCCAGGCCTTCAATATGCCCTCGATCGGTGATCTGCGCAGTCGTTTGATGGCCTTGGCGGATGAGAGCGTGACCGGTCATCCCGAGATCTACAAGCTGTTTAACTATCGTTTTCCAAACAATTCCAAGCGGGCTGAGTTGATTAAGCAGCTGGAGATGATGATCCGGGGACGCCACCCGATGATCGAGCCGGTGCCGAATCCCATGCGGCGCATCATACGTAACCTGCTGGGCTACTTCTACGACGCTATGCCGGTGGATTTCAATCTCAAGGGAGCAAGTATCGGCAACCTGATTCTGACCGGTGGTTATCTGAATAATCACGAACATCTCGATCCGGTGATATTTCTGTTTGAGAAGCTGGTCGGGGTGCAGGGCACGGTGCGCGCCATTGTCAATGCAGACTACCATCTGGCGGCTGAATTGGCGGATGGACGTCAGGTGATCGGACAGCATCTGCTGACTGGTAAAGAGGTGGCTCCGCTGGCTTCGAAAGTCACCGATCTGTCCCTGTCAAAATCGCTGCAAGATTATCAACCGGTCAAGGCCAAGCTGCGCAAAAAGAATCAACGGCTTATCGAGCAGGCTGAGTTGATCTGCTATCCCCCAGGGAGTTTCTACTCGAGCCTGATTGCCAACCTGCTGCCACAGGGAGTTGGTGTATCGATCGCAGTCAACGACTGCCCGAAAGTGTTTGTGCCCAATCAGGGAAAGGATCCTGAGCAGATAAAGATGAACCTCAATCAGAGTCTGCAGCAGTTGATGCGATACCTCCAGGCCGGGACCTCTAATGGCGTCGACCCCGAGCGTCTGCTCAATTTCGTCATGCTGGACAGCCGGCACGGTACAGTGCGTGCGGACCAACGCCATGCGTTATGGAAAAAATGGGGTATTCAGCTGATCGATGTCCCCCTTATCACTCCGCAGAGTGCCCCAAACTACGATGCCAATCTGCTGGTTTCCGCCTTGCTCTCTTTGGCCTAAGATGGTGACCCGTCACTCCTCCATCACTCAGCGTTAAATTGAACACAGAGTCCATTTTATAAGCTATAAAGTGTAGGAGGGTCGATGTCGGAATTGACCCAGGGGGATTTTATCGACCGGCTGACTGGGGTAATCAATCAGTGGCATACTCGGTCATGGGGTTCGGGTCGGCTTGCATTTGTAGGTACTTATTAAATGATTTTCAATGGGTTGTTCGATCTATCTCTACTTGAATATATTCTTCTGACTTTGGGGCTTACCCATATCACGATTGTTTCGGTTACCGTGTTTCTGCACCGGCACCAGGCCCATAAGGCCCTGACCCTGCATCCGCTGGTCAGCCATTTTTTCCGCTTCTGGCTCTGGTTGACCACCGGTATGGTGACTCGGGAGTGGGTGGCCATACATCGCAAACACCATGCAAAATGCGAAACCGAAAGTGATCCGCACAGTCCTCAGACCCGCGGGCTGGGCACCGTGTTGTGGCAGGGCGCTGAGCTCTATAAGGCGGAAGCCGCCAATCAGGAGACTTTGGAGCGGTACGGAAAAGGCACCCCGGATGACTGGGTCGAACGAAAGCTCTACCAGCCACACAACTTTTTAGGTATCAGCCTGTTGCTGCTGGTGGAATTTATTCTGCTGGGGCCGGCTGGAATCACCGTCTGGGCGATTCAGATGATCTGGATTCCATTCTGGGCGGCAGGAGTGATCAACGGCATTGGCCACTTCTGGGGCTACCGGAATTTTGAGATCCCCAACACCTCCACCAACATCGTCCCCTGGGGCATTCTGATCGGCGGTGAAGAGCTGCATAACAATCACCATGCGTTTGGCAGTTCAGCCAAGTTGTCCAATCGCTGGTTCGAGTTTGACCTGGGCTGGTTCTACATCAAGCTCTTCTCCTATCTGCGTTTGGCGAAGGTACTCAAGGTGGCCCCAAAACGGGCCTTCGTGGCGGAGCGGCCTCAGCTTGACCTGGATGCGATCAAAGCCTTGACTGTGAATCGCCTGCAACTTTTCAGTGACTATCGTCGACGGGTTTTAAAACCGGTGTTCCGTGCTGAGATTCGCCAGGCGGACAAGCCCCTGCGCCGGCTCTATCGGAATGCACTGCGTCTGGTGCGGCGTGATGCGATGCTGTTAAGTGATAATGATCGCCAGCAGCTGCGGGATGTTCTTGACCACAACAGCGCTTTGGACAATGTCTACCAGTTCAAGCTGCGACTACAGAAGATCTGGGAGCAGCAGGCATCGAGCCATGAGAAGCGACTGGAAGCACTCAGCCAGTGGTGTGCCCAGGCTGAGGCCAGCGGGGTGGAGGCATTGCAGGAGTTCGCGGCTTTTCTGCGTCGCTACAGTATGACGCCGATTCGTTGAGTGTTTGATTGGCCGCGAATGGGCGTTTATGCATCACCGCTAAAGAAATTACTGTTGATAAAGACACTTTAGTCCGCAAATGAACGCTAATAAACGCAAATAAGAGTCGCAAATAAAAACAATAGTATTTGCGCTTATTCGCGCTGATTCGCGTTCATTCGCGGCTATAAGCTAAAGCTGTTGTATCTTCTCCAACTGAGCCTGCAGGCTCTCCAGCGCTTTACGGCTCTCCGCCAGCTTGTCTCGCTCTTTCTGAACCACCGCTTCCGGCGCCTTGTCGACAAAGTTGGGATTGGAAAGCTTTTTGTCTGTTCGCTCCGCATCGGATTGCAGACGGTTGATCTCCTTTTCCAGTCGCTTGATCTCCGCTGCCTTGTCGATCAGGCCCGCGAGGGGTATCAGCACTTTCATCTCACCCACCAGAGCGGTGGCAGATTCCGGCTCCTTATCCTGCGGGGTCAGAATCTCAATCGATTCGGTCTTCGCCAGAAAATCGAGAAACGGGCGATGCCGTTCGGCATAGAGTTTGTCACTCTCACTGGTATTTGCCAGCAGCACAGGTACCGGCTTGCCGGGAGCGATATTCATCTCACCTTTGATCTTTCGAATGCCAAGGATGAACTGCATCACCCAGGCCATCTCACTTTCAGCGGCTTCATCGATCAGGGAGTGACGCGCGGTCGGGTAGGGCTGATTCATGATCGTTGCCGTTGATTCGGCCGGGGAGTCTCCATCTGTGGCTGGAATCACACCGGCAATCGGTGCAACCCGCTGCCAGATCTCCTCAGTGATGAAGGGCATCACCGGGTGGGTGAGTCGCAGCAGGTTTTCCAATACCCGCACCAGGGTCCGTCGGGTGCCCCGTTTCGCCTCGTCGCTGGCCTGCTCATTGTTGAGTACCGGTTTGCAGAGTTCCAGATACCAATCGCAGTATTCGTTCCAGGTGAATTCATAGATCGCCTGGGCAGCATGATCGAATCGGTAGCCGTCGATGGCATCGGCCACCGCTTGTTTGGTCTTCTGCAGACGCGACAGAATCCAACGGTCTGCCAGGGAACGCTGCAGGCTACCCTCCGCCGCTGAGTGTCCAGGCTTGATTTCGCCGATCGCACAGTCCTGGCCTTCCACATTCATCATCACGTAACGGGCGGCATTCCAAAGCTTGTTGCAGAAGTTGCGATAGCCCTCAATACGTCCCATATCCAGCTTGATGTCACGGCCGGTGGCTGCCAGTGCGGCAAAGGTGAAACGCATTGCATCCGTACCGAAGGCAGGGATACCGTCGGGCAGACTTCTGCGGGTCATTTTTTCGATCTTTTGCGCCAGATGAGGCTGCATCATTCCGCTGGTGCGCTTGCTGACCAGGGATTCCAGGTCGATGCCGTCGATGACGTCGATGGGATCGAGCACATTGCCCTTCGACTTGGACATCTTGTTGCCTTCCCCATCCCTCACCAGGCCATGCACATAGACCTCCTTGAAGGGAACGTCGTCCATGAACTTGAGACCCATCATGATCATTCGGGCTACCCAGAAGAAGATGATGTCGAAGCCGGTGACCAGAACATTGGTCGGGTAGAAATCCTTCAGGCGCTCGGTCTGTTCCGGCCATCCCAGCGTGGAGAAGGGCCACAGGGCTGAGCTGAACCAGGTATCGAGCACATCTTCGTCCTGTCGCAGCACATAGTCATCCGCCAGGTTGTGCTTGCTTCTCACCTCCGCTTCGGAGCGACCCACATAGACGTTGCCCTCGTCGTCATACCAGGCGGGAATCCGGTGCCCCCACCAGATCTGACGGCTGATGCACCAGTCCTGGATATTGCGCATCCACTCGTAGTAGGTGTTCTTCCAGTTGTCCGGGACAAAACGGATTTTACCGCTCTCCACCGCCTCGATGGCCGGTTTCGCCAGGGGGGCGATCTTCACATACCACTGATCGGTAAGGAAGGGTTCGATGACTGCACCGGAACGGTCTCCTCGGGGGACCATCAGCTTGTGATCCTCGATCTTCTCCAGCAATCCCTGCTCCTGCAGGTCGGCCACCATCAGTTTTCTTGCTTCGTAGCGATCCAGGCCCACATATTTCTGGGGCAGCAGGCTGCCTTCCTCCGCTTCATTGTCGCGGATCGCCGCATCAATGGTGAAGATATTGATCAGACCGCCGTGGATCTGTTCGCTGATGCTGATCTCATCCCGGTGACGCTGCCAGACCGCATAGTCGTTGAAATCGTGAGCCGGTGTGATCTTCACGCAACCGGTACCGAATTCAGGATCGACATGCTCTTCGTCGGCGATGATCGGGATGCGGCGACCGGTCAGCGGCAGCTCCAGCAACTCACCGATCATATGCTTGTAGCGATCGTCGCTCGGATTTACCGCTACCGCACAGTCACCCAGCATGGTCTCCGGACGGGTGGTGGCGACGATCAGATGCCCCTGACCGTTGGTCAGTGGGTAGCGCATGTGCCACATGTGGCCGTTCTCCTCTTCGGAGAGCACCTCCAGGTCGGAGACCGCTGTGTGCAGCTTGGGATCCCAGTTGACCAGTCGCTTGCCCCGATAGATCAGTCCCTCCTCGTAGAGTCGGACAAATACCTCTTTGACCGCATCGGAGAGTCCGTCGTCCATGGTGAAGCGCTCATGCTGCCAGTCCAGGGATGAGCCCAGTCGGCGCAGTTGCCGGGTGATGTTGCCACCGGACTCATGCTTCCACTCCCAGATCCTTTCGATGAACTTCTCCCGTCCCAGGTCGTGGCGCTTTTTCTGCTCCATTTCCAGCTGGCGCTCTACCACCATCTGGGTGGCGATACCGGCATGGTCGGTGCCAGGCTGCCAGAGTGTCTGGTCCCCTTTCATCCGGTGATAGCGGATCAGGGTGTCCATGATGGTGTTATTGAACCCATGCCCCATGTGCAGGCTGCCGGTGACGTTGGGTGGCGGAATCATGATGCAGTAACTGTCACCGTCTGTTTTGGTCGGTGCGAAATATCCGCGCTCCTCCCAAGTCTGATACCAGCTTTGCTCAATGGCGTGTGGATTATAGGTTTTTTCCATGGATCTATTTAATGGTCTAGCAACAAAAAAGGAGTATTATAACCTGCTTGAACACCGGTCTGTTAACACTAATCCAAACTGTTTGTGTTGTCCCGGATAAATATTCCAACAGCACCGATTGGATCAGCGCTAACAGTCCCCACGGCAGATGATGCAGTCTGGCTGCGAAGAGAAGGACCGGAGAGGGTGGTCTTTTTCATCGCGCTGATCAAAGCTTCACAACAGACCTGAACACTATTAGGCGACTATAAAAACGAAGGGGAGAAGCGACACCATGAGTACTTCACGACATGTATTTGCATTCGATAAGGGTGACGGAAAGGACAAGAAACTGCTCGGCGGCAAGGGTGCAAACCTTTGTGAAATGACCCAGTTCGGCTTGAATGTGCCGCCGGGTTTCGTCATCAGTACGGAAGCCTGTCTCGACTATCTGGCAACCGAAAACAAAGCTCTGCCCACCGAATTGATGGAAGATGTGCGTACTCATATGCAGCAGGTGGAGGCGTCCACCGGCAAGGGTTTCGGTGATCCGGCCAATCCACTGCTGGTCTCCGTGCGTTCCGGTTCCGCCATGTCGATGCCCGGGATGATGGATACCATCCTCAATCTTGGTCTCAACAGCAAAACTCTGCAGGGGGTCATCGAACAGACCGGTGATTCCCGCTTTGGCTACGATGCCTATCGCCGCTTCATCCAGCTGTTTGGCAAGGTTGCCCTGGGGGTTCCCGATGAAGCCTTCGATGAGGAGTTCGAAGCGGTCAAACAGAATGCCCATGTGAATGAGGATGTGGGCCTCTCCGCTGAAGATCTCAAGGAGATCAGCGAACGATTTCTGACCGTGTTCGAACAGCAGACCGGGCGGCCTTTCCCGGAAGATCCCTACGAGCAGTTGGAGATCGCCATCAAAGCGGTCTTCGGCTCCTGGATGGGTAAACGGGCGGTGGACTATCGCCGCCAGTTCAACATCACACCCGATATGGCCAATGGTACGGCAGTCAATGTCTGCACCATGGTGTTCGGCAACCGGGGTAACGATTCGGCTACCGGCGTAGCTTTTACGCGTAATCCGGGTACCGGTGAGAACAAGTTGTTCGGTGAGTATCTGGTCAACGCTCAGGGAGAGGATGTGGTGGCCGGTATCCGCACCCCCAAGCCGATTGCACGGCTGGCCGACGAGATGCCGGAGATGGCCTCGCAGTTGGAGACACTGCGACAGAAGCTGGAGGAGCACTACAAAGAGGTGCAGGACTTCGAATTTACCATCGAACAGGGCACGCTCTACTGCCTGCAGACCCGCAACGGCAAGATGAATGCTGTAGCCATGGTGCGTACCTCAGTGGAGATGGTGGAAGAGGAGCTGATCAGTCGGGAACAGGCACTGTTACGCATCGATCCCGCCTATCTGGAGCAGATGCTCTATCCCCGTTTGAATAATGTGGTGAAGGCCGAGCCCGTCGCCCAGGGGCTACCCGCATCGCCTGGCGCCGCCAGTGGGGTGGCGGTATTCGATGCGGATCGGGCCGAGATGATGGGTAAGGATCAGGGTCATCAGGTGATCCTGTTGAGAGAGGAGACCAAACCGGAAGATATCCATGGCTTTTTTGCCTCAGAGGGTATTCTCACCAGTCGTGGTGGCAAGACCTCTCACGCAGCGGTCGTCGCACGGGGAATGGGTAAGCCTTGTGTGGCAGGCGCCGAGGGGATCAGTGTGGACGTTCAGCGGCGGGAGGCGATTGCCAAAGGTACGGTGATTCGGGAAGGTGACATGATCACCATCGACGGCAGCAGCGGCAATGTCTATCTGGGTAAGATTCCCATGGTGGAACCCGATTTTACCGAAGAGTTGAATCGTCTGTTGCGCTGGGCCGACGAGGTTGCCTACCTGCGGGTGATGACCAATGCGGACACCCCGACCGATGCCAAGCGGGCGCTCAAGTATGGTGCCATGGGGATCGGGCTCTGCCGCACCGAACGCATGTTCAATGCGGTGGACAGACTGCCGGTGGTGATCGAGATGATCGTGGCGGAGAGTCCGGAACAGCGCCAGGCGGCTCTGGATAAACTGCTGCCCATGCAACGGGGCGATTTCAAGTCGATCCTCGAGGTGATGTCACCCAGGCCGGTGACCATCCGTCTGCTCGACCCACCCATTCACGAGTTTCTGCCGACTGAACAGCAGTTGCTGCTCGATCTGGAGGAGTTGCAGCATCTGCGTAACTCAGTGCGTGGAATGAATGTATTGGCCGGCAGCATGATGTTGCTGCAGGATCCGGAGAATGCCAAACAGGAGGCTGATTCACTGCGTCATCTGGTGGATGAGACTCTGGTTGAGCAGGCGATCGAGAAAAAGGAGACCATGCTGCGCAAAGTCCGAGCCTTGACCGAGACCAATCCGATGCTGGGCCATCGAGGGGTGCGGCTGGGCATTACCTTTCCTGAGATCTATTCGATGCAGATCCGCGCCATTCTGGAAGCGGCCGCCGAGTGTGCCGCCAAGGATCTGGAAGTGCATCCGCAAATGATGGTGCCCCAGGTGTGTACGGTTGAAGAGTTGAAGAAGGTGCGTGAGATGGTGGATGAGATTCGCGCCGATGTGGAGGAGAAATCCGGACATAAACTCAACTTCCGTTTCGGCACCATGATCGAGGTGGTGCGGGCCTGTATGCGGGCCGACTCGCTGGCGGAAGAGGCTGAGTTCTTCTCATTCGGCACCAACGACCTGACCCAGGCCACCTTCTCATTCTCCAGGGAGGATGCGGAGAACAAATTCCTGCCGATGTACAACCAGAACGACATTTTGAAGGACAACCCTTTTG
>JAEPDS010000009.1:0-8845 GCA_016842065.1 Candidatus Thiodiazotropha sp. 'RUGA'
CATGGCCTTTTTACGCGCTACCCATGGTGGCATTTCAGGCATTTCGATACCCTGCTGCTGCGCCTGTTCACGCATCTTCTGATAGCGCTCCTGGCGGTAGGCGTCACGCTCCTCAGGCGTCATGTTCATCATCTTCTCATGCTGCTGACGACGCTCCTCCATCGATGGTCTGTTAGCTTCCATCTGCGACATATGCCAGGGTGGATGGGCCGGCAGCATCACACCAGCCTCTTCTGCGCGATTGCGTAGCTCCTGATAGCGGCTCTCCCGTTCCTGCCAGCGCTGAGCATAGGCACTCTCTTGTGCAGCCTCAGCCTCCGCAACCGGCTCTGATGGCGTAGCGGCTTCAGCTGCGGGTTCAGCTGCCAGATCCCCACCAGCCGCTTCACTCTGCGCCGTCTCAGCCGCCATGGTTTCACTCTGATCCGCTGCCGGCTCAGGCTTCGCTGCAACCTCAGCCGCTTGCGCTTCAGCTGACACAATCGGAGCCAGCTCGGCGGTAGCAGCCTGCACCATCTCAGCCGTCTCCCCGGCCTCACTCTGTGCCATACCACCAGCCTCACCGGCAGCTTCTTCTGCATTGATTACGGCACTGAAGGGCAGCAGAGAAGCCACCATCAGGGTCAAGAGTTTTTTCTTATACATGCTCAGATCTCCTTCGATGATCCAGATTGGGATAAGGGGATTAAACCGACAACCGAACAGCCGCTGACCAGCCTACTCCCCCAGGCTGATCCACTTCCAATCAGGGTAACTATCGAGTTGTCAGATTTAAATCAGTTTACCGAGGCTTCAGGCGCCTCTTGTTTTACAGTTTTCTTATTCTGAGATTTGAGTGTAGCAACCTTTTCGGCAAGTTCCGCCAGTAACCCGTCCATTCCCTTGGTTTTCACCAGGTTTCTGAATGATGTGCGGTAGTTACTGACCAGACTCACTCCATCCACTGCCACATCGTAAGCATACCAGTCATCATTCCGGAAACGTAACTTGTAACTGACCGGCAGCTCTTTATTCGAGGCCACGATGTAGGTCTGCACATTCGCCAGCTTGCCCTTCAGACGCTCACGCCCCATACGCACTTTCTGGTTGGTATAGCTATCCATAGCAGAATAGTAGGTCTGTTCGAGCAATTCACGAAACAGTGTAATGAACTGTTCCCGCTGCGCGGCCGTGGCCTTGCGCCAGTTGGCCGCCAATATCACCTGGGACATCGACTCATAGTCGAAGCGCGAGCGGACGATGGTTTTGACCATGCTGCGACGCTCCGCCTTCTCCAGTCTCTCGTCCTTAAGGATCTCGAGCACCTTATCCACCGTCTCTTTGACCCGCTCTGATGGCGTTACCTTGGCTGCAGCAGGCAGACTGGTGGTAAAAGTGAGTGTCAGTAGCAAAATTGAAAACAATCTCATCATCGATCTTTTCCCTTATTATACGGCTGGTTGTTGAGACAACGGAATTGACGAAAGGTGCTCGGGCAGTGCGGCCGAGAATGTGATGCAAATCCCGGCTAGAGGCAGCAAAACAGTCCCAGCAGCGCGCATTGGATTGGTGTTTACAGACCCTAGCCCTACTCCCCTGTCTCCTCATCAGAAATCGGCATGGTACTTGGCACAATTGACAAATGTTGACGTTTTGAGTTGCCGGTATAGTGATCGATCCGCCAACAGATGGAGACACGCTTGGCATCGTCACTGTCTTCCGCCCCGACGATATGGCTGTACTGCAGCAGCACCATTTCCGTCTCATCCGGAAGTATCAGCCGGTAACTGATTTTACTCGGCTCGATACCGCTCTCAACAAACAGAGGTGATACGAGCTCCCGATCCTGCGGGTGCACAAGCTCCAGAAAGGCGTCGGAGGTCGGTGTAAAATCCTCCTCTTGCATCCCCACAAGGGCGAACATATCCTCCTCCCACAGACACTCGCCCGTGCTCGGATCCCAGGTCCAGGTTGCACAGGGCAGCACCCGATTGGTGAAATCGACCTGACGGCGCAGACTCTTGGTTCTGTTTCTGTAGCGCTTGGTCTTGTGCTTGAGCTCCATCAGCTTGTGTTTCAGCAGCTCCTCCCGTTTACGCAGCCGTTTGATGGAGCGTCGGGTTTTTGTGCGGTGGTGTTCCAGGCCACGCTTTGAACGCTTGCTGACGATCCAGATCAGCATCAGACTCCAACTGGTCAATAACACGCCCCACAGCAGATAGGCAAAAAAGTTGGATTGACTGGGCAGCGTATGTTCAAGCTCCGGCCAGTTGTTCCAGATCTCATGCAGCTCCTCCAGACTGAGACGATCGATCGCTTTTTGCAGCAGGCTGTGCAATGCGGGAGAACCGGCATGGGTGGCCAGAGCCACATCCATGGTCAGATCGAGTTGCTGAGTGGCACTCAACCCTTTGAAACGCCCCTCGGCGCGAAGATATTCAACACTGGCCGTATCACCGAGATAGACCGGTGTCCGCCCATCCATGACCGATTGCAAAGCGCTCTCAAGGGTTGCAAAAGGGCGTGGCCTGATGTCAGGAAGGTAGTGAGGCAGCAGCTCTTCCCAGATCGTCCCCCTCATCACGGCAACCGCCTGCCCTTGCAGACCGGCAATCTGCTTTGCGGAGAGCTTCTGCTTTGCATAGAGGGCAGTAGGCAGGGTGATATAGGGACGGGAAAAGTGCAGATCGGCGGGGCTGGCGGCAGAGTGAACCATCGCCCCGATCAGGTCGACCTCACCACTGCGAAGAGCCACCACCAGCTCATCGACCGAGCTGTATTTGACCAGATCGAGGTTGAGGCCGAGCTTGGCGGCCAAAGCACGCAGATAATCCGCCGCCAGACCCATCGTCTGTCCGGCCTCGATATAGAGGATCGGTGCGCTGATTTCAACCACACCAACCTTGAGATTCTGTCGATCATCCAGCCACGCTTTCTCTGCCAGACTGTATCGAGAAACCTGAGCGACTGCCTGCCCGACCAGAAACAGCCCCAGCAGACCGATGCCCAATTTAATCAATAACGTCCTTGAACTCACCGCTTAACTCACCCCATTACCGCGACTTTGACAGACTATTCCATGAACCGAGTCATCTGCCAAGATCGATTTGCGGAATTTTTGTGCTGATACCCGTCGCAGCCCGGCCTGTTGATGGTGAAGTTCTGCCTGACAGCCACAGCCCATACGGCGGAAATCGGGAGCTTAACAACCCTTCATACTCACTCTGCCAGTTGGATAGGATCGCTTTCTAAGCCACTCGATACTCCGTACAATGGGTTTTCGCCAACAGCTGAAGCAAAAGCAATTGCAGTGGAACAGTTCATACATCCCTGGCATCTTCGCCTGGCCCGTGATGTGATTCATGCGGGCGGCTTGATCGCCTATCCAACCGAGGCCGTATTTGGGCTGGGCTGCCACCCCCAGGATGGGGATGCGGTAGCCAGACTCTTGAAGCTGAAACGGCGCCCACAGGAAAAAGGACTGATTCTGATCGCCAACACAGCGCAAGCCCTTGCGCCCTATCTGGGGGAGATCCCTGAACCGGCCTGGCAACGGGTTGTTGAAAGCTGGCCTGGGCCGAATACCTGGGTGGTACCCGCCTCAGAAAGCACTCCGGTCTGGCTGACCGGCAGACACGATTCGATCGCCGTCAGAGTTACCGACCATCCACTCGCCGCTGCACTCTGCAGGGTTGCCGGTACGCCACTGGTCTCCACCAGCGCCAATCTCAGCCAGCACCCTCCGGCAGTAAATCCTCTGCAGGTCAATCTGCGTTGCAGCCCCGGTGTTGACCTGGTGGTCCACGGCAGGACAGGGGGATTATCACGACCCACGGTCATCAGAGACGCCCTGAAAGAGACCCTGATTCGGAGTTGAGAGATCGCTCACTGGAGCATGAAAAAAAACCCACCCGGGGGATGGGTGGGTTTAAAGCGCTTATGTTTCAGCGCCGGAGGAGGATCGAAACCATCAAAACTTACCCATAATGACGGCTGCACCGGCAAAATCTTTAACCATCTCCGGAAGTTAATTACCTAAATTCGACCAGCATAATTAACTAATTGTATTTTAAGAGATATTTTTTGGATATTTTGCATGAATCCGGCTGACTCAAGGCACTGCCAGAACAACCAAACACCGATCAAGAACGGCAGATAGAGAAACGTCTAAAAATCCCCCAGATGTTCCACGATCCACTGCCTGATCCAGTGACTGGCCCGGGAGCCGTGAAAACGCCCCCTCTCTTCCCCATCGACAAACAGAATCACGGTTGGAAACCCCCGTAGTCGATAGCGCCCGGCAAGCCGCATGTTGTCGTCCACTTCAACTTTTGCCAGCTGTATGCGTCCCTCATATTCGCTGACCACGCGCTCCAGGGCTGGCGCCAGCGTAATACAGGGGGCACACCATTCAGCCCAGAAATCGACCAATACCGACCCCTGATGGGATCGTTCGATCACCTGCTGACTGAAGCCCGCCTCGTCGACATTGTAGATAAAGGGAGGATTCTGCTTCTTTTTACTCATGAATACAGCCTGGAGTCTTGCAATTTTAACGTTTTCGGATCACTACGGCGGAAGATTTTCCAGCCGATAGTACACTCAGACCGGCATCATAGGTTATCGTAGGGGTTTTTCCCAAACAGTCAGAGCCTCAAACATGACCAGCCAATATCGCCGATCACAATTTCCCGCCACACGAATGAGAAGAATGCGACGCGATGAATTCTCTCGTCGCTTGATGCGCGAAAATCAATTGAGCCCGGCAGATTTCATCTTCCCGGTTTTTGTTCTGGAGGGAGAACAGCAACGGGAACCTGTGCCATCGATGCCCGGTGTGGAACGCATGAGTATCGATCTACTGGTTGAGGAGGCAAAAACGATTGACGCCCTGGGCATCCCCGCCATGGCGCTGTTTCCAGTCACCCCGATGTCGGCAAAAAGCCTGGACGCCCGCGAAGCCTACAATCCAGACGGTTTGGCGCAACGCGCGGTCAGGGCATTGAAAGCCGCGCTGCCGGATCTGGGTGTGATCACCGATGTGGCGCTGGACCCCTTTACCACCCATGGTCAGGATGGCTTGATCGACGACAGCGGCTATGTCATGAACGATGAGACCAAGGCGGTTCTGGTGAAACAGGCCCTCTCTCATGCCGAAGCGGGTGCCGATGTGGTTGCCCCCTCGGATATGATGGATGGCCGGATCGGCGCGATCCGCGAAACCCTCGAAGCCGAAGGACATATCCACACCAGGATTCTCGCCTATGCGGCAAAATATGCATCGAGTTTTTACGGCCCGTTTCGTGACGCTGTGGGTTCGGCTGCCAACCTGGGTGGCGGCAACAAATACAGCTACCAGATGGATCCGGCCAACAGCGACGAGGCACTGCACGAAGTGGGACTCGATCTGCAGGAGGGCGCCGACATGGTAATGGTCAAGCCGGGCATGCCCTATCTGGATATCGTGCGCCGGGTCAAACAGACCTATCAGGTGCCTACCTTCGCCTACCAGGTCAGTGGTGAATACGCGATGCTCAAGGCCGCCTCACAAAACGGCTGGCTCGATGAAGAGGCGGTGGTGATGGAGTCCCTGCTGTGCCTTAAGCGGGCCGGTTGCGACGCCATTCTCACCTACTTTGCCAAACAGGCCGCGCAATGGCTGCAGGACTGAAAAACCGACACGCAACCATTGAAACCGAAACGCAGAACAGAAACACCCTATGGATAAGTACGCAGTCATCGGCAATCCGATCGCACACAGCAAGTCCCCGGAGATCCATACCGCTTTCGCCAGTCAGACCGGTGAAGACCTGACTTACGAACGTATTCTCGGGGATAAGCAGAATTTTGCTGCTGATGTGCGTCGCTTCATGGCTGAGGGGGGGCAGGGGCTGAATGTCACCGTGCCGTTCAAAGAGGAGGCCTGGCGACTGGCCGACGAGCTGAGTGACAGGGCCCATACCGCAGGTGCGGTGAATACGCTGATCCGCCTCGACAACAACCTGCTGCGGGGAGATAACACCGACGGAGTGGGCCTGGTTCGCGACCTGACGGTCAATCAGGGATTCCGCATGGCGGGCAAACGGATCCTGATGCTGGGTGCAGGTGGCGCGGTGCGTGGCGTGATGCGCCCACTGCTTGAACAAAAACCAAAGCGCATCATCATCGCCAACCGTACCGCCAGCAAGGCGTACGCCCTAGCCAGTGTGCTTACCAACTACGGTCAGGTGGCCGGCTGTGGGCTGGAAGAGCTGCAAGGCATGCAGTTCGATCTGATCATCAACGGCACCGCTGCCGGGCTCGATGGGGAAGTGCCCAACATCCCCGATGATGTGCTGGCCAAGGGGGGCTGGTGCTACGATATGCTATACAGCAACCAGGCGACCCCTTTTCAGATCTGGGGAAAGGCCCATCATGCCGCCCGCTCGCTCGACGGTCTCGGCATGCTGGTGGAGCAGGCAGCGGAGTCCTTCCGGCTCTGGCGCAGCATCCTGCCGGAAACCCCGCCGGTAATTACCATGTTACGGAGTTGATCGAAGCGCCTCGACTCCTCGTCTCTTGATGCGCGCTCAACCGGTTGAGCGTTCACCCTCTGGTAGCACGATATTCAGTTCCAGCACCTCGTGATGCTCATCATGTTCCAGGTTGACATTCACCGCACCTGGCTCGACCGCGACATACTTGCGCAACACCTTGAGAATATCCCGCTGTAACTGGGGCAGGTAAGAGGGAGCGTCCCGACCCGCACGGTCATGAGCCACCAGGATCTGCAGACGCTCCTTTGCAAGCGATGCGGAACCGGATGTGGATCTGGATTTAAAATAGCTCAGCAAACCCATTCTCTTAACCCCCGAACAAGCGGCCCAGCAGACCTCTCTTTTCGATCTCCAGGAAGCGGTGTGGCAACTGCTCCCCCAGATAACGAGCCACCACATCACTGTAGGCCTGTCCCGCCGTACTCTCACCATCCATGATAACCGGCACACCTGAGTTGGAGGCATTGAGCACCGCCTGGGACTCCGGAATCACACCGATCAGATCGAGTGACAGGATATCCTGCACATCCTCGACGCTCAGCATCTCACCTCGCTCAACCCGCTCGGGCGAGTAGCGGGTCAGTAACAGGTACTCGCGAATCGGCTCCCTGTCTTCCTCTGCTCGCTGGGATTTACTTGAAAGGATGCCGATCATACGATCCGAGTCGCGTACCGAAGAGACTTCCGGGTTGGTCACCACGAATGCATCATCTGCATAGTACATTGCCATCGTGGCGCCCAGCTCGATACCTGCAGGTGAATCACAGACGATGTAATCAAAATCTTCCGACAGATCGGTAAGCACCTTGCCTACACCCTGTTTGGTCAGGGCCTCTTTATCACGAGTCTGTGAGGCCGGAAGAATAAACAGGTTCTCATTCCGCTTGTCTTTGATCAGCGCCTGATTGAGGCGCGCCTCACCTTGAATGACATTGATAAAGTCATACACAACCCGTCGCTCACACCCCATGATCAGATCAAGATTTCGCAGCCCCACATCGAAATCGATCACCACAGAGCGAAAGCCACGCTCCGCTAACCCCATTGCCAAGGCAGCCGCCGTCGTGGTCTTACCCACACCCCCTTTTCCGGATGTGACAACGATGATTCTACTCAACTCAATGCTCCCATTATCAGGTATAAAAAAGTTCGGAGATCTGATCCAGTTGACTACAGCTTATTGAAGACCAGGGCATCCCCAAGCAGGGTGACCCGCACAAGACGCCCCATGAAACGGGCTTCCAGATCCTCACTCACTTTGTAGCGACCCGCGATAGAAACCAACTCCGCCCTGAGGTCCTTGCAAAAAATCGCCGCCTGCTCATTACCCCTCACCCCGGCCAGCACCCGACCACGAATGGAGGTGTAGGCATGAATGCTGCCGTTTGCCACCACTTCCGCACCGCTGCTCACCGGCGCCAACAGAACCAGATCACCCTGTGCATAGACCCGCTGCCCGGAACGTACCGGCGTATCGACAACCTTGGTCGTCACAGGCATCGACGATGGCGCAGTACGGGGTTTCTTAGGGGACTCTTTTTCAGCCCCGCGACGAGTATCGGAAAAGACGGCCAGCTCCAACAGTTTCGCCTGTTCCTGAAATGCCTTTGAGCCACCCCGAACACCAACCGGGATCAATCCGTAGCCACGAATCGCACCGACGGCAACAGCCAGATCGCTCTCGTCCATCTTCGCATCGCTCTGCGTAAGATCGATCACGATCGGTGTGTTGCGAAAGAACTCGGGCGCCTTGGCGATACGCTCGCATAGCAGACGATCAATGGCATCAGCATCCAGTTCAGGCATACATAACTTCAACAAGGTGAATGCCCCTGCCTTCAACTCAACCTTTGAACTCTCTGCGACAAAATCTGTTGTTGTCGTCATCCGTTAATCACCTTCAGAATAAAGGTCGATCTGTTGTCGAATTGCCTTTCCATCAATCCGAATCCGTAAAACATGGGAAAACCAAACAGCTAAACCACAGCCAAACCCTCATGCTATCCCTAGAGATTGATCCGCTGAATCCTCACAGAGGCGCCACCCAAACAGCGTTAAAATAATAACGCTCTCTTACTATGACAGAGCAGATCGTAAATGAAATTTGGCGCGACGCCTTATCTCAATACACAACCTGTGAACTGGTGCTGATTTCAAAAGTTTTAATCCTCACCGATTGCAAAAACAGAGGAAATTCCAGTGTTGTACAGGATTTTTTTATAACGACGATTAATTATTTGAGTGCCATCAACTCAAAAAACAACTCAGACAGAGAACATCCGACCGACCCCGCTACGCGTTTGGAGTTAAATAAATTCCACAGCAAAAAC
>JAEPDS010000009.1:8855-140805 GCA_016842065.1 Candidatus Thiodiazotropha sp. 'RUGA'
AGCAAAAACTGAACATTACTGCTTGGCAAATCCCTATCAAAATAGCTCCGACTATCCTTGCTCATATCCCAATTTATCTATCTAACCGGTACTAAAAGGAGTTGCACAAAGATCGACAGATGGAATCATCTAACATCTCTCATTTTATACTTACGCCTGATAACAGCGCCCTGATGGCGAAAGCCAGAATTACCGATCAAGTCGGCGGCAGACATACCATGATACTAATGGACAGCGACAAACCTGATATCGCTCAACAGTCAGGTCTCATGTCCAGTGAAAAGCGTTATAGCAAAGTCATCAAGCCTGCAGATCAGACTATAACCCCAAGACCCAACCACATACAGATACCAACAAGCTATCTCTGTATCAATAGAACGTATGGCAGGCGGGCTTTCTATCGGGGTGAGCGTCAGGTTGATAACTCAGACAATCCGTCACAAGTCGAACAGGGGATTAAAACAAAACAACCACAGTAGATACAGACCACTCATTGATCAATCGTGAATATGCCATCTTTTTAAGCATTCTGCCGCGGGGCCTGTTAACACTATTCTCTGCAAGTGGGCAGAATACTTTGATGAACACAAAAGATCAGTCTGACATTTCAAGCAAATCTGTAAAGCAGATCTTCTTTTCATGATTTCGCTTAGCTTTGTACATAGCCAGATCTGCCAGCTTAACCAGTTCGCCTACCTGCTGATGATGCGGATAGATGGCAACACCGATACTTGTACCCACGGAACATCGGTTACCCTTAATTTCCATCGGCTGATTAATGGCATCGATGATCTTATTCGAGACATGCTCTATAGCATCAATGGTAACCAAATCTCTGAGCACAACAACAAACTCATCTCCACCCAGGCGGGCCACCGTATCACCCTCGCGTACCACTGCCGATATCCGCCTGGCCACCTCCTGTAACAGCAGATCACCAATCTCATGACCAAAACTATCATTGACCAGCTTGAATTTATTCAGATCGAGAAACAGCACGGCAACCATCGATTTATTTCGCCGCGCATGGCTGCACGACTGTTCAAGTCGATCCTGTAGCAGTAGCCGATTGGCAAGCCCGGTCAAGGGATCATAAAATGCCAGTCGCTCCAGTTCCACTTGCTGGTTCTTACGTTGTGTTATCTCGGTGAAGATACCGACGTAGTTTGAAGGATCGCCATTTTCGTCCAGCACAGTACTGATACCCAACCACTCAACATAAACCGCGCCATCTTTTCTACGATTCCAGATCTCTCCCTGCCAGAAACCTTTCTCTTTGATCTCCGTCCACATCGTCTGGTAGAACTCTTCGGGGTGTTTACCCGATCTCAAAAGCGAAGGTTTTTCACCAATCACCTCTTCGGACGAGTAGCCGGTGATCTCGGTAAAGGCGTCGTTTACCGAAACGATACGCTTCTGTTTGTCGGTTATGAGGATTCCTTCTGTTGCACAGGCCATCACCTGATGACTCAGGCGTAACTGCTCCTCAGATTTTTTCCGCTCTGTTACATCCCGTATGACACAAACAGTGTGTTTTTGATCCCGTAGCGGCATATAGGCAATTGACATCTCCAATGGGAACTCCAAGCCCTCCCGGTTGACACCGATCTGCTCGATGACACCTTCACCGATCTGGCTCTCATTTTTCATGAAACCGATCAGACTCTGGTCATTCTCATGATGACTTTCGCTTGCACGAACCAGATCAAAGATTGTCCGCCGAAGGGCTTCCTGCTCCTGGTAGCCGAAAATGCGCGTAGCGGCCGGATTCCAACTCTCAATCCTTCCCTGCTGATTGGTGGTGATGATGGCATCCTGTGCCGACGCTCTCATGGCACTGAGTTTCATCTCTTTTTCTGCCAACTGATCCTGGAATTGCTGCCGTCTTCTGACATCGAATCCTGCTCTGGTGGCGACAATCAACAGCAGGATCATAATAAATAACGACAAGCCATGACTTAAGGATGTGCCATGTCGGATCAGTGTAAGCAGAGCCCGATTATCTTCAGTCAGATCATAGTAGAGTTCGAAGGCGCCGAGAAACTTCCTGCCATTCATCATCGGAACATAGATTTCCAACACGTCAAGGGGAACCGTCTCACCTTCCATGGTCGTTGCCTGCTTGGTTACGAGTTTGCTGTAGGTTTCTCCTGCCGCTACATTCTCATGAAAATAACTGTATTTATTATATTTGCCGATATCTACTTCCGCAGTTGAGTAGACTGTCAATCCATCGGCATTGAACAGTTTCGCCTTCCACAGCGCATAATCCTCTTCCAGCATGGCAAGATGGTGTTCGAACATAGGATCGATCAGATCGGCATTTATGGGCTGATTGCCCAGGCCAAGCATATTGCGCATATGGCCGGCTGACAGCTTGGCGTTGCGCTCAACAACCGTGATCAGTAATTCAGAAAATTTCGGCTGGAGATATTGAGAGGAGAGTATTGGAAAGGCCAAAACCGCACTCACAGACACAAGCAGGCCATAACGGATGAAAGGCACCCGCCAAGCAGCTACTAAGTTGGCCCAAATTTCGCTCACATGACTGCCCACTGATATCTATGACAAGTTTCACAAAGATAGAATAGCCCCTATAAAACTTCAGACGCTTAAACGGGTAGTCGGCACCTTCTTCCGCTACTTGAGGGGCAGTCGCCAGCCCATTTCCATAAACGTGAACTCTAATGGACAAACCGACAGGCCAAACTGCTATCTACATAAAAAATGAGTGTTTTTTTGCCCAATCAAAAATTGTTAGCTGTTTAATAATTTCGCTCACAACTGCCAGGAGTGAATGCCTGCAGCTCAGTAAGAGATAACAAAGAGCGGCCACACCGACCATGGCCACGGATAGACGGAATCTCGTGTAACCGCTGTATCAGTTGGCTGCGAGCCCATTCTGAGCCCGGCCAATTACCGATGCTCCTGATAACTGCTTCGACAAACTCTATGGCAACACTGACTTAAAGCTTAGAAATTTTAAGGAAATTCAATCACTTAGCCAGATCCCTCCGCCTGCCGGGCGAATCTGGCCAGGACCAGCAGAGCGCAGCCGAACAGCCAGACTGCCGGCGGAACGGGTACCGGAGCAACTTCCCTAGAAAAGGTGCAACTGGCATCCAGGCAGGTTGTACGAAAACCGAATATCTCCTCAACGATGGAGTTACCGGATTCATCCCAACCCTGAACAGAGAGACCCAAGCCTGTGCTATGGAGTTGATAGACTCCTGGCTCCGCACCATCGGCATCGGGGGTTAACTGATAGAGCAAAAAGTCGGCTGTATCACCCGGGACCATGGATCCATCAACAGCGAACCAGGAATCGGACGTCGGTACACTGAAGCTGTATTGTGAGCCTGCATCACCACAATTCAGGGTAAAAGTGTCGCTACAGGTGCGGGTGGTAAACAACACAACCCTTTCGTAGCTGGCAAACGGCACCCCGTTCGCCTCGGTGGGAAAATCGTCCACATGCCACCCATGGAGCGGTGGTGCTGAACGGTCATAGCTCAGCGGATCCGAATTCTCCTCCAGAGACAGGGTAACCCGGACATCGATAACCTCATGGGCAGTGACAGAAGCTGTCGGCTCAGTGAATACCAGGGAACCCATCACGGCTGGGTAGGCAGGCGCACTCTGAAGTGCAGCGATAGTCAAGGCGGCCATTCCAATGGAACTGTGTAACTTCATGTTAACACCTCATCTATATTTCAAGCGACCTCACACTGTCGAAAACACGCCCAGTTTACACGATCCCCTTTCTGAATATTGCGACAGCCTGCCGAAAGCCGTCGAATCTCATATCCCACTGCTCACGGCGTCATAGTGGATGTCAGCCTTCACTTTCGGCAATTCTCAGGCTATCCGGCTAGCTATCTTAACCAGCATGGCGTTGTGCCAGTTTCACATAGTGTTCGGCGGTATAGGCAATGATCTCCCGCTCTTTCTCTGTCAGCAGCCTGACCCGCCTGGCAGGTCGCCCCAGCCAGAGATAGCCACCCTCCAGAGTTCGGCCCTGGGGTACCAGGGATCCAGCCCCCAGCATGGTGCCCTGCTGCAGAACGGCGCCATCAAGAATTGTCGATCCCATGCCGATAAAGCAGTCATCGGCGATTTCACAACCATGCAACAGAACCCGATGGCCGACCGTAACACCTTCGCCAATCACCAGGGAGCGGCCACCGGGCAGATAATAACTGTCGTGGGAGACATGCATAACGGAGCCATCCTGGATATTGCTGCGGGCACCGATTTCAATTTTATGTACATCTCCCCTGACCACGCTCATTGGCCAAATGGAGGCTTGTGAGGCAATATGGACATTGCCGATGACCACGGCCGTCTCGTCGACCCAGGCATCATTCGCGATTTCTGGTTGATGGGATTCAAATGGGCGAATATTCGTCATAGCTATTGGAGGTTCCTGAACCGATGGAAATTGTGTTTTTTGTATTGATTGGTGCCGCCGTTGTCATCCTCATATACGGCGTCATGATTTACAACAATCTGGTGCGTCTGAAACACGATGTCACCAAGGCATGGGCGAATATCGATGTACTGCTTAAACAGCGCCACGATGAACTGCCCAAGCTGGTTGAGACTTGTAAACAATACATGAAATTCGAGCAGGAGACCCTGGAAAAGGTGATGAACGCCCGTGCCGCAGTCAACCGGGCCATGCAGCAGGGGGATGTAGGCGCGGTGGGTGCTGCCGAGGGACAGTTGCGGCTGGGCCTGGGCAATCTCTTCGCAGTGGCGGAGAACTATCCGGAACTGAAAGCCAATGAGACCTTTCTGCACCTGCAGAGCCGTATCAGCGGGCTGGAAAACAGCATCGCCGACCGGCGTGAGTTTTATAATGAAAGCGTCAACAACAACAATGTGCGCATCGAGCAGTTTCCAGACATCTTATTAGCCCGACAATTCTCCTTCAAAGCCGCCGAACTGTTGGAGTTCGACGAGTCTGAGAAGAGCGACGTGGATATGGGTACACTATTTAGTTGATGCAGGAAATCGCCAATCTGGGAACAGGGGCTTTTTTCCTCTGGAGCACCCTGTTGATCGTGCTGTCGCTGGCAGCGCTCTATTTCTCTTTCTACCATCTCCATCGAGCCCGTCTGATCGAGGACACCCCCACTTCACGTATACGCTCTGCTCCCCAGGGCTACGTCGAGCTGATCGGCGAAGCCGATATGATGAAGGGTGAACCGGTGATATCACCGCTCAGTACGACCCCATGCTGCTGGTGGCGCTACAAAGTCGACCGCAAGGATGACAAGGGCTGGCGCTCAGTGCGCAGCGAGAAGAGCAACGCCCTGTTTCTACTCAAAGATGAAACCGGCGAGTGCATACTCGATCCGGAAGGGGCCTCCGTCACCCCCAGTGAGCGCAACATCTGGTATGGCCCGAACTCGACCCCCTCGGCAGGCCCAGACCGGGGGTTCGGTACTACCCATAGTCAGTTCAACCGCTTTGGGATGCAGATATCGATCAACACCACGTTCGACGGAGACTATCGATACACCGAGGAGTTGATCATGCCCGGTGATCCGCTGTATGCCATCGGCCTGTTCAGCTCACTCGGGGAGACGGACCGAAAAGCGATACGCGACGACATGATCAAGGAGCGTCTGCGTCAATGGAAGAGCGACCATGCCACGCTGCTCGACCGCTTCGATCTCAACCGGGATGGAAAAATTGACCTGCAGGAGTGGGAATCCGCTCGCAAGGCAGCCAAACAGGAGGTCACCAGGGAACAGCTCAAGGAGGACCAGCAACCGCTGCATACACTCAGCACAACCGGCTCCAAGCGTCGCCCGATGTTGATCTCGACCAAGGAGGAGTTTGACCTGGTCAGACGCTTCCGCTACTACTCATTTTTCACCCTGGCAGCCTTTTTCGCCCTGGGTTCAGGCAGCGCATGGTTCATTGCCGCTCGCATGATATAAAATAGGCCGGTCGGCCGCCCGGAATGAAACAACAGGAAAGCTTCCATGACCCTTAGAAACGTCTGGTTACTACTTATTGTAGTATTTGTCGCCACCCCGGCACTGGCCAGGGATATCCTGATGGATGACCCTATAAACGATGGGGAGTACGACGTACCCGACAGGCCTGATTGGCTGGAGGGTGAGGTTCAGGTTCCGGACAGCATCAACAGCGACGATCTTCAGGAGTTTCAGGTCGCGGCCAATGAGTCGAGATTCCGTTACTTTGTGGAACGGAATTCGATTCAGCATGACTCAGACGGCGCGGTACGCTTCACCCTGGTGATCCGCTCCAGCTCCGGCGCAGCAAACAGCTCTTACGAAGGATTTCGCTGCCGGGAACGCCTCTACAAAGTCTATGCCTATGGCGGCAGTGAGCAACTGACGCCAATGCCAGGCGGAGACTGGGAGAGGATCCCAAAAGATGAATCGACCGATTATCGCGCCACCCTCTACGACGACCTGCTATGCAACCTGCAGGTTGGCGAACCCAATCCGGTAGAGAAGGTCTTCGAAGCGATGCGGAACAATCGCAAGGTAGGCAGAGACTAATAGACACGGCTGACCGAATCCCTCAGCAGAGCCAGACAAAAGCCTGCGTATCGGCAGACTGATCGACCATGGTTTTAATCCGGAAAATCCCTTTGGTTTTTTCAACACCCACCTATCCGGTGGTTTCCCCAAGGTCGCAATAAACGATATGCATTCAACAACAAGAGAAACCAGGAACAGTTAGATGACCAATGCCCTGCTCGACATGACCGGACTGCCACCCTTCAGCCGGATTGAACCGCCAATGGTGGAACCCGCCATCGATGCGCTGCTGCAGGCGAACCGCCAGACCATGGAAAGCCTGCTCAGTACCATAGCCAGTCCAAGCTGGCGTAATTTTGTCGAGCCCCTGGAAATTGCCGAAGACCGACTCAGCCGAACCTGGTCACCCGTCAGCCATATGAACTCAGTGGTCAATCACGATGAACTGCGCGAAGTCTACAATGCCTGCCTACCCAAATTGAGTGACTACGCCACCGAGGTGGGACAGAACCGTAAACTGTGCGAAGCCTACAAAAAGGTTGCCGAACAAGCTGACCTGGACGAGGCGCAAAAAAAGATGCTCGAAAACACCCTGCTCGAGTTCCGGCTCTCAGGGGTCGATCTGCCGGAAGATAAAAAACAGCGCTTTAAGGAGATCAGCCAGAGCCTCTCCAAACTGACCACCAAATTTGAGGAGAACCTGCTCGATGCAACCAATGCCTGGAGCAAGCTGATCAGCGACCCGGAAAAGCTGGCCGGGCTGCCGGAGTCCGCCATGGCACTGGCCAAACAGACCGCGGAGCAGCGCGAGCAGCAGGGCTGGTTACTGACCCTGGAGTTTCCCTCCTACTTTCCGGTGATGACCTATGCGGATCAACGGGAACTGCGTCGAGAGCTCTACGAGGCCTACGCCACACGTGCCTCGGATTGCGGCCCCGATGCGGGGAAGTGGGACAATAGCGAAGTGATGGAGCAGATCCTGGCGCTGCGCCATGAGCAGGCCCAACTGCTCGGCTACAACAACTACGCCGAGCGCTCTCTGGCACGCAAAATGGCCCGAACCACGGATGAGGTGATGAGTTTTCTGACCGATCTGGCGCAACGCTCCAAGGCCCAGGCGGAGCGGGAACTGGCCGAGCTCACACAATTCGCCAGTGAAAACTACGGCATCGATCAGCTGGAAGCCTGGGATATCGGCTACTACTCGGAAAAACTGCGCCAACATCGCCACGCCATCAGTCAGGAAGAGCTGAAGCCCTATTTTCCCGAAACCCGGGTGATACCCGGCATGTTTGCGGTGGTGGAGCGCCTCTATGGGATTCGTATCCAATCCGTCGAAGGGGTGGATACCTGGCATCCGGATGTGCGTTTTTACGAGATTCGCGACAAGCAGAACCAACTTCGCGGGCAGTTCTATCTCGACCTCTACGCGCGCCCGAAAAAACGTGGTGGCGCCTGGATGGACGAATGTGCGACCCGCTTCTTCAGCGAAGAAGTCGACCAGGTTCCGGTCGCCTACCTGACCTGTAATTTTTCGCCCCCGGTGGCTGACCAACCGGCGCTCTTCACCCATGATGAAGTGGAGACCCTGTTTCACGAGTTCGGCCACGGGCTGCATCACATGCTCACCCGCATCGACTATCCCTCTGTTGCAGGAATCAATGGGGTGGCCTGGGACGCAGTGGAACTACCCAGCCAGTTCATGGAAAACTGGTGTTGGGAGCAACAGGCACTGGAACTGATCTCCGGTCATGTGGAGAGCGGCGAACCAATCCCGGACGAACTCTACCAGCGGCTGTATGGGGCAAAAAATTTCCAATCCGCAATGCAGATGGTGCGCCAACTGGAGTTCTCGATCTTCGACTTTCGCATTCATCAGGAGTACCACCCGGACCAGGGGGGAAGGATCTATCAGATACTCGATCAGGTGCGTGAGCAGGTCTCGGTGATCAAGCCGCCCTCCTGGAACCGTTTCCCACACGGTTTTTCGCACATCTTTGCCGGTGGCTACGCCGCAGGGTACTACAGCTACAAATGGGCCGAAGTGCTGTCAGCCGACGCCTTCTCCAGATTCGAGGAACAGGGCATCTTCAGTCAGGAAGCGGGGCAGGCCTTTCTGCAGGAGATATTGGAACAGGGTGGCTCGAAGGATGCCATGGAGCTGTTTGTCGCATTCCGCGGCCGCGAACCGCAGATCGAGCCTCTGCTCAGACACAGTGGCATCAGCGGATGATATTTTGGTCCGCAAATGAACGCGAATAAACCCTAATGATTAATCTGCTCGCTTAGTCAGTAGAACACTCATGCCGAGCGGATAGAGAATCGAATTTCAATCGCACTTAGTTCGACGCAACAAATCACATTTGCGTTTATTCGCGTTCATTTGCGGACTGAAAACAAAAAAAAACGGGTGACGCAAAGCGTCACCCCGTGGTTGGCAAGTCAGATGCCGAGGGCATCGATACCCCAACCAACACCACCTAGCTCTACTTCAGGATGCAGTTGCCGAATCGAACGTTCGACCTGGGAAACCCGCCAGCGCGGAACGTCAACAAAGAGCAGAAATTCACCATGCTTCAAGGGCACATCATAGTCATCAATTTCGGCTTGATGTACCTGACTTGAAAAGTGGTAATCCAGTAACATGGATACGACTGCTGCAATCACGCAGCCTGCCACCAGCAACCATTCGGATATCCACACACCGACCAACAGCGTCGCAATTACTGCAAGAAACAACATTAGATTGAGATCCCAGAACCAGCTCTCGAAGCGCGCTGTCAAACCTCGCCTCTGGCGTATCCTTGCTGCCGGCAGTTCGTTCAGATCGACACCCGGTCTGGCCACTGCGTGGATGTGTTGCCGATTCACATTGATGAACAGCAGGCCTCTGACTACCTCCTCCGCCTGGCGCCCGGAGGGGACCAGCATAGAGATTCGCCGTAGTATCATCGATCAACCCTCAGCCACATAGTCATCTGAATCGTTGCCACAGATCACTTTCTGGTCCTCAAGCTGCAGTTCAAGATACAACTGCCTGTTCTGTTCATTTTCAAAGTAGATCTCGACACCATGCTCACCATCGCCTTCATAGAGGCAGGGGTGATCATCAGGATTGGTAACATCACGCAGCGTGATTGGATCCAAGGTTGTTCTGATATTCAATCTGGTGTCTGCCTCTCTGTTGTAGGGAACGCCTCTGGAGATTCTCTGGCCTTGAGTATGGGTAACCTGCTGTCGCCCGTATTGAAGGTCAGTGAAATCCGTTTCGGCTACGACTCAGAATTCACGATTTCAAGACTGCACTGAACAGCGATACCTTAAGCTATAGAAATACCTAGCAAAACAATCAAGATTATCGGCCTAATTAATCTGACGAGGAAATTGGGGGATTGATGCACAGAGAGGTGAATTGTCCCGGAAAAATGCCCGGCCGCTGTTAATACCAGTTGCACGCGCCTTGTCGAGCCGGACTATGGTTGACACTCCCTGGGGGCAGCAGATCGGGTTGTAATCAGCTGGCAACTCAGGCAGTGGTGAAAAGGTCAAAAAACAACCAGTAGACCAGGCTGGCCAGGATCAGACCGAAGAACATCACCGGGATGCCGCTTTTCATCCAGATCAGTGGGGTTATCCTCGCCTCCGGCATACCGCTCTTTTCGGACTCACTCACCGCGATGATATTTGCCGTCGCCCCCAGGTGGGTGCCATTCCCCCCCAGACCGACACCAAGCGCCAGAGCCCACCAGAGCGGCGCGATATTCACCCCACTGCTCTCCAGCCCCATGATGATTGGAATCATGGTCACCGTAAAAGGGATGTTGTCCACCACCGCACTGAGCACCGCAGCCACCCACATCAGCAATAAACCGGTGAGTAAGAGCATTTGCGGATCTCTGGCGAGTCTGGCCAGTTCATTTCCCAGAAGATCGAGCAGTCCCGAGGCCTCCACCCCGCCAACGATCATGAACAGACCGGCGAAGAAGAACAACACCGACCAGTTGACGGTACCGAAAATCTGCTCCATATCGGGCTTCAGCATCAGCAAAGCCAGACAGAGACCGATAAACGAGGCATAGGCAGGCAGGATGTGCAGGTTGTGGTGTATGAAGAAGAGCACCACCACCACAGCCAGGGAGAAGAGGGTGCGCTTGAGTCCTTTGGCATCCTTGATGGCATGGGTATCGACCAGGGTTCTGGGGTCCTCGCCGACATCGGTCAGCTGCTCACGAAACAGAAACAGCATCAGCGCCACGGTACCGACCCAGACCACCAACACCGGAAATCCCATATGCAGCAGAAATGAGTTGAAACTGATATCGGCTGCACTGCCGATCATCAGATTGGGGGGATCACCCACCAGGGTCGCTGCACCACCGATATTCGAGAGCATCGCCTCTGCCATCAGATAGGGCATGGGATTGATCTTCAGCAAGCGGCAGATCAGTACCGTCAACGGTGCGAACACAATGACCGTAGTAACATTATCCAGGATCATACTGATCAGACTGACCGCCAGACTGAGATAGATCAGCAGCAGCTTCGGGCTTCCCTTGGCCCAACGGGTGATATGCACCGCCGCATAGTCGAAGGCCCCGGTGGGACGCAGCAGCGCAACCAGCATCATCATCGCCGCCAATAACAGAATGGTGTTGCCGTCCACCGCCAGCAGCGCCTGCTCCTGACTGTAGAACCCCATCCACATACCCACGCCGATCATGGTCAGGGCGCCCAGCATGGCGGCGGTGGTACGATGCAGTATCTCCGTGAAAATCAGGATATAGGCAGCCAACAGCAGAAGTGCCGAGACCCACATCTCGGTTGTGATCTGCGCCATCATCAGTCGATGCAACACTCTCTGGTTACAATCGCCCCAGCCACACTCATACGCGTCACCACGCCTTGATAATCCTCGCCTTCAGTGACAAACAGATACTCCGTGTTGTACTGCTCCATAATCGCCAGCGCCTTGATCGCTTGAAAATTGGCTGACAGACGTACCGCGTCCGGATAGATGAAATCATCCACACTGCGGGACATCAGATCCTCCGCTTTGATATGGGGGAAATCGAGATGGTCGATATCGTCCCCAAGCAGATGGGCGCCCTGAATGATGTCATCGGGAATACAGCAGATACGGAACATATGCCTTACCGAGAAGCGTCCGCTGATCAATCCGCTCTGATCCACATAGGGAATGCCGGGAACCCCTTTGTTGACACACTCGGTCATCACTTCACCGATACTCATACCCGGACGGGCGACCTTAGTGGGAATGGAGATATGTTTGATCTTCATGGTGGCGCTTCATCCATCATCGGTTTCATGGCATGCAGCATATTGGCGAACAGGTGGCTGTTGCTGCGCTCCTCCCGAGCCAGCAGCTGCTTCATGTAGGCGCGCTGGGTCGGCTTGGTGAAACAGGCGGGACAACTGTCGGGGATGATCGGCAATCCCGCCTTCACGGCAAACTCACCGGTCTGAGTCTCCCGACAATAGACCAGCGGACGTATGATGCGAATATCCCCCGCATCGTTCACGTAGTGCGCCTTCATGGTACGCATCTGACCACCGTGAAACAGGGACATCATCAGACTCTCCGCCAGGTCGTCCAGGTGTTGCGCCAATGCCAGCACATTATAACCCTGCTTGCGACAGGTACTGTACATGATGCCCCGTTTCATACGTGCGCAATAGGCACAGAACGAGTCACCCGACATGTTCTCCCTGGCCTCCTGCATAATCGGCTGTTCGGCATAGACCCAGGAGACACCCAATGCCTCGTAGTAGGCTTTCAGAGGCGCCGGATCGAAACCCTCGATCTCAGGATCCACAGTGATCACACCCAGTTCAAACTCGACCGGTGCGTAGCGTTGCAGATGGGAGAGTACTTGCAGCAGCGTAAGGGAGTCCTTACCGCCGGATACGCCGAGCAGAATTCGATCCCCATCACGGATCATCTTGAAATCCGCAATCGCTCTGCCAACTTTGCGCATGATTGACTTCGGGGGTTTGATTGAATCGTTCATAAGACCATTTTGACACGAAGCCCGTTACTCACCAATCCCGCAAACATCGCCCACTTCACGGATGTCTCAGACGCTATCAGGTAACCGCTGAATCTGCATGGCTTTTTGAAGCGGACAAGCGGTGCTTGCAATTGACTCAGGAGATTGCTTCTCATACCGGACTTGATTCAGAATTGATCTGAGGTCATAAAGGTCTATCCGGCGGTGGATGGAAGTGCTACTGGCGGAGATATCAATCACAGAGATGTCATCATGGGGGCATACAAATGGATATTTTTGTTCTGGTTTTTCTCGTTCTTGCTGTGGTTCTGGTGGCGCTGGGCGCGAAGCGTGTACCCCAGGGCAATGAGTATACGGTGGAGCGATTTGGCCGCTATACCAAAACCCTGCGGCCTGGTCTCAATCTGATCGTTCCGGTAATCGATCAGATCGGCAAGAAGATGAATATGATGGAGCAGGTGCTCGATGTACCCTCACAGGAGGTGATTACCAAGGACAACGCCATGGTCACTGTGGATGGCGTGATCTTCTTCCAGGTACTGGATGCCTCACAGGCGGCCTATGAAGTGAACAACCTCTACGGGGCAATTCTCAACCTGACCATGACCAACATCCGTACCGTGATGGGATCGATGGACCTGGATGAACTGCTCTCGCAACGGGACAAGATCAATACCCAGCTGCTCACCGTTGTGGATGATGCCACCACGCCCTGGGGGGTCAAAGTCACCCGTATCGAAATCAAGGATATCTCACCACCGAGAGATCTGGTCGACGCGATGGCCAGACAGATGAAGGCAGAGCGGGACAAACGTGCCGCCATCCTGGAAGCGGAAGGTATGCGTCAGTCCGAGATTCTCAGAGCGGAAGGTGAAAAACAGGCCGCCATTCTGGAGGCTGAAGGCGAGAAGGAGGCCGCATTTCGTGAGGCGGAGGCAAGAGAGAGGCTGGCAGCCGCTGAGAGCAAGGCGACAACCCTGGTCTCCGAGGCAATCGCCAAGGGTGATGTGAATGCCATCAACTACTTCGTTGCGCAGAAGTATACCGAGGCACTTCAGAGCATCGCTTCCGCTGAGAATCAGAAACTGATCATGATGCCTCTGGAAGCTTCCAGCCTGATCGGTTCCGTTGCCGGTATCGGTGAGATCGCCAAACAGGCCTTGCAGAAAAACAGCAAGGAGAACAACCAATGAGTTGGCTGTCACAACTCGACTATTGGCACTGGTTCATCCTGGCGGTTGTGCTGATGATCCTGGAAGTCTTCTCGCCGGGAGCTTTTTTAATCTGGATGGGACTCTCTGCAGCCATTACCGGCCTGGCACTGCTGCTCTATCCGGAGCTTGCCTGGCAACTCCAGCTGATCTTTTTCGCCGTCTTCAGTGTTGCCGTGATTGTGCTGGTTCGCCTGTTTCTGCAGCATCGCCCGATCGAGACCGACAGCCCGCATCTCAACCGGCGGGGTGAGCAGTATATCGACCGGGTATTCACCCTGCAGGAGCCGATCATCAACGGTGTGGGAAAAATCAGCGTCGACGACAGCACCTGGAAAATTCATGGTGACGATTGCCCGGCAGGAACCAAAGTCAAAGTCGTCGGTGTTCAGGGTGTAGTGCTGTTGATCGATCAAGCCAAATGAACAGAGAACTTTAATTCTGTTTCGACACAATTGCCCACAGAGGTACTACACTCAGGTTAAGTCGAAGTAAACAAAGAACAAAAAATGATCAGCTTGATTAGCGGCTCTATGCATCTCCCGTCGTACGGCAGAAGACCAATGGCTCTCAAGCGTCTCCTTGAGGTGTTTGGAGAATCAAAACAAGTGGGCATCACCACCAATGAAACTATTTGACAGCAACCACATCCTGTTTGTTGATAGCGATCGGAATCAGCTTGAAGCGCTGAAAAGAACCCTCAGAGATCACAACGACCAGTGGCAAATGCACTTTTGCGACTCATCCGCCAGTGCATTGGAGCTGTTCCAGCAACAACCGATAGCGATTGTCATCAGTGAGACCCAGCTCGGCAACAAGAGTGGCAGCGAACTGCTGAAGCAGGTACAACAAAAGTATCCGAGCACCACCCGTCTGCTGTTTTCCGGCCAGGCTCTGCGCACACCCGCCCAGGAAATCGTCCACCACGCCCATCAGTTTGTTGCCAAACCCTGTGACACCCAGACGCTGATTGTCATATTGGAACGCGTCATTCAGCTGAGGGATCTACTGAATAATCCCGCCATGACGGAGATGGTCAACAGCCTGGGATCACTTCCCAGTCTGCCCGCCAGCTATCAGCAGATGATCGAGGCGCTGCAGTCTGACAACACTTCGCTGGCAGAGATCGGTGAGATCGTTGCCAAGGACCTGGGGATGTCGACCAAACTACTGCAAATGGTCAACTCCGCCTTTTTCGGGCTACCGCAGCAGATCTCATCACCACAACACGCGGTAACCCTGCTCGGTATCGAGACGGTTTCCAATCTGGCCCTGGGGGCTGCCATCTTCTCACGTCTCGATCAGGCACTGATCGATGAGTTCAAGCTTGAGCCCCTGTGGCAACACAGCCAGTCGGTATCGGGTCTGGTCAGGCAGTTGGGCATGGCGATGGGGATGAGTCGCCAGGAACTGGAAACCCCGGTTATGGCGGGCATGCTGCACGACCTGGGAAAACTGATTCTCGCCTCCCAGGACCAGGAGGAGTATCGACGTATCGTCAAGCAGGCGGCTCAGGAAACCCAGCCCTTGTTCGAAGCTGAAGCAGAAGCCCTGTGGTGCCATCACGCCGGTATCGGGGCCTATCTGATGGGCTTATGGGGCTTGCCCTTCTCCGCAGTTGAGGCGGTCGCACATCACCATAATCATGAATATCAATCGATCGATCGTAAGGTTTGTTTATTGGTCTACGGCGCCAATCTGCTGTTGCATTGGTTAGGCGACAAGGAGTACAGGCAACACTACGATCCCCAGTCTCTACAATCCCTGCTCGGTGATGAAGAGTTCAACCGTTGGCAGAATATTGCCCAGGAGTACCTTGATGGACAAACCACCTGAAAAAGTTTTAATGGTGGACGACGACCGTAACCTGCTTGACTCTTTTCGCCGACAATTTCGCAAACGCCTGAACCTTGAAACAGCCACCAGTGGTGCTGACGGAGTTCAGGCTGTAAGAGATGGAGGTCCATTTGCTCTGGTGGTCTCCGACATGCAGATGCCGAATATGAATGGGGTGGAGTTTCTTTCCAAGGTACGGGAGCTCTCGCCCAATACAGTACGCATAATGCTCACCGGCAACGCCAATTTGGATGTTGCCATCGACGCAGTGAACGATGGCGCCATCTTTCGTTTTCTGAATAAACCGGTCGAGACGGAAGTTCTCTACCAGACCATCACCGAGGGTATCAAACAGTATCGCCTGATCACCAATGAAAAGGTGTTACTGAATAAGACCCTGAAAGGGGCGGTTGATCTACTGGCTGATGTTCTCAGCATGGTCAATCCAGACGCATTCAGTCAATCCTCCCGCATTAAACATCATGTCAGAAGTATTGTCAGAAGCCTTTCCCTGGAAGATGGTTGGCACTACGATCTTGCCGGTATGCTTTGCCAACTGGGATACGTCAGTCTACCCGACGAACTGATACACAAAGTCATGGCTGGTGATGAATTAAGCAAGGCGGAAACGGAGCTCTATAACTCCCACCCAGAGATGGGGAGCCGGTTGTTAAAACATATACCCCGTCTCGAAACGGTCGCTGCCATGATTGAACATCAACTCGATGATATCGGCAAGATTGAAATTCAGGGAAAACTGAACAATGAGCAAAAGGCGATACTGGGAGGACAGATTCTAAAGGTCGCCATCAATTACGATAAATTTCTCAACACCGGCAATTCGGAAGATGCGGCGATCGAATACCTGCGGGACAATCCTGAACACTTCGACCCGGCACTGGTGGAGATACTCATCCAGGGTTCGATGAACCGTAAAGTCGAGATACTGAATCTACCCCTCGATCAACTTGAACCGGGGATGATCGTCGACCAACCGATCAAAACCAATGCCGGTGCCCTGCTCCTCGCCAAGGGGCAACCACTGAGTCAAGCCATGGTCTTCAAGCTTAAGGTCGCATATGACCGGGAAGTGCTGCCGGAAACCAGTTTCAGAGTGTTCCGCATAACGCCGAATGACTAATCTAGTGTTACATACCAAGGACCCGTAGACACGAACCACAAGCATTGACACTTTAGCCAGTATTGGCCTGAACGTCCGTCCATACCGCATACTCATTGCCGTTTGGATCGCAAAAATGGAAACGCCTGCCTCCCGGAAACTCAAACACCGGGACTTTGATACGCCCACCGGCATCGATGATCTTCGCCTGAGTCTTCTCCAGATCACGACTGTAGAAGACGATTAGGGCACTGCCTCGCTCAGCCGCTGTCGTCAGTTCAGAGTGGTAGAACCCGCCATCAAGTCCTGCGTTGGAAAATGCGCAGTAATCCTCACCGTAATCGACAAAATCCCAACCGAAAACCTGTTTGAAAAACACCTTAACCACTTCCAGGTCAGAGGCTGGAAACTCAACATAATCTATGGATTCGTGATATCTCATGCCAGCTTACCTGAAAGATGCTCCATGGCTTATCGGTGATAAAACGACTCAACAACCAGTAGATCAGTGCCGGCTTTGAATCAGGCAAAGAGACTCATAAACCCCGATCATTGAGCAACCCGCTGCTAACCCTATGGCTGTTTCTGCATTTAACTATAGAGCAAACCGATGGTGTACTGTTCGCATAATCGCTCACATCGGATCCGGTTATTAACCTATTCCCGCCTCCGGGCTCAATACAAGCTTGCCGATCATTCCTCCCTGCTCAATCAGTCGATGTGCCTGCTTCGCTTGCTCAAAGGGAAGAATCCGATTGACTGCAATTTTGAGACAACCGCTATCGATCATCTCGGCACAATCGCTCAGAATCGCCACCTGATTGATTCTCTCCTGAGGAAGATGGCGCAACATAGGCGTCAGCATCAGAGTGAATCCTATACGCAGATTCCGATTGCGTGCCTCTTTCCACTCGATTCCGCTTCCTGGATCGAGCAGTGTTACCAGATCGCCATAGTGGGCAGTGGCTGCAATGGAATCCCTGAACACTGAGCCGCCAACACAATCCAATACCATATCGGCGCCACGACCGTCTGTCAGCCGCGTAACCTCATCAACAAATCCACCCTGTGTATAATCGATCACCTCATCGGCACCCAGCTCCCTGACAAAATCCTGCTTTTGCTGATTGCTGACCGTAGTCAAAACCCTTATCCCAGCCTGTTTTGCCAGTTGAATCGCCACATGACCCACACCACCAGCCCCGGCGTGTACCAACAGGGACATCCCATCGGTCATTCGCCCACGGCCGAATATCGCCTCCCAGGCAGTGATCAGCACCAAGGGTCCGGCAGCCGCATGGGCGAAATCGAGCGAAGCGGGTTTTTTGCAACAGACCGTCTCATCCAGTACGGCAAACTCAGCATAGTTACCCTGCAGCCCCCCCAAGCCACCATTGCAGTACCAGACCTCGTCACCGGGCCGGAAGTGGCTTACTGCTTCACCGCACTCGATGATGATACCGGCGCCATCACAGCCAAGCACAGCAGGCAGGCCATCGTCAGTAAACACCCCTCTCTGACGCAGCTTGGTATCGATCGGATTGACTCCGGCCGCCATAATTCTGACTTTGATCTCTGTTGGATTTTGGATCGCAGGCTCAGGGATATCTTCAACATTCAACACCTCCGGCTCCCCCAGCTCCCTCAACACCACTGCTCGCATTGGCTCCTCCTAATCGGCGGCTTGTCCTCGATAGCAACAAACTAAATACCGATTTTATTTTTTGTGATTTGTTTGTATCCGATGGGTGCGTTCATAATCAGCCATGCATGACTCTGTAATTATAGTTTTTCTGGCTGAAATAACTGTTCACCATGCACAGGGCCTGATTATGATAGAAGTTAAACCAGGGGTTTCATAATTTAATCACATGTCTCGCATAGAACGGCTTCAAGCACACCAACAAAAACTCAGCGCATGCCGCCTTTGTGAATCCATGCTAGGGCCAGTGGTAATGGGCAACCCGACACCCTCGCCGATCCTGCTGATCGGGCAAGCGCCTGGCGACAAGGAGGGAAACGCCGGAAGACCCTTTGCCTGGACTGCGGGAAAGACCCTTTTCAAGTGGTTTGAAACGATCGGGTTGTGCGAATCGGATTTTCGCAACCGGGTCTATATGTCAGCAGTCTGTCGTTGCTTTCCAGGCAAAAACCCGAAGGGGGGCGACCGGGTTCCAAGCAAGGCGGAAATCGCCAACTGCAAGCGCTGGTTGGACCGAGAGGTTGAGCTTCTGCAGCCGAAACTTCTGCTGCCGCTAGGCAAACTTGCAATCGGTCAGTTTCTCGAGGTGGGTAAATTGGCTGATATCATCGGCAAACAACAGCGCCTCAGCCTGACTCATGGGGATACGGATCTGATCCCACTACCCCATCCATCCGGCGCCTCGACCTGGCATAGAACAGAACCGGGAAAAACCCTATTGGAGCAGGCCTTGAGTCTTATCCAAACCCACCCGGCCTGGCAGGCGATCACAGACGGATAGCGCGATCAGTCGACAGACTGTTGGTAGCCACTGTATAGAGCGGAGCGACAGATAAACAATTTACATCCAATCGTTTTTATACCATTGTGCATACATATTAACCCGGCGACGGAATCGAAGCGCCAGTCCCTGACAACACGAATCAAACGACGAGGAAGACCCAATGACAGAAGAAGTTGGCCGTTTCACCATCCATCTAGAGCAGGAAGAGGATTACGCTTTCCGGGTGAAATTCGATCTCAAGAAAGCAGAGGATGTCATCATGGACGAACCGCCACCCCTGGGTGAGCGCAACGGACCCAATGCCTCGCGTATGCTCGCCGCGGCGGCCGCCAACTGCCTCAGTGCCAGCCTGATGTTCTGCATGGCGAAAGAGGATGTACCTTCAAACGAGGTTACCACGGAAGTCACTTGCACAATGGTGCGAAACGATAAAAAACGCCTGCGGGTGGGTCGGCTTGACGTAAAGATAACGGCCGGAGACGAGCTTTTGAGTTCGAAAAAGAGTGACCGCTGCCTGACGCTGTTTGAAGACTTTTGCGTGGTAACCGCCAGTATCAGAGAGGGTATCCCCGTCGGCGTGGAAGTACTCAACCAGGCAGGAGAACTATTGCACAAAGCCGAATAGCGCCCAACTCAACGGAACAGATGCCACAAATCCACAGGCCTGCGGTTAACCACAGGCTTTGCTTCCAGCTGCCCCGAGCGGTAACCGCCCAGGATCACTGTCGCAAACACCAGCAACAGGGTTAAAACGAGGGCAATGAATAGCCACAGGTTTCGCTGCGGTAGCAACAAAACCTGTTGCTGTTGCTCGGTCATCACCACCACCAACCGGTAGCTGTGGGTAATACCGCCTGTACCGTAAGTGACCGTACGATAGCTGAAAATCCCCTCCGGCCTGTTGATCTGACCAGAGGGGGTCTGCCGCATCATCGCCCACACGTCAGGGTAGCTTTGATTGAACTGCGGTGCTTCACTGGATGACTCAGGAAACATGAACTGCCACTCCTGGTTACTGCTGAATCCACGCAGATAGTTACCCGAATCATCAAGCAGCAGCAGTCCACCATGCACCAGCCGGGCATGCCGCTGAAGATCACCCAAAATATGGCTGGCCAGGGCGTTTACCACCAGTAGCGCTTTGATCTCACCATCAACATCCAGAGGTGTTACAAGGCGAATCATCGGCTTATAGGGGATTTCGATCTTTCCCTGTTCCACATTCAGATCGATCGGCGAGGCATAGATCGTACCGGCATCCATCGCCAATCCCTGCTGAACGTAGTAGCGACCGGATTTATTCTGCAACTGATCGGCAGATACCCGACTCGCACCATGGGAACTCAAATCGACCCGCAGACGCTCCTGTCCGCTGAGATCGATCAGGCGCACTTGATCATAGAGGCGCTTTTCGGAAACAAACAGTTCCCAGTCCGCCGCAATCCGGTTCAATACAGACTCATCGTAGTAGAGAATGGCTCTGACAAGATCCGGATTGGATGCCAGCAGCTTCAAATCCGCTCTCAAATCGTTGCGTCTTTGTTCCAGGGTATAGAGCGTGCTGTCGGCGGAGAGATCGGTCAGATCCCGCCACACCTCTTGCATGTTGTCGACACTCAGTCTGTAACCCACCCATAGCACGAGGTTAGCGAATATCAGCATCATTAAAACCAATAATGAGGCTCTGCCAACGAGTTGGGTAACTGAGTGATTTAGCCGTGTTGAATTTGATCTTCGCATTCCATGCGCACCACAGGTGAGAGGTCTCTACTGATCAATTAAATCCCAAAGCGTCTCTCCAGATACTTTGGGAGCCCTATCTATAGGCATAGCACATCGAGAGAAAAATGAAATCCATTCTGTTCCTAAAAAGTCAGAGCTTTCCTTTCTATCGGATCGACGACCAGGCCGTCTCTCCCCTGTAAACCGGCACCGCGGGAGTTTCAGGCGGGATAGCAGACACCGGTGCCGCCCAGTCCACAATATCCGGCAGGATTCTTGGCCAGATATTGCTGATGATACTCCTCGGCATAATAGAGCGGCGGCGCATCAATGATCTCTGTGGTGATCGGAGCGGATGTCACCTGTGCCAGAGCATGCTGATAGTCCTCCCGGGAAGCCTGAGCCAGCGCCCGCTGATCATCATCGAAAGTATAGATTCCAGAGCGGTACTGGGTACCTACATCATTCCCCTGCCGCATGCCTTCGGTGGGATTATGCGACTCCCAAAAGGTCTTCAACAGCGTTTGGTAATCGATCTTCGCCGGATCATAGATCACCAGCACCACTTCATTGTGGCCGGTCATTCCGGTGCAGACCTCTTCATAGTTTGGATTGGGCGTGGTTCCCGCCGCATAGCCCACCGCGGTGGAATAGACCCCGTCCAGACTCCAAAAACGGCGCTCCGCCCCCCAAAAACAACCCATACCGAACATTGCTGTTTTCATACCCTGCGGAAACGGCGGCAAGATCCTGTGCCCGTTGACGAAGTGCTCAGCCTTGGGTTGAATCGGTGTTGCACGGCCAGGCAATGCCTCATCTTCTGCAGGCATTTTGGTTTTGCGTCCAAGTCCAAACATGGGAGGCTCCTGTAATCTGTTGCCACAAACCGGCTTACTCTGTCAGATAGACAGACGAATCATCGTTTGGTTTGATCGCGGTGACAGCGCTAGCCGGGAATCTTTGAATAATGATCAATATAGCCTTGAATGGGACGGGACCAACCCCACACCCTGTACGATTATCAGGGCTCTGCTGAATCAGAGCAGATAGTAGTAGGCCGCACCGGCCGAGGCGACCAGTAGAGCGCCCAACATAGCCCAGATCGCCTTACCCTCTGCAGGTTTCTCTTTGACCACCGTTTGCTGGGCCAGATGCTGTTCCAGCATCTGCTCAACTGTCTCGGTAGCAACGGAGTTGGCAACCTCCTGGGATACCTGCGTGGCGGTCTCGTGCACATGGGCCTCCAGAGACCCTTCAGTAACCACTCTGATGTGCTCAATCATGTCGTTCTTTTCAGGAACCTGTTCGAGAATTCGTTCTTCCTGCTGTTTCAGGCGGTCGGAAAACTCATCCCTTGTTTCGTTGATCTGATTGAAAGTGGTCGCCTGGATCAACTCTTCCAGGCTGCGCTGGTTCAGTTGTCTGACAAAATCCTCGAGATCGCTGTTGACCTCCTCCACCACTTCCTTTTTCAGCGCCTCGGTATCGATCTCCACAGCGGCCGCACGCTCTGGCTGCTGCTGTTTGAGTTCAGCCAGCATCGGCTGCAGCTTCTTCTCCAGATAGTCATCCATTAGCCCGGCCAGACGCTGATCGATGGCGTCAGAGACCGCCTGCTCGACAATCTCACGAACTACCACTTCTGCGCTCTGTGTGGCTGCCTGCTGGGCAATACGCCATAGATCCGCTTCAGTGAGCCCGACCGGCGCAGCCTGGGCAGAGGCCTCGGCCTGATCCACTGGCTGCTCCGCCTGCTCCTCGGCAACCTCACCCTCCGCAGGGGCACTCATCGCCACTTCCCTCTGATGCTCTTCGATCAGTTCGATAATCTTGCCAATACTCTCTTCAGTCGGTGGCTTCGCCAGGATGCCCAGGGCACCATGATCGACCGCGGCACGAACATACTCATCCCCTTCATTGGCGGTACACATGACGATCGGTGTAGCGTCGAAACGGGGGTCCTTTTTGATCTCGGTAATGGTCTCAAGACCATCAATACCTTCCATCAGGAAATCGACAAAAATAGCATCGGGCGTGAGTGTCTGCAGACGCTCCAAAGCCTCCTCTCCGGATTCAGCCATTTCCACGCCGTCAAAACCACTTTTTTTCAGCATACGACTGAGAACAATACGTGCAGATTTTGAGTCATCTACCAGAAATGCTTGTTTTGACACTATAATTTCCTTCTTTAGAGGTTGGTATTTAAAGAGTCGATCGCAAATCAGCGAGTTGTTGTTAATGGCTTATTTTGGTTTTGTTATAGAATATCGTGAGGCGAAAGAACAGAAAATTCACCCTGTCATGAATCCTATAACCCACCCGTTGCAACCGCAACTGGATCATCGTTTATTTATGACATAGTCAACCAACACCCCCCAGGCCGGCTGTTTCTGCAAATGGCAACTCGCCTAGAACCGGCCAGGGTCCTATAATTGGCGACCGTTTACCTTAAAACCTGAGTAACTGATGGTCTCCGAAAGCCTGAATAACCCTGTTCATCCTATTGAATCCCTGCTGCAACAACGCATCCTGATCCTCGATGGAGCGATGGGTACGATGATCCAGCGACACAAGCTGAGCGAGCAGGATTATCGCGGAGAGCGCTTTGCCGACTGGCCCTCCGATCTGCAGGGTAACAACGATCTGTTGTGCCTGACCCAGCCGGAGATCATCCGCGACATCCACCAGCAGTACCTGGAAGCCGGCGCGGATATCCTCGAGACCAACACCTTCGGTGCCAACAGTGTCTCCATGGCCGACTACGATATGTCCTCCCTGGCCTTTGAGATGAGCGAGGCGGGCGCCCGCCTGGCCAGACAGGCAGCCGACCAATACAGCACGCCGGAGAAGCCCCGCTTTGTTGCCGGGGTACTCGGGCCAACCAACCGGACCGCCTCCATCTCGCCGGATGTCAACGACCCAGGTGCCAGAAACATCCATTTCGACGAGCTGGTCAGTTGCTATGCTGAGGCGACTCGGGGGCTGATTGCCGGCGGCTGCGACCTGCTGCTGATCGAGACCATTTTTGACACCCTGAACGCCAAAGCGGCCACCTATGCCTGTGAACTGGTGTTCGAAGAGGACCAGGTCAGATTACCGGTGATGATCTCCGGCACTATCACCGATCAATCCGGGCGCACCCTCTCAGGCCAGACCACCGAGGCCTTCTACAATAGCCTGCGCCATATCCGTCCCCTCTCGGTCGGACTCAACTGCGCACTGGGTCCGGATATGCTGCGTCAGTATGTGGAGGAGATGTCACAGATATCCGAGTGCTTTGTCTCAGCCCATCCCAACGCCGGTCTACCCAACGAATTCGGCGAATATGACCTGGATGCCGCCCACATGGCCGACTATCTGGCTGAATGGGCCGACTCCGGCTTTGTCAATATCGTCGGTGGCTGCTGCGGCACCACACCACAGCATATTCAGGCGATTGCCCAGGCGCTGCAGAGCAAGCCGCCACGCAATCGACCGGAGATCGAAAAACAGTGCCGATTGGCCGGCCTGGAACCCCTCAACATCGGCCCGGACAGCCTCTTCGTCAACATCGGAGAACGGGCCAATGTAACCGGATCGGCCAAGTTCAAGCGCCTGATTCTCAACGAAGAGTATGACGAAGCCCTGGATGTCTGCCGGGAACAGGTGGAAAACGGCGCACAGGTGGTGGACATCAATATGGATGAGGCGATGCTGGATGGGGTGGCAGCCATGCAGCGCTTTCTCAATCTGTGTGCCGGCGAACCTGAGATCGCCAAAGTGCCGGTAATGATCGACTCCTCCAAATGGGAGATCATCGAGGCCGGACTGAAGTGCGTTCAGGGCAAACCCATCGTCAACTCCATCTCCCTGAAAGAGGGAGAGGAGAAGTTTTTCCAGCAGGCCAGGGCGTGCCGCCGCTACGGCGCGGCGGTGATCGTGATGGCCTTCGATGAGCAGGGACAGGCTGATACCCTCAGTCGCAAGGTTGAGATCTGCAGCCGTGCCTATCGGCTGCTGACCCAGCAGGTCGGCTTCCCCCCGGAAGATATCATTTTCGACCCCAATATCTTCGCCATCGCCACCGGCATCGAAGAGCACAACAACTACGGCGTCGACTTCATCGAGGCGACCCGGCAGATCAAAGCCAGCCTGCCCCACGCCATGGTCTCCGGTGGTGTCTCCAATGTCTCCTTCTCCTTCCGCGGCAATAACCCGGTGCGGGAGGCGATCCATGCGGTGTTTCTCTACCATGCGATCCGCGCCGGCATGGATATGGGCATCGTCAATGCCGGACAGCTGGCCGTCTATGACGACCTGCCTGAAGAACTGCGCAGCACCGTTGAGGCGGTGGTCCTGAACCAGGATCCGGAGGCGGGTGACCGACTGGTCGACCTGGCCCCGCAATATCTGGGAGACAACAGCCAGGCGACCGCCAAGGAAGATGCGGAGTGGCGCGCCTGGCCGGTCGACAAGCGACTGCAGCACGCCCTGGTGAAGGGGATTACCGAATTCATCGAAGCGGATACGGAAGAGGCCCGTCAGCAGGTGAATAAGACCCTGGAGGTGATCGAAGGGCCTCTGATGGCTGGCATGAATCAGGTTGGGGATCTGTTCGGCGCCGGCAAGATGTTCCTGCCCCAGGTGGTCAAGTCCGCCCGGGTGATGAAAAAATCGGTAGCCTACCTGGAGCCCTTCCTGGAAGCCGAAAAAGCCGACTGCGACAGCCAGGCCCAGGGCAAGATACTGCTGGCCACGGTCAAGGGGGATGTGCACGACATCGGCAAGAACATCGTCGGCGTGGTACTGCAGTGCAATAACTACGAAGTCATCGATATCGGCGTGATGGTGCCTGCGGATACCATTCTGCAAAAGGCCAAAGAGGAACAGGTGGACCTGATCGGACTCTCCGGCCTGATCACCCCCTCCCTGGACGAAATGGTGCATGTCGCCAAGGAGATGCAGCGTCTCGGTATGAGCCTGCCGTTGATGATCGGTGGCGCCACCACCTCGATCGCCCACACCGCGGTCAAAATCGAACCCCAGTACGAGCACCCGGTGGTCTATGTTGCCGACGCCTCCCGGGCGGTGGCGGTCGCCTCCAACCTGCTCTCCGATGAGCTGCGGGCACCCTATATGGACCAATTGCGTAAGGAGTACCAACAGGTCAGGGAGCGCCGAGCGGCAGCGAATGAATCCCGCAATCTGATTCCGCTGGCGCAGGCGCGACAGAATCCGACCCCGATCCCGTGGCAAGAGTACCAACCAACCACACCGAACATCTGTAAAGGGGACTACCAACCTTATGAGGGGTGCCGGGTGATCCGTCTGGCGGATTCGGAACAGCAACCCGCCAGCATGGTGCTGCTCGAGGATATCCCCATCGCCGAGTTGATCGACTATATCGACTGGACCTTCTTTTTCCACGCCTGGCAACTGAAAGGGCGCTATCCGCAGATTCTTGATGACGAGGTCAAGGGTGAAGAGGCCGGCAAGCTGTTCGCCGATGCCCAACAGATGTTGAAGGAGATCGTGAATGAAAAGTGGCTGCGGGCCTCAGCCCTGGTCGGGCTGTTTCCGGCCAACGCGGATGGAGATGATTTCAATCTCTATCGTGACGAGCAACGATCAGAGCCTCTGGCCCGGCTGCACAACCTGAGAAAACAGGGTCGCCAACCGAAAGGAAAATATAATGAGTGCCTGGCCGATTTCGTCGCGCCAGAGGAGTCCGGCGTGAAAGACTACCTGGGGGCTTTCGCCTGCACCGCCGGGATTGGTATCGACGCCAAGCTGGAAGCCTTTGATAAGGAGCATGACGACTATCGCGGAATCATGCTGAAAGCACTGGCCGACCGTCTGGCAGAAGCGCTGGCCGAGTGGCTGCATCAGCGGGTGCGCCGGGATTTCTGGGGCTATGCCCCGGATGAATCGTTGAATAACAATCAATTGATCGCCGAGGAGTATGCAGGAATCCGTCCCGCCATGGGCTATCCCGCCAGCCCGGATCATACGGAGAAGGATCTGCTCTGGTCCCTGCTGTCGGCCGAGGAGCATACCGGCATCTGGCTGACAGAGAGCATGGCGATGGTTCCGACCGCATCGGTGAGCGGCCTCTATATTGGTCATCCCCAATCCCGCTATTTTGCGGTCGGCAAGCTGAATCGTGACCAGGTTGAGGACTATGCGGCACGCAAAAAGGTGCCGCTGGATGAGATGGAGCGCTGGCTGGCGCCAAACCTGGCCTATACACCGGCTGAAAGCTAGACGATCATTGAACGCGATTGGATGCCAAGGCTCGCTGATATTTAAGAGAAAACAGTCCGCAAATGAACGCGAATAAACGCAAATTGTTGGGCTGTGTCGGATCGGACTGGAGCAAATAGTTCAAACCGCAAAGGGACGTCGCTGGACAGGCGGATAGCGTAGCTAGTCGCATCGATTGTATAGTCCGGAGACATAGGTTGCAGCTGTTCGGAGACATGGGTAACACCTGGAATAAACTGTATGACAAATTCTCAGCGTATTTGGTGGGGCACGGCCCCACCAAATCAGGCTTTGAGTAAGCACCAATCAGATCGGTTTAATTACGATTTGCGTTCATTCGCGTTCATTTGCGGACTGATTTCTTCTTCCGAATACGGCACCTAGCCCAGGCCCAACCAGCCGGAAACAGCTCAGCGGTTGAGGTTGAAGCTGCCCTGCCTGTCCAAGGGGATTTTGATATCGCCAATCAATGGTGTATCGCCGGTTGCGTCGAGCATACCGCTCAACTCGTAGGAGAGTCCCCGGCCACCCATCAGGGCGCTATAGAGTCCACCGCCCGCTTTTTGCAGATCGAGGGAGAGGGGCAGACGGACCCGGCCCTTGCCTTGCTTATCAATGTTCAGGCTTTGTGCTGCCGCACCCTGCCCCACATCGATTCCGTTAAGTTTGAATTGGTAATCGAGCCGCTGCAGCATCAGCGCAAAACGGTTGGGATTCTCAACCTCCAGCTCAAGCATCAGATCGATGGCTTGCAGACTCAGTCGCTGCACATCGATCCGACTGACCCTGACATCGGGTAGCTTGGGAACCGGCAGACGCCCCTGATAACTCATCGGCAACCGTACCCGCCCCAATAGAGGCACATCGATACCCAGCCCCAGATCCAGCTGATAGGGCACGTCATCCCGTTTGCTCAATTCACTGTAGTGCTCGAGCAGTCGCTCAAACTCCATCCTGACCGGCAGTTTGACCTGACTCTTGCCATCCGCTGCCAGACTCATGCCCATAGACTGCTGACCTTTCAGGAAGCTTCGATTGAGCAATTTCAGGTCATAATCGAGACCATCCAGGGAGATCGCCACCGGGTTGGGGTTATCCACCTCCACATCAAACAGCAGATCGATGCCTCTCAGGTCAAGGCCTGACAGCTTGACCCCTTTGACCTCACCGCTAGGTTGGATTCCGTTCATCAACTGTTCGGCCTGCTGCAGAGATGAGCAGCCCTGAAACAGCAGGATCATGAATAGGAGGAGGATGGTCTGTCTATGCATAAGCGTATTTCCAGGGTCTATTAGGGCCTGTTAACACGAATCCAACCGGCCCTGCTGGGGCTGTTTTTTCGTCCAGCAAGGCAGAATGAGCGACGTGAAGTTATTCTACATGAGCGAATGATAACGCCGCTGGGCGGAAAAATAGCCCCAGCCCCCTCTTCAACATCAATATGGGGGGTTGCGCCTGAAAAAGCGCCACTCGTCGTTCGTTTGGAATCACCAAACCTCTCTCCTCGCGCCTTGATTGGCGCTTTTTCAGGCACAACAGGGTCAATTGGATTCGTGTTAACAGGCCCTAACACCAATTCCATAACAACCTTTTCTAAGCCGAACCAACCAGGCAAGCAGGACTAAAAGTATCATGCTCAAGCCCATTGCGCCGCCACCGCCGTGATAGTGATCATCCCCATCACGATAACTGTCCTCAAGGGGGAGTGCCCGGAGGTCGCGGTCATCATAGGGTCCGTACTCGACCAGAAAGGCGTCGTTATCCGCATCATACAACTCGATCAGGACATCATAATAGCCACTGGGGTAACCATCCAGTAAGCGGGTGACAACCTCGTAGTCATCATCGGAATCGTCCCGCACGATCGGGAAGCTCTCAGTGGTGTAGTAGCGATTCCATGGCCCACCCTCGAGGCTCAGATAGAGCTCCGCATAGACCCAGGCCCGGCCGCTGACCACATCCGGATCAAAGCTGACACTCAACCGATGGTAGTAACCGTCGTCATCATCGTCACGACTGATCACGGTACGCGCATCAAAAATCGAAAAATCCGGATCGTGATAAGCACCTACTTCGGAACGATTCAACTGCTTCTGACGGCTACCGGTGACAACCATCGGCTGTTGGATATCGATCTCCGCCTGGTCGAGTTGCGCTCTCCAATCCTGTTTGGCTACCGGACCTTCAACAGACTGGCTCAACCGCTCAACAGGCTCACTTGCCTGCAACAAACTAGCAGACAGCGTCAGTGCCGAACAAATCAATATCTGTGTCATCTTCATGAGAAATCTCCCGCAGAGGGCCGAAAGGGATCGGGCAGACAGATCCTAATGGTCCCGGTGACGTCGACGACGGTCATGGTCGTGGCGATCACGGTCACGATGGCGGTGACCATGCTTATGCCGGTCGCGATGGCGATACCCATGGCTGTCACTACGGCGATGACTGGGATAGTGATCATGTCGATGACCATGGTGGTAGTAGTGACCATGGCTGAAATGCAATCCAAGCAAAACACCACCGAGTAAGCCATAGGGCAGATCATGAGCCTGGGCGGCTGGAGCCAATGTCATTGAGGTGGCAAGGATTGCGCCGATTGCCAGGGGTTTGAGTCTGTTGTTCATGCTGAACCTCCAAGGTATGCCTGACCTAAAGCATATGGAGGCTTTGCTGAACGAAAGCTGAATGGGAAAAAGCTCAGCGAATGGAAATGATCATTAACCCGGCGACGGATTAAACAGGCGCCTGTTCCGGCATCAGCCCGTTGCGACGCAGCACGTTGGCAATTTTTTTGGCCTTTGCAGCCAGACGGGAGAGATCGGCGAAACCCGGCACAACGCCCTGATCAAGTTTTATCTGCCACTCATCCAGTTCACTCTCCAGATAGATCAGCAGCTTGCCGGAACAACCTTCACAGGATTCGCCACAACGCTCTTGTTCGCTTAAATTGAAAGGAATTTTTCTACGGATCTGTTCAATCAGCTGCCGCATGGCAACTTGGGTATTGGGTTTTCGCTCAACCACTGGACAACAGAACGCCCTTATTTACATTTCTTGCTCAATTCATCACGGCGCTTGGTGCCTTTTTTAAGTTGCGCCTGGACGATCTTCAGATCGGTTTTCAGACGTTTGTACTTTTTCGAATTTTTCTCTTCATCGAGCTTCTTTTTAAGGCGCTGCTCTTTTTTCTTCAACTGATCCAACAGCTCATCGATTCGATCACACTTTGCCTTGTCAGAAAGCTCCGCTTTTTCCAGACGTTTTTTGAGATTATCAAGCAGGTCATTAATTTTCATAGATCCAACCTTCTGTAAGCAAAACCAATTCGATACCGAGCTCTACAAGAGACGCCAGGCGCCGATACGCAACACATTCAGCACTACTCTTCTTCTGCCTCTTCCGGAGGAATCACCGTCTTTGCCATACGTTTGGCGAAGTAGTAGATACGTTTCTGTTTTTCGATGATGTCGACCTCAGTGGTGTAGGCTTCAATCCGGTTAGGCTCTTCCGCAACCAGGCGGGTCGCCTGATGTTGGGCGGCCGAATCGGCCAAAGACGTGATCTCATCTTTCATCGCAACCACCGCATGCGCCACATCGGTATTGGTCTGGGATACGGATTGTACCGCGCCATCCACCGCCCGGATAATGACCCGATGAAAGCCCTCCAGCACCTGCTTGGACGGCTCACTGATCGAAAAACCGATACTGATCCGCTCATGGCCAAGCGCAACCAGATTGGTCTCGATGGTGTCGCCGATATTCTCCAGATCGCCTACCGCCTCCATCAGACTCAGCAGCTCTTCCGTCTGTCGATCGGTCAAGCTCTGTTTACTGATTCTGCCAAGGTAGTCGAGGATCTGCTCATACAGGATATCCACCTCATCATCGAGTTGCGCCACCGCATCCAGGGATTCATGACTGCCACTGATGATCGCCGGCATGATCTGGTCGAGCATCGCTTGAACCCGCTCACCCATATGCAGCACCTCAAGGCGCACCCGGTCCAACGCCAGGGAGGGTGTACTGAGCAGCTCCTCATCCAGGTACTTGGCACTGACGGCGATACCCTCCTCCTCGATCAGACGATCGGGTAGCAACCACTCCACCATACGGGCGATGTAGGCGGTAAACCAGATGAACACCAGGGTATTGGCGATATTGAAGACGGTATGGGCATTGGCGATCTGGCGGGGTGTCTCGGCACCCAACCGCTCGATGCCCGAGAGCTCCGGATGGGAAGGCGAGAAGGAGACGACAAAATCCGCCAGATAGGGGATGAACATAATCCATAACAGCACCCCGGAAACGTTGAAGATGATATGCACCATGGCGGCCCGGACCGCCTCTCTCGGTTTACCGATGGAGGCGAGCATGGCGGTCACGCAGGTACCGATATTGGCGCCAAAGGCGAGCGCAATACCGGCTGGCAGGGTGATGAAACCCTGACTCGCCATCACGATCACTATACCGGTGGTAGCCGATGAGGATTGAATCAAACCGGTAAAGGCGGCCGCCACGAGAATACCGATCAACGGGCTCTCCATGCTGATCATCAGATCCAGAAACGGCTGATAAGTCCTGAGTGGTTTCATGGCATCGCTCATCACGCTCATGCCGAAGAACACCAGACCCAGCCCCATGATCATGCCGCCATACTGTTTGATGCGTTCATTTTTGGAGATGAACAGCATGCTGAAGCCGACACCGATCATCAGCAGTGCCGCTTTGGTTACTTTAAACGCAACAATCTGGGCCGTGATCGTGGTACCGATATTGGCGCCCATGATGACCCCAATCGATTGGGTGAAGGTCATCAGACCGGCGGTGATAAAACCGACCACCAGTACCGTGGTTACCGAGGAGGATTGGATCACCGCCGTGACGAATGCACCGGTGGCGGCTCCCATGAATCGGTTACTGGTGAGCTTGGCAAGAATGCCTTTCATGCGTTCGCCGGCAACCGCTTTCAGAGAATCCGCCATCTGTTCCATACCGAACAGAAACAGGGCGAGTCCGCCGAACAGCTTCATGCCCATCACGCCCCATTCGATGCTCTGTTCTGTGGTAGCTGCCAATGCAGGCAGGGCGAAGAACGCCAGAATGCCGCCAAGGCTGAGCAGGATCAGAGGTTTGGTGATAAATTCGTTGTCTCTGCAGGTGGTCTTAAAAATCATAGTTTTTCTCGTTAAGCAGCGAAACCTGCAACTGCGATCAGTGACGTGTCGGGTGGTTGTACAAATCACGCTTCATTGTGATCTGAAATAACATTGCCACGCCTGATCCCCTTGCGCACAGGTTGTCATCGTCAGTCTTGTTCATCCACTGACTTTGATGTCATGGTTCTGTGGCATCCCGGCCGTGATAACTATTCTAGTCGGTGTTACTCAATAGTGCTTGGGGCACCCATCGAGCATGGCATCTGGTCAGGCCAGGTTCGGTCGGTTTACGATAATCGCTCAATTCTGACTTTGATTACCGAACGCTCATCCGCTTCAATCACGGTCAGCCGATGCCCCTGCTCCTCAAAGCTGTCCCCTTCCACAGGAATATGGCGAATACGACTGATCATCAAGCCGCCGATGGTCAATGCCTCTTCCACAGAAAACTGCACATGCAGAATGTCGTTGATCTCCGAGATCGGTGTGCGGCCGCTTACCTGATGAGAATTTTCACTCTCATGCTCGATATAAATGCGCCGTTTCGGATGATACTCATCGAAATCGTAACCCACATCGATTTCACCCACCACCTCTTCAAACACATCCTCCATGGTGAGGATACCCACAGCCGATCCAAACTCATCCACCACCACCGCCATATGATCCTTTCGGGCCTGTAACATCGGCAGCGCCCGATCGATGGTCTGGCGCGGAGAGAGGTAGAGCACCGGACTGATAAAATCGGAGATCGAACGATCGTCCAGATCCGGCTGCATCAGATCCCAGGTATCAAGTGTCAGGATACCTTTCACATTGGTGATATTGCCACGATAGACCGGCAGTCTGTTATAGCCATGCTTCATCACCAGTCTGACCGCCTCCTTCATGCGGCGTACTTCATTGAAGCCCACCACATCCGGCAGAGGGATCATCGCCTCACCCACGGTGGTATCCGCGAAACGGATGATGCGTCTGATGCGCTTGCGGTCGATGGTCTGGGGATCCGATGTGGAATCGGATATATCCAGCAGCACCCTCAACTCTTCTCGGGTGATGAACATATTCTGCGGTACAGAGCCGCCGCCAACGATGCGGGTTACCAGACGGGCAACACGACTGAATATGAAAATCACCGGATAGAAGACATAGGAGAAGAAACGCAGCACATAGATCAGCCGGCCAACCAGGGTGTCCGCCTCCTGCTGAAACACACTCTTCGGCACCACCTCACCGAAGATCAGCAGAATCGGGGTCAGGATGATCACGGAGATCAGGTCACCCGCCGCACCAAAGTATTCGATACAGACCAGCGCACCCAGGGTGGAGATGATCACAGTGGCCAGATTGGTTCCAACCAGGGTGGTACCCAGGATCACATCGGGGGTCTTGAACATCTTCAGCACCAGCGCCGCACCCCGATTGCCAAGCTTCGCCAGATGCCGCAACTTCAACTTGTCGGAGTTGACCATGGCGATCTCGGAGCCGGAGAAGAAACCTTTCAACAGCAGGAAGAAGACGATGATGAGTAACTCAACGCTCCAGCTCATCTTGCACCTCCTGAGTCAATGGTTTCTTTCTTGTTTTCATCATCAGCGGGAGCAGAGGCTGAATCCTGCTCCCTGGTATCACCATCCGGCTCCAACTCAATGGTCTCATCCTGCCTGTCGAGGGATTCATCATCTGGTTCAGTCTGGTCGTCATCAGAAGCCTCCGACCGCTCCTCATCGGCGACGATCTTGCGCACTTGAATCTTGCTGATTCTTAAGCCGGTCACTTCCCGTGCAATAAACTCATAACCCTCATAGCGGACTTTGTCACCCTCTTTCGGCAGGCGGTCAAACAGGCGGAATGCCACCCCGGCAATGGTGCTCATGACCGGATCTTCGATATCGAAATTGGTCAGGTTGTAGAAGTCGCTCAGGCGCATGTCGCCCGGTACGACATAGCTGTTTTCATCCTCTTCCTGATAATACTCAAGCCCAACCATCTTGCCGCTGATCTCGCCGAAGATGAAGGTCAGAACGTCCTTCATGGTGACGATACCCAGCACCTCACCGTACTCACCGAGCACGATCGCCACCCGGGTATTGTGGGCCTGGAAGTAGTCGAACATCTCATCGACTTTCTTGGTCGGCGGTACAAAGTGGGCGGGTTTGATGATCATCTCCAGAGTCACCTGCTCCAGGTCGCCGCCGCCCTGTATCAGGCGCAGAACATCTTCAGAATGGAGAAATCCGATGACATTGTCCCAATGCCCCTGGTAGACGGGAATTCTGGGATGCTGGTACTCTCTGAACTTGTCGATCAGTTCGGTCACCGGTAGATCCGCATCGAGAAAAAGAATCCGCGGCCCAGGTGTCATGATGCGGGAGATGTCCGTTTCAGAGGCTTCGATGACGTTATCGATCAACACCCGCTCAGTGGCCTCGATGACACCGCTCTCCTCACTCTCCTCCAGCAGTGTGCGCAGTTCATCCGCATGCAGAATGTTCTCCCGACTGATCGCCTCACCCACCACCAGAGTGGTAATCCGATCGGAGATCTGTCGCACCACTTCCCGTAGCGGGGTAATAAAGACAATCCAGCGCGGCAGAATCCGGGCCGTCAGCCGGGTGGCAAATTTGACCGGAAAACTGACCGCAATGGTCTTCGGGGTAACCTCACCAATCAGCAGCAGCAAAGGCACCATGATCAAAATGTTGAACCAGCCGACATCCTGCTCGGCGAACAGCAACATCAGGATCGCCGCCATGTTTGCCGCAGAGGCGATATTGACCAGCTCATTGCCGCACAGAATCGAGATGATCAAACGCCTCGGCTCATCGAGCATGGCGTGGATATTCTCAGAATGCTTGTCGCGGCTGTGTCTGAGCTTTTGCAGATCGATGCGGCTGAGGGAAAACAGCGCGGTCTCCGAACCGGAGAAGACAGCCGAGAACCCGAGCAGCACCACCTGCAGGCTGACCCGCAGAATGAGCTCCCAGTTCACGTCCCCCATACCAAGAGAGTCGTACAGTGTTCTCAACTCTTCCATCTACTAAACCCAATTCTCTAACTCGTAAACTGACAGCAAAGCAAATCAATACACAGCTTCTACCAGCGAATGGCTGCGGACAGTCTCAACAACCGATGGCAGCCCTAATCAGTTTTGCAGCAGCACAGCAAAACCAGTTTGACGACCTGTTTGTATCCTCATCCATCACGAAATGATTGAAAACTCAACCAATCTGCAACCAGGATTCACACTTAAATGTTGACGACAAGCAGAAAAAACGAGCCCAAACTGGCCGCTGCCATCGTGCATCCTAATAGCGAAAACTCCTTTGAGAACAAACAGATTTATGGCGTAGCAGCAAGAACTGTCGATCTGAATCCGGTCCTGTGCGGACTGGCCATCAGTCACAACAAGCCTTGCGGAATTCCACCGCCCATTGAGCACCAGCCGGTAGGCGCCATTCCAATGAATCCATCTTGAGGCAACATCAAGAGGATACTGCTCAAACTCTAATTATTACATATAAGATAAGATCATATAACTTAGGCTATAAATTAAATAACGAAAGAATGAACATCGCGCCACTCAACCGGGTCTGCCTGAGTCACTCTTGACCGGTTTTGGCAAGCTCAACCATGGCTATGAGGTGGATGACATGCCCCCTGAGAAATTGATCGAAAAACTGTTTCGTCTACTTGACCCCGGTCGTAAAAAGCTCAAAAGCGACCGTATCCGGGATCTGCTGAAGAAGATGAAAAAGCAGGAAAGGGCGGCCAAATCCAAGCTGAAGAAGACCAAGAACAAAACCAAACACAAACGGCTGGCCACAAAAATCAAGATACTGCACACACAGAGAAAAAAGGCCGTCAAACGCTATCGTCAGCTAACTAACAAGTGCTGACTGATTACTGCCTGGTACTATTCCGGTTCAATCTGATCCGCGTCATACTGGGCCACGGCCTGGCGCAATCGATCGGCAATAGCCGCTCTCAACTCAGGCGGAGAGACCACCTCCACATCGGCGCCATAGCGCATCAGATCCATGATCAGCTCCGCTGTATGGGCATATGGCAAGACAAGCTCATAACGGCCATCCTCCAGCCAGCGACTCTGCTGCTGAGGGTGCCAACTCTCTTTGGCGACCCATCTGGCTCGATGCTTTGTGAATCGCACGACCGCCTGATGGCTCGCCGAGCCGGAGAAGATGCCATAGGCCTCTGAGAAGTGGGCATCGAGCTGCTCACTCTGCAGCTCAATCGCTGCCTGATCGCTCTCACGAACATCTGAGATCGCATCCAGGGCAAAGGTGCGCAACCCCTCGCGCAGATGACACCAGGCATCCAGATACCAGTTATCCCGATAGAGCGTCAGGCGTTGCGGAGAGACCTCGCGTTCGGTCACTTTATCGCTGCCACGGTTGTAGTAGTTCAGGCTGACCCGGTGTCTGGCCGCCAAAGCCGAGGCCAGCGGTGTCAGATAGGGACCAGCGGGACGGGCGGCGGCCCTTAGCAGTCGAATATGGCTTGAGATCGGCTCGACCTGGCCTGGCTGACGACTCAGCAGCTGATCGATTTTACGCCTCAGTGGTTGCAGATGACTCTCCAGCAGACCGGGCTGAATCTCAGCCAGCAGCTGTTGAACCGTCAATAGCGCCTGAAGTTCGGAAGCGTTGAACCAGAGCCCGGGAAGCTGGTACATCTCCCCTTCAGCGGCGTCGTAGTGGTAGCCGTTGCGTTTACGATCGTAGACTACCGGAGCATTCAGATAGAGCCTCATCTCTTCGATCAGGCGTTTTACCGTAGCCCTGGAGCACTCCAACTCCTCTTCCAGACGCTGACGGGAGACCGGATAACGGGCTGACTGAAATATTCTGTTGAGCTCAAAGATCCGATCGAAACGATCCATCGATCAGACAGGGCCTATTTGGATTCCTGGGACTGGCTGCTGCTGTTCACTTCATCCACAGACCAGAGTCGCTCCAGATGATAGAAATCCCGGACCTTCGGCAACATCACATGCACCACCACACCATTCAGGTCTACCAGCGCCCACTCGCCATCTTCGACGCCCTCGGTTCCCAATGGCATCTCACCGGCTTGTTTGGCTTTGAATTCGACGCTTTGTGCGATCGACTTTACATGACGATCCGAGGTGCCGCTGGCGACAATCATGATATCCGTAATGCTGGTCTTGCCACGTACGTCCAGTACCACGACATCCTTCGCTTTCATGTCGTCGAGGATCTCCAGGACGATATCTCTAAGTGCTTCTATCTGCATTGAGTCTCTGTTTGTTTGCTGTAACAGGCAGCGCCCATTTTATCGGGTCTTGCCAATAAGCATAACCCATCATTAGGAATTATTTGCTGAATCACCGTTTTCCGGGTTGATAAAAGCGCCGATCACAGGGGTGCCAGCTCACCGTTAGCGGGTAACCATTCAATCCCGATAGAGCCCTTCAGCATGAATAATCTGCAATACAGCCTCTGGCAGCAGATATCTCGGGCTTTCATTCTGTTTGATCAGTTTGCGGATCGAACTGGCGGAGATGTCGAGCTGGGTAACTGTCTGGATTTTAATTTCCCCACCATTTTCCGGGTCAAATGGTCTATCGGTGTCAATCTCATGCCGCTGCAGAAGCTCATTTGCGGCCTCTGAGATGTTTGATTCACCCGGGCGCCTCATGACAACCAGATGAGCAAGCCGCAGGATTTCATCCGGTTTGTGCCAAGCGGGAAAACCGCTGAATGCGTCCATCCCCATCAACAACAGCATAGGTTGACCGGGAAAGTCGTGATGCAGATCGCGCAGGGTATCCACGCTGTAGGAGTCACCGGCACGTCGCAACTCCCGGTCGTCGGCGACAAAGCCAGGCTGCTCCGCAATGGCCGCCTCAACCATCTGCAGGCGTAGCTCGGCAGAGGCCTGAGGCGGGTCCCGATGAACCGGCCCATGCAGAGGAATGAACCTTAGCTGCTCAAGGCCAACTGCCTGCATGACATCCAGCGCGGTACGTAAATGGCCATTGTGTATGGGGTCAAAGGTGCCCCCCAGGATACCGATCATGTTACGCCTAACGGGAATGGCACTGGTTTGTGCAGAGTTGCTCTGCATCTGTTGTGACCTGATTAGCCGCGAATGAACGCCAATCACCGCGAATAAACGCATCACAGAACTTTATTGCGAAATGGCTTTGCGGCAATTTGCGGTGATTGGCGTTCATTTGCGGTTTGATTCTCTTACTTAACCCGGCGACTAAGTGCGGATATGTCCGTCACCAAGCACGATATATTTCACCGAAGTGAGCCCTTCCAGACCGACCGGCCCGCGGGCATGGAACTTATCCGTTGAAATTCCGATCTCCGCACCCAGACCATACTCGAAACCGTCTGCAAAACGGGTCGAGGCGTTGACCATCACCGAGCTGGAGTCCACTTCGGTGAGAAAACGTCTGGCACGGGTGTAGTTCTCGGTGATAATCGCATCAGTATGTTGGGAACTGTGGGTATTGATATGATCAATCGCCTCGGCCAGCCCAGGCACGACACGGATCGACAGGATCGGCGCCAGATATTCGGTATCCCAATCCTCATCGGTTGCACTGGTGCAACCCTCAATCAGCTCGCAGCTGCGGGCACAGCCACGCAGCTCAACCCCTTTCTCACCCAGCGCCGGCGCCAAACGGGCAAGGGCTTGCTCGGCAACATCCTCTGCAACCAGCAGGGTCTCCATGGTATTGCAGGTGCCATAGCGCTGGGTTTTGGCATTCATCGCAACCGCATAAGCCTTATCGAGATCGGCCTGATCATCGATATAGACATGACAGATGCCATCCAGATGTTTGATCACCGGCACCCGGGCATCCTGACTGATCCGTTCGATCAATCCCTTGCCTCCCCGGGGTATGATCACATCCACGTAGTCCGGCATGGTGATCATGGCGCCAACCGCCTGGCGGTCTGTGGTGGCAACAACCTGAACAACCGCCTCCGGCAGACCCGCCTTATTCAAACCGGCAGCAATACATTGGGCGATCGCCTGGTTGGAATAGTAGGCTTCCGAGCCGCCTCTCAATACCGCTGCATTGCCTGACTTGAGGCAGAGTGCCGCCGCATCGGCGGTGACATTGGGACGCGATTCATAGATGATCCCGACAACACCCAGTGGGACTCTCATACGTCCAACCTGGATGCCACTGGGCAGGTATTTCATATCGAATATTTCGCCTACCGGATCGGCCAGGGCCGCAATCTGGCGCACCCCTTCGATCATGCTGTCGATGCGTGCCGGAGTCAGCTCCAGACGATCGAGCAGGGCACTGTCCAGGCCCTTCTCCCGCCCCTTCTCCAGGTCCAGACTGTTTTCGCGCATCAGCTGTTCTCTGGCCTTATCCAGCGCTTCGGCAATCGCTTCGAGCGCCTGGTTTTTCTGAGCCGTCGGTACACCGGCGAGTGTTCGCGAGGCCAGGCGAGCCTGCTGACCCAACGCTTGCATGTATCCGGCGATATCGGTGATCTTGTCTAACATTGTTTAAATAGTGCTCATCTGGAAATATTACGATTGTTTAACTTTATCAAACCCGAGCTGAAATGGCCCGGATTCCCGGCAGTTTGACCTGATATCTGCATCCAACGCCTGTTTTGACCGCATCTTTTCTAAGGGTTTTTGTTCACCGGAGTCAAAGCGAAAGGTTTAAAGTTAAACCCATATCTACCGATCTAATAGACAAGGAATTCACCGAACGGGTAAAGATCCGGGAATAATGAACAGACTCATTTCAAGTTTTTTCTTATTGATGGCTGGTAGCGGCCTGCTCTGGGCAGAGCCGTCGCTGTTTGACGTTCCGATGCATTCCAAGGGATCCAACACCTTCTACATCTCTGGCAAGATCGGCAACATGGCACCAACGGAATTCATGGTCGACACCGGCTCAAGCTATATGACCATCAATGAAAACACCCTGGCTGAACTGCAGGCCGTGGGCAACCCCCGTTACCTGAGGGATCTGAAAGGCGTACTGGCCAATGGTGCAGAGATGCTGGTACCCGTCTATACCATCACCGATGTACTGATTGGCGAGAAGTGTCTTCTGGAAGAGGTTGAGGTGGCCGTTTTTCCCGGCAAAACCAGACAGATTCTTGGTCTGAGCGCACTTTTGAAAACAGCGCCATTCACTTTCTCCGCCGAACCTCCACAACTGCAGTTGAGCAACTGCAATTTAATGGAGATGGCTACCGACAGCCAACAGCAGACACAACTGGCTGCCGGTATATCAACCCCAAATTAGGGATACCATCTAAAAAGCGCAGCCGGCCTATTTGCTCTCTGCAGGCATCGCTTTCGCTTCGAAAGCACTGAATTCAGCGGCATCAACGCTGCCGTCCTGATTGGCGTCAGCCGCTTCCCAGCCTTTATAGAGCGCTTCGTTAGCGGTTGCCTCTTCTGAAGAGATGCTGCCATCAGCATTGGTGTCCAATGCAGTGAACGCATCCTCACCGGCAACTGCAGCAGTAACAAATCCAGCGGTAACCAGTGCCAAAGCGGCCAGTTTAATGGTTTTCGTATTCATCATGTTCTCCTTAACGAATTTTATGGTTATGCCCAGAGATCCCGATCTACACCATCGATCGTCTGGTGGCCCTATAAGACACCCCAGACAGAAGAAATGCGGTGATAGGAATCACAGTTCCACTATTTAAATTCCTTTCACTAATTTAGGAAATTGCTAATGGATCGGCATCGGTATGGTTATCAAATCCCTCTGATTGGCCAGCGACCAGAGCAGTCTGGTCACCGGCATTCCACCCAAAACTCTTTCAGAGTTTCTGATTATTTGGCCGCAGGTGCCGCCTCGAAAGCACTGAACTCGGCCGCATCGACCTGGCCGTCAGCATTGACGTCAACCTTTGCCCAATCCTTGTAGAGCGCTTCATCAGCGGTGGACTCTTCAGCGGAGATATAGCCATCAGCATTCACATCCAGCTTGGTGAAGGTACCCTCGTCCGCCGCGTTAGCCACTGCGAAAAAACCGGCTGCTACCAAAGCTACAACACCTTTTTTAATTGTCATGGTTTTCATCATCATTCTCCATTCAATGATTTATTTTAAAAGCAAAGCCCTCTGACTGAGGTCTCTGTAGGCGATAAGACAACGATGAGGAAAAAAAATGGGTGACCGAAGTCACAAATAAAAAGGAACAGCTTTCCCAGGCACTTAGTTACTAATTCAGGTTGTGCTGCCGATCACAGGCAGGTGATTCCGGAAACCCCTTGCGCAACACGCTTCAAGGCCAGCCAGGGGTCTTTCGAATTCAGACCCTTGATCATACGATCAACATCTGAACACTGTATCAGCAACTCTCTCCAATAGGTGGCCGAGCCCCTGGAGAGCGCCTTACCGACCACAGGCTTACGTTTATCCCAAACCCGGTAGGCCGCCATTACCTGATTGCTGTTACGCCCCTGTTCCAGTTCATTGGCCATCTCCGCCAGACTGCGTATCTCTCGACTCAGGGCCCACAGCACCACGGCTGCCGCCACACCCTCCGCCTTCAATGAAGACAACATGCGCAGGCCCTTGGCGGTCTGTCCACTCATCAGGGTATCGAGCAGGCTGAACACATCGAAACGGGCACTGTCCGCAACCGCTTGCATCAACTGATCCTGGGTCACCACCCCTTCCCCCTGCAGCAGCAACAGCTTCTCTATCTCCTGATTGGCGGCCAGCAGGTTGCCTTCCACCCGATCCATCAGCATCTGAACAACCCCGGCCTCCGGGATCAGTCCGGCCTTTCGCAGACGTTGCTCGATCCAGGGCATCAGCCGGTTGCCCTCCACCGGCCAGACCTGTATGACAACACCCAGCTGATCGACCGCCTGCAGCCACTTGCTCTTCATCTGCGACTTTTCCAGCTTCGGCAAGGTTATCAGCAACACCGTATCTTCGGCTGGACGCTCACAATACTCGATCAGCGCCTTGCCCCCTTCATTGCCGAGCTTGGCGCTGTTCAAGCGCAGCTCAAGCAGTCGCCTGTCACCAAACAGGGAGAGGCTCTCCGCCGCCTGATTGAGTGCCAACCAGTCAAAGCCGCTAACCTGATCCAGCACCTCTCTTTCACTGAACCCCTGCTGTCGCGCAGCCTGACGTATCTGGTCAGCCGCCTCCATCATCTGCAACGGCTCATCACCACTGAGCAGATAGAGTGGCGCCAGATCACGTTTCAATTGGGCGTTGAGTTGGTCGTTACGGAGTCTCATGAGGTTTGGTCATGTTTGCTGTGCAATCTATCTCAATCCGGCTTCCATTCTGCGAATGATCTGGGCCGCAAGATCGCGTCGCATATCATCCATCATCAAGGCGGTTTCGTTCCTTTGACCCAGCTCGTCACTGCCGCTGAAGCTGAGCTGCCGGACCAGTTCCAGTGACTCTTCATGAGGCTCCATACCGCTGCGGGCGGTGAGCCGGACCCTGGCAAGCAGGCGCAACTCATTGTCCAACGCCTTGCCATTCGCATCCACGGAGAGCACCCGGCTGGAGAACTTCTCTTCCAGTACCTGAAATACATATTTCGCCGCCTGCCGATCGGGGGAGAGGATTACCCCACCGCCTAGCAGCTCTCTCTGCAGTACGCCGGCAACCGTGTCGATGCGGTCACCCGCGACGATATAGAGCCCATTCAGCGCCGCCGAGGGCTGGGCGTAACCTTTCAGATGAAAACCACAGCCTGACAGTGTCAGCAGCATGACCAGAGCCAGCCAGGCAGCCTGCAAGCGCCACCGGTGGAGACTATTTGGCAACGACATTGACCAGTTTGTTCGGCACCACGATGACTTTCCTCACCGTCGCCTCACCGATGAAGCGCTGCACATTGTCATTTGCCAGGGCGATCGCTTCGACAGCCGCCTTATCCGCATCCGCCGGCACCTGGATGTTGGCACGCACCTTACCATTCACCTGCACCACATAGGGCAGACTCTCCTGTACCAGCGCCGCCTCATCCGGTTGCGGCCAGTCACTGGCCAGGATCTCCTCACCAAAGCCGAGCTCGCGCCAGAGGTGATGGGAGACATGGGGCGCGATCGGCGCCAACAGTCTCAATACCAGGGAGAGCCCCTCTTTCAAAATCGCCAGGTCCTGCGCTGAACCACCGAGCTTATAGAGAATGTTGGTCATCCCCATACTCGCCGAGACCACGTTATTGAAGCGTTGCCTCTGGTAGTCGTAGAGCGCCTTTTTCAACAGCTCATGCAGCTCCCGTCGCGCCGCTTTCTGCTCCTCACCAAACTCAGTCACCGCAGCGAGAGGCTGACTCAGCTGCTGCTGGTGCCCATCAGCCAGTGCCCACAGACGTTTGATGAACCGGTAAGCCCCTTCCACACCGTCGTCACTCCACTCCAGGGACTGATCGGGGGGCGAGGTGAACATGGTATAGAGCCTGACGGTATCGGCACCGTAACGGTCGATCAGCGTCTGTGGATCGACCCCGTTGTTCTTCGATTTCGACATCTTCTCGATGCCGCCGATCTGAACCGCACTGTTATCCGCTTTGAGCAGCGCGGACAATGGCCGCCCTTTGTCGTCACTGCTGACATCAACTTCGGTCGGGTTGTACCAATGCTTGCTGCCATCCTCCGCTTCCCGATAGTAGGTGTCAGCCACCACCATACCCTGGGTAAGCAGACGGGTGAACGGCTCATTGCTGCTGACCAGCCCCGCATCCCGCATCAGCTTGTGGTAGAAACGGGCATACAGCAGATGCAGCACCGCGTGCTCGATGCCGCCCACATACTGATCCACCGGCAACCAATAGTCGGCGCGCTGATCCAGCATGCCATCCGCGCCCGGAGAGGCGTAACGGGCGTAGTACCAGCTCGACTCCATGAAGGTATCGAAGGTATCGGTCTCGCGCTGCGCCGCACCACCGCACTCGGGACAGGTCACATCGGAAAACTGCGGGTTGTTCTTGATCGGGTTGATGGTGTTTTCATCGTAGACGATCTCTTCCGGCAGACGCACCGGCAGATCATCCAGGGGTACCGGCACGATGCCACAGTGGTCGCAATGGATCATCGGGATCGGCGTACCCCAGTAGCGTTGCCGGGAGACACCCCAATCCCTGAGTCGGTAGTTCTTGGTCTTGCCCCCCTTCTCCCGCTCCTGCAGCCACTCGGCGATAGCGTCGAAGGCCTCGGCAGAGGTTTGTCCGGTAAATGGCCCGGAGTCGATCAGCAGACCCTTCTCAATATAAGCCTCGGCCTGTATATCCAGCGCCGAGCCATCCTCCGGCTGAATTACCTGTTTGATGGGAATACCATATTTTTTGGCGAAGGCGTGGTCTCGTTCATCGTGACCGGGCACCGCCATCACCGCACCGGTGCCATAGGTCATGAGGACAAAATTCGCCGCATAGACCGGTACCGGTTCACCGCTGACCGGATGGATCGCGTTGATGCCGAGCGGCATGCCCCGCTTCTCGATCGTCTCCAGTTCCGCCTCGGAGGTACCCCCCTGACGGCACTCCTCGATGAATCCAGCCAGTTCAGGATTGTCTGCCGAGGCTTCCAAAGCCAACGGATGTTCCGCTGCAACCGCCACATAGGTCACCCCCATCAGGGTATCCGGGCGAGTGGTGTAGATGGTCATGCTCTGTTCAGCCCCTTCGATGGCGAAATCCATCTGCACACCATAGGAGCGGCCGATCCAGTTACGCTGCATGGTGCGGACCTGCTCCGGCCAGGCCTCCAGCCCGTCGATCTCATCCAGCAGCTCATCCGCATAATCGGTAATCTTGATGAACCACTGGGGGATCTCACGCCGCTCCACCAGGGCCCCTGAACGCCAGCCCCGGCCATCGATCACCTGCTCATTGGCGAGTACGGTCTGGTCCACCGGATCCCAGTTGACCTGGGCATTCTTGCGGTAGACCAGGCCTTTTTTGAACAGCTCGGTGAACAGCCACTGCTCCCACTTATAGTAATCGGGCTGACAGGTAGCCAGCTCCCGCTGCCAGTCGTAGCCGAAACCGAGCCGTTTCAGCTGGGCCTTCATGTAGTCGATATTCTGGTAGGTCCAGGCCGCTGGCGCGACCCGGTTTTTCAACGCCGCATTCTCTGCCGGCAGGCCAAACGCATCCCAACCCATGGGTTGCAGCACATTCTTGCCCAGCATCCGCTGATATCGGGCAATCACGTCACCGATCGTATAGTTTCGCACATGTCCCATATGGAGCTTGCCACTGGGATAGGGAAACATGGAGAGGCAATAGAATTTCTCCTTCTGCGGATCCTCCGTGACTTCAAAGGTCTTTGCGCTTTCCCAGTAAGACTGGACCTCAGCCTCAAGCTGGGCTGGATCGTATTGATTCTGCATATTCAGGCCTGAAATTGTGATTATCTCGGATAATCGCGGAAGGATACCGCAGCAGGCTGCCGACAGAAAGGTTCTCGACTGAAACTCTTCGCCCGGCAGGCGAATCGTTCACTGTCATCTGCCTCAGCGAGGCATCAACGGGTCACTCTGGGCGTGTCACAACAGATCTTGAGATTGGAGGTGATTGCAGGGGTTACTGGGAGGCGGCCATGTCGACCATGACGCTTTCCGGGTACATCAGGCTGACAACCATCTCGATCGCCTCCTCCCAAGCTATTTTTACCTCAGTGTCATATTCATCATCGTAACGCTCGATGGTGGCCAGCAACGCCTCCTTCCACATCTTAAAGTGACGCTGATCCACTTTCAGACGGGTGTGGATACGACCCAGCATCTCCAGATAGAGCACCACACCCGGCTTGCCCACCAGAGCATCCTCAATCATCTGCAGCGTCTCTTTCAGCTTACCCTTGAGCTGATCCATATCCCGGGCATGAAAAATCCTCGCGATCTCTTCCGACTGATCCATGAAATGGTCATAGAAAGTATCGTAGAAGCCCTGTTTCAGACTGATCCGCCGCAGGCTCTGTTGAAAGCGTTTTAAGTTGGTTTTGCTGATCTTAGACATAATAATACTGGCCAATTGCTCGCCCAACTTAACGGCAGAACCAGTGAAAACTTTCAGAACCAGTTAACACTATTCGAACATCATTCAGAAAACAGGCCGCCGCCCAGAACCTGAGCGATTCATGCAACCGGCCCAACAAATGGTACTATTAGCCTGCCTGACCCGAACATGCCGCCCAAGCGCATCGCCTGGCAGGCCAACACAGATCAGAATAAAAACCACCAAGAGCTTAGGCAATGAAGCTGATAATACAGATCCCGTGCTATAACGAAGAAAAGACCCTCGCCGTAGCGTTAGCGGAACTTCCCAGAGAGGTACCGGGATTCGATCAGGTCGAATGGCTGATCATCGATGACGGCAGTACGGACAACACCCGCCAGATTGCACTGGATAACGGTGTCGACCATGTGGTCGGATATACCAAAAACCAGGGGCTGGCGAGAGGTTTCATGCTGGGGCTCGACGCCTGTGTCAAGCAGGGTGCGGATGTCATCGTCAACACCGATGCGGATAACCAGTACAACGCCAGCTATATACCTGACCTGACCAAACCCATCGTCGACGGCAAGGCCGACATGGTGATCGGCGCGCGACCGATTCAGATGATCGAACACTTCTCACTGACCAAGAAGATGCTGCAACATCTGGGCAGCAGCGTGGTGCGTAAAGTCAGCCATACCAATATCCCCGACGCACCAAGCGGATTCCGCGCTTTCAGCCGGGAAGCGGCGATGAAGCTGAATGTCTTCAACGAATACACCTATACCCTGGAGACCATCATCCAGGCGGGCATGAAACAGATGGCGGTCACCTCGGTGCCGGTGGAGGTGAATGAGGATCTCAGGCCGTCCAAGCTGGTGAAGAGCATCAGCAGCTACATCAAGAAGTCGATCATCACCATTCTGCGAATCTTCGTGGTCTACAAACCGTTTCGCTTCTTTCTGGCGATCGGCCTGGTGCTGTTCAGTCTGGGTATGGTGTTGGGCTTACGCTTTCTCTACTACTATCTGACCGGGGACGGCCAGGGCCATGTGCAGTCGGTGGTACTCGCCGGTGTGATGATGGGCATCGGCTTCCAGACCTTCCTGGTGGCATTCGTCGCCGATCTGCTGAGCGTCAACAGAAAACTGCTGGAAGAGGTGCAATACCGCTTGAGAAAGCTGGAATCTGAGCCGCGGCCAAAGCAGGAGTGATGCCCCATTTCTGCTGGAGCAGCTGGTCAACCACTTCAGATTAACCGCCAAGGAACGCAAAACACCGCGAATCTACGCTAATAGAGCCCCCAATGTTGAAGTTATTCGCGGCATTTTGCGGTGATTGGCGTTCATTGGCGGTTAACTCTCTGTAAATCAAGCACCATTCCTGTCGGTCCCCGCGCCCACACGCCACTCAAGGTAGAGCAGGGGCAGATAGGCTACAACCGCCAGCACAGCTCCCCAGCCCGCATATTCAGAGGCCAGCCAGGCCAACGGGGTCAGCCAGCCTAGGTTGATCGTCAAGCCGGCCAGCACCACCCAGCGGTGGGCGTTGCCACGCGACTTCTCAGCAGACAATCCTTCAGCCTGGAACTGAGCAAGCCGTTGACGGGCGAGGATCTGATAGGCGTGTTTGGCATGCGGGCGATACCACTGCTCACCATTCAGTATCCGTCTCACCAGGGTCCAGCTGGCATCGGTCACGAACAACCCGAGCAGGATCACCCAGCTCCAGAAATCGATGCCGAAGTGCTGGGCGGTGAAACAGGCAAACACACCCAGACTGAATCCCAGGAAACCACTCGCCGCATCGCCCATGAAGATCTTTGCCGGCGGCCAGTTCCACACCAGGAAACCGGCCACGCCGCAACACAGCAGGATCTGCCAGAGGACGATCAGTGAACCGGCGTGATTGAGAAACAGGATCATCGAAGCGCTGCAAAGCACACTGATCGCCTGCAGGCTGGCGATGCCATCGATACCATCCATGAAATTGTAGAGATTCAACAGCCACACCAGCAGCGGCACAAACAGGATCCCCAGCCACCACCCCTCGGCGCTCAACCAGGGACCGAAAGAGACCGCAGGCGTGCCGATCAAACCGACCGCCACGACCGCCGCGAGCAGGTGGACCATGAACCTGAGACGGGCCGACAGATCCCGATGGTCATCGATGAAACCGATCAGCGCCACCAGCCCCCCGCCGATCAGTAATACCCAGGCCAGTGGTTCGACTCCCTGCAATCGCGCCGGATCGAACAGGATTGCCCACAACAGCAGCCCCAGATAGACCAGTACAAATGCCAGACCACCCCCCCGGGGGGTTGCCATCAGGTGGGAGCTGCGGGCGTTGGGATTGTCCATCAATCCCTGTTGCAGGGCGTAGTGACGCAGCAGCCAGGTCAGCAGCGCCGCGAGTATCAGAGTCAGTCCGCCCAGATGGATCCACTGCATGATGCTAATCCATCCCTCCGGCCATATCCCTGAGTCCCGCTGCGACAGTTCGCTTGGCTGTCCAGCCCAACAGACGCCGGTTTTTATCCAGATCCACCTGAAGATCGCCGCACAACCGATCGATGGCAGCCGATCGACCACTCAGCCTGCCCAGCAGCCTTAACATCAGGCCCGGCACGGGGAAGAGTTTCGCCTTCACCCCCATCGCCTGAGCCAGCATACGGATCAACTGGGGGGTGGAGAGATCTTCACCATCGGCCACCAGAAACGCTTCACCAGCGGCGGCAGGATGCTCGATACAGAGCTGCAGAAAATCGAGCAGATTATCGATTCCAACCAGGCTGCGCCGATTATCCACCGCGGCCAACGGCAGCGGCACACCCTTGCGAATCCAATGCGCCAGACTCTGCAGATTGCCCTTCACACCAGCCCCATAGACCAGCACTGGCCGGACGATCACCAGCTCCGTATCAGCATCCGTCAGATAACCCTTAAGGGCCTGTTCAGCCTCCCATTTGGATTGGCCATAGGCATCTTCCGGCCTGGCTGGGTCATCGGCCGCCAGGGGCTTTGCCGAACTGCGCTCGCCATTGACTTTGATACTGCTCAGGTAGACAAAGCGCCTGACCCCGGCGGCCACTGCCTGTTCCGCCAGGCGCAGACTGCCCGCCACGTTCACCTGACGAAACAGGCTGAGGGGATCGTCGCTACTCTCCCGCATCACATGAGCACGGCCCGCCAGGTGGATGACGCAATCCACACCCTGCAGGGCCGGCTGCCAATCGCTGTTGGCGGAAATATCCCCGACCACCGTCTGTTCGCCAAACGGCCAGCCTGACTGCTGGCGGCGTAGCGCCGCCCTTACCGAATAACCCTGTTCGACCAGATAGGCGCAGAGATGCGTGCCGACGAAGCCATTCGCGCCGGTAACCAGGATCTTTTTCATGAATCGAGTGCCTGCCGGTAGATCGACATGTGCTGCTCAATCACCTGTTCGATGGAAAACTCCGCTTCAGCCATCTGCCGGCCCCGCTCCCCCATCGATTGGCGCAGCGCCTGCAGATTGATCAGTCTCTCTAGCGCATCAGCCAGGGGCTCACTCTGGCGGGCCGGAACCAACAGGCCGTTTTCACCATCGATCACCACTTCGCGACAACCCGGCACATCGGTGGTGACAATCGCCCGGCCACTGGCAACCGCCTCGAGCAGCACCTTCGGCAGCCCCTCACGGTAGGAAGGCAGACAGATGATGTTGGCACGCCGAAACACAGCGGACATATCCTGCCGGTTTCCCCACCACTCCACATCACTCTCCCGTGCCCATTCAGCCAGTTTCTTGGCCGGCACCGATTTCGGGTTGCTCGGATCGATACCGCCGACCAGGGCAAAGCGGGCCTTCACCCCCATGGCGTGTAACTTCTGCGCGGCCGCAACAAATTCGCCAACCCCCTTGTCCCAGAGCATGCGCGCCGGCAGGACCACCAAAGGCACCTGATTGTGTTCCGGGGTCATAATGAATTGAGAGAGATCAACCCCGGAGCCGCGGATCAGCTCGATCTTCTCCTGGCTCAGGCAGCCCTCGTCGAGCAGATAGTGGTAGTCGTCATTGTTCTGCACAATGACCCACAGGCGATCCCTGGAGAAGAGCCAGCGATAGCTGTTCAACACCGCCACCCGGGCCAGGGAGCTGAACCAGCCACGGGCGAGAAACACAAAACCCAGCCCGGATATCGCGTTGACCACCGCAGAAACCCCAGCCAGCCGGGCTGCCAGGGTGCCATACAGCACCGGCTTGATGGTGACATGGTGCACCAGGGTTGGCTGCAGCGCTTTATAGAGCCTGTAGAGACCGAGTATTGTCTTGATCTCGGCCAATGGATTCGCACCGCCCCGACTCAAGGGGACGGCGTAGTGCCTGAAGCCCTCTGCCTCGACCTGTCCCACCGCATCCGAAGTGGGTGTCGCAACCGCAACCTTATACCCCTGATCCCGCGCCGCCTGGGCCAGGGGCAACCGGTGAGAGAGAAAAAAACCGGCATCGTTGACGACAAATAGTACAAGCTGTTGCTTCATGTATCGGAAACCACTTTCTTTAAGATTGCCTGATTGCGGAGACCAACCGCCCGGTCATCACGGCCAGCGAGTAGTGCTGCTCTACCTTGGCTCGACCTATTCTACCCATCTCCTGCCTGAGAGGCGTACTCTCGATCAGATCGATCAGAGCCGACTCCCAGGCTGCAGTATCCTCGGCCAGGTAGCCATCCACCCCATGCTCGACGATCTCCCGGTTGACTCCGATAGGCGAAGCGATCACCGGCAGGGCACAGGCCATATACTGGATCAGCTTATAGCCACATTTTCCTCTCTCCCAAAGCTGATCCGCCAGCGGCATTACCCCCACATCGAACTGCCGGATCAGCTCCGCCTCCCGCGCTTCCGACCAGTCGACACACTCCAGCGGCAGACCGGCAATCGGTTCGATCCGGGCACCGACCACCATCAGTCTGACAGGGTGCTTTTCTGCGACTGAACAGAGGGGCTCGCGAAGCAGTTCCAGATAGCCGGCAGTGGTGGGAGAGCCAATCCAGCCAACCGTAAAAGGTGAACGCTCACTAACCGTTTTAGGTTGATAGCGCGCCACATCCAGCACCGTCGGCAGCTTCATAACCCGAGGTGCGCCTGCCGCTTCCGCCCGCTTCGCCAGATAGTCGTTGCCAGCCGTGACCAGGGTTGCACTGGCCATCACCCGATCGATCTTTTTCCCCAGCAGGGTTCGCACCAGTGCGGACCCGGACTGGTCGTAACGGTGAAATATCGCATCATCGTAGTCAACCAACAGCTGAAACCCAAACCGCTTGAGCAGTTGCTCAACCCAGGCGGGCATCCAGGGGAAGAGCTCCTTTTCCACCCACAGCAGGTCAAACTCCCCGGCCTTGAAGAGCTGCTTCAATCGTGCCCAATAGGCTGAGAGCAGCGCACTCGGCCGCTTTTTTCCCGAGGCGTAGAAATCCTCCAGGTAGGCCTCAGAAAAGAGGGGCGAGACGGTCACCTCAATGCCGTTCTCAGCCAACCCCGGCAGATACTGATAGGAGCGCAAACGACTGCTGGCACCAAGCCGCGGATAGCGACTGAGCAGCAGCACCTTCATTGTGCCGGCCTCAGATGCAGCATGCGCAGCAGCCAGTTGCGCTCATTCTGTTGCAGTACCATGCGCCAGACAAACAGACCGAACAACAGCAGCAGCAACGCACTGAAGAGAAATTTGAGCAACAGGCCATCCAACTGGGCGGTGAGCAGAAACAGGGTCACAGCACTCCCCATGGAGAGCATGAAACGGCGGATCGAAGTACGACACTCGGGAATCAACAGCAACGCCATCACATACAGGGCGAGCGCATCGACAAAAGCGCGGATGGTCCAGACCACAGCAGCACCCAAAATCCCGTAGGCCGACAGAGCCCACCATAGAGCCGCCAGATAGAGGGGCAGCTCCAGCAAGTGCAATTTGGCAGACCAATCCGGATGGCCGGCAGACTGCACCAGATTGAACGGCACCAGGGAGAGGCCGTAGAAGAAAACCCCGACCGCCAGCCACTGCATCACCAGATAGCCGTTCTCGGCAAACTCCCCGCCTACCCACAGATTCAGCCCGTCATAGGAGAAAGCGATGATCAGGATAATCAGTGGGAACAGGGCAATGGAGATATAACTCAGGCCTTTGTTGAAGAGTCGAGCCGAATGCTCCCGGTCTTCGACCCCACCCCTCGCCAGGGTGGTCGACTGAGCGGGCAGCAGTACCGAAACCACCGCCACGGGTATCACCAGCAGTCGCGAGACAATCTCATAGGGCGTGGTATAGAAAGCCACCGCGGTAACCGTCAGCACCGCACCGATGACAAAACGGTCCATCGAGACCATCAGTGGCACCACCATGTTGCTGACTGTCATCCAGCCGCCAAAGCCGAGCAGCGGGCGGGTCTGACGCTTATCGTAGTGATACCCCAGCCGAACCTCGGGTACGATTCGAAACATCAGCAGCAGATGGGCAATGGTGGCCAACAGGCGTCCAGCGACCAGCACAGCGACGATCGGGTAGAGGCTGTTTGAGAAGGGCAATACCGCCACCGGGCCGAGAAAGGTCAGAATACCCATCGGAATACGGATCGCGGTCAGCAGATCAAACCGCTGATAGGCCGCGATCACCCCGCGCAGTCCGACCGTGGTGATCACCAGAGGAATAGATGCCGACAACAGGTAGAAGGCCTTGAGGGTTTCCGCTTGCAGATGCGCAGGTACATTCAACACCGTGCCGACCAGCCAGGGCGAAATGATCAGGATGATGATGAACCCGGCAATGCCGAGAATGCCCATCAGGGTCAGTGCGGTCCAGATCAGCGCCGGGATATCAGCCTCCCGCTCCTCTCCAAGACACTTCGCCACCAGTACCGTCAGCGCACGCCCCAGACCAAAGTCGAAGAGGCTGAAATAGCCGACGAACATCCAGCTGATGGCCAACAGACCAAAGCGCTCTTTACCGATCTCATCGATGAGGATTGGAATGGTGACGATGGCGACCAGAAACGGAACCGCCACACTCAGTAGATTCCAGATGACGTTTTTCGCCAACCGGCTACCGCTTGTGAGTTCTTTCTGTCTATCGTTCATAGGGCGCTTGTTGGTTTTCCATTCACCCGGTCGATCTGATCAGCAACGACAGGGCAAACCGAGCGAGTTCGCTCAATCCGGCTTTTTCGCCCACACCGTCATACGTCCGGTCTGACCGAAGAGGGCCGCAAGCCAGGCGAACGGATAGAGCAACTGATACAAGCGCACTTTATCAGAGGGACGACCGACAACCCAGCGCTCCAAGCGATGCCAGCCACGCTCCTGCAGCAGATAGCCCAAGCTGGAGAAGAGACTGCTGAGCACCCGCTGATGCTGTATCGACTCGACTTGCCAGCCAGCCTGCCGCAGCAATTTAGTCAGTGTCTTCGGGGTAAAATGATAGAGGTGATTGGGTAGATGCAAAGCGTACCAGCGAGATAGAAATAACTTGAATTCAAGTGACCCCGCATTGGGTACAGAGAGGACAAGATAGGCGCCAGGTTTTGCCCAATCATGGAGTTTTTTTACTCCATTTAGAGGATCATGAAGATGCTCAAGCACCATCCAACCGGTGATCAGGTCCAGCTCAGATGATTCTAGTTCGATCGACTCGAGAGACCCGGTATAGACTTGATAACCCGCTTCTCTTGCAGAGGCTGCCGCCTGGGGAGAGAATTCGATGCCTTTCACCTGCCATCCCTTACTGGCCATCTTGTCCAGATAGTTACCGGAGGCACAACCCACTTCAAGCATCTCACCCGGTTGCAGCTTCGGTATCGTCTGAGCCTTGGTATCCAGTAAGGACTTTATCCAGCGTTTAAGTCCCCCCGAGCCGCTGCCGGACATCACCCGCGTGTCAAGGTAGGGAGAATAGTCATCAGGATAGTAAAATCCGATACTAGCTGGGGTTGGACGGGGATTGGTTCTCAGCAGACCACAGTTACCACACCTGACCACGTCGAACTCTCCAGGCAAATCATTGATCCGATCATAACCCGTCAGCACTTTCTCATCCGCAGGCGAACATCCCAGTGGACAGGGTTTGGACTCCAGTTCAACCGTGCTGTTGGTCATATGACAACTCCGGCCTAGGCCCACCGCCAGCCATGTATGTGGTAGAAAATGAATGCGGATTTGGCAAACATCAGGATATGCTTCAGCCCCTTCTTTGAGGCATTGCCACCACCATGCACGATGCGCACTTCAGGCACATAGGCGATGATGGATTGTTTGGCGATGCGGATCGAAAGATCAAAATCCTCGAAGTAGACAAAGAAATCAGGGGAAAAACCTCTCACCTTGTCGAGCACACTGTGGCGCACGAACATGAAGCAGCCGCTGGCCATCACCTCCTTACTCAGCGCATGCTGGTCCATCTCGCAGCGCATCTCATACTCCTGCAGACGCTCTGAAAAATAGCGCTTCACGGTACGTGGCGCAAAGCCGCGCAGGAAAAGATCCAGTACCGCAGGATAGCGTTTGCAGAGATATTGCTTATGACCATCCGGGTCTTCCGAGTAGGGTGAAAGCAAACCCACTTCCGGGTGTTGCTCCATATAGTCGAGGGCCTCACTGAAGGCATCCTGCACAACTTCAACGTCCGGATTGATGATCAGATGGTAGTCACTCTCCTGGTTGAGGATCACCAGATTATGCGCAGCCCCATAGCCGATATTGCCGCCGGTACCGATCACCATCCATTGATACTTACGTCCTCCAACGACCTGTCCGACCAGCTGTTTGACCTTGCTGAGGATACTGCCGTTATCGACCACAACCACCGTCGCTTGCAGATCGCTTCTTGCCGCCAGGGTGTAGTCAAGGGCGCTGACAATGCTCTGCAGGGTATCCCGCAAGATATCCAGTCTACTGTCATAATAAACGATGGAGATAACCAGCTTCATATATGAATCAGTTCAGTAGAGTTGCATCACTAACCCGACGACAGGGTAAAACCATTATACCGACAACAGCTGGCCTACCCCTGCTCTGTCGCCTGCTTCTTTATCTTCTGTATATTTTCAACCTGATTGCTGTAAGTGTCGACCAGCTTTTTTACCCCACTGGGCTGCAGATAACCTTCGTTACCCGCATGGATGTAGGTAGCATAAGTTGCGGAAGCAGACATCAAGGCCGCATTGACCATCTGCACCGGCTTACCTTCTTCTTTCATCTTGTTGGCAAGCTCGATAAAACGGCTGGCCAGTGCAGTAAACTCTTCGATATCGGCTTTTTCAGACATCTCAATCAATCCTCTTCGACACCTTTCCAGTTCAGAGAGAAATCCTCTCCACAACGGGTCAGGTTCGGGTTATAGGCTGGATCCCGCTCAAGCAAGGGACCGTACTTATCCAACATGTATTGCGCTTCCCCGGAAAATCGGCGCTGTTTCTCCGGTGTATCCTCCGCACCACGGGAGGCTGACTCATGGTGGTAGAACTCAGCATAGGGAGTCCAAAGATTGTTGTACCCCTGCTGATAGATACGGATACAGATATCCACATCATTGAAGGCAACCGCAAGATTCTCTTCATCGAAACCGTCAACCGATTCGAAAACCTCTCTTCTGACCAGCATGCAGGCGGCGGTAACCGCGGTGTAGTTCTGCACCAGTACAGAACGCCCCATATAGCCACGATTCTCCTCATAGGTATATTTCATGGCATGGCCTGCCACGCCACCCAGACCGAGCACCACGCCACCATGCTGCAGGCGTCCATCCGGATACCATAAGCGCGCACCGACGGCGCCAACCTCAGGCCGCACACCCTGACTGACCATCTCATCCAGCCAACCGGGAGAAATCACCTCGATATCATCGTTCATAAAACAGAGCAGCTCACCTGAGGTCTGTTTTACCGCAAAGTTGTTGATCGCAGAAAAATTGAACGGGTGGTCGTAACGAATCACCTTCACCCCATCGACCGACGCCAGTTGGGAGAAGTACTCCAGGGTCTTGGGATCGTCACTCTGATTATCGACGATAACAATCTCATAATTCTTGTAATCGGTGCGGCTTTTGATGCTATCGATACACTGCCGCACCAGGGCTTCGCCATTGCGCGTCGGGATGATAATCGAGACCAACGGCTGAACTTCCGGCAGCGGATACTGCACCCTTATCATACCGGCAATCAGTTTCGACTCGCTGACCTTGGCCTCGATACCACGACTATCAAGATCATCCTTGACCGCATTGATCGCCGCCTTCATGGCATAGGATTTCGCATCAGCACCGGATGCGGTACTCTCAGGAATGGCACGCCAATGGTAGAGAATCCAGGGTATGTGCCGCACCTCTTTGCGGGTATCCAGTTCACGCAGGCAACGCAGCGCAAGATCGTAGTCCTGAGCCCCTTCATAGCCTTCCCGAATTCCCCCCACCTTCTCCAGCAGTGAACGCCGGTAGACGCCGAAATGGCAGATCATGTTATGCGAGCGCATCAGGTCCGGATTGAAATCGGGTTTGAAATAGTGGTCGTATCTCACGTCTTCACTATTCAGTTTATCCTCATCCGAATAGAAGATGGAGGCGTCCGGGTGGAGAATGATCTCCTGGGCAACAAAAAACAGGGCGTGAGGCGCCAATACATCGTCGTGATCCATCAAACCGACGAACTGGCCGGTTGCCAGCTCAAGCGCAGAGTTGGTCGCCGCCGAGATATGCCCATTCTCTTTCCGGTAGACCACTTTGATCCGCTTGAAACGGGTTTCATACTCCTGCAATACCCGCTTGATATGGGTTTTCGTCGAGGCATCATCCGCAATGCAGAGCTCCCAGTCATCATAGGTCTGTGCCAATACGGAATCGATCGCTTCGCGTAACCAGGCCTCTTCCACATTGTAGACCGGCATGACAATCGAGATCAGTGGACGACCCTGCCACTCGTTCAACGCTTCGATCGATTCAAGTTTTGGCAGACCCACCGGCTCCACATCCTTGATCCACAGAGAGTAGGTATAGGTCGGCGAGGCATGATCGGTCAGCCGATTGCGAATCGCGGTGAGCCCGCCGGCTTTATAGAGACGCTTCGCCTCTTTGGCCCAGGTTGCCAGCATTTTGGGGTTTTTGATCAATCCGCCGATGGCTGGCTTGAAGCGCCGGAACAGACTCAGCGGCAACATCAGTTTTGTATAGACACGCCAGCCGGTACTGTTGGTCACATCGTGCAGATGCTGCTTAGCGCTCTTCAACCGATGTTCCACTGCATCCTTTTCGTGGCCCATCGAGCGAACAGCCCGCTCACTCATTTTATATTGATGGGATAGCTCATCATTCTTTGCCTGTTCATCAGCCAGTTTGGCCTGGGTTTCGTGAAGAACCCGGTTCAGCTCCTGTTGCTGATTCACCAGCTGATCACGTACCTCGATCAACCCATGCATCTCATCACGCTGCTGTTGCAACAGCTGATCGCGCTCATTCACCATCTCCAGACGGGTCGCCGCCGTCTCTCCGGTCTGATGCAGTTGATCGTAGAGATTCCGGTAGACCTCGATCGAGGACTCCATCGGTTTGTCGGTCAAGGCCGGAAAATCCTCGATGGAAACCGATTCGTCGGGATGAGCCGTGACGATGAACTGGAACGCCGCCGCCTCAGGGGTATGAAACATCCCCAGTGCTTTATCCGAAGCGTTCAGCCCCAGATTCTCCAGGCGACGAACGATCTCCGAATCCGCCATGTCATGGAATGTGTAGGAAAGTTCATCCACCCGGAATCCGGCGCGAACGAACAGCTCTCGCAATGAGTGGTAGTTGAAGAGATGAAGATGGGTCCGGTCGAGAAGGCCGGTATCCTCGTAGCTGAAACGCCCTTCCAGCAACTCAAGTCGCAAGGCCGCATGAGCGCCATTCGGCAGAGAAGCGAGCAGTCGCCCATCCTCTTTAAGGTATTTCGGCAGTTTTTTAAGCAGAGAGATCGGATCTCTCAGATGCTCCAGAATATCCGCACAGGTAATGATGTCGAAAGGTTCGTCACCCAGCGACTTCAACCAGTTATCCTTCTGCACATCGCCAACGATCACCTGGTCGCAGTGCTGTTTCGCCTTCTGCGCCATGGCGCGGTCATACTCCACACCAACCACATGACAGTCGAGTTCCTGGCGCAGGTATTCAGACATATAGCCGGTTGCACAACCCAGTTCCAGAACTCGACTACCCTTTGGAATTCGCTTGACCAGTTGTGTATGGGAGTTGTTCTCCACATTCAGATCAAGCTTAAAATCGTACTCGGCCACAGGCTTTTTAACTCAATTACTCTTTAACAGGCGGCTGCTTATCCAGATCCTCTAAACGCTTGGCAATATACTCTTCAACCAGATCCTCATAGATCGCCGCATCGTTACTCTCTAACAACTGATCAAAGTAAGCCTCGCGTCTGTTGCGAATATAGTCCTTTGTCAATTTCTCAATAATGCTTAATCTTACCTGCTCAAAGCGCTGCTTTTCAGCTGGAAATTTCTTAACAAGTTTGACGATGTGAAAACCGAATTCACTCTCTACTATATCACTGATTTCACCTGGCTTATTCATATTGAAAGCCGCCTGAACAACTGGCTTTACCATGGCGCCACGCTTGAAAACGCCCAGAGTACCCTGATTCTCTCTGGACCTGGGGTCTTCAGAATAGATCGGCACCAGGTCTTCAAAAGTCCGGCCAGCATCGAGCTCGGCCTTAACCTTTTGGATTATCTTCAGCGCCTCTTCCCGGGTGTGATGTTGAGCCAGTCGATCGGTGGTCGAGATCAAAATGTGTCTGGCATCCACTTTTTCAGGAATGCTGTACTCATCCGGATTACCCAGATACTGCTCCTTGGCCGCATCTGCGAAATCGGGAATCGGCTGTTCGTCAATCTGCTTCAGCCGCTCTAAGTAAAGCGTCCTCTCCTGCTGACGTCGCATTTTCGCTTGCAGAAGTTTGTTGTCCGCCAACCCCTGCTGTTTGTACTCATCCGCCAATGCCCTGATCAGATAGGTCTGACGCAGCAGTTGCAGGACCTGTTTTTTGTTCGCCAGAACATCCTGCTGCGCTTTGACTGGTCCGTCGACAAGCAAGGCGTCCAGATCAATTCGTTCAACCTTGATATCACCACCAAACATTAAAACATCCTCCTCAGCGGAGAGTGCCGGGGCCAAAACAAGGCCCAACAGACCTACAAGGATAAAACGCATTACACACCTCGAGTAACTTGAAGTAATGATCAATAAAAAAGGAGGCAATTATACTCATCCGTCAGGTTTTCTGCACATTCCTGACAAACAGAGCTACCCACCAGCACAAATCCTCAAACATAGAGTGTTTAACAACCGTTAAGTTCTCTGCTTGACAGCTGGATTAGTAACCAATGGTGAAATTCAATCAAAAAAAAAGGCAGGCCCGAAGGCCTGCCTCTCTACAAGATCGCCTAAGCGATTTGTATTAGTTGCGGTTTACGCTACGGATCAGGTCGACAGTCTCACCGATCTGAGCAGGACCGACATCAGCAGCCATGGCTGAGAAGCCGATGGCAGGAACACCAGTCCAGACGCCAGCGCCGGCAGCGTTGATGCCGCCAACAGCTTCAGTCAGGTTGGCGATACGGGTGTCGGTGTTGTAGTCGTAGTTAGACATACCGATCATGACCCAACCAGCCTCGAAACCAGGATCGAGAGTCCAGTTGAAGACGTTAGCGGCAGGTGTACCCAGTACGGAAGCACTGGTACCGTCGTTACGCTGAACACTAACCACGTTTACTTCGCGCTCCAGAGCGATGACGGTAGGTGCGTCGATCGGCACAGGAGAGAAGTCGTCGCTACCAGCAACTACAGCAGCAGTCTGCTCTTCGTAGTCGTAGTAGGTCAGGCTAACCTGAACGTCAGGAGTGCTGCTTGCGAAGCCAGCATTGGTACAAATGGTGCCAGCACCGTCGCTTGGGTAGTCGTTACCAGTGGTACCAACGTTAGGAATGGCAACAGCTGCGCCATCGTCTACGCCGTCATTCAGGGTACCGGCACAAGCCGCTGCAGTAGCGTCGAGCTGGTTGGTCAGGATACCGCCGTTGTAGACACCGTGCTTACGCATTGGGAAGGTCACAACGATGTCGGTACCGCCGTTGATGCCAGCTTCGGTGAAGTATGGGGCAGCAACTGCGTCAGCACTCAGAGCCACAGCAACCGGGAATGGGTTGGAGCCCATTGGGATTGAAGGGTTAGGAGTGATGTCGTTGACAGAACCGGTGTCATACTCGGTCAGGCTCATGGCGCCAGTGGACTTAACAGCAGTCGCATCAGCGTTCAGCATTTCAGCGGTAACAACGTCACCAGATGCCAGTGAAGGCAGCAGGTAGTTAGCCGGATCGTTTGAACGATAGTGCTGAGGAACAGTGGCGTATGCATCGATGTGAGTGCCCTGCTCAACGAAAGCAGCACCGTCAGCTGCGTTGATCATGATGGCGTAAGCGTTGATGCCGCCGCGATCAGGTGCAGTGTAGACCAGACCGGCGTTGATGCCGCCAGCTTCGTATGGGTCAGCGACGTTGGCATCAGCAGCGACACCTTCAGTAGTCATTGAACCAGGGGTGAAACCGTTGATGCCAGCAGCGCCAGCAGTCCAGGCGTCACTTACAACAGAGCAGTCAGCAGGCATGCCGGTTGCATCATGCAGAAGGCCTGCAGGGATGGAGCGGTCATTGGTAGCTGCGGTGATAGTACCGTCAGCATTCACTGCGCCACCGTCGATTTCAGCAGTCTCACCGCCGTCGGTCGCAGGACCAGCACCATCAGCGATGGTACCCATCTCGATAACCTCAACGTAACCTTCGGTCAGATCTTCGTCGGTAGTGGCATCGTAGATGTTACGGAAGTCAACACCAGCCTGCAGCAGAGCTTTGTCAGGGAAAGTACAAGTTTCGTCTTCGGTGATGATGTTGGCAACACCAGAAGCAGCATTCAGACGAATGGTACCGTTCCACACGTCATAAGGAGACATGTAGATGTTGAAGTCGAGCACGTCAGCAGAGATGCGAGACTCACGGAAACGAACCTTGACCACTTTGTAAAGATCAGTGGTGTTGGTGATGTTGATGTTGGTGAGGATATTGTTGTTTACATTGTAGTAAGGAAGCAGCGCAACCTGGCCAGTACCGTCAGTATTGACGAAAGCCGCATTGACTCCGGCTGTAGCAGTAGCCATCAGCATGGCTGCAGCGATCTTAGATTTTCTCAACACAGTTGTGTCTCCTATTTTCTTGCGTGTTAACACTAAAAACTAACTGAGCCTGTTATGCGGCCAGCTATAAGCCATGAGTCCAGGCACTCCGCAGAGGATTATCGACTCAAACCCATGACCTTTCAAGGGAATGATCATTCCTTTGTGAGGAAAGTCTCAGGCCACAAACAACCCATAAGTCCAATCTCACGCCAGAAGTCTACCATAAATCTGCAAGCTAACAAGCAGAATTGTAGCAAAAAAATGAAAAAATGTTGCATATTTACAAATGATATCGATAACCCATTGTAAATAAAGCAAATATTTATTTCCAATTTTGTCACAAAAACAAAACGCTTGCATAGTCCAGGTTGCCCACAAGCATTAATTTTCCTGTTAAGTGCTTGCTTTAATGCAAAATAGTAGACAACTCAAGAATAACCCACCATAACATTCTGTAATTATAGGGATTATTTAAAAATGTATCATAAAAACAACAGAAACATTTTTGTTCATCACTTTACCGTGGGAAGAAATCCCCAAACTCCGTCCTTATCCCTAAGCCATTGTTCGATAACAACACTTTCGGTACGGGCCGGTGATCGCATCATCGGATGACGAATCTCCATCTGAATCTTGATATCGGCCTTACAGACATCTTCTTTACAATTAACTTTCTGAACCTCGGCGGATTTCCACAAACCTACCCCTTTCACCGTCTTCATGTAGTGGGAATAGGGCGTGACCAGCCGATATCCGGCGGCAAGGTAGTCGTAAGCGGACTCCACACGCCCATCAACCAGCAGATTCCATCGCTCCTGGGCGCGTGTGGCGACAATCTCCTCGTCCTTCTGAGCCTGAACTTCCGGATTGGTGGCGCATGCGCTCATCAACATAACCAGCACAAGCAAAACGCTAATTCTCACAACCACAGGCTCCTGACACAACTTTTGTTCGTTAAAAGTGCAAATTCTACGCAATCCGCCGACCGCCATCAATTCACAGATCGATCGTCGCTGGCCGATCAGACCTCTCCCCAGTACATGGGCAGGGCCTGCCACTGCCACCAGTTGCCTGGATTTTGCCGAATTCGCTGTTCGATATCACTCACCAGGAGAGCCAACAGCTCTTCACTGGATCGACCTTCCACCTCGACAGGCTTATGGAAGTTCAACTTAAGCCCGCGACGATGCTCATCCACACTGAATGGCTGAATCACCGCGCCGACCCGTTTCGCAATCTTTATCGGCCCTTCCGGAAAATAACCCTGCTGTCCGAAAAAAGGCACCGCAACCAGGCCGGGACTCCCCTTGCCGTAGGGCACATCGAGCAGAATCGCGATCGGTCGCTGCCGCAGGGCCTCCAGCAACGGCCTCATATTGGATACGCCCGGAGTGACAAACTCACTGCGATAGCAGTCCCGTAAACGGGAGAGTTTCAGTCTGCGATACTGGAACTCCGCTTCCGGCAGCCCCCAGGTATTGCTGTTTTCATCATCCCGGGCCAGCGCACTGGTCGGAATGCCATAAGCCGCCGTGGTCACGCCGAGCATCCAGAACCGCCCCATATGGGCCCCGGCGAAGATGATCGGTCGACCCTCCCGGCGGTAGGAGAGCACCGATTCAAAATTCTCCACTTCGATGAAGCGGCCGACCTGCTGCGCGCTCATCAGGCCGGGATAGTACCAGGTATCCAGTATTTCACGCTGTTGCATGGCGTAGAAATAGCGGGTCCACTCCTGATAGGCCCGATCTTCCAGACCGGGTATAGCCCGTCGCATCTGATGAGCAATCTGAGTGGCCATCTCTTCGTTGCGGCGAAACTCACCCCGGCCATACAGGCTGGCCAGACGATAAGAGACATAGCGGGGTAGACGGGACAGCGCGGGAAACAGCACCCGGTACTTGAGCCGGAGATCCCACAGGTTCAATCTCTCAGCCACCGCTTTCGACCTCAACATTCATATCATCCGATGCCATCACATCATAACAACTCGCCAGCCGGGTGAAACGGTAATATTCACACCAGTTCAATTGACCGGCCATGTTGTGATTTGGGTTCAGGCAATAGGTTCCCACTGATGACTCATTTTGACGATTCCAACCTCACTGCTCTCATGACGGACACGAAATTGACAACAGACCGGACGGGAATCGTAAACATGCAGTCCACTGCGGTCGATCAGCCAGGCCTCAAGGGCGTAATCCCCGGACATCAGATTGATCGGATCGAACACCAGCTTGACCCCGTAGCGCTTGTCCGCGATTGGGTAGAGACCCAATTCATCGATCAGGGTTGAAACACCATACACCTGGAGTCCGTCATTACGGATCAACACCAATCCGATATGCACATCATCCGCCGGTCGGGAGCCGATATCGGCCTCGACCCGAATCGCAAAATGATCACCGGTTTGATAGAGCGGTATGTTTTCCGCTGTGTCGATGCCGCCCTCCAACACCACCTCTGCCAGATAGACATCGCTGGCCGCTTCAGCATCCGGAGCAGCTCGATCAATGCTGCCCGCTTTTTGCCGCTGTCTGACCGAGTCCTGGTAGTCATCCACCACCTTGGCGGACTCGCCCATACCCCTGACCACGCCGTTCTCCAACCAGACCGCCTGCTCACACAGCTCCTTCACCTGATAGAGATTGTGAGAGCAGAATACCAGCGTTCTACCCTCATCCCGAAACTTCATCATTCTGTCCATGCTCTTTTTCTGGAACAGAGCATCACCGACCGATAGGGCTTCATCCACAATCAGCACATCGGGGTCGATCGATGTGATGACGGAAAACGCCAAGCGTACGAACATACCCGAGGAGTAAGATTTAACCGGACGATGGATGGCGACACCCAACTCGGAAAACTCAATGATCTGTGGTGTTCTTTCAGCGGTCTCCGCTGCAGAGAGCCCCAACAGGGAGCAGGCCAGTTGAATATTCTCCAGCCCGGAAAACTCCGGATGGAAACCTGAGCCCAGCTCAAGGATAGCAGATTTTCTGCCTTCGATATGCAGGCTGCCGGTAGTTGGCGTCAGTGTACCTGCAAGCAATTTAAGCAGTGTAGATTTACCCGCCCCGTTATCACCGATCACCCCAAAGGTGGTGCCCTTGGGGATGGTCAAATCGATGGGCGCCAGCGCATCCACCTGATTATGAAACGGCTTGCGCAGCAACCACTCCTTGAAGAGATCGATGGGCTTGGCGTACTGTCGGTAGCTCTTCGACAGCTGTCGGGCTTCGATCGCGCTCACAGGAAGTCCTTCGCCCGATGCTGCAGGCGGTTGAACAGCGCCCCTGTGAGAATCATGATGATCAACGCCGAGAGTCCGACGATCAAGAGATTATCCACTGGCCAGGATTGCTCAAGAATCACAGCGCGATAGGCCTCAACCAGCCAGGTCAGGGGGTTACCCTCGATCAACGGACGAAAACTCTGCGGAATCATCTCCACCGGATAGATGATCGGAGTGGTGAAAAAGAGCGCCATCATGATCATCGGCAAGACCTGACCAACATCCTTGATGAAGACCGACAGTATTGCCACCAGAGGCGCCAGGGAGAAGGTTAGCAACAGCCTGAGGGCGATCAGTGCAGGTAGCAGGATCAGGGTTTTACCGGGTGGATAGCCCATAACCCAGGCGGCGAACACCAAAATCACCAACCCCAGAACTTCCTGAATCAAAGTGCCGAAGGCGGCGATGGCCGGAAATACAATCGCCGGCATCTGGGTCTTCAGCAACAGATCACGATTGTTGGAGAGACTGCTGCTTGCCTGCTGCAAACCATCCTGTAATGCGCTGAAGGGCATCAACGCAGCAAACAGATAGAGGGCAAAATCCCCACTGCCACCGTCAGGCCGGAAGCTGATTTTCAGAATCCCCGAGAAAACAAAACTGTAGACGAGCAGCAGAAACAGGGGTTGCGCCAGCAGCCACAAGGGCCCCAGCAAAGTGCCTTTTATTCTGAGCAGGGTATCGCGCCGCACCATCAGCATGACGCTCTGGCGATGCCGGTAGAGGTCTCGATAGATCTTGAACAAGCGCCTACAGTTTCCAGTCTAGAGGGGAAAAGGCGCTATGATACATGAGATACCGGTGATTGCCGAGCCAGCTAAGTTCTACCTCCAGCGATTCAACTGCCGCGAAAGAAAATAGGCCGCGAATGGACGCAAATCACCGCAAAGACTCGCCAATGGCTATCACCAATCTCAGCTCAATGAGCGACACAGAGCCAGTCGATTTTCCGGCGCGGTTCATGCTACCGTTCCAGAACGCTATTGACCGGGCAGACAGACCACCCTGTCAATACTATCCACAACAGCTTGCAAGGTTGATTTGTGCCGGTTCGACAAAACCTGATCACCGCGGCCCTGATGCTTGGCCTGGTGATACTGACTTTTCTCCTCAATCAGAGCGCCCTTTCAGGAAACTGGCGTTTCGATGACGGTTGGCTTCTCGATTATGCCAGCCGCTTCTCCCCATTCGACTACTTTTTCGACCCGGCCATCACCCGGGGTTACTCGCTGAACAACCTGACCCCGACAAACCCACTGATTTTCGATCTCAACCTATGGCTGTTCGGGTTTGAGCCACAGGGTTTCTACATCCAACACCTGGCCACCCTTGCCGGTTGCGCCATTGCCACCTACCTGTTGCTGCGCTGCTGGGTAAGCCCCCTGTTCGCTTTCATCGGCGGAGCCCTCTTTTTAGTCGGCGCGCCAACACAATTCGTCGCCCAACAATTAATGGTCGGCCACTATGTCAGCGGACTGCTGTTTAGCCTACTTGCGATCTACACGTTTCAGCTCAACTTGAGCAGAAAACAGTGGTTTCTGAAACTCCTGTCGACCCTGTTGTATGTGATCGCCACCACCTGCAAGGAGGTCTATTTTCCGCTGCCTTTCGTGCTGCTGTTGCTACCCGGCCAATCGCTCTCAGTGCGACTTAAACTGGCACTGCCAATGCTGATCTGGTCCGCCGCCTACATGTTCTGGCGGCTCGCCGTGCTGGGCTCCTTTGTCGGTGGATACGATGCGGGTGGTCAGGCTTTTTCAATCAGCAAGGCGCTGCAATCCTACGCTTCGATACCGGAACTGCTGTTTGTCACACCCTACCTGGCCTGGTCGCTGAGCCTGATTTTCATTCTACTGATGGTCAACCTGGCACGACAGAAACGACTCAACGCTCCGCTGATGATGGTTGCGCTGCTTGCGGTAATGCTGCCGCTGCTTCCGCTGACTCAACACCCCGGGATCACCGAAGCCAACCGTTATCTGCTGCTTCCCTGGTGGCTTTTCACGATAACGCTGATCATCGCCCTGGCAAACACCCAATTCCTGAAGCTTGGTTTGAAATCAGCGATCCTGCTGCTGTTCACGGCTTCGGCAGGCGTTCAGGCCTGGCAGGCACAACAGGCCATGCAACCCAGACTCAATCAATTCGATGCGGTGTATGAGTTCTTTCTGCAGCCGCCGCCCGGGGGGATCTATTATTCCAAGGAGATCAAGGACGCTTACTATCTGGACACGGTACTCAACGGCGCCCGCTACGCCCAGGCCAGAGTAGCGGGAGAAACGAGCGAGAAACTGCCGCTCTTCATGGATTCACGCAACCTGAGGTCACTCGACACCGAACAGAAAAGCATCTGGCGTTATGACAAGGATTGCCAATGCGTTCTCAATATCTCGGATCGGATAAAGAGCGGAAAAAAACCCAAGCCAAAGGCGCCAAAAGTCCTCACCGTTGCCATTTCACCGCCCTATCCGCCACTGTTTGAAGCCGCTCCGGGATCAATCAGCATGAGTATGCCAAACGAGCAAAGATTGCAGATTCATGGGCACTCCGTTCACCCGGCCGATGATCTTGAACATGAGATCATTCTGATCACCCCACTACAGCCAAAACAGATCAAGGGCAATCTCTCAGCCGAGAAGAGTGTGTCGGCAGACGTTTATCGATTCACTCTGACGCTCGACTATGCGGATCGCAACAGCCGGGATCTGGCAGCCAAACAGAGCTGCCTGTTAATTCGTTCCGCCTATTCGCCAATCCGTCTGCTAGCCAATCCACAAGCTAGCGCCTGCAACGATTTACTCTCAGCCAAACCATGAACAGCACCCCCATCAGAACCCTGTTCAACAAGCTATTGAGCCAACAGTTTTTGCGATACCTGCTGGTGGGTGGCGCCTCCTGGGTGGTGGACTTTCTGATTTTCTTTCTCACCTATTCCCACATCGGCATCGTATCGGCACAAACCGTCGCCAGGATTGTCGGCGCCCTGGTTGCATTTGCCGGACACAAACTGATCGTCTTCGAGGATCGGCAATTCACGCCCCAGGCGATGCGGCAACAGATCATTCAATATCTGATCCTGTGGCTTGTTTCGTATACCCTCAGCATCATTCTGTTATTGGGTTTTATCGATCTGCTGCAACTCCATCCCGTAGCCGCCAAACTGATCACCGAGACTATTATCATTGTGATTAACTTTGTTACGATGAGACGCTACATATTCGCCTCAAAAGCCGGAGCCTGACATGTTGATCTCCTTGGTTGTTCCCATCTATAACGAGCAATCCGCTCTATCGGGATTCTGGCAAAACCTGGAGCAGTGTCTGGCAGGCGGAGACATGCAATTCGAGGCCGTGCTGATCGATGACGGCTCGACGGACAACAGCTGGCAGGCCATCAACAAGCTGGCAAACAGCAGCGCCATCCCGATCAAAGCAATACGCTTCAGCCGGAACTTTGGCAAAGAGGCAGCGATACTGGCAGGGCTTCGCGCAGCCAGTGGTCGAGCTGCTGTGGTGATGGATGCGGATTTACAACACCCTCCAGCCCTCATCCCGCAAATGATCGAACACTGGCAGAGCGGCAAGATCAAAGTGGTTGAGGCCGTGAAACGCAAGCGTCAGGTTGAATCATCACTACGACGCCTGGGCGCACGACTCTACTATCGGCTGTTCAATCTCTCCAGCGGCATGAAACTGGATGGGGCCAGCGATTTCAAACTGCTCGACCGGGAGGCAATCGATCAATACATCGCACTGCCGGAAGTCGGCCGCTACTTTCGCGGCCTGACCACCTGGCTCGGCTTTGAGTCGATCGCGATCGAATTTGATCCACCATCCCGTCATGCCGGAGAGAGTCATTGGGGTGTGGGACACTTACTGCGACTGGCCCGCACCACCATCATCAGTTTCTCCTCATTACCTCTCAGGATTGTGACCTGGTTTGGATTTGCCGGCCTGGTTTTCAGTTTAGGACTGACAATACAGACCTTATGGTATAAATGGCAGGGCTACGCCGAAGCCGGTTTTCCAACCGTCATACTGCTGATACTGGTGATGGGCAGTATGATACTGCTCGGGCTGGGACTGATCGGAGAGTACATTGCAGAGATCTACAGAGAGGTCAAGCGACGGCCGATCTATATCATTGCCCAATCGCTCCCGTGCCGCGGGGAAATCGACGACACAGAGAGTAAACAGGGATGATGGCAATATCGAACTATTGTTATCATGCGACTGTCTGAGTAGACGTTTTGTAACCAACGAACCTCTGAGTATTCCACATTTCGTCATTCCGGCGAATGCCGGGATCCGGAAAAATCAATCAGATGGATTCCGGCATTCGCCACAATGACGGACTTATCAGAGGCTCCTAAAATCCAAACAGGAAAAAATTCAAGACTATGAAAAACAAGTTTCTGATCTTCTTCAGTTTGCTTCTCTGCTTTGCACAGAACGGCTTTGCCGTCGAACTGAATACCCACAAACAGAAGTACAGTTATGCGATTGGCCTGCAAATCGGGCAGATGCTGATCGCTCAGGATATTCGCGAAGTGGATGCGGATGCATTTGCCGCAGCTGTATCAGACTATCTGGCAAAAAAGCAGCCGCAACTCAGCCAGGAAGAGATGCAGGCCGCACTCAGAAAATTCTATGCGGACGCCAAAGCGGCGCGTGCTGAACTGGCCAATGAGAACCTGGCCAAAGGCGCCAAGTATCGCGAGGAACACGCCAAACGGCCGGGTGTGACCGTACTCAAAAACGGCCTCCAGTATGAGGTGATGTCGCCGGGCAACGGAGCGCACCCGAAAGCGGATCAGCGGGTCGAAGTGCACTACACAGGTAAGCTGATCGATGGCACTGTCTTCGACAGCTCCCACTCAAGAGGAAAACCGACTCAGTTCAGTCTCAACGGTGTTGTGCCAGGATTCCGTGAAGCCATCACCAGAATGCAGCCTGGTGGAAAGTGGGTTGTTGTGATGCCACCGGAACTGGCCTATGGCGAGAAAGGTGCCGGCAAAAAGATCGGCCCCAATGAAACCCTGACTTTCGAGATCGAGTATATCGGACCGGTTGCAACAGCTCAGCCCAAGTAATCACTCAATCATCAGGTTGTACTCAGTGCGATGTGTTAAATGAAAAAAGTGCTCCGGCTTTCGGACAATAGACCACTGAGTTCAACCTGATCGACTAACGGTCAAACCATCCATCCCGATCCTCTTATTTAACCGGCACATAGATCGAAGTTGTTATTTGATTGGTGTGTTCGACTTCATTCGGATCATTTTCATAAAATTCGAAAGAGGCTGCCTTTTTCTGTGGCTTGATCTTCTGCATCTGCAGGTGGCTATAGGCTTGATACCAAGCCAATTCGAGAAACTGATAACTCCCTTTCATGGTGGTTTTGTAATAGCGGCCTGCGGGAAACTGCTTCAGCTTGAATCCGGATTGCGTCACGTCCTGACTGACCGGCAGGCACATATCGCACTTGAAATGCATCGTCTGCAAGTCAACATCATGGTAACAGGTAAAGGGGCAACCACTGCTCAGCGGCTGATTCTCCGTCGCATACTCAGCCAGCTTCGAGAACCCTTCCTTCATCGCGACTTTCATGGTCTCCAGGTCACCTTCAAATGGAATCGTCAAAGCCGTTATTGCCGGCAGCTCGACAAACCCTTCAAAGCTGAATCTGGGATACTCCGCACCAGGTTCAAGTACGCCACGTAACATGGCCAGTCCGGTATCGTAATCCTTAGCCACATATTCGGCGATTTTTTTCGTCATGAAACGGAACAGAAAAGGCATGCTGCCGGACATATTCCAGCGCACCAGTGTGCCACCCTCATCCAGTTGTTCCATTTCCCACCAGACCTGACTGACCGACTTGAATGGGCGCAGGAACTCGATCTTCTGCTCTATTCTGTCTGAGCCTGAAAACTTCACATGGGTCAAACGCCCGGCGCCAACCGTCTCTCCATCCCAGCTGTACCAGCCGCCCGGCTGATCCGGTGCATCTGAGTATTCGAGACGTGTCTCCGGTTCATGCATCAACCAGGGACTCCATTCCGGCCAACTTTTAAAATCCTTTATTTTTTCAAAAACCTGTTCCTTGGCAACTCCGATCGCCAGACTTCGGCTGACGACGAATTCACCCTTCAAGGTTGACAGATAGATCGAGGGAACAGCGAAAACGATAACTAGCAGCACTATCAGTATCGTGACCATGGTTCACTCCATTAACAGTCGCTTCAGGCTGGGCCCGTTTAAGCACTAGACTCATCACAATGTTTAGCCTGCAAAGGCCGGAGATACTCAAGATAGAGTCGCCTGCCAGCAAATGACCACCATTAGCAGCCGAGCAAGGCTGGAGGATGCAATCCCCTTCCTACGGAGTATTGCCAGATATTTAAAATATACAAATTCTCTCTCTGTATAATTAGTTCAGTTCAGGTAATTGTGACAGGGTATCGTCAGAGCCGTGTTAAAAGGCCAAAAGGAGTATCCGACAAAGATAGGGCATTGGAACGAATAGCGCTTACTCGAACCCTGTTTGGTGGGGCATGGCCCCACCCTACACCCTGAAATGAATGGTAGGGTGGGGCCATGCCCCACCAAATACGTTTTGATGAAACACAATAAACAACCGATTACCGAGAATTTTCGTATATAGCCTTCTCTGCGTAAGAGTTCATAGGGGTGATTTGCGGTTCGTCGCTTAGGCTGACCCAACATCTTTGGCCGATAATGAAATTAAGTAGGCGCCATTCGGTTGCGGAAGCGGAGGATCGGTTACTGATTGATTCTATTTTCAACCCGCTTTTTCAGATTGAGAAGATTGACTGTCTCCAGTGTCGGCATGATCTGCAATCCACTGAGGCGGATTGATGTCATATAGATTGGATATTTGCTCTCGCTTTTTCTTAAACTGTTGATGTAATCAGCGACCACTGTATAGAGTGCATCGCCATACTCCATATGAGTGAACTCCCGTTCACCACAGATCAGCGATACCAGTCTGGCGTCCGCATCGGTGCCGTCAGCAACCAACACAACCTCCATGTAATCATCCGAGCTCTTTAACGGTACCCGGCGCTGTTTGATCCGCCACTGACTGTTCTTCCCCAGCATCAACTCATAGAATTCCGGTTCAGCCAACAGATCGCTCTCGCTACTCAATACCAGGTTTCTGAGCTGTTGCAGGCTATTCAGAAAACGTCGCTGCTGTAACATTAGGAAACGGGGGCTGTCGGCTTTCAGGGACTGTCTAAACAGGGAACCTTGCTCATCCAGAATATGGATATCGATACCATGGGTTGTGACTTGGAAAAAGAGCTGAATCACATCCGGTTTATTAACTTCATAGAGCAGCGGAAAGGGACTCTCCTCCAGCACTTCTGCATCGAATCCAAGTGGGCGGAACACCTGTTGGGGCTGCATCAACTCCTCCAACAGGCTTTCAAACGACTCAACACTGCGCCAGACAAACTCTTGCTGTTTTCTCTGCACGATGTAGAAATCCGCTCCCATTCTGAACAGATAGCGCCCATATTTGAACGACTCCTGCTTGAATCTGTCGATGACTTGTTCAAACAGTTCATTGACCCGGTAACCGATCTGACTGCCACGTACACCAGAGAAACTGACCGCGCTGATGCTTGGCCGCTTATCACTCTCGTTGCTCGGCATATTCAAGACACTGCAAAGCGCATCCATCAAGCCTTCCGGTCCCTCATGCCGGGTTACCAGAATTTCACCCCAACTGGTCAACACCAGCTTTTCCAGATTGATCACCAGATTGGATCTGGCAGAGGCAAAGCTGAGGGGATCGTGACGCTCACTGGTTAACTGCTTGCCTTCTCTGGTTAAAAACTCCATGGGGTCTGTGCCGATATTGAGAAACAGCCCAACGGAAACCGCATAGGCTGGCATCGCCAGGGTTTTCATCCCCGCCGAAGGCGGCATCAGGTCAGGAAACAGTTTGGCAATACTGCGTTGCAGAGAGAGCAGCTCTTTTCTCGTAAGCTCAGACTCACCTGCTACCAGAACAATACGGGTATGGCTCGCCCAGACCTGATTGACATGACTCCACACCAGAATTTCGATCAGATTGGCAGAGATCTTGATCGGCCGTTGTTCGAACAGTTGCTCATCTTCGATATTGCCTCGATAGAGCATCCAGGCTGTCGTGCCATCCCGGGCTGGACGGTAACTGAGGGTAAGATAATCCTCTGAGAGGTTCTTCGAGATGCCCGGATTGATATGGTCGATCTTGCCAGGCCGATGATCCAGGGCTGTATAGAGCTTTCGTCCCAGCAGATTGAGTTCATGGGGATCGATATGACTCTCTTTGGCAAATTTTCTGGCAAAGTCGGTAAGCAATCGATAGCTGCGGGTCAATACGCTGACCAGTGCATTCCGCTCCTTGATTACCCGGTCAATTTTCCATTCCGAGCGAGTGTCGAGCATCTGCAGTTGCGTCTGACTCCAGCCCCACTGCCGGGTCAGTTTAAGCATCATACGGCCACGCCAGTTACCCTGCCCTTTTCTGACCTGACTCAGATGCTCACCAACCTTGAAGTAGAAACAGCGGCGCGCCAGCTCCAGCCTGTCGGTATCTTTGTTAGCCTTTAAAAACTCTTCCACTTTCTGATAGAGCAGGATATAGGCATCCAGCATATCGATGTCGGTTTCACCCGCATAGATCGCCTCTTTTGCCTGCTGGGCCAACCATTTCGGGTGGGGATAGTGGTGACTGTAGGCCTCCATGAGAAAAATCTTCAGGATCGATTTGTAGGGTGAATCGATGCCTTTATAGAGCTGCCACAACGCGGCGCCGAAGAACTCCCCGGCCTGAACCCGATTCAATCCTCCCAGGTCAAACACCTCACTGGCCTTGATGAAACGATGGGACAGCAGGTACTCGACATAGGTTTGATACTCCTCCTCCTGTTCCGGCGGCACCAGCCACCAGAGCGGGTAACGCCCTGCCAGCAGTACCGCACTGCGATAGAACTCTTCGAGTAACAGGTGATGTTGGGTGGTGCCGCTACTCTCGCGGGACAAGCGGGACTTCTCGCCACGCCGGAAGCGCTCCGGGTCGATCAGAAAGATATGCAGTTCCAGACCTAACTCCGCCGCAGCCTTTTCGATCAGTTTCACTTTTTGCTGAAGCTGATCCCTTTGATGCTGATCCAGCATCGGATCGTGACAGAGCCAGAGATCGAAATCACTGCCAAACGACTGGCCAATGGTCCCGGTACTGCCCATCAGGTAGAGTCCGTGGATATGGTAGACCCGCTGGGCCCGCTTTTTGTATTGAAAACTGCGACTCAGTTTCGCCGCAGCATCCAGGGCTTTTTTTGAGGGACTGTAGTCGGGGATGCCGGTGACCGTATCGCTGCTGACAAATCCCGGCAACATGGGGTGATTGATATGGAACAGCAGCGGCAGCAGATCGAGAAACTCCTGCTGACTGGGTCGCAACTCCAGATGAATCCGTCTCAGACGCGCCCGGTGCAGCCGCATGAAACGTTGCCGCACCTCGTTGAGCTCTTTACGGCTGATGCCGTTGTCGAAACTGATTGCTTGAGTATCAGGCATTCAACCTCCGTTGCAACCTACCCTGCCTGAACCCTCAAATCCTCTAAGGCCCGTCAGTTAGTGCCTCTCAGATCGATTCAATCGTACGGGTTATCAGGCGTTGCGGATCATCACCCTTCATCCATTCGGAGACACCGAACTGCAAAACCGGCAGAGGATTATCGGCCAGATCCTTGAGCGCGCCTTCCTGACACTCCTGGACGATCTGCTGCAGTAGATTTTCCGCATCCTCGATGCTGGTTTCCGGCATCACCAGCAGAAACAGCTGGCTCTCATAACGACCGATCACATCGGCCCATCTCAGCCGCTCACGCAGATATTGCGACATCAGCAGAATCGATTCATCCGGCAGAGCCTGGTCCATACCATCCGGATGAGTCAAACGCATCGCACTGAGGGTCAGAAGATTGCCATAGCGCCGGCTTCGGGTTACCTGTGCATCCAGAGCCTGGATGATGGCTCTGCGGTTGGACATCCGGGTCAGCTCGTCCGTGATGGTGAGATCCTCGACCTGCTTACGCAGCTCTTCACTCTCACGCTGGGCCATGACCTGCTGACTGACATCCTGATAGAAATGCAGCCTGAGAGTCGCTTGTGAGCCGTCTTCCACCTGCCGCACATCCCGTCGCAACCATCGCTCCCCGTCACCGTTGAGAGAGAGATGCAGTATATCTGTCTCATCAAACAGGGCATGTAGCCCCTCGGGCAGCGTGTCTTTATCCTTTCCCACGAGCTCATCAACCGAGAGGTTAAGCATCGTCTCCAACGCAGGATTCATCCAGCGTATACAGACATCCTCATCGATTGCCAACATCCCGGTCGGACAAGCTTCAAAAAGGGCTTGATTGAAACTGATTTCAGCCATGTTTCGATTCCCTAGATTCTCCATGATAGTCGCTGTTGACAGCCACATACCATTATTATCGGTCTCTCTGATGTTTACGATGGCAGAGCCATGCTACAGCCTGTAACAGCGACCGGTTTCACAATTTCTTTAGTGATTTTGCAATTCAGAGGGAGGGTCATAGCGACCGGGAACAGAGGGAAATCCGAGCGCCACAGACGGAACCGAAAAAGATCCAGCCTAACAGTTAAAAATCAACGGGATAGGACGCCCAACAAACGCCACCCAGGATTAATCCTTGAACCATGGGATGAGCCGCTGACCGGCAGCAATGGTCAATTATAGACAGCGGTGATACGCCAGTTGGTACCCTGCAGGCTCAAGTGGGCATGAACCGGGCTATCATCCAGCTCACCGATGCGCAGCAGCAATCTGTCGGGACCGTCAAAAAAAGCGTAGGTCAGCTTGTCGTAGACGCCCCCCTTGTCAAACCGGGGATTGTGGGCGCGTAACTGTCTGACAACCCAATTCAGATCGACCATCTCATCCACAGCATTTGAACCCAGACGCTGAATCCCGCTCTGCAACCAATCGATGAAACCGTTGGAGACATCTCCGATATTGCTTTCAACATTCTTGTTGAGCTTGCGCTTGATCTGCTCCCGCACCGCCTCCACGTCGATCATCTGCTGCAAGGCCTGCTGATCATCGTAAATCAGGGCCTGCTCCAGACGATAGACCGCCGTGTATGGCCAGGCGAGAAAGGCGCCCAGAATCAACAAGAAAAATAGAAATAACGCTTTCATGAGTTTACAGATCCAAATCCTGCACTAAAAACCGCAGCCGGCTAATTATAGTGCATAGGGATCGGTATCTGGCAAGGATGGAACTCGGACCCGAACAGATCTGCGAATGGCATCCGCCTATTTTCTGACTTGTACCCTCTGAAAACGGGCACAACACAACCCATGGAGCAAAGCCAAGCACACTTTGCCCTTAAGTCAGTGGATCTGCCGGTCTGTGTGGGTCGCCCCCGGTCTGCCAGGGCCAAATCCAACTCAATTGAACCAGTCTAATTCACCGAATCCACGAACCCGGCCTGAGTCTGATAACAGCTCAGGCACTCTGCATAACTAATGCCTCTGATGACTGCGCTGTGGTCGTTCCTCACGAGGCTTTGCCTCATTGACGCGCAGACTGCGTCCCTCTATCTCTTTATCATTCAGCGATTTGATCGCTGTTTCCGCATGGTCTGTGTTTGGCATTTCCACAAAACCAAACCCTCTGGAGCGGCCTGAAAACTTATCCATAATGACATTGGCGGCTGAAACATCGCCAAACTCTGAGAAAAGCTTTCTCAATTCGTCATCCTTAACGCTCCAAGGCAGATTTCCAACATAGATGTTCATCATCAACTCTCAAAAAACGTGCATGTATCCAAATCTACGCGCAGCGGCCATACCATGCACTAAAACAACCGGGGCGTGCGGTCAATCACTGACCATGTTTCTGTCAAAAAAAGCGAACATTTGAACAGAAACCCTTCCTTACTGAGTGACACTTTAGTCCTTTTCTTCGCTTTGTACAGCCTCTAATTGCTCACTGGCCTCAAGCCAGCGTTCTTCATAATCGTCTAATTTGCTGTCCACATCGCGCTTTTCCGCAAGCCAGCGTTTCAATTCCTCTTTACGCGACTCATCGTAGAGCGAATTATCGCTCAACATGAGTTCGATATCCTTTTGCTTTTGTTGCAGTTGTTCAATTTGTTGTTCAAATTTTCCCAACGCTTGCCTGAGCGGCTGCAACCGTTTGCGCTGCTCGGCCTCCTGCCGTTTACGCTCTTTTCGGCTGGCGGCGCTGTGATCAGCGGATGTAGCTGGTTGCGATCGACCGCTCTCTTCGCGTCGTTCTGAAGCCAGCCAGTTCGGGTATTCATCCAGGTCCCCATCAAACAACCCGACCCGGTTCTGATATACCAGCCAGAGCTCATCGGTGGTAATTCGCAACAGATGGCGGTCGTGAGAGACGATCACCATCGCCCCCTGGAAATCCTGCAGTGCCTGCCCGACCGCATGACGCATCTCCAGATCGAGATGGTTGGTGGGCTCATCCAGGAGCAACAGATTGGGTTTTTGATAGACCAGCAGGGCCAGCACCAGACGCGCTTTCTCCCCTCCGGAGAAGGGAGCCACAGGATCGAGCGCCTGGTCACCGTGAAAACCGAAACCGCCCAGATGGTTGCGCAGTGCCTGTTCACTCGCCTTCGGATCCAGCCGTTGCAGATGCAGCAATGGACTGGCTTGCCCATCCAGCTGCTCCAACTGGTGCTGCGCGAAGTAACCGATACGCAGCCCCTGGGCCTGATCGTATTCGCCGCTGAGTGGTTTCAAGCTGCCCGCGAGGATTTTTATCAGGGTCGACTTTCCCGCCCCATTCGGCCCCAGCAAACCGATCCGATGACCGGGCTCCAACAGCAAGGTGACACTATCCAGAATCGGACGATCGGCATAACCAGCTGCGACCTGGTTGAGCTTGAGAAGCGGATGGGGATTCTTCTCAGGCTCCGCGAACTCAAAATGGAATGGCGAGTCCACATGGGCCGGACCGATCTGAACCATTCGCTGCAGCGCCTTCAATCGACTCTGGGCCTGTCTCGCCTTGGTCGCCTTGGCACGAAAGCGGTTCACATAACTCTCGATATGGGCAATCTCTCGCTGCTGCTTTTCATAGGCCTGTTGCTGATTCGCCAGGCGGGCCGCCCGTATCTGCTCGAAACCGCTGTAGTTGCCGTTGTAGAGCTCGGCCTTCTGCTGTTCCAGATGGACGATATGATCGGTCACCTGATCGAGAAAATCCCGATCATGGGAGATCATCAACAAGGTACCCTGGTAGTTGCGTAACCAGCTCTCCAGCCAGATCACCGCATCAAGATCCAGGTGATTGGTGGGCTCATCGAGCAGCAACAGATCGGAGCGACACATCAGGGCCTGAGCAAGATTGAGTCGTATTCGCCAACCACCGGAAAACTGGCTCACCGGCAGCTCGAAATCACTGCTGGAAAATCCCAGGCCATGCATCAACTCGCCGGCCTTGGCGTTGGCCCGATAGCCATCCACCGCATGCATCGCATCGTGCAGCCTGGCGACCGCAACACCGTCACCATCGGCCTCGGCCTGATTCAGTTCAGCTTCCAGTTTGCGGTATTCGGAATCCCCATCGATGACGTAGTCGATGGCGCTGCGGGAGAGCGCCGGGGTCTCCTGGGCCACATGGGCGATGGCCAGGCCCGGCGGTTGGGAGAGATCGCCGTGATCGGCATGCAAATCGCCGATAATCAGGCTGAAGAGACTCGATTTACCGGTCCCGTTTCCACCGGTGACACCGACCTTCCAGCCGGCGTGCAGGATGAAGTCAGCCCCCTCGAACAGCAGCTTACTGCCCCGCCTGATCGCAAGTTGGTTAAATCGTAGCATTTCTTATAACCAAGGCCTGTATAGATGGCACTTACATAGAGAGAACAAGCCGCAAATAGACGCAAAGCACCGCAAACAGCCGCAAGAAATTTTCATATTGTATTCTCTATTTGCGTAGGTCAGCGGTGATTGGCGTCTATTTGCGGTTAATATTTCAGGCTGGCCCAACGCCACTAAACCCATCGGGGCTATTCAAAATTTCCGCAGCTGAATCTTGTGCTCCTGATCTTCCCAGCTCAGAAGCAGATGATCGGAGGCGATATCCTGAATTTGCCACTGCCCCAGCTCATCACCGAGCTTCAACAGCCGGCTCTTTTTGCTCTTCTCTTCCATGATCATCGCGGACGCAGGCTCGCCTTGTGTAAGGATCACCCCCAGCAACCTGACTTTCGGCACCGCCGGACGACTGCGTTGATTGGATCTCTCCGGCAGCTGGGCTTCAAAACCCTGTCGGTCGGAACGGAACAGGGTACGCTGTGCGATCAGACGGTATTGTTGCGCCTGCTGTTTCAATGCCGGTCCGCTGTCAGCATCGAGATCTGCCTGACTCTGCTTGCCTTGAGCTGCGCTAACGGTCAGCGCCTGTTGATGACGCTCAGGCCAACCCAGCCATGTGTAGGCGATCGATCCGATCAGCAGTAACGCCAGAGCGCTGGCCAGCATTTTCATGATGTCTGTTTCCAGAAGTAGCCGTAAACATCAAAACGGATATCCAGCTGTTCTGCTGTTTTAGGCTTGGATTTGGCCGGTGCAGAGATGGTCAGACGCTCAAAAAACAGCAGGGGTTTTCGCTGCTCGATGGCTTGCACCAGCTTCTGCAGGCTGTAGCTGTCACCCTGCATACGTACCCTGACAATGATCTTTTCCGCCGACTCCTGTTCCGACTGGGGCTCCTGAACCAATTGGGTACTGAGTGCCACACCGCCAGCCGAACCGATGATCTCCTTGATCTGCTGCTGCAACTCCGCATAGGCGATTCCAGGCGCCTCCGCCGTCAGGTAGTTCTGCTTGATCAACCCTGTCAGCTTGGCGGATCCCAACTCGGATCGTGCCGTTGTCTTACGCTCAGCGACCCGCAGATAGTGCGCTGTTCGATGGCGCGCATCCTCCGCCACCTCCTGGTAACCACTCATCAGACCCTGCCAGCTCAGATAGAGCGCGAGGAACACCACCAGTATCAACACTAAGCTGCCCAGCAACACCAGGTTGCACTGCCTTTTGCTCCATACCGGCGGGGTCATGATTCAGGCCCCTGTGTCAGGTTCATGGTGAGATCGAACTTCTCCTTACCGGACCTTCTGTCCCTCACCACGGGTGATTTGAAGCGCACAGAGACAAACATCGGCGAGGCTTCCAGCAGGGCAATCAATGCCGAAGCCTGGTCCGACACACCACTGACGAGCAGGCTGTCTGAGTTGAGATTGACTCGCTGCAGCCAGCTGCCGTCCGGGATCAGGCGGGTCAGTTCCAGCAGAATGTCGGATACCGCCAGGTAGTCCTGACGCTGGGCTGATACCATTCCGATCGCCTTGCGACGGGCGCTCAGTTTCTCTTCAAGACGCATACTCTCGGCAGCCTGTTCCCGGGCTGCCTGCATTTTGTGCTGCAGATCGATGGCAATCTGTCGCTGCTGCCAAACCAGGCCGCCTGCTGTCACCACCGATAGCAGCAACACCGCTACCCAGAGAAGCATCGTGGTGCTGCGGCCGCTGCGGGAGACCCCGCTCTGGCGCGGCTTCAGCATCAACGGCAGACTCTCATCCACCAGGGTCACCCGGCCGATTGCCAGGCCCAGCTCTGAGAGCATCTGATACCAGGGATCCAGCCGCTGCTTTTGCACCACCGTGAGCTGCCCTGCCAGCCAATCCGTCCCCTGCTGCTCTGGGTGTGGGGCGAAATGGTAATAGACCTGATCGGCCTCGAAGGGTGACAGACGATCCATCTCATAGCCAAGCACATCGACGAGATTGCGTTTTGCCGCCGCTGGCAATCGAACCTGGCGCATCATCACCAGGCGGGGATCGATTTCGATCTCTACCTCGGGTTTGTCATCACGGGTGTCGCGATGCAGGAAGGCTTTGAGCTTAGCTCCGTCCTGTTGTGGCGAACTGAGCTCCATACTCGATTCACGATCCGCCGCAAAGAACTCGGCGCCAGCGGGCGTTAACCTGAGCTTACCGCTGCTGCGGGCCGCCCCGCCAAAACGGGCAGCCAGACAGGATGTCACGGGATCAATGAATTGATCCTGCAAACGTCTGAAAACATCCACTCCAGCCAGTGCCGCCAAGTAGCTTACTCCTCACTCATCATCAAGCGGCCATGCGGCCGACGAAACCCCGTAGTTTATCTTATCCAGACTCAGTCTGTCCTTAGATTGTCTGACCAGCGCTTCCGCATAGAAAGGCTGTTTCTCCCGCAGTACTTTTACCAATACCCAGAGCCCACGGCCAAGATTCAGGCCGGACGATTTGCCGAAACCGATGGAGAGGGGCGAGGCGACCGTTCCCGCTGCAACGCTGCCGACCGAAAGATATGGCAACAGGCTTGTTTTCAGCTCCGCATCGATGCCGAGTATCAGACCGATCTCATCCACGGTGGTGAAGGGGGCGTCTTTCGCCCCATAAGGCATTCCGGCCCGCTCATAGTGCTCATCTTCCGCACCATTGAGACGATGCAGTGAGTCTCTGTCACGCCAATCGAGAATAGCGTCGATCACCTGTTCAGTTTGCTCGACATCCAGCTCCAGCGCCTCCATTACTGACTTCAGCTGCTCTCCTGTCGCACTGTTCAGGTCGAGCCGGATGCGCTCCTTGACGATGCGGATCTGCATCTCGACATCCTCAAACTGCCACGCATAGGTAACCCCATCGGTGAGCCAGGCGGTCTCCGCATCAGGATCGTAACCCCGCGCCGCACCGTAGTGGAATGCCGCATCGGCCAAGGCCCGCAAACGTGTCTGATCCAGTTGATGGTGGGCCAGTGTGGTCTCGGTATGCACTGAGGATGAGACCGCAGAGACGATCACCAGCAACAGCACCAGAGCCCAAAGCACCAGCACCAGTACCAATCCCCCCTGTCTGCGCCTCATCGTCGCGCCCCCCGGATCATCACAGTCAACGGCGGGTAGCTCTGTTGCTTGCCATGCAGAATCAGGCGGATCATCTGTGGCAGTTTTTCACTCTCCTGCCACTCCCTATGCCACTCATCCGGAACCCCGCGTTGAAGCGAACCATAGTAGGAGAGCTGCAGATCACTCAATTCAGGCAGCAGCGGATGTTCACTGTATCGGATAGGATCAACATCCTGATCAGCCGGTTGCCACGCCTCTGACAAGGCTGCACGCCAGTCCCGTCCCGCCTCAGGCTCCTGCTGCAACACCTCCGGATGGTAGAGCCAGCGCTTCAACAGCAACAGTTTGTCGTCCCCTTCCCCCAACAACTCCAGGCGAAACAGGGAGGCGCCACCCAGACCGGCCTGGGATGCAGTGGGAGCAACCCAGCGGATCAGCTTTTGATCGCCATGAAACAGCGGCAGCGGCCCATCCTCGCTATCGAAACGTTCATTGAACATGCCGCCGAGACTCTGTTTCAGATAGTCGAACGCCAGCCTTTGATCGGATTGGCGGGTGGTGGCTTCAGCGGCTGAATGCCAGCTGCGTCGCCCCAGATCGAGGCCGGAGAAGAGCAGCACCATGATCAGACTCATCAGCACCAGCGCGATGAGCAGTTCAACCAGGGTGAAACCGCGACTGGTAACACCCGCTGCGGGCCGTTCAGTAGCGCAGACTGGACAACACATAGCGTCTGCCGGTAGCGGCCTCCCCCCAGGAGACCTCAGCTGTCACCAGAAAGGAGGACTCCTGGTAGACGCCACCCTCCAATGAATTCTCTTCAATCCTCAATTGCCACTCGTAACCGCTCTCTGAGATACCTTCGGTACTGGAGACCTGCAGCGGGATCGTCACTCCCGCTTGCGCGATCAGCGACTCTGCCAGGGTGGCGGCGTGCGAGTGCTGTGCCGCGATCGCCAGACCACGGCTGTTGCTGGAGAGGGCCTGCATCATCACTCCCAGAGTGACCGCCAGCAGGGTGAAGGCGACCAGAACCTCGAGCAGTGAAAAGCCCTGTTGTTGAAACTTAGTGGACAAGAGAGACCCTGCCGGTCAGCCAGTCCACATCGATCCGATGGGATCGACCAGCGTCACTGAGCGTGATCCGGCCACCGCTGGAGCTGCCATCGGGAAAAAAACGTATGCCGCCCTGCTGCTCGCCAGCGCCTTCATCACTGGCGGCAACCATCTTCAACTCGGCACTCTGGGGAATCTCATAGACCTTCTCTCGGGGGGTGATGGTGTAGTGCTTCTCTTCCAGGTCGAGCAGAAACACTCCCTGTTCACCTTGTGACACAGACCAGCCACGAAGAAATCGGATCGCCGAGGCCATCTCCTGACTGGCCCCTTTCAGCTTCACACCGGGCAGCACCCGATTGATCGCCGGGGGGACCAGCGCCACCAGAGCCGCAGCGATCACCAGTACGATCAGCAACTCCAGCAGGGTGAAGCCTGCCGGCTTGCGGCATGACCGGGCCCGCTCACTCCCAACCATTGATATCCTTGGCTTCTCCTTCTCCCCCTTCAACCCCATCCGAACCGAGTGAGTAGAGGTCGTAGTCGCCGTGCTCACCAGGATAGCGATAGATGTAGGCAGCACCCCAGGGATCTTTCGGCAGTCTGGTCTTTTTAAGATAGGGTCCGTTCCAGTTATCCAGACCGTCCACACGCTGCACCAGAGCCTCCAGCCCCTGCTCACCGCGGGGATAGTTACCCGTATCGAGACGGTAGATATCGAGGGCAGCCGAAAGCTCTTCGATCTGAACCCGGGCGGTTTTACTCTTCGACTCACCGAGTGCACTCATTACTCTGGGCCCAACCAGACCGGCCAGCATGGCAAGAATCGCCATCACCACCAGCAGTTCGATCAGGGTAAAGCCTCTTGCAGAAGCGCGTTGATACTTATCATTCATCATTCAGTTTCTCTTAGGCCTGTTAATATTTTTTCTGGCAGAGGGGTTGAGTCGCTCTGAACCCCCCACGTTAATCACTATCCACAGGTAGCACAACCATTCGCTGCATCGGATCGATCAGAAGGCCAGATCGTTGACACTCAGCATCGCCAGCAGGATGGAGATGATAATACCCGCGACAATCAATCCCAAGCCGACGATCAGCACAGGCTCGACCAGGGTCAGCAGACGCTGCACGGTCTCACGCACCTCGCGATCATAAACATCCGCCACATCCGTCAGCATGGCATCGATCTCTCCGGACTCCTCACCAACCTGGAGCATTCTTATCGCCAACTCCGGCAGCAGTTTCTGCTCGATCAGCGGTGCCGAAAGTCCCTTGCCCTGCTTCAGCTGTTGTGCCGCCTGTTCGATGCCCTGGGCAATATAGCGGTTGTTCAGCACCTCCTGGGAGAGCTTGACCGCATTCAGCAGGGTCAGACCATTGTTCAGCAGGGAAGCCAGAGTCCGCGAGAGGCGTGCGGTCTCCACCTTCAGCATCAGATCGCCAAACAGGGGCAGGCCGAGCAGCCAGCGATCCAGACGGTATTGGTTATCTCCCTTCTCCAGCCAGATGCGGAACAGGGCGATAGCGAGAAAGACCATCGCCAGCAACAGCCACCAGTAGTTGGTCAGAAACTCGCCTGCAGCGAGTATGATTTGAGTGGCCACCGGGAGTTCCCGCCCCATGTCCTCGAACATCTGACTGAACTGGGGCACCACAAACACCAGCAACACCATGATCGAGACGACCGCCACCAGCAGCAGAATGGTCGGATAGATCAGCGCCGAGCGGACACTTTCGCGCAGTGCCTGAGAGCGCTCCATATAGTCGCTGATGCGCGCCAGGGCCTCCCCCAGCATACCGCCGGCCTCGCCGGCTTTGATCATACTGACGAACAGCCTGGGGAAGATATCGCGCTGTTTTTCCAACGCCCGGGAAAAGGTGGCGCCACCTTTGATCGAATCGTTCAGTTGGTCGATCACATTGGCCATCTTCTCGTCGCTGTTCAAACGGGCCATCAGGGAGAGCGCCCCCTCCAGCGGCATTCCCGCCTTGAGCAGGGTTGCCAGCTCTTTGGCGAAGGCGAGAATCTGTTTTTGACCGACCTTCTTCTCCCGACCGCTGCGGTATCCAAGCAATCCACGCAACCCGGTAACCCGCTTCACCTCAATCGGTATCAGCTGCTCACGCTGCAGCTCGATGATCACCTTACGGCTGTCTTCAGCCTCCATCTCCCCCTGCAGGGTCTCTCCCAGGGAGTTACTCGCCCGATAGCTGAACAGCGCCATTACTCATCCTCTTCGCTGACCCGCATCAACTCTTCATAGGAGGTCAGCCCTTGCAGAACCTTGGCCAGACCGTCACGGTACATGGTATCCATCCCCTCCTTGATCCCCTGCTGCTGAATGGTGGATGCGGTAGCCCGCTGGGTTACCAGGTGTCGCACCTGCTCACTGATCAGCAGCACCTCGGCAATATTCATCCGACCGCTGTAGCCGGTTTGCGCACAGCTTTCACAACCTGTCGGCTGATAGAGTGTGACCGGCTCGCCTTGATTGACCAGACCGGCCTGGACAAACCGCTGCGCCAGGGTTTGATCGGCCAGATAGGATTTTTTGCAATGGTTACAGAGTCGCCGGGCGAGTCGCTGTGCAACGATGGCGTTGACTGTGGAGGCCAGCAGATAAGGCTCGACCCCCATGTCCAACAGCCGGCTGACAGTCCCGGCCGCGTCATTGGTATGCAGGGTGGAGAGCACCAGATGTCCGGTCAACGCGGCCTGCACTGCAATGCGCACCGTCTCCGCATCACGCATCTCACCCACCATGATGATATCCGGATCCTGCCGCACAATGGCCCGTAGAGCATTGGCAAAGTCCATCCCCACCTGCGGCTTGACCTGGATCTGATTGATCCCCTCCAGTTTGTACTCGACCGGATCCTCAACGGTGATGATCTTCACCCCGGGCCGGTTGAGCTGACTGAGGGCGGTATAGAGCGTGGTGCTCTTACCACTGCCGGTGGGGCCGGTAACCAGAATGATGCCATTCGGCTGCTGCAGGGATTGCTGCAGTCGGGTCAACGAAGTGTTTCCGAATCCGAGCCGGTCGAACTCGAAGCTGATGCTCTTTTTATTCAGCAGCCGGATCACCAGACTCTCGCCGTAGAGGGTGGGTACGGTGGAAACCCGCAGCTCCAGCTCATTACCCTGGATCTTTAGCGAGATTCGCCCATCCTGAGGCACCCGCTGTTCGGCGATGTTGAGCTTGGCCATGATCTTGATGCGGGAGATGATCGCCGCCGTGGAGTGGGCCGGCGGGGATTCGGCCTCTGAGAGAATGCCATCGATCCGATAGCGCACCATCAGGGTGTCCTCGAACGGCTCGATATGGATATCCGAGGCGTCCGCCTCGACCGCCCGTTGCAGGATATGGTTCACCAGGCGGATGATCGGCGCCTCACTGGCCAGATCCTTCAAGTGCTCGATGCTCTCTTCCGACTCCTGTTCATCGTCCAGGTCATCGACGATTTCGCCCATCGCGCTGCGCCCGGCCCCATAGGCCCGCTCCAGGGCCGATTCGATCTCTGACAGACGCCCCACTTTCAGCGTCACCGGAGTGTCGGTAACCAACTGCAGACCTCGACTGATATAGGGCTGCCCGGGATCGGCCACCGCCACAACCATCCGCTCAGCCTCCACCGCAAGGGGAATCGCCTTGGCCTCTTTCAGAAAGCGAAAAGTGATCGCTTGACTGTGCACCGGCTCTTCCGGGTATTCGGCGACATCCATGACAGCCGGCAGCTGATAGATCTCACTCAGCACCTGCACCAGATCGCTCTCAGAGATCAGTCCCAGATGGATCAGTGTCTCGGCTTCACTCTCACCGGTCTCCCTGGAAAAATTCTCAGCTCGGCCATGGTCCTGGGGAGTGAGGCGACCAACCCCTCTGAGGTAGGTCAAAACTCCCCTATCACCGGGCTGAAACTCTTGATCGATTTTGGATAGTGACGACATTGACTCTATGAGACCGAATCAAACTTTAAAAATTCTCTGTTACTCACCAATTGCTCACCATGTTCTGATTGGAGCTGCAGCCGCAGGTCGAGGCGCTATCGTTGTCCGGAATCATTGCCTGTTCAAACAGCAGGCTGCGGTATACAGCGGCGTTTCCTGAGAACCAATCCAGCTGCGGCACACAAGTTGCCCCGGTAAAGCGGTTGGCGCATTCTAAATAAAGCGTAACAGGAATAATAGCCGAAGCGAATCAAACACCTGGAGTGGCTTCGCGGGACAGGCGGATAATCTGCAAGTTACCCTCCATCGCAGGCCTTGCAGCGGCTGACGAAAAAACCGAAATAAGGATTTTAGCCTTTCAAACCAGCCTGTTACAGTCAATCTGGCCTGATCGGCCGGAAACATGCACTCGAATAATTTGCCGAATCTGCAAACTTACTTCAATCAACACCCTCAGCACGGCCGGCAGAATGGGTTAGAATGCCCGGCGAACCAGGGCCTGTTAACACCAACCCAGCAGGGCGTATTGGATTCGTGTTAACAGGCCCTAAACCAGCAATTTATGCAGAGGGCCCCAGGAGTGGTTGCATGAGCCGACAGATCTTACCGCGTCATTTACGATCCCAGGGGGTTGCCCTGGCCCATGACGTGCTGATGGTGCCGATCGCCTGGTTTCTGGCCTTCTGGTTCCGTTATAACCTGGAGGTTGTGCCTGTCTCTTTCTATCAGGACGCGCTGCAGGCCCTGCTCTACATACTGCCGGTTCAGTTGGCAGCGTTTCTGCTGTTCGGCCTATATCGGGGCATCTGGCGCTTTGCCTCCCTGCCCGACATCATGCGGATCCTTAAGGCGGTACTGGTCGGTAGCGTGGTCGGGGTGGCACTGCTGTTCGTCTTTACCCGTGCCGGTGGGGTACCCCGTTCGGTCCCGGTGATCCATGCCATCCTGCTGGTGATGTTGTTGAGCGGCCCACGCTTGATCTATCGCCTGTTGAAGGATCGGCATCTGGATCTGGCACCGGGCAAACGGGTACTGATCGTCGGCTCAGGCAAAGCCGGCGAGATGCTGGCCAGAGACATCCTGCGCAACCGGCGCGGCGACTTCAGGCCGGTGGCCTTCGTGGATGACAAGCAGCGTCGCCAGGGACGGGAGATTCATGGCCTGCCGGTGGCCGGTACCAGTGAGGATATCCCATCACTCTGTGATGAGTTGAGTATCGATATCATCATGCTGGCGATCCCCTCCGCCTCATCCTCGCAGATGCGACGGGTGGTCGAGTTTTGTGAATCCGCCGAGGTACCTTTCCGCTCGGTACCCCAGCTGAACGACCTGATGTCGGGAAATGTCCAGATCAACCACCTGAGACAGGTCTCGATCGAAGACCTGCTGGGGCGCAACCCGGTCTCTCTCGACTGGCAGGCGATCGATGTCACTCTGGCCGGCAAGGTGATCCTGGTCACCGGTGCCGGCGGTTCGATCGGATCAGAACTCTGCAGACAACTGGCGAAGCTCAAACCCGCCAAGCTGGTGCTGCTGGAAAACAGTGAATTCAACCTCTACTCAATCGAGATGGAGCTGTTGAACAGCTATCCGGAATTGAACCTGGAGTGCCATCTCGGTGACGTCACCGATCAGCCCTACGTGGAGAGTCTGTTCAATGAGTTGCGGCCTGAAGTGGTGTTTCACGCAGCGGCCTACAAACACGTGCCGATGCTCGAAAACCGGATCCGTCAGGCGGTGCGCAACAACGTACTCGGCACCCGGGTGGTGGCGGAAATGGCAAATCGATATGCCACCGGCGTGTTCGTCCTGGTCTCCACCGACAAGGCGGTCAATCCGGCCAATGTGATGGGAGCCAGCAAACGTGCTGCGGAGATCTTTTGTCAGAACCTGAATGCCCACTCCGATACCCGTTTCATTACGGTCCGCTTCGGCAATGTGCTGGGCTCCGCCGGCAGTGTGATTCCGCTGTTCCGCAAGCAGATCGAAGAGGGTGGGCCGGTGACCGTCACCGATCCAAGAATGGAGCGCTATTTCATGACCATCCCGGAGGCCTGCCAGCTGATCATGCAGACGGTAGTGATGGGAGAAGGTGGTGAGATCTTTGTTCTCGACATGGGAGAGCCGATCAAGATCAGCTACCTGGCGGAGCAGATGATCCACCTCTCGGGGCGCACCCTGGGGCAGGACATTCAAATCGAATACATCGGCCTGCGACCGGGTGAAAAGCTCTACGAGGAGCTGTTTCACGAGAAGGAAGAGCTGGCAAAGACCAGCCACCAAAAGGTTCTGCTGGCCCACCACCGCGAAGTCGATTGGCCGTGGCTGAACGACGTCATGCAACAGATGAGCAGCGCCACGGAGGCGCTCGACAGTCAGCAGTTGCGGTTATTACTGGGCCAGCTGGTGCCGGAACACGAAATTCAGACAAAGCCGGAAACCTCGAACAAGGCCAGCGCCTGACGGTCAGCAGCCGAACATCTTTTCAGCGCTTGAACTGCATCACCAGATTATCGAGACGCTCAATCGCTTCCGCCATCTCTTCAGTGGCCTGCACACTCCTATGTGCTCCCTCGGAGGTGCTGTCAGCCACCTGATTGATTTTGACGATATTCTGATTGATCTCTTCAGCCACCGAACTCTGCTGCTCTGAAGCCGTGGCGATATGGTGGTTCATATCGGTAATGCTATCGATCACGCCTGAGATGCCCTGCAACGCATCGCCGGCCTTGGCGGCCAGACTGACACAGGATTCAGCCTGCGAGCGACTCTGCTCCATCACCCCGACGGCCTGACTGCTGCCGGACTGCAGACGTTCGATCATCTCCTCGATCTCCTTGGCCGACTGGGTGGTTCTGCTGGCCAGGTTACGCACCTCATCGGCAACCACGGCAAAACCGCGCCCGTTCTCTCCTGCCCGGGCGGCCTCGATCGCGGCATTCAGCGCCAGCAGATTGGTCTGCTCCGCAATCTCTTTGATCACTTCAAGCACACGCCCGATGTCCGCGCTCTGCTTGGAGAGCCGATCGATCACCCCCGCCGCCTGCTGCACATCACCGGAGAGTGCATTGATCGAATCGACCGTCTGCTGGACCACATCCTGTCCTGATTCGGACTCCTTCTGGCCTGAGCGGGTGGCTTCAGAGGCAAGCACGGTGTTGCGCGCAATCTCCTGTACGGTTGCAACCATCTGGGTCATGGCGGTGGCCACCATGGAGAGCTCCTGCTGTTGCTGCTCGACTCCCTGGTTGGCTTGCACTGAGGTACCGTAGTTCACCTGGGCCAGGTTCGACAGTTTGGAGGTGGTGTCCGAGAGGCGGCCGACAATCGCATTGATCTGTGAAGACTGCATTTTCAGCGCCAGTTGAATCTGACCGAACTCATCATCCCGTCCGGTATAGACCTGACGCATGGCCGGCTGGTCGTAGACTTCGGCTGCCTGGGTCGCCAGTTTCTGTAGAGGACTCAAGAGCAGTGAGTTGACCCCGATCATCAACAGCCCGGTGACCGCAAAACCGATCAAACCAAGCGCTTGCGACTCTGCTGACAGGCCAAGTATCAGAGCAGGCAGTAACGCCAGCAAGTTTCCCAATATCAACTTCTGTCGAACCCCAATACGTGACAGCAGACCGGCCTGGAATCCCTTTCCCTGTTGCAGTCGCTGATAGATCCGTTCGGCCCGTTCGATCCACTCACGTTTCGGCTGATATCTGACTGATTGATACTCGAAGGTCTCACCACCTTTCAGAATCGGCATCACATAGGCATCCACCCAGTAGTGATCACCATTCTTACAGCGGTTTTTAACGATGCCCATCCAGGGATTGCCCTTTTTCACCGTATCCCAAAGGCTTTCGAAGGCCACAGGAGGCATATCGGGGTGGCGCACCAAATTATGGTTGACTCCACACAACTCTCCGTTGTCGAAGCCGCTGATCTCAATAAAATCCTGATTGACGTAGGTGATCGCGCCTTTCAGGTCGGTGGTCGAGAGAATGTTTTGATGTTGCTGAACTTCCTTTTCCCGGTTGGTCACAGGCTGGTTGATCTTCATTACGTCGAGGCCTTAAAAAACTCTTTTTCTTAGGGTTATTGAAACGCTGGATTCACTCAAATATCGATCCTATCAAGTTTACTTCAGCGACCGATTTCATTTTTCCTGAATCAGGCTAGGCCGCATAGAAAAAAATACAAGGGTTGAAATGCACCGCCTACAAAGATCATACCTGAAGGCCGATGAGTAATACTGACTACTTGATACGAAGCTGCACAATCACTGGTAAAGAAAATCCTCCCCCAGTCGATCAACAAGAGAGACAACCAGGGAATCTGATGGAGGCAGAGCGGTAATGAAAAACAGGATACAACCGACGAACAGGGAGGTATTGGTCAGCGAACGCGATTTTATCGTCTCAAAAACCGATACCAAGGGGAGAATCGTCTACGCGAACAGGCTGTTCATGAAGCTCAGTGGCTATCGGGAAACAGAGCTGCTTGGCAAGCAACATAATCTGTTGCGCCACCCGGATATGCCCCGTGGTGTGTTCCATCTGTTGTGGAGCAAAATCATGCAGGGCGAAGAGTGTTTTGCCTATATTAAGAATCTCTGCAAAAACGGCGATCACTACTGGGTACTGGCCAATGTCACACCGGACTACGATCCGATGGATCAGATCAGCGGTTATTTTTCGGTGAGACGTAAACCGAGCAGAGAAGCGGTGGACTACTTTAGCGGGCTGTATCAGGATATGCTGAGCAGAGAGACCAGGGCCGGGCCGAAAAATGCGGTTGCCGCCTCAACTGAGCTTTTGAACCAAGCCATAAACGACCAAGGGTTCGAGAACTATGAAACGTTTGTATCTGGCCACCAGACTTAAGATCTATGTCCTGATCTTTGTCCTATTGAGTATCGCATCCGTCTTCTCCTCATGGCTGGGCGAGGGCTACCACCATTGGCAGTGGCTGTTTCCCCTGGGTTCGTTGATCGTTGCAGGCATTATCTCTCATCGGATGAAAATGCCTTTCCGGGTGATGAAACAGACCGAGCATGTACTCGACGAAATGCTCGATGGTCAGTTCTCCTCACGCATCACCGAAGTCCCCTGGATGGGTGAAGCCGGCCACATCGCCTGGAATCTGAATGAATCTCTTGATCAGCTTGAGACCTTCTTTCGCGAGGTTAAAACCAGCTTTGAACTGGTGTCGCAAGGCCGTTACTATCGTCGCACCTTGCCAACCGGACTGCATGGTGAACTGGCGAAAACCCTGCAGCGGATCAATAAATCCCTGGATGCGATGGCGGACAACGCCGCCTATATCATGCGCAACGAGAAGGCGGCTGAACTGCAGGCGTTGAATACCAGCCAGACCATGAGCAATCTACTGCTCAGCCAGCACGATCTGACCCGCATCACCGACGAAATGGAGAAGGTCTCCAATATCGCCACCGACAATATGCAGAAGGCGAAGAGCAGCCAGGTCTCTGTATCGCAGGTGGTCGAGGCGCAAAACCGCACCCTGGGGATGATCGAACAGAGCCACCAGACGATGCGGCAACTCAACACCATGAGCGATGAGATCACCGGTATTCTGGGGATGATCAGCGAAATCGCAGACAAGACCAATCTGCTGGCGCTCAACGCATCAATCGAGGCGGCCCGCGCCGGTGAACATGGCAGAGGCTTTGCGGTGGTCGCAGATGAGGTGAAAAAACTGGCGGAGAGCACCAAGAAAGCCACCGACGAGATCCGCGATGTGGTCAATACCTTCCAGAAGGAGACCGCAGTGATGCAGAGCAATTCCAACGAAATGCTCGACATGGCCAATGATGTGCAGACCTCAGTGGAGGCGATGAGCAGCAACTTCAATCAATTTGCCCAACACGCACAGGACACCTACACCTCGGTCGATTTTGCCCATGACATCTGCTACGCCTCGCTGATCAAGGTCGATCACATGATCTACAAGCAGAAAGCCTACAAATCCTTCCATGCGGGTACCGACAACGACGACGCCAATGCTGTCAAGGTCGACCATCACAGCTGCCGCCTGGGCAAATGGTACTATGAAGGTTTTGGAAAAGAGTCGTTTGGCCATCTGATCGCATTCAGAGAGCTGGAAGCGCCCCACAGCCAGGTTCACAACGCCGGCCACAAGGCACTGGAACTGCTTTCCAAAGATTGGGAGAAAGACCGAACACTGTTAAAGGATATTCTCGAAAACTACCGGCATATGGAGGACGCCAGTGACCGCGTGATGGACCGCATCGACGCCATGATCACTGAAAAACACAGCTAGGGCGGGATATCACTATGCCGACTGGCCCGCTGTGTCTGATAAGCGCCTGACCAGGCGCGGGGAGTTTCCATGAAACCCAATGTCACACCGACGACCAGGGAGATCATCATGGATGAGAATGACTTCATCGTCTCAAAGACAGACCTCAAAGGACGGATCACCTACGCCAACCGGATCTTTATGAAGATTGCCGGTTATGCCGAGCATGAACTGTTGAATGTTCAGCACAACATCATCCGTCATCCCGATATGCCACGCGGGGTATTCCGGCTGCTTTGGAACGTCATCGAGTCAGGTCATGAGTGCTTCGCCTATGTCAAGAACATGGCCAAGAGCGGCGACTACTATTGGGTGTTCGCCAATGTTACGGCCGACTATGACCCAAATGGCAAGCCCATCGGCTATTTCTCGGTACGCCGCAAACCCAGCCGCGCCGGTATCGAAGCCATCACCCCGATCTACCAGGAGATGATGCGCATCGAACAGCAGGCGGGCCCTGCCAATGCCCCTGATGCCTCACTCGAGTGGCTGCAGGGTGTACTGCAGAGCAAGGGTACGAGCTATGAGGAGTTCATCCATACCCTGGGTGGCTGATCGCTTTTGATCAGCGGTAATACTGAACATTATTTAATATTAATTTTTCAGGCAAAACAGCTAGATAGACAGTAAAACTGGCTCAGCGCCATCAAGATTTGAGTAAACTAGTCGCTAACCCGGACTGAGCGACAACTCTTGTGGGCCCGGACCAGGCTGGTCTTACCCAGCAGATGAACAACATGGATAGCCGATTAAACGACAATTTCAGCAACGCTTTGGCTGACGCCATTCTGCAGACGACAGAAGATGGCATCCTGATCACAGACAACTCAGGCCTGGTCCTCAGGTACAACGCCCAGTTCAGCGAATTGTGGCGCTTGAACGGCGCACTGACTGACGAGACAACCCTGGACGACATTCAGGAACATCTGCTGAAGCAGGTGACCAATCAGCAGCGATTTCTCGACAATTTAGCGCTCTACCAAAATCAACCGACGATAAAGGCCTTTGACAGCCTCCATCTGAAGGATGGCCGGGTCTATGAACAGTTCAGCCAACCCATGTACAGCGATGGGGAGGTGGTTGCCCGGGTCTGGAGCTTCCGGGATCTGACCCTCGCCGAGCGGGTGCAAAAAGAGCTCTACAAAGAGACCAGTTTCCGGATTGCCATTCTCAACACCCTGCCCGATCTGATCTGGCTGAAGGATACCCAGGGCATCTATCTCGCCTGTAATGACAGATTCGAGGATTTCTTCGGCGCCACAGAGATGGAGATCGTTGGCAAGAGCGATTATGACTTTGTCGAAAGGGATTTGGCCGATTTTTTCCGGCAGCATGACAGAAAAGCCATGCAGAAGGGTGGTGCTTCCGTCAACGAGGAGTGGATAACCTTTGCCAATGATGGCCACAAAGAGCTGCTGGAGACCACCAAGACGCCCCTTTACAACCACCAGCAAAAACTCATCGGCATTCTCGGCATCGGCCACAACATCACTGAGCGTAGAACCGCTGAAGAGCGCCTGAGAGAGTCCGAGGAGCGTCTGTCACTTGCCATGCGTGGCGCCAATGACGGGCTTTGGGACTGGAACCTGCTGAATAACGAGATCTACTTCTCGCCACGCTGGAAAGAGATGCTCGGTTTCGAAGATGAGGAGCTGCCGAACCATCTGGATACCTGGAAGCGCCTGGTGCACCCGGAAGATAAGGCTCCTGTGATGGATGAGATCACCAGCTTTATTACAGGTGACACGGAAGCTCTGGAGATCGAGATGCGCATGCACCACAAGCAAGGGCATGACGTATTCATACTCTCCCGCGCCATCCGTCTCTACCAGGAAGCGGATGGCAGGCCGGTGCGGCTGGTCGGTACCCATGTGGACATCACCGAACGCAAGCGTGCCGAAATCCATGATGAAAGAAACGCTGAAATCCTCGAGATGATCGCGATCGGGAAACCGGCCACAGAGATCTACGATGCCATTGCCCTGATGTACGAAGCGCGGCATCCGGGGATGCGCTGCTCACTGCTGGAACTGCACAAGGGCAGGCTGCTGCATGGTGGCGCACCGAGCATGCCAAAGGCCTACTGTGATGCGGTACACGGCCTGGAATTCGGCCCGGACATCGGCTCCTGCGGCAGCTCGACCTACACCGGCCATCGGGTCATTGTCGAGGATATTGCTACCGACCCGAAGTGGGCGACCATCCGGGATGCGGCCCTGCCCCACGGCATGCGATGCTGCTGGTCCGAACCGATCAAAAGCTCTGCCGGAAAGGTGTTGGGTGCATTCGGCATGTACTATGACCACATAGCGAGCCCCAATGAGGAGGAGTCCAACGATCTGAAAGCGGCGGCACGACTGGCGAGTATCGTCATGGAGCGGGACCAGAATCAAAAGCGCATTCATCAACTGGCCTATACCGATGAGTTGACAGGCCTGGCCAGCCGGCCCCACTTCTTTCAATTCCTGGATGAGATGATCAAAACCTCGAGACGCCATCAACGCCGTTTCAGTCTGCTCTACATCGACCTGGACAACTTCAAGAATGTGAATGACAGCCTGGGACATCACGTGGGTGATGAGTTACTCAAGGTGATTGCACAAAGGCTCAAGTCACTCGGCCGGGACGTAGACTTCGTAGCCCGCCTGAGTGGCGATGAGTTCTGTATCCTGCTGGATGACGTATCCGATGACTACACCACCGCCAACCTGGCGAAACGTTGCCTGGAACGGATCGCCCAACCGCTGCAGCTCTCATCCCGCTGGCATACCCCGGCCTGCAGTATCGGTATCGCCCACTATCCCGATGACGGCACCGATGCCTCGATGCTGCTGAAGGCGGCGGACACCTCCCTGTATGCGGCTAAAGAGCACGGCAAAAACCGCTTCGCATTCTATAACCAGGAGCTGACCCGCAAGGCGGAATACCGGTTTCAGTTTGAACAGTATCTACGCGAAGCCATCGATAACGAGCAGCTTACCCTGGTCTATCAGCCGCAACTCCATCTGACCACCGGACAGATCATTGGCGTGGAGGCCCTCTCCCGTTGGCACCACCCGGTGATGGGGCAGATTCCACCCACCGAATTCATCCAGGTTGCGGAGCAGATCGGCATGATCAAGCCGCTGACCAGAACCATTCTCTGCAATGCCTGCCGACAGGCGGTCAGCTGGCAGAAGCAGGGGCTACCCCTGATGCGCCTCTCGGTCAACATCTCCCCCTCTCACTTTCTCGACGAACAACTGGTGACCCTGATCGATCAGGTGCTGCTTGAGACCAACATGGATCCGACACTGCTTGAGCTGGAGGTCACGGAAACGGCGGTCCAGACCGACCAGAAGAACATCGCCATTTTCAGCCGTCTCAAGGAGTCGGGCATTCAGATCGCCATCGATGACTTCGGTACCGGCTACTCCTCCATCGCCTCACTCAAACACCTGAAAGTGGACAGCCTGAAAATCGATAAATATTTCATCAACGATATGCTGCTGGACAAGAAGACCCAGTACCTGGTCAATACGATGATCGAGATGGGTCATAATCTCGGCCACACCATCGTCGCCGAAGGTATCGAGACCAGAGCTCAGATGGAGTTACTCAAGCAGCTGAACTGCGACACCGCACAAGGCTATCTGTTCAGCAGACCGGTGGTGGCTGAGCAGATACCCTCACTGATCCTCAACGGTATCCCCACCTGACGGCTGAGCGACCGCCCATCTGAGCTATTGGATCGCCGGGTTATTCGCGATGAGGCTCCATCGATATAATCCTGAAATGGTTGTCCCGCCCCTTTTTCAGGGTGAAATGGACCTGGTCGCCGGCCTTGAAGCGGCTAAGATCAACCCGTTTGGTCACCGGCAGATCCATGGTCATTTCCGGCCACTTCAGCGAAGGGATCGGCTGATGAGTGAGATTGACCATTTTTTTCTCTGCATCCACCTGATGCAGAACCCCCATACCCATCGCCTGATTGGCGTCACCGGACATCATCGAATGGTCATGCATGGCGTGCTCACCATGATTTGCAGCAAAGGCCGCCGCTTGAAACAACAGCCCGATGATCAACAGAGTGATACTTTTCATCGACATTTTCATACCTCTTGAGGTTGTTGGGATAGCTCTTTATCCCGAGTGGAATCTGCGGCCGAGAGGGGTAACCTCCGAGACTCCCAGATCATATAGATAACCGGAATCACGATCAGGGTCATGATGGTGGTGCTGAGCATCCCCCCCACCATCGGCAGGGCAATGCGTCGCATCACATCCGAACCGGGACCCTCGGTAAAGAAGATGGGCAACAGGCCGGCGATGATCACCGACACGGTCATCAGTTTCGGACGCACCCGACGCACCGCACCCGCCATGATGGCGGCAAACAGGGTTTTGTGGTCCACCGGTGGAAGATGGCGCACCTGCTGATCGATATAGATCAGCATCACCACCGCCGTCTCCACCGCAATGCCTCCCAGCGCAATGAAACCCACGGCAACCGCGACAGAGAGGTTGTAGCCGGCCAGATAGACCGCCCACAGGCCACCCACCAAACCGAACGGCAGTGCCGTCATCACCATCAGGGTACGGTCGGTACGACCGAAATGGATCATCAGCAGCACCAGGATGATCGCCACCGCAGCGGGTATTGCAACCCGCAGTCGCTCCCGCGCCTCGAGCATCTGCTCATACTGCCCGGACCAGGTAACGGCATAGCCCGGCGGCAGATCGACCTGCTCTCCCACCCGCATCCGCGCCTCATCCACATAACTGCCGATATCCCGCTTGTCGATGTCGACAAACACCCAGCCGGTCAGGCGGGCATCCTCGGATTTGATCATCGGCGGCCCCGGGGCATATTCGATTGTCGCCACCTCCCCCAGCGGAATGTGCATACCGCTTGGGGTCGGCACCAGGATGTCAGAGAGCTGATGTATCGATTCCCGGAAAGGCCGGTCGTAGCGCAACATGATGTTGTATCGCTCCCGCCCCTGTACGCTCTCGGCAACCTTCATACCGCCGAGTGCTGTCTGGATGATGGATTGAAACAGGCCAAGATCGATATTGCGCCGTGCCAGCTCATCCCGATTGGGGATGATCTCCAGATACTTGCCCCCGGTAACCCGGTCGGCAAAGGCGCTGCGAGTGCCTGGCACCTGCTTCACCACCGCTTCCACATCCAGTGCGATACGACCGATCTGATTCAGATCCTGACCGGAGATTTTGATCCCCACCGGGGTGCGGATACCGGTTGAGATCATATCCATGCGGATCTTGATCGGATAGCCCCAGCTGTTGACCAACCCAGGCAGCTTGACCCGCTCGTCGAGCTGCTTGGTCAAACTCTCCACCGTCATATCGGGCCGCCACTCGGACTTTGGCTTCAGACGTATCCAGCTTTCGATCATAGAGATCGGCGCCGGGTCGGTCGCCGTATCGGCCCGGCCCACCTTGCCGAATACCTGATCGACCTCCGGCAGCGTGCGGATCAAGCGGTTGGTCTGCGCCAGAACCTCTTTCGCTTTGGTGATCGAGACTCCCGGCAGGGTGGTGGGCATGTAGAGCAGTTCGCCCTCGTACAGCGCCGGCATGAACTCGGTACCCAGTTTGCTGTAGGGGTACCAGAGACTCGCGATTCCGACGATGGCAACGACCAGGGTAAAACCGCGCCACTTCATGGAAAACTGCAGAATCGGCTTATACAGCGCGACAAAGAAACGGTTCAGCGGATTACTCTCCTCGCGGAAGATGCGGCCGCGGATCAGCCACAGCATCAGGATCGGTACCAGGGTGACCGAGAGCAGAGAGGCGAAGGCCATCGCATAGGTTTTTGTGTAGGCCAGTGGAGAGAACAGGCGGAAACTTTCACCCGTAAGGGCAAACACCGGCAGGAAGGATACGGTAATGATCAGCAGACTGAAAAACAGTCCGGGTCCCACCTCCTTGGCCGACTGCAGGATGGCGGCGTTTTGCGCTTTACGTCCAAGTGTCGCGGGCATATCGCTCAACCGCCGGTGCGCATTCTCCACCATCACGATGGAGGCATCCACCATCGCACCGATAGCGATGGCGATACCGCCGAGGGACATGATATTGGCAGTGATCCCCTGCGCCGACATCACCATGAACGCCCCCAGCACACCCAGCGGCAAAGTGATGATCGCAACCAAGGCGGAACGCACATGAAGGAGAAAGATGAAGCAGACCAGTGCAACCACCAGCCCCTCTTCCAGCAGTTTGTGATTCAGATAGTCGACCGCCCCCCGAATCAATGGTGCGCGATCGTAAACGGTGTGAATCTCAACCCCCGCCGGCAATCCCTGCTGCAGCGCCTGCAGCTTCTTCTCCAACGCCTCAATCACATTCAGCGCATTCTCACCGGAACGCATCACCACGATACCGCCGACCACCTCACCCTCACCATTCAGCTCCACCAGACCCCGGCGCAACTCAGGCCCCTCGATCACCCGTGCCACATCGGTGAGCAGCACCGGGGTGCCGTTTCTTGCCTGCACCACCACCCGCTGCAGATCCTGTAACGAGGTGATGTAACCCCGAGAGCGGATCATCAGCTCCGTCTCGGCACGTTCGATCACCCGGCCACCAACCTCCATACTGGCTGCCTGTACCGCCTCTCTTACCCGTATCAAGGGAATATCAAAGGCACGCAATCGGTTGGGATCGATCAGCACCTGATACTCACGCACGAAACCACCGACCGAGGCCACCTCGGAGACCCCGGACACCGTGGCCAGCTCGAAACGTAAAAACCAGTCCTGCAGGGCGCGCAGTTCCGCCAGGTCATGACGGCCACTGCGATCCAGCAACGCATACTGGTAGATCCAGCCCACCCCAGTGGCATCCGGCCCCAATCGTGGGGTCGCGTTCTGCGGCAGATCCTTCTGCACCGTGGCCAGCGCCTCGGCCACCCGACTTCTGGCCCAGTAGTCATCGACCCCGTCCTGAAAAATCACATAGACGAAGCTGGTACCGAACATGGAGAAGCCCCTCACCGCCTCGGTCTTCGGTAATCCCAACAGGGTGGCTGAGAGGGGGTAGGTAACCAGGTCTTCAACGATCTGCGGCGCCTGACCGGCAAAATCGGTGCGAATGATCACCTGGGTATCCGACAGATCGGGGATCGCATCGAGCGGGGTGCGCTGCAGGGCGAGTAGCCCAGCCACTGCCAGGCCTGCGGTGAAAATCAGTACGATCAATTGATTCTGAACCGACCAGGCGATCACCTTGGCGACAAACGACCGAGCAGGATCGTCCCCAACAATGGATTGCTGTTCAGACATCGGCATCTCCTCGGTTCATCTTCAGCAACCTCATTCCAGCAACTCGCCAGCAGCACCACCGTAGGGGTTGGCTGGCTGACCAGCCAGCTGCAGCCACAGCTGTTGCGCCTGTTGATCCTGGTAGAGCTGCACACCCTGCTGCTGGTAGTGATCCCGGCGACCGTTGAGTACCCAGGGTTGCAGTTCACTGACCAGCTGATGCAAGGCCTGCTGCAGGGCACTCTCGGTACGCGCCTGCTGGGCCATTTCAATCGCCTCGGCGGCGCCCTGCATGATCGGCCCCAAACGGGTTGCGCCGAAACCGGGCCATAGCAGGTCACGAATCTCACGCGCCGGCTGCAGCTGATCCGGGCTGATGTCATAACCATCCACCAGGGCCTCATGGATGTAGAGCGCCGCATCGATCATGTGGTCCAGCATCGCCAACTGCTGCTGACTCAGGGGTAACTCATCCAGGCCCAATTTGATACGCTGGAGTTTTTGAAACGACTCCCTGAGGGCGCTCTCGGAGTCGATCAGAAACTGCCCCGAAACCACGATCAGATCCTCACTGTCGACCCCCTCAAGAATTTCGGTAAAGCCGCCACTGCTCCGCCCGGTTCGAACCGCTCGCGGCTGAAACCGTCCTTCACCCAGCGCCACCACCAGATAGGGCCCGGCTTCACCGATCAGCAGAGCACTCTCCTCAACCGCCAGCCGGCGTGCCAGATCGATCTCGAACAGCACATCCGCATAGGCGCCGGGGCGCAGCCTTCCCGCCTGATTCGACAGGGCCAGCCGAACCCGGCCGGTGCGACTGTCCGGGTCAACGGTTGGGTGGATATAGTCGATGCGACTGTCGATCACCTGCCCAGGCAGATTGGGCAGAATCACCTGCACCGGGGTCTCCATGCTGACCTCAGAGAGATCCTTTTCCGCCACCGCCGCATTGATCCAGACGGTGCTGTAGTCCTGAATCACCGCCAGCGTCTCACCCGGTCGAACATAGGCCCCCTCCCTGACCCGCAGCTCACTCAGCGTTCCGTCGGTCACCGCGTAGAAGGGCACCCGGTCGACGACCTTTCCCTGCTTGCGCAGCGTTCTTATAAAGCCTTTGGAGACCCCCAGCGCCTCGAGACGTACCGCGGCGGAACCGATACGCTGTTGATTGCCCCCTTGCAAGGCACTGACATAGTCCCGCTGGGCGGCCACCAGATCGGGACTGAACAGCTGGTAGAGCAGATCACCCTTTCTGATCGGATCACCCACGGCGGTGACCGAGAGTCTCTCCACCCAACCAGCCACCCGGCTGGAGACTTCACTGCGCAACCGCTCACTCTCCGCCACCACACCATAGGCGCGCACGCGGCTGCCGAATGAGGTCATCTCCGCCCGGCCGTAACGTACCCCCATGTTCTGGATCGTCTCCGGGGCGATGCTGACCACTGCCCGCTCTCCGGCTTCTGCTTGCGCAGGCTGCATGGCCCCGCCACTCTCCAGGGCAACCAGATCCATACCGCAGATCGGACAGCTGCCCATATCCGAGGAGATATAGTGGGGGTGCATCGGACAGGTGAATTGCGTGCCCTCTTCTGCTGGCAATTGACTACTCAACAGAAGCAAGATCAAGAGTGAGAAAATTGCATTTCTAAGCATGGAACTCATCGGCTCTCCTCCACTAACATGGCATTGATGCGCGCGGCAGCAATGGTTTGCTGTTTCTTCGCCTGAGCCAGATCAATCTCAACTTCAGCCAGCTTCAGGGCAGGACGGATTACCCCATCGAGGTCCAGATCGCCCGCTTCATAACGACGCTGGTTAGCGGCCCCCAGTGCTTTCAGTCGTTGTTGACGTTGGGCAATGGCCGCAAGCAGCTTTCCGGCAGTGCGATAGTTTGCCAGGGCTGTTTGGTAGTCACTGGTAAGTTCCCTCAGCTGTCGCTCCTGCTGGGCCATCAGTTTGGTCACATTGGCCTCGGCAGCTTTCAGTTTCGGGGTCTGGTTGGTTGAGGACCAGATTGGAAGCGTGGTGGTGAATTTCAGTGTGAACCAGTCATCCCCATCGAAGTTTTCGCCCGCTTCCCGCTGTTGCCAGGCAGCACTGATCGCATAGTCCGAATCGAAAGCGGCATTGCGCGCCACCACCTCGGCTCTGGCCACGGCCAGCTTGCCATTCTCAATCCGAATCTTAAGAAGTGATTGGGGATTACCCGTCCAGTTCTTCGGTTGAATCTCCGGCAGAATTCCTTCAGGTGGAACCAGGTCGAGCAACGATCTCAGTTCAGCCTGCCAACGCTCAGCTTGGCCCGTCAAAGTGATCTTCTTCTCGCCAATCTCCACCCGTTTCACATCCAGCTCGTCAAAACGGCCGTAGACCGCCGCGCCTGAAGCCATCTCTCCCCGTAACCAGCGTTCCCGCTCTGCCAGCAGTGCCATCTGCTGCTCGAGCGCGCCATTGGAGGCTTTGATTCTGCGCCGCTCCGCCAGGGCGGTGACCAGTCTTAACTGCAACTCGGCCAGCACCTGCTGACGCTGCAAATCAACCAGAGCCGCCCGCGCAAGATGGCTGTCCCTGAGGGACTCCCGGCCGTTCAAACCGGGTATCACCTGCTTGAACTCCAGACTGCGGCTGCTCGGCAGGTAGCGGTCGAAACTGGTCGGCTCATTCACCGGCAGATTGTTCAAACCCAGGGTGAAATTGGGATCAGGCAGGCCCATCGAACCGTCCGCATTGGCCTGCCAATGGGAGCGTTCCGCCAATGACACCCTGAACGCAGGATGCTGCTGCAGACGAAGCAGCAGTTGCTGAAAAGCCGGTGAACTGCTCATTTCAGTCGCGACAGCCTGACCTGCCGCTAGAAAACACAATGCTAGGAGTCCGGCGAAAACACGGACGCATCCAAACGGTCGACGAAGCATGAATAACTCCCATAGCCTTATCGACGGCCCAAACCGGGGCCGAAACAGACAGATGTTGATTAATCAGGCCGCAAGGGCCTAAGCGACTGGGGAGCGTTTGGGAGGTCGTAATTCAACCGGCTGTTCAGGTCGAGGCGGGGCTGGAACCCGCCCCTCGCTGATGTAGAGGATGTGAGAGACAGCGAAAGTGACCGGCTGCAGCTGCAGCTGTACAGTGAAACCACAAAACAGGCAATGCATCGACTCACAGTCAGCCAGTTCGACCGTGCTGTCCATATCATGGCAGTGGTGCTCCATCGGTCCACTCATCGAACTCATCTGGGAGTCGGCTGACATGCCACAGGCCTTTGACCAGGCCATCACCAGGGGTGCCTGTATCAGGAGCAGGATCAGTATTGCGATGCTGATTGTGCTGTGTCTTTGAGCCATGTTGAGTGACTGATGGGTTGTCATCAGAGTGCTGTAAAATTTTTCAACCTATGCAGAGAGATGACTGCAAACTCTGAATTATGTTCACTAATTTTTAGCAGACAGGTTGCCATTGATCAATTAAAAGGCCATTTTCAGCCTATTCCAGCGACCCAAACAGGGCGCCTTGAAACTGCTTCGTTGCGCGACAGTTTACGGAAACAGGCCGATTACTCAGCGGCCCATACCATCTCAGTCAGGTAGGCCCGATATTGAACCACCCAGATCACGAGCGGTAGAACGGATGGCAGGATCAGGTAGCCCAGTTGATACCCCAACGCCACGCCATCCATTGCAATGGGGGAGAAAGCCAATTGGGATGAGATTTCAGGCCCGAGGGTAAACAGCAGGGTCTTCAGGCCATCGAAACAGACACCCCAGACCTGGAACAGAAACAGCAGCGGCAGCCCCCACAGCCATTTGTTCCATTTCAGATCCTCATCCTTCGCATCTCCGGGAGTGGCAATTGACAGTGCTGTATAGAGGGGCAGGCCGTAACTGTAGAGGAGCGGATTGACGGTGAAGACCAGGTCACCGCTGACCCCGGGTTGCTGACCTCTCAGCAGCTCGGCCGGCATCGCCAGCAGCGTGACGAAGTCGAGACGATCCCCCTGCTGCTCCACCCCCTGGAAGATCTGCGGAAACAGTGCGGTCAAAACCCAGTCGCTGAGCAGACCCACAGGCCAGACCAGACTCGGTGCCAGATAGTACCAGCCCGCCAGACAGACCGGCAGCCAGAACACCACCTTGAGAATGAAAGCGGCGACCGGATTGATCGAGCTAAGCCGAAGCATGCTCAGGCCCGCTGTGCGGCTTCACTCTCGGCAGGTAACGCAACCAGATCAGAAACACCACCAGCACGTCGAGAATAATCAGTGACTGCCAGATGTAGAGATGGGCCCACTCAAACGCGGTCTGGTTCCACTGCCCCAGGTAGAAGAGGCTGATGATCCTGAGCAGGTTCATCGCCTGGATCGCCAGGATACCGACCCCGATACCGATCAGTTTCATCCGCCAGCTCGCCGGGAAGGCCAGCATTGCGGCGATCAGTACAATGCTTGCTTCGATACCGTTGCAGCCCGCCTCGATGGAGACCGCAAAACCACTCGCCTTGTCCAGCAGGACAATCCCGTAGGAGTGTACCCCATGATCGAACAGCTGAATCAGCCAGGCGCTGACTTCGGCAATGAAGGCCGTGAATGGAATCACCACCCACTGCTGACCGAAAGGCATCAGCTCCAGCGTGAACAGGCCGATCAGAATGGCGCTAAAAAGCAGTGCAAATCGTAGCATCTCTCAAATATTCAGCGATGGAAGACAATCATGTCTCTCTCAAATGGCGGGCCGGTTATTCAGCAACCCGGCAGTGCGCTCAGATCTTGTCATTTACCGGGCCGCTTAACAAACGAATTAAAGTCCTGATAAACGATTTGCTCAGTTTTGATCAAGCAAAGCATCAACGCAAGCCTGCAGACAGCCGAAATCAAAATAAAATTTACAATTTAAGTTTTTGCAAACTATTGATACGGTGTTTAATATTGATCGATTAGAATGCTGCTTGCAGAGTTAATCGATGGACTGCGACCCCCTCAAGCAACAATATTAAACAACGGCATGAAGCAGGGATGTTCAAATTGAGAACCCTGTATGAATTTCGACACCCCGACTTTAGTCAAAGCCCTCGTCAATAATCTCAGAACATCCCATAACAGACTCCACCGTCATACAGTCAACTACCTGACACTCGCTCTGTTGCTGCTGCCAGGCCTGGCAACCGCCACCACCACCATCAACCATCTGTTCAGCCCGGCAACCATCAACCCGGGCGACACGCCGACTTACCGTATCGAGATTGCCAACGACGCGCTGGTCAGCCTGACCGAGGCTGAAGTCACTTCACTGCTGCTGCCACAGATCACCATCGCCAACCCGGCCAACATCACCAACACCTGTGGTTTTACCGGCGTCACCGCGACCCCGGGCACCTCGAGCATCGTTTTAACTAGTGGCACCATTCCGGCACGGGTGGGACTGACCGATGGCCAGTGCTTTTTCGAGCTCTCCGTCACCTCCACCACTCCAGGCACCTACATCAACAATATTCCCGCCCTGGTCCCGCCGGCCAGACCCGATGCGGTAACCGCCGGTTATTCAGCGCTGGAGAACGGTGTACGCGTCTCCAATGCGACTCCGGCGAATGCCACCCTGGTGGTCAGCACACTGCTCAATCCCACTGGCAACAAGACCTTCAGCCCGTCACCGGCCATCGCCGGAGATGCCACAACCCTGAGTATCGTGCTGAGCAACCCCAATGCCGGTGCAACCCTGCCGCTGACAACTTTCACCGACACGCTGCCTGCCGGCATGCTGGTGGCCACTCCGGCCAACAGCTCGGTCGCCTGCAGTGGCACCGGTGCTTCCAATGGCACGGTTACCGCAACCCCCGGTACGGACACGGTAACCCTGACTGGCGGCATCATCGGCGAATCGGGTAACTGCACCATTGGCGTGGATGTGGTGGTACCCACCATTGCCGGTACCAGCCAGCTGTTCGACAATGCGCTGCCGCTGGGCGCGATCGGCAACAGCCGCGGCCTGACCAGCCCCGCATTCAACCGGAACCTGACCGTCAACACCCCGATTTCGGTCTCAAAGACCTTCAACCCGGATACCATTCCGGCCGGTCAGCCCTCTCTGCTGACCATCGTCATCAACAACAACAGCACCGACAACACGCTGCCGATCACCAGCTTTCTCGATGACCTTACCGCCACCACACTATCGATTGTCGATACCTCAACCGTTGCACCGGCAGACCCTGCGGTGGTCTGTGATGGTGCCGGTTCCGCCAATGGCAGCTTGACCGATGCGGCCAGCAATCCGCTGGATCAGGGCGATACCGGCATTCTGCTGAGTGGCGCCGTGGCCGGTGTCCGCTCCGGGGTCAACGGCAAATGCACAATCACCGCCTATGTGACCTCCACCACCGATGGTGCACACACCAACACCATTCCGGCGGATGCGGTGGTCAATCCAACCGGCCACGCCAGTCCGACAGCCAGTGATGTGATCAACGTCAATGCCCAGCTAACCGTGGACAAGACCGTCTCCGTGAACGAGGTTGCACCCGGCCAGTGGACCGATTTCACGGTCACCGTCAACAACTGGTCCGGTGCGGATGTCACCAACCTGAGCTTCCGCGACACCCTGCCCAACACCGCAGGCAACCAGATGGTGCTGGACGATTCTGGCGGCATACCGGTTTCCAATACCTGTGCCGGCGGTGTCTATACCGGCGTCGACGGGGATTCGGAACTGCTCTGGACCGGCGGCACGGTACCTGCCGGGGTCGGCGCCACACCGGGTACCTGTACCCTGGTGTTCCGTGCGCGGCTGCCCGCCACCGCCACCCTGGGCATGATCTTCACCAACCAGATCCCCAGCTGGGACGGGGTCAACGGGGTTGGCGGAACCGGTAACGGTCCGGGCGGTAATGTGGTCAATCCATCCCCCAGTCCAGCGGTCAATGTGGCGACTCTCGATGTTGTTGAGGTGACCAAGAACTTTCTGCAGGATCCGATTGCTCAGGGTCAGACATCGACCCTCAGACTGCGTGTTCGCAATCGCACCCTGAATCCACTCACCGCAATCAATCTGACAGACACCCTGCCCGCCGGCCTCACCCTGGCGGCCAACCCTGCCGCCCTGAATGAGTGTGGCGGCACACTGCAGGCTTTTCCCGGGGATACCTCGCTGATCCTCACCGGTGGCAGCCTCAATCCTCGACCCGACGACCAGATTCAGTCCAGCTGTCAGATCCGTGTACAGGTTACCGGTTCCACACCAAACACCTACCTGAACACCATCAACCCGGCCGACTTCAGCAGCAGTGGCGGCACCATTCCCTCACCGGTTTCCGACACCCTGACCATCACGGCGGGCATCACCGGCAGTAAGAGCTTCAGTCCGACCAGTGTGACCTCCGGTGGCCGCTCCCGGGTCACCATCAACGTGGTGAATGTCTCTTCCGGTGAACTGACCAATCTCACCATCGATGACGACACCTTCTCCGCCGGTCTGACGGTGGCCAACCCGGCCAACGCCAGTACCTCCTGTGGCGGCGCCACCACCCTGGTCGTCAATCCGGGCGCCAGCAGCGCTCAACTGCAGGGCGTAACCCTGCCGGCGGGAGCCAACTGTGACTTTGCCTTCGACGTCACCACCAGCGGCGCAGGCCCCTGGAGCAACACCATTCCTGCCGGCAACATCAGCAGTGCGGAAGGCTCTGCCAACAGCTCACCGATCACCGCCACACTGACCTCGGCAGTGGCCGATATCGGTATCAACAAGGCCTTCAATCCGATCATCGTCACCGGTGGCCAGCCCTCTCTGCTGACCATCGATGTGATCAACAGCTCCGGCGCGACGATCCACGATGTGGCCTTCACCGACATCTTCCCTGAAGGCATCGTGGTCTATCCGGTACCAGATGCCAGCACCAACTGTCTCGGCGGTACGGTGACTGCAGTCGCTGGTGCGGGCAGCGTCTCGATGGTCGGCGCCACCCTGCAGCCGAATGACATCTGCCAGGTGTTCGTCACCACCACCTCGCTGCGCTTTCTCAATCTGACCAACTTCATTCCCGCCGGAGTGATCTCCAGTGAAGAGGGCTACACCAATGCCCTGGGCACCCAGGCTTCTCTCTCCACCCTGCAGGGTCTGGGCCTGACCAAAGGCTTCGCGCCCGCCTATATCCCACCGGGCGGCACGGCACGCCTGATCCTGGAACTGATCAGTACCTTCGATCCGAATGCGGTATCGCCGGTCACCCTGACCAGCGTCAGCTTTACCGACCCATTGCCTGCAGGCCTGGAGTTCGCGGCCGTACCCAATGCGGCCACCACCTGCGCCGATGCCACACTGACCGTCAATACCACCACCCAGGCATTGACCATCTCAGGGGGCACCCTGCTGCCAGGCACTGCCTGTCTGATCGAGGTGGATGTCACCGCACCGCTGGTGGGTGTTTATGACAATCTGATTCTGCAGAATGCGATCACCACCGATCAGGGCGTCACCAACGGCGAGGATGTCTCTGCGGAACTGAATGTGATTCTTGAGCCGACGGTGGCAAAAGCCTTCGCCCCGGCCACGGTAACGGTCGGCGAACGCTCCACCCTGACGGTGACGATCACCAACAACTCGGCGATCGATCTTACCGGTACCGCACTCACCGATACGCTACCGGTCGGGGTCACTGTCTATTCAGCCCCGAGTACGGCAACCACCTGCGCCGATGCCAGTGTACTGGCCACAGCCGGTGACAACGAGATCAGCATAACCGGCGCCACCATTCCCGCCAGCGGCAGCTGCAGCTTCAGCGCCGATGTGGTTGCCAGCACCACCGGCACACTGACCAATACCGTCGGCGCCAATGCCATCACCACCGATCAGGGGGTGAGCAATCCGGCGCCGGCCAATGCGGACCTGGAAGTGCTCTCGGCACCGACCATCAGCAAGGCTTTCACACCCGCATCGATCGCCACCAACGGCACATCGACCCTGACCATCTCCCTGGGTAACGCCAATCCCGACCCGATCACACTCACCAGCGAGCTGGTGGACGCGCTGCCCGGGGATGTGCTGGTGCAGACGCCGAACGGTTTGGTTACCAGCTGTCCGGGTGTGGTGACCGCCACCACTGGAGACATACAGATCAGTTATGCCAATGGGGCCACGATTCCCGCCGGGGGTTGTACCATTTCGGTGGATGTCACTTCGGCACTGGATGGCAGCTACGTCAACACCATCGCAGCCGGGCAGATGACAACCTCAGCGGGCAACAACCCTCAGCCGGCGGTCGCCACCCTCGGGGTCGGCGCCCTGTTCGATGCCGCACCGGGAATCACCAAAGCCTTTGCACCGACCACCATCGACGTCAACGGCACCTCCACGCTGACCCTGACTCTGGAGAACCCGAACGCCACCGATCTGACCCTGAATGCGGATTTTACCGACAACCTGCCGGCCGGCGTGGTAGTCGCCACCCCCAACAACCTGACCGGCACTTGTGTACTCGGCAGCGTCACCGCCACACCCGGCAGCAGTCAGGTCATCTACGCCAATGGCGCCCTGATCCCTTCGGTCAGCTGTACCATCGTGGTGGATGTTACTTCAGCCAGCGCAGGCAGTTACAACAACACCATCGCCGCGGGAGACCTCTCCACCACCACCGGTGGCAGCAACCCCCAACCGGCAACCGCCAGCCTGATCGTCACTGCGCCGATGCCACCCACCCTGAGCAAATCGATCACTCCGATCACCATCAATCCGGGTGAGGCCTCCCGACTGACCATCACCCTGGGTAACGACAACGCCATGGCGGCAACCCTGGGTGCCGACCTGGTCGACAACCTGCCGGCGAACACCGAGCTGGCCAGCCCGATCAATCTGGTCACCGACTGCCCGGGAACGGTTCAGACCACCGTCAGCAGCGTCACCTATACCAATGGCTCGACAATACCTTCCGGCGGCTGTTCGATTGCGGTGGATATCACCTCAAGCGTCTCCGGCGGCCCCTGGACCAACAGCTTTGCCGCGGGTGACCTGCAGACCGATCTGGGCAACAACGGAGCTCCGAGCAGTGCCGATCTGTTCGTCAATCCGCCTCAACCGCCGAGTGTCAGCAAGCAGTTCTCACCGGCAACCATCTCTTCCGGCGGTCTGTCGACCCTGTCGATCGCCTTCGGCAATGGCAATGCAACGCTGGCCACCCTCACCGCCGATCTGGTAGACACCCTGCCGGCCGGGGTGGAGATTGCCGCGACCCCCAATATCCAGGCATCCGCCGGCTGTGATCTGGGCAGTGTGGTGGCCGCACCGGGTGGTAATACGCTGACCTACCTCAGCGGTGCAACCATTCCCGCCAACGGCGGCTGTTCGATCAGTGTGGATGTCACCTCCGTGGCACTCGCCACCCACACCAACACCATTCCGATCAACGGCCTGCAGACCGATATCGGTAACAACATCGTCGCCACCTCCAGCGATCTGACGGTGACACCCATACTGCCGGGACTGAGCAAGAGCATCACACCGGTCAGCATCAGGCCGGATGATATCGCCACCCTGACCATCACGCTGAGCAACAGCAATGCGGTGGCCGCGGTGTTGACCGGCGACCTGACCGATAGCTTTCCGGCGGATCTGCTGGTCGCACCGGTACCCAACATACAGGTCAGTGCGGGCTGTACCCTGGGCAATGTGGTCGCGGTTGCCGGTGGCAACAGCCTGGTGTATCAGAACGGGGCAAGCATACAACCCGGCGGTTGCACCATCTCGGTGGATGTCACCTCGAGCGTGGTCAACCTCTATACCAACACCATCCCGGCTGGCGGGCTGACCACCGATCTCGGCGGCAATCCCGCACCTGGCACAGCGGATCTGAATGTTACCTATGAACCGGTCAGCATTCCGGTGATGCCTCACTGGGGGCTGCTGTTGATGGCGGCGCTATTGGGGATGATTGCCGCGTCGCGGCTTGCGGTTAACCGGGCCTGAGTGACGTAACCGCAAATGAACGCGAATCACCGCAAAATAGCGCAAATGGTTATAGGGCTTTTTTGCGGTGATTCGCGTCTATTTGCGGTTAATCCAAAAATCCACCCGGTGCGGAGTTACTTCCACTTCCACAGATAGGGGTGTCTCGCCAGGTTCTCCCGAATGGCGGTTTTATGCAGCGCCTTGGCCTCTTTGATATCCAGATAGGAGCCAATTGAGACGACGTAGTTCTCCTTCTTCTTCACATCCGGAACCACCCGTGCGTTGTAACCCCGCTTCTTCAGACCCTCTGCCTGTCTTACCGCATCCCGTTGCCGATCATGGGAACCGACAATCACAAACCAGGTGTTTGAGATCTTTCCGGAGATGCCGTACCAGATCAGATTGCCGGTTGATGGGCTGTCATGCTTGCCGATCAGCATCGGCTCATCGGCATGGGCAGTACCGATAAAGAATGAGAATATCCCCTCAACCATGGATGAGGTGTTGGTAGACGGCACGACCCCAAGCGACTGCCGCTCACCCAGCTCAGTCTGCAGCTCATTGATCTCCAGATTCGCCTCGTTGAAATTATTCGCGTTCAAGGCACCGACCACCAGCGCCGGGGCCATCAGGCCAAGCTGAAACGCCTTTTTGTAATCACTCTCTGAATTGACAAACACCACGAACGCCCCCAACGCCATCAGCCCGGCTGCCTTGATCACATAGCCAATGATGATCGCCGGAACAAGCACCTTGACGATCAGTGAAGCATCCACACTGACCAGGCTCACCAGTAACGGTGTGATTCCTGCGAGTGCACCAATGGTGCAGCCAATTTTCTGTTCCCGAGTCATTGCAGTTCTCCGTATCAGATAGACAGAGGTAAACCGGTTTTAAAAAATCCATTTATGGTTCTACTGCTTCAACATTTTTTATTTCCAGCCCAGGTTGCCTGATAAGGGCAGCCATCGACTCATTACCGTCCTCCTGACTATAGAATTAGAATAGTTTTTTAGTTCCTACCAGCGAATTATTCACATCGACAGCTGGCCTGTAAAATGCTAGATAAAGCCTGAAAAGCACACGGCACATCAAACATAGCTAACTGATTTCGTTAAGTTTTCGAATCCATCAGGGAGTGCAAATCGATTTCTATGCTATGATTGCGCGCTTCGATCCAAACAGGCCAATGCCCCCTTTACTCAACCGACATGCTCAATCAACTGACCGACAGATTGCTGAAAAAGGAATGGTCTGAAGAGACGATCGAGCAGCTCGTCGGCGATTATGAAAGCCTCTATCACGCCTACGCCGAAGATCCACAGGTGCGGCTCAACGCCGCATCCGGCGGGGTCGGTTCCGCCCTGCTGATCGAACTGATCAAGGCGGGTGAGATCGCCGGTGCATTGGTCTGCAACACCCGTATCGAGAGCGGCAAGGTGAGAGCCCATTTCAGTATCGCCACCACTGAACAGGAGATCCTCGAAGCACAGGGCAGCAAGTATGTGGAGACCGCCTTCATGAAAGAGGCGCTGCCCCTGATCCGCGAGTTCGACGGAAGCGTTGCCGTGGTCGGACTGCCCTGTGATATCACTAATCTTCGCCGCTGGCTGCACAAGGACGAGGTTTTGGCCGCCAGGGTCAGGCTCACCATCGCCCTGGTCTGCGGCCATAATTCAAGAACCGAACTGGTCGATGGCATCACCGTAAAACTGGAGAATCTGGCCGGCGGTAAACTGCAGAGCTATCGCTTCCGACGGGGCCACTGGCGCGGGCAGTTGGAGGCCAGCTTCGATAACGGCAGCCATATCGAGAAACCCTTCTCCTATTTCAGCCTCTATCAGAATCTGTTCTTCTATTCGGAAAAGAAGTGCCTGGTCTGTCACGACCATTTCGGTTACCAGGCCGATATCTCCCTGGGTGATGTCTGGGCCTACCGCTTCAAAGACGATCCGATCAAAAAGACCGGTGTGATCATTCGCACCGAATCGGGACAACAGGCCTGGTCGGCTGCACTCCAGAGCAAGCGGATTGTCTCAACCGATCTCGACATCACAGACATCCTCGACGGTCAGGCCAGGGCGGCCCCTTACCACTACAATGTCAGCGCCCGCAGCCGGGTGGCGCACCTGCTCGGCTACAAGGTACCGGACAAGACCAACAGCCGTGTCTCCTGGCATCAGTGGATCAGTGCGTTGATGGCACTGTTCAACATGCGATGGAGTGAGAACAAGCGTTGGAAAGGCCTGATCTTCAAACTGCCCAGACCAATTCTCAAACTCCTGCTCTACTTTCGCAAAGGACTCGAATCCCTGCCATGAAGTCTGTTTCAATCATCGCCGCAACCATCAGCGGTAACCGCGGCGCCGAGGCCATGCTGACCACAACCATCGGGGAGATACGCCAGCGTTATCCCGATTGCCGATTCAATATTTTTTCCTACTATCCGCAGCAGGACAGCGTGCTCAACAGAGATAACAGGGTGACGGTCTACAGTGCAACTCCCCTCGCCATCGTTGCCCTGCTGTTTCCGTTTTCGATTCTGTTTGCCCTGTTCAAGCTGCCCTTGTTGAACAAGCTGTTAGGTTTTTTTCCAGCACCCTTGCAGGCCCTCGATCAGTCCGATGTGTTGGTCGATCTGGCCGGGGTCGCCTTCATAGACGGACGGGAGAAGTTTCTTCCCTACAATGTTCTGACCCTGGTGCCCGCCTTCCTGTTGAACACCCCGGTTGTAAAATTCTCCCAGGCACTCGGCCCGTTCGAAAACCCACTCAACCGGATGCTGGCATTGGCCACATTGAAACAGTGCAAGCAGATCTTCGCCAGAGGTCAGGGGACACACCAACACCTGCAGAGGTTGAAGCTGAGCAATCTGTTTGCCTCACCGGTTGCCGATGTGGCCTTCCGCCATCAGTCCGACTACAGCCTATCCGAGGAGAGCGAGAGTGAAGTGGCGGCTCTGGCCAAACAGCTTGAAGCGGAGCAGCGGCCGCTGATCGGGGTCTGCCCCAGCAGTGTGCTCGCCGCAAAACAGGCCTCAGATGAAGCCGACTATATCAAGAGCCTGAGCGAGCTCTGCCAACAGCTTCTGGAGAGAGGTTACGCGATCCTGCTGTTTCCGAACGCCACCCGTCAATCGCAGGGTGAAAAACTGAGAAACAACGATCTGCCGGTGATTCAACAGATTGCGCAGCAGCTGAGCCGCAGCAGTAACGGGGCAGGCTCTCTCTATGCTGTGGATTTCGACATCAATACCAATGGCATCAAACGTCTGATGTCCGCCTGCAGGCTGGTACTGGTTTCAAGGTTTCATGCCATGATCGCAGCACTCTCGGCAAAACAACCGGTCATCGTGATCGGCTGGAGCCACAAATATAAGGAAGTGATGGACTCATTCGCCCTGGGCGAACTGGTGTACGACTTCAAACAGGCGGAGATGGCGAGGATTCTACAATCGATTGTAACCATTACTGAGAATGACGCGGAGGTCAGAGAGAAGCTTCACCGGCACCTGCCCGGCATCGTTGAATCTTCAGCGCAACAGTTCGAGTATCTGTTTACCAATCTGGATTAACGCTGTGTCACAGAAACTCAAATCCCTATTGAAGTTGATCTGGTGGCTTCTGGTACTCACCTTTGTCAGCCTGTTCCTGCATAAGAATCTCAACGCCACTCTGGAGATCGTGAGTAAATTACCGCTGATGGTTATCACGATTGCGTTCCTGGCCATTGTTGTTGCTAAAGTGCTGCTGGTCCTGGTAATGCACCTGGCGCTCTGCCGATATCAGATCGATCTCGGCTATCGGCGCTGTTTCACCATCTATAACATCACCCAGCTGGGGAAATATATTCCCGGTTCCATTTGGCAGTATGTTGGCAGAATCACACTCTACAAAGAGGCGCAGATCAGCAACGCCAAAATCAGAGACACCTTGCTGCTGGAAACTTTCTGGGTCGTATTCAGTGCGCTGCTGATCGGTCTATGCCTGATACTGCTTACCCAGCACAGCCTGATCATAGAGATCATCGGACAACTGCCGGGGTATCTGACCCACCCGCTCACCCTCGGGCTGTTTGCCGCTCTGATCATCGCACTGGCTGTCTCGCTTCGCAAAACACTGCAGCGCTATGCAAGACAGTTTATGTTCAGCCCCATCGCTGCTCTGGTGGTCAGCAGCCTCTGGATATGTCTCGGCTTCTCCTTCTGGATTACCCTGTTACCCTATGCCTCACAGGATATCTCTTTCATCTATATCGTCGGCCTCTATGCCTTGAGTTATGCACTCGGTTTCGCAGTACCCTTTGCACCGGCCGGCATCGGTGTCAGAGAAGCACTTCTGGTGATGGGACTTCTCCCCTATCTCGATGCCAATACGGCGATTGTTCTGGCAACCATCAATCGCCTCTTCTATATCATTTCGGAAATCCTGCTGGTGTTGATATCCAATCAGCTGACGCTCCGTGAAACTAAGGAAAGTTTGTCTCCATGAGTAGCATTGCCAAAAAACTGGCCCCCTATATTCTTTTAATCATCAGCTCAATCGCGATTCTGGGCGCGAATCCATTTGCCGGTGAGACCGTTGCTCCCACAGACATCTTGGTAAACCAACCAGGCTGGCAAAATCTCGATTTCGATATCGAAGTAAGGCATGCATCCCGCAGTGACTGGCTGGACGCCAGAATGCCTCGTTGGATCGATGCAAAGACGGCATTCAGGAATGGTGAAATACCCATCTGGAACCCAGATCCAATCAATGGCATACCCGGTCTTCAGTGGTTGCCAGCGGCAATAATAACCCCGGCTTTCGCACTATTCGCGAGCATTGGTGATAACGCGACAGGTTATTATTTTGCACTCCTGATCAACTTGATCATTGCAGCAACTGGCGCCTATCTTCTGCTCTTCTCCATGACCAGGAACCGTTTAGCTGCCAGCTTGGGTGCTATGGTCTATGCCTATTCCGGCTTCCATGCTGCCTGGCTCTTCTGGGCACATATCACCACCAGCATTTGGATTCCCTGGTTGCTGTGGCTCGGTTATCAATATTTAACGACACAACGACGCGTCTATCTCCCCTGGCTTTCGATTGTCACCGCACTGATGATATTTGGCGGTTTCCCCAGTGTCGCCGTTTATGGTTTTTTGGCACTCGCCCTACTCTCTCTATTTTATGCGCCATGGAACAGCGGTTTTAAGCAGGTCACTCTCAATTCCATACATCTGGGATTTGCACTGCTACTCGGCTTCCTGATCACCGCATTTGCAGTCCATTCGCTTTATGAGATGTTGCAGTTTACCCAGTTATTTGAGACGCGGAAGGGTGGCACACCTCTCAGGCAACATCATATATACAACTACCTGAAGCCGTTACTCGCCGACTACTACAATGTGGAAAGGACTGTCTACCTGGGCGTCATACCCTTGGTTGCACTTGTCCTGACCGTCCCATTGTTGTTGATGCGGAAGTTTACACTGCACCTTGGCTTTTCACTTCTGATGCTGACGATTTCAGTATCAATCGCATTTCAATTTCTACCCAAGGAAGTGATCACGACCATTCCGACTTTCAGCAACAACAACTGGGGCAGAATGACGGTTTTGGCTGCCCTGGCCTTCGCCTTGTTGACGGCAGAGTTGATCGCCATTCTGGGCCGCGCGGAACTCAGCAGAAGATACTCGATGCTGTTTTCAACTCTGGTTCTCGTTTTGATTGTGGTGCAGTTCGTCGACATGCACTGGCTGTTCCGTAAATTCAACGGCCCAGTACCGGCAACGACATTTTTCCCGAAAACCCCAACCATCAGCTACATGCAAAATCATCTGAAACCGATGCAGAGCACCATAGCCGATCGCTCATACATGGTTTCGGGGGTTTTCAGTAATTATCACATCCCGGAATGGTTTGCTCACGGCTTTAAATCGCAAATTGAGCGCGCCCTCATGGAAAGCAAGTTAGCACCCAATGCACATCGAAGTCGCACCGCAGCTGCGGTCTATTGTGCTGATGTATACATCGACTCGAACATTCTCAATCTATTGGCGATCAAGTATCTGGCTTGTCATAGTCATATATCGAGTAGTGGCGTGGAAAAGACCGTGCTCTCCACGTCGGGGCCGAAACCCAATGCGTCAGGACTGATCACGCCGGATCATCCTTTGATTCAACACTTCATTCTGCCGCAACCGATGCAGTTCGATATCATCTCGCTAAAGCTTGCCACTCATGGAAGGATTCAATCCCACGCCGACGCCGCGCTGCGTCTCTATCACAATGATGTTTTAGTCGGTGAATCGATTGTCGCCGCATCAGAAATCCACGATAACACGTGGATCGACTTCCATTTCAACCAACTGATCAACCTGGGCATAAACAACAACAGATTGGAACTGCATACACTACCGACAGAGCAAACCGGCAAACTAAGTGCATGGCTCTATCCAATGAAAGCCGACAACGTCTATGTACAACATGGCGGCACCAACCATGACGCAGTGTTTGTAGCAAAATTCCATCGAACAGTCAGTCTGCCTGATTCGATACGCTACCACCACATCGAAGACAACATGGTACTGCTGGAAAATACCAACATAACCGGGAGTGGCTACACCTTACCGGATCTAGATGAAAACCTGATGCCAGACTTCACACAGGTTGAACTGCTGAAAAGCAGCCCGACAAGCCACGAACTGAAATACACCGGTGAGCACCCGGCGTGGATGGTTCTGCCTATTCGTTACTATCCCGGTTGGCAAGCTTATCTCGATAACGAACAAGTGGCGATAAATCCTTTCCTGGGTATGCTTCCAGCCATTCAGGTCAATCAGGGTAGTACAGTAATCTATCGTTATGAGCCCAAAACACTCTATCTACTGGCGCTTCTCAGCCTGACTGCACTGATGATCACCCTCTATTTGGCATACCGTTTTCGTAATCGCTGATCTCCGGCTGATGATCAGCCGAATCGACGGCTTAGCAAAAAACAGAACAACTTTATACGGTTGTTTGTTATAGTGCGGATTGTTCGGATCCCTGGGCCGGTTACCGGGCGCGACTGCAATTGAATGATTTTTCATCTCATCAACAAATGAAATTAGGACAAATCCAGCCAATCCTGATGGCACTGCTTATCATCCTGACCCTATCCGCTTGCGGTCAGAAAGGCCCGCTGCACCACCCGATCGACAAATCATCTCAATCTTCTGCCGAGAACGGGTCATCATGATACTCAACTTCACAAAAATGCATGGCCTCGGAAACGATTTTGTGGTCATCGATGCGGTAAACCAGCAGTTCACGTTAAGCGAGGATATCTGCCGCCATTTTGCCGACAGACGCTTTGGCATAGGTTGCGATCAGATTCTGTTGGTTGAACCGGCAAAGCTGCCCGAGACCGATTTTCATTTTCGCATCTTCAATGCCGACGGCAGCGAGGCCGGCGCCTGTGGCAATGGCGCCAGATGTTTTGCCCAGTTCATCAGGAACAAAGGGCTAAGCGATTTGGAATCTGTGCGGGTCGGCACCAGCACAGCTGTCATCATTCTGCGTTATCTGGAGGACGACCAGATCGAAGTCGATATGGGCGAACCCAGTTTCGACCCGGCGACGATTCCGTTTGTCGCTGACCAGCAGGCGGATCAATATCCATTGCAGATCAATGGCGAACAATACACCATCTGTGCCGTGTCGATGGGTAATCCCCACGCCGTATTGATGGTTGGTGACACCGATCTTGCCCCTGTGGAACGGCTCGGTCCGTTGATCGAAAGGCACGAACGATTTCCTCAACGCACCAATGTGGGTTTTCTTCAGGTCGTCAGTCCCAGCGAAGTAAAACTGCGGGTTTTCGAACGGGGCAGCGGTGAAACCCTGGCCTGTGGCAGTGGCGCCTGTGCGGCGGTTGCCGCCGGTCGTCTGATCGGACTGCTGGAGGAGGAGGTGGTTGTGCACCTACGCGGAGGCGATCTTGTGATAAAGTGGAGCCAACAAGGCAGCACCATACTCATGAGAGGTCCAGCGGAAACCGTGTATGAAGGAGCCATCGAAATATGAGCCATAAAGCCCCTAACGATCCCATCAAGGCTGATGGCACCGATCAGCAGATTGCTGACTATCTGCGTGACAATCCAGGTTTTCTGCTGCACCACCCTGAACTGCTGGCTGAACTTGAGATTCCTCATGCCAGCGGCGATGCGGTCTCGCTGATCGAGCGTCAGGTGGAGGCGCTGCGCAAGCAGCTGAAAGAGACCCAGCAGCAACTGGCCAGTCTGGTTGAGGTTGCCAGAAGCAACGATCAACTGCAGGCGCGGATGCATCGATTGACCCTGGAACTGATCGACGCCGCCACCTTTGAAGAGGTGCTGAACGCACTGGAGGACGAGCTGCATGATGACTTCAAGGCTGACGCCGTGGAGTTGAGACTCTTCTCCTCAAGCCAGCTCGACGACCATCTACAGGACTCCCTGAATGGCCAGGTCGCCACCTTTGAGCAGTTTTTCAATCAAAATCAGCCGATCTGCGGCAAGATGGATCAACAACAGCTGGACTACATCTTCGGCACCGAAGGCGATCGCATTGCATCAACCGCGCTGATCCCGCTGAAAAGCGAAGGGGTACTCGGACTGCTGGCCATCGGCAGCTGTGATCCTGAACGCTTTGCTCCGGACCATGGTACCGAATTCCTGACCCGCCTGGGTCAGATCATCAGCAGGACGCTTCAGGCAGTCTCCCTGCCCGGAATCTGAGCCGGCATGGCTGTGCCGAATAGCCACCTGATCAGCGAATGGCTCGGGGCGTTTCTCGACCACCTGACTCATGAGCGGCGTCTCTCTCCCCGAACCCGTGAAAGCTATGCCCGGGATCTACAGGCCGCCGCCATCTGGCTGGAGCAGCAACAGATCATCAGCTGGGGTCACTTCACTCAGCAGCAAGTACGCCACTATATCGCCGGCCGACACCGCCAGGGATACTCCCCCAAGAGCCTGCACCGGGAGCTCTCCAGTCTGCGATCCTTGTACAACTACCTGCTCAGGGAGAACCTGGTTCAAGCCAATCCCGCACTCGGCGTCAGGGCCCCCAAGGTTCGCCGCAAGCTACCCACCACCCTGGATGTGGACCAGCTCAACCAGTTGCTCTCCATCGATGACGACTCCCCCATCGGGCTCAGGGATCGGGCAATCATGGAGCTGTTCTACTCTTCCGGGATGAGGCTTGCCGAACTGATTGCACTGGATATCAACCATCTCGACCTGAACGAACAGATCGTGGAGGTTACCGGCAAGGGGGCGAAAACCCGTCTGCTGCCGGTGGGGCGAAAGGCTGTCGAAGCGATTCGCGAGTGGCTGCAAGTACGCGGAGAGATGGCCAGGGATGAGGAGACCGCCCTGTTCGTTGGTGTACGGGGCAGACGCATCAGCCGCAGCACCATTCAGAAACAGCTGCATGAGTGGTCAGTTCGCCAGGGGGCGCCGAGAAACGTCCATCCCCACTTGCTGCGTCACTCTTTCGCCAGCCACCTGTTGGAATCCTCCGGCGATCTGCGCGCTGTACAGGAGCTGCTGGGGCACGCCAACATCAGCACCACCCAGATCTACACACACCTCGATTTTCAGCATCTGAGTGAGGTCTATGACAAGGCTCACCCCAGGGCCAAAAAAAAGCCCTCTGACTGAATGGTGCTTGTTTGCGACCCCTTTTTTTGGTGAAGCTGGGCCAGGCTAAAAGATGAACCGCTAATGCACGCTAATCACCGCGAATTCGCGCAAATGAGACTTTGATGTGAAAGCGATTCGCGACATTTTGCGGTTGCTGGCGTTCATTTGCGGTTTATATCTTTAAAGTAGCCTGCCGTTCGTCCTCAGACGGACTCCTTGCCGAAGACAAATCGGGGTCTCAACCAGTAGACCACCAGTGGCAACACCATCAAGGCGATCAATACATCCATGATCAACGCCTCTGAGATATAGAGACTGACCGACCAGAGATTGGCCAGCTCGGTGTTCATCAACGGGATGAAGCTGCCCAGCAGCACCACCATGGAGATCACAATCGCAGAACCCGTGGTCTCCAGGGTTTTCTGCAAAGCCTGCTGCCAATCCCTGGCCGATACCTGAATCTCCTCCCGCAGACGGGAGACCATGTAGACGCCATAATCCACCCCAAGCCCCATGGCGATGCTCAGTGCCACCTGAACATGAAAGGCAAGATTGGCCGACCACTCCTTGATCGAGGTCATATAGGCGCCCAGGCCATACTGGGTCATCAGAGTGATAAAGCAGAGACTGATCAGTATCAGGGCGATGGTCCAGGAGCGAAACATGATCAGGGTCATCAGAAAGACGGTCAACGAAGTGGCGACCGGCGCATTCAACCACTCTTTGAACGCCACATCCCGGGTCGCTTCAGTGACTCCCAGAAAACCACCGATTGGCGCTTTGTCGGACAAGGAAAGGTCGGTGACAACCCGCTGCTCCGGCTGCTCTCCGTTAGCCTGCAGCACCACCTCTTCCCCAGGCTTCACTCCGACGCTGATCAGCGCCATTCCCGGATCGTCCTGGTGCTTCTTCAGATAGCCCTGTATGTCGAGGATGGTCTGATGGGTCAGCTTCGGGTCCATGGTTTTGACAAACCCGACGATGATCCCCTCATCCCAGGTTCGGGTGTTGACGAAGGCATCCAGTTCACCGGTCGCCGCACTCACCTGCAGCATGCCGTTATACAACGGAATGATCTCCTGTGGATCCGGCAGACGACCATCCGGCCCGGCCCGGTAGGCATAGCGGTTCTGCTGCATATGCTGCAGATCGGGGATCGCATAGAGATTCATATGCGCCATCGGTAACGCGCCGAACGGGGCATTCAGCATCATGTTCAGGGTTTTCAAGAACTGCACATAGGAGGTGGTATAACCGATATGGGGATGGGCGCGCAGCCAATCCTCAAACTCCGACAGGGCCTTCACCACTTCTGCATGATTGAAAATTCCCTGGGGCGGATCGATCATCTCATCGTAGCAGCGGTCAGGTCCGATCACCCGTTCACCACGTAGGTTCCAGGCATCCAGGCCACACTGCGGCAGCGTCCCCGCCTTTGAGCGAATCACGATATTGGCGGTGATCACCCCGGGCATCATCTGCGACAGGGTCTGCAGATGGGCGATCGCTTCAACCTCGCCACCGTCTTCGGTCAGCTCGCCAAGCAGATAGTGATCCTTGTAGGCCGCCCTGGGGTAGTGAATACCCTTCTCAACCCCCGGCATGATATCGAACTCATCCTGAATCCGGGCCACTTCCGGATCGCTCCGCCCCGCCTCACCGGACAGCAAGGCAGAGAAGCCCCGATCCAGTTCCGCCATGGAGGCGGAGGCGAGCCAGATGCCGATCACTGCCACCAGCGGCAGCCACTTCATCGGCCCGGTGAGAATACCGGTCACCCCCCTGGCCAGGCGCAACTCCCAGCCCCGCTCATGTTTTCGGTCTCGTACCTTGGGGGGAAAACTCACCATCATCAGTGGAATCAGAGTGGTGGTGGTAAGGATCAGGGTCGACATGCCGAAGATGCCGAAGTAGGCGTATGCCTTGTAGAACGAGATATCGATGAAAGAGATGGCAAAGAAGCCGTGCAGATCGGTACCGATGGAGAGCGCTGCCGGAACCACCGTATGGCGGATCGAGGTGAATGCAGCCTGCTCCGGGTCCTGGGTGGCATGCAACTCCTGCATGAAGCGCCGGGTGATCTGCATCGAGTGGCCGATGCCGATCGCCAGCAGCAACATCGGCGTCAACGCCATCATGGTGGTGAGCTTGAACTGGGTATAACCCATCAGGCCAAGAGTCAGGATGATGGTCATCCCCACCCCCACCAGTGGCAGCACGGCACAGCTCCAGTGGCGGAACTCATACCACAGCACCAACAGAATGATCAGCAGAGAGATGCCGAAAAGCCAGGCCTTGTCCCACAACTCCTCGACCATCGAGGCCAGAAAATAGGGCTCTCCCGAGATGTAGAACTCCACCCGCTCCCCATATCGGGTCTCGTATTCCTCCATCAGCTGGCGAACCTCGGCGATCCAATCGAGATGGTGCTGTTTCAGCTGATTGCTGAAATCACCGATGATGAAGGTGCCCGTTGCCCGACAGCGCTCATGTACGCGGCTGATCGAGGCATTTGAGATCAAGCCGTCCTCACCGAGGATGTCACACTTGCGGCCCTGACCATCCTGGTAGTAGACCAGCAACGGCTCGAGCACAATATGTTTCTCCAGACCGGCACGCAGATAGTTGATCTGATGCTGTTGCAGTCGCGGATCGTCCGACAGGCCAGCCGCCGGCAGCAGCCGGCTGAAATCGAGACTGCCATTGGGGGTGATGCCCAGGTTGCGCAGTTTGGATGAGGGCAGGCCGACAAAGTTGGCAACATTGGCAAACGGCAGTTCGCTGACATCCCGATAGAAGGCCTCAACCATATTGATGAACCAGGGCTGGTAGATATCCCCCTGTTTCAGTTTCATACCCCAGACCATCAGATTGCCCATGCCATAGGTCTGGTCGCTGTAGAGATTGGTCGCGATATAGGGATTGGAGAGGGGCAGCAGCGAATCCGGGTCGTTGCGTAGATTGACCTGGTTGACATAAAACAGGGCTGTCAGGGTTGCCGCAAACAGCAGCAGAATGGTCAAACGACGATGTCTGAGCACAAACCGGGCGTAGTCTGCAGCATAGTCCCGCTGCCTGGCACTCATCGGCGAACAGCCTCTCGCTTCGCAGCGTCCAGGCAGCCGCTCGATCGATGACTATTTTGCATAACCCTGCAGGGTCTCTTCGGACCAGTAGCTGTCGTCGAGCTCCACATTCAGAGAGATGGTGTTGCGCGGCACGAATACCATGCTGTCTTTGCCATCCTGATGGCTGATGGCATAGATATAGCGGGGATAGCTGATGCGCGGATCCGGCTGATCGAGGGATTGCCAATCCACCGAGACGGTCTTTATCTTTTCACCTTTTTTGTAGTAGACCGTGCGATAGACCGCAAAGGTTCGCTGATCGATATCACTGATGTGGTAGTCGTACCACCAGTTCTTGAAGCGGGTTGTACTTTTCAACCGATAGACCGGTTTGCCGATGTGGGCACACTGGGGTCCGGGCAGTCTCAGGGTATAGCGGCTCCTCTCCCAGGGCTCCAGCTGCATCACCTCCAGGCAGTTCTCAATCTTGCCCAGCCCGAGCAGCTCATGAATCTCATCCTCCGGGGTACGCAACACCAGCTCTCCATAGGTCAGATTGGTACCGAACCAGACATCTTCATAGGAAGGCTCATTGATGCGTCGGATCTTGCGCAGCGCCGGCAGCCACATGGAGAGGGTGGCGCTCTTCTGCGGGTCTGTATAGCGGGTCAACAGCACCCCTGTACCCTTGGTCTTGCCGGAGGTCAGTATCGCCATCTGCTGGGATTTGATCGCCGGATCCTCGGGCGAATTGTTGACGTAGGTATCGAAGGTCTGAACCCCGGGCTTGCGCCCCTGGGTGCGCATCGCCAAAGGAGCCCGGTTGACCACCACGGAAACATCCCGACCCTGGCGCCGACTGAGGGCATTGTCCAGCAGACCGCCATGGGCTGCGGTATAGGCCTGTCGCGCAATCTCCTGCGCATCGTTCAGCGGCTCTGCATGATGCGCTGAATCAGCGGCCAGGAGTCCCTCACCAGACAGCCAGATCAGAACTGCCAGTAGACAATGTGGGCATTTTCGATACATGGCCCTGACTCTGCCATGGATGACCACAGCAGACAAGCGAGTGAAATCCCTAATCATGTTGCTTCCCTGTAACAATTCATCCCGTAGCCGAAAGCTAGTCCTCGCCCGAGCTCGAATGGAAACAAACCAAACAGCAATCACGCAATGCGGAATCACAATCGAAACCGATTTTTCACCGGCCCGCCCCTCAGGTACAATTGCCGGCTCTCTAGTCAAGCATTCAGGATTGCAGTGGAAAATTTCAGAGGCACCACAATTCTCTCCGTCAGGCGCGGCGGTAAAGTCGTGATCGGCGGTGACGGCCAGGTCTCCCTGGGCAATACGGTCATGAAGGGCAACGCCCGCAAAGTCCGGCAACTCCACAAGGGCCAGGTGATCGCCGGATTCGCCGGCGCCACGGCGGATGCCTTCACCCTGTTTGAGCGGTTTGAGGGTAAACTGGAGAAACATCAGGGCCATCTGACCCGAGCGGCGGTTGAAATGGCCAAGGACTGGCGAACCGACCGGGCGCTGCGTCGTTTGGAGGCGCTGCTCTGTGTGGCCGACGCCAAGGCCTCTCTGATCATCTCGGGCACCGGCGATGTGATTGAACCGGAACAGAGTCTGATGGCGATCGGTTCCGGCGGCAGCTTTGCCCAGGCCGCTGCCCGCGCGTTGTTGGAAAATACGGAACTCGGCGCCCGTGAGATCGTCGAAAAGGGGCTTGGTATTGCTGCTGACATCTGCATCTATACCAACCACAACCGGGTACTCGAAGAGCTGGACAGCGAAACTTAATCCGGATCAACCCGAACCAAGCTGCGAGGTCGGCAGAATCGAGCACTCCCCTGCTGGCAGGCAGCGGGGCAGAAACTGTGCAGATGTGCCGCGACAGCGCTTAAAAACATATTCAGATAGTCGCCTTGAGGACACCGTAGAGAAGCCAAGGCGTAGTAAATAACAGGCTTTATTTCATGTCGCAAATCACACCCCAACAGATTGTTGCCGAGCTGGATAAACACATCATCGGCCAGAACGACGCCAAGCGTTCGGTTGCCATTGCATTGCGTAACCGCTGGCGCAGGGCTCAGGTGGATGAGGCCCTGCGGAATGAAATCACACCCAAGAACATCCTCATGATCGGCCCTACCGGGGTAGGAAAAACCGAGATTGCCCGCCGCCTGGCGAAACTCGCCAATGCACCCTTCATCAAGGTGGAAGCGACCAAATTCACCGAAGTGGGTTATGTGGGCCGTGAGGTGGATTCGATCATTCGCGAGCTGGCCGATTCCGCCGTCAAAATGGTCCGCGAAGGGGAGATGGAGAAGGTCTCGGAAGAGGCCAGCCATGCGGCGGAAGAGCGTATTCTCGATGTGCTGTTACCGGCCCCCAAGCCCACTGGATGGGACGACAGCGAAACCAGCAGCGGCGTCTCCAGCTCAACCCGGGAGAAGTTCCGCGACAAGCTGCGCAGCGGCTCGATGGATGACAAAGAGATCGAAATCGAGGTCAACACCACACCGGTGGGGGTTGAGATCATGGCGCCTCCCGGTATGGAGGAGATGACCAGCCAGCTGCAGGGAATGTTCCAGAATCTGGGCAGCGGCAGAACCCGTCGGCGCAAGTTACGCATCAAAGATGCATTCAAGGTGCTGAGTGACGAAGAGGCGGCGAAGCGGATCAATGAGGAGGACCTCAAGCTGCGCGCCCTGGAGACCGTGGAGCAGCATGGCATCGTCTTCATCGACGAACTGGACAAGGTGACCAGCCGGACTGAGACCAGTGGCGGCGCCGACGTCTCCCGTGAGGGGGTGCAGCGGGATCTGCTGCCACTGGTGGAAGGCTGCACCATCTCCACCAAGCACGGCATGGTGAAGACCGATCATATCCTGTTCATCGCCTCCGGCGCCTTCCACCTCAGCAAGCCCTCGGACCTGATTCCGGAGCTGCAGGGACGGCTGCCGATCCGGGTCGAGCTGTCGGCCCTCAACACCGATGACTTCACCCGCATTCTGACCGAACCCGATGCCTCGCTCACCGAGCAGTACCAGGCTCTGCTGAATACGGAACAGGTACGCCTGGAGTTTACCGAGGGGGGAATCAAGCGGATTGCGGAAACCGCCTGGCAGGTCAACGAGCGAACCGAGAACATCGGTGCACGGCGACTGCATACGGTGATGGAGCGACTGCTGGAGAGCATCTCCTTCGAGGCCTCTGAGCAGGGCGGCCAAACCGTCGTCATCGACGAGGCCTATGTGGACAGTCAGCTCTCCCAGCTGGTGGCGGATGAGGACCTGAGCCAATATATCCTTTAGCGATCATCAGCAGGCATTCGGCAGCCGGTTGACTGGGACAAACCCTGATCAAAGCCTGCTTATGGGTTAACGGATCCGATATAAAGTGGCCGCGCCCAACAATTGAATAACAGATGAATTGAGAGAAAACCATGTCACACCCCAATCCGACAGAGATTCACCTTCATAAGCAGTCCCGTGTCCTGGAAATCAGTTTCGATGACGGTAACAAATACAGCTATCCCGCAGAGTATCTGCGGGTCTTCTCCCCCTCCGCAGAGGTTCAGGGCCATGGCCCGGGACAAGAAGTGTTGCAGGTTGGCAAGGAAGAGGTGAATATTGCCCATATTGACCCTGTGGGAAATTACGCCATCTGCCTGCACTTCGACGACGAACACAACACCGGGATCTACTCCTGGGATACCTTGTATCAGTTGGGCGCCAACTACGAACGCAACTGGCAGGACTATCTGCAACGACTGCAGGCGGCAGGTTACCAGCGCAAGGAGCCATCGGCTTAAGGCGCTCATAGATCGAAACAAATGGTGATGCCATGAAGGACGAGAAGACGACACATTTCGGCTATCAGGATGTGCCGGTCGACGAAAAAGCGGGACGGGTTCGGCAGGTATTCGACTCCGTCGCCAACAAATATGACCTGATGAATGACCTGATGTCATTCGGCATACACCGGCTGTGGAAGCGCCATACCATTGAAATGTCCGGTGTCCGCCAGGGACAGCGGGTGCTCGACCTGGCTGCCGGTACCGGTGATCTTTCAGCCCGCTTCAGTGGCCTGGTCGGCGATCAGGGTGAGGTGGTCTTCTCCGACATCAACGCCGCCATGCTCAGCCAGGGCAGGGACCGGATGATCGACGAGGGGCGGGTTGCCAATGTCCGATATGTTCAGGCCGACGCCCAATATCTGCCGTTTCCCGACGACTATTTCGATTGCGTCACCATCGGCTTCGGCCTGCGTAACGTCACCGACAAGCAGCTGGCGTTGAATGCCATATTCCGGGTGATCAAGCCTGGCGGTCGTCTGCTGGTATTGGAGTTCTCCAAACCGATCCACCAGCCGCTGCAGAAAGTTTACGACCTCTACTCCTTCACTCTGCTACCGAAGATCGGCAAACTGGTCACTCAGGATGAGGAGAGCTACCGCTACCTGGCGGAATCGATACGCATGCACCCGGACCAGGAGACCTTGAAAGGCATGTTGGAACATGCCGGGTTCGAGCGCAGCGACTACTTCAATCTGACCGGTGGCGTGGTCGCCATACATCGGGGCTATAAAGTCTAATGACCGTCACAGCCGCCCTCTTCGCCAGCCTGGAGCAACTGCTCAACCAAGCCATCAATCTGGATCCCGAGGCCGCCAACCGACTGGCGCCGATGCAGGGTCGGGTCATCCAGCTGGATCTGCTCGGCACCGGACTGAACCTCTACATGATTCCCGACCCTCAGGGATTCCAGGTGCTTAGCCATTTTGAGGGCGAAGCGGACTGCCTGCTGCGCGGCAGCCTGCTCGACCTGGCCAGCATGCGCAATCCCAGTAACAGTAGCGATCAGCTGTTCAATGGTTCGGTCACCATCGAGGGGGATACCGCCCTGGCGCAACGATTCGGTGAGTTCTTCAGCAGCCTGGATATCGACTGGGAAGAGCAACTCTCCCGACTCACCGGAGACGTCGCCGCCCATCAGATCGGCAGCCTGGCGCGGGGCTTCCTGGGATGGGGTAGACAGCTCAATCAGACCACCAGCCTCAACCTGAAAGAGTATCTTGAGGAGGAGTTACGGCTGATACCCGGACGCTACGAAATGGACCCCTTTCTTCAGGACGTGGATCGCCTGCGTGACGATGTGGAACGGCTTGAAGCCCGCATTCAGCGGCTCTCGCGCCGTGACGACCAGGAGGACAAAACCTCGTGATCCGTCCCTCTCAAGCACTCCGTCTGATCCACATCAATCTGGTACTGCTGCGCCACGGCCTGGATGAGGTGATCCTCGCCACCCACCTGTTCCGCCCGATCCGGTTTCTGATCTATCTCTCTCCCTGGTTCTGGTTTCGCAAAGACCGGGGAAGCTACCCGGTGCGGATCCGCCGGGCGCTGGAAGACCTGGGGCCGATCTTTGTCAAATTCGGCCAGATCCTCTCCACCCGACGAGACCTGCTGCCGGACGACCTGGCCAATGAACTGGCCAAACTTCAGGATCGAGTTCCCCCCTTCCCTGGCAGTCAGGCGAGAAAAATCATCGAAAAGGCGTTCGGAAAGCCGATCGATGAGATGTTGGAGGCTTTCGATGAGAAACCCCTCGCCTCGGCCTCCATCGCCCAGGTGCATACCGCTCAGCTGAAGGATGGGCGCAAGGTGGTGGTGAAGGTTCTGCGACCCAACATCGAAAAGACCATCCGCCGGGATGTGGATCTGCTTTTCACCATCGCCCATCTGGCGGAAAAGTACTGGAAGGAGGGGCGCAGACTCAGACCGGTGGAGGTTGTACAAGAGTATGAGAAGACCATATTCGATGAACTGGATCTGATGCGGGAAGCGGCCAACGCCTCCCAGTTGCGACGTAACTTCCTCGACAGCAAGACCCTCTATGTACCCGAGGTCTATTGGGATCTGACCCGGCAGAACGTATTCGTCATGGAGCGCATCAGCGGCACGCCCGTCGGTGATATCGAGACGCTGCGCCAGCAGGGGATCAGTATGAAACTGCTTGGGGAACGGGGTGTCGAGATCTTTTTCACCCAGGTCTTCAAGTACAACTTTTTTCATGCCGATATGCATCCTGGCAATATTTTCGTCGAACCGGACGGACGTTATATCGCAGTGGATTTCGGCATCATGGGGACGCTCACCGAAGAGGATAAGCGCTACCTGGCTGAGAACCTGCTCGCCTTCTTCAATCGGGACTACAAACGGGTCGCCCAACTCCATGTGGCCTCCGGCTGGGTGCCCAAGGGGACCCGGGTGGAAGAGTTCGAGTCGGCGATCCGCACCGTCAGCGAACCAATCTTTGAAAAACCCCTCAGTGAGATCTCCTTCGGCCACTTTCTGTTGCGCTTGTTCCAGACCGCGCGGCGCTTCGATATGGAGGTTCAACCTCAGCTTGTGCTGTTGCAGAAGACCCTGCTGAACATCGAGGGACTGGGTCGTCAGCTCTATCCTCAACTCGACCTCTGGACCACCGCGAAACCCTTCCTCGAACGTTGGATGAGTGAACAGATCGGACGCCGTGCGTTCATCGGCAAACTGAGAAAGAATCTTCCCCAGATCGCAGAAAATCTGCCGGATCTGCCCAACAAGCTGAACAAGATCATCGATGATGCAGCAGCCGGCAATCTGACCCTCAACTGGGAGTCGCAAGAGCTGCAGAAACTGCGCCAACAGATGCAGCACAACCACCTCAACACCCTGACCACCATCTCCGGCAGTGCGCTGCTGCTGAGTGGTTCGTTACTCCTGGTGTTCGGCAGCGGCGGACTGATTCCAGCCACCCTGGCCACGGCACTCGGCTTCGGCCTGGGCAGCGGCGGCGGTGTTTTACTGCTGAGAAGCTGGCTCAAGGCCTCTGGTTAAGAATTAAGTCCGCGAATAAACGCAAATGGCATCAAGCCATAATGGTACTGACTTTGTGCCAAGAAATGCATTGCGCTGAGTACTATCCAAATACGCTTTAAGACTTGCATAAGGCCAAGGTTTGCTTTGCTCAATAAAGCCCCTGCACTTGTAACACAATATTCCTATAACATTTGCGTTCATTTGCGGACTCTATTCTTATCTCTTCTCAAGCATGATTGCACTGATCAGGGCCCATTTACGCAATCACCATTCTCATCCTGTTACAACGCTTGGCGCAGCCGAAAATTTGATCCATGATTAATGTATGGTTCAGCGAAGGGAGAGAAGCATGACAGAGACCCCCCAAGATCCGATGGAACGCCTGGCGAAAGCCTATGACAAGATGTTGCACGAAGTACACGAAGCCGTCGAATCGGCCCGGGAGAACACCCTGCCCGGCCTGAAGGATTATCTTGAAGAAGCCCGTGAAAAGATGATCGAACTGGGCGAACTGAGCCGGGAAGAGGCTGAAAAGGTCTCCACTTATGTGGAGCGGGATATGAAAGATGCGGCCAGCTATCTGCTGGAGACCGGTGAGCAGCTCTCAGCCTGGTGGCGTTTCGATGTACAGCAGGTGGAAGAGCGGATGCTGGAGATGTTTACCAGCGTGGCCGATCAAACCAAACTTGAGCTGGCCAAGCTGGCCCAACGTGCCAATAGCGCGTCCCTCTACCATACCGGAGAGGTTACCGGACCGGGCACTCTGATCTGTACCGCTTGCGGCAAAGAGATGCACTTCAAAAAGACCGGCCACATTCCACCCTGCTCAGGCTGCAAAGGAACCGACTTTCAGCGTTCCGCTAGCTAGGGCCTGTTAACACTAATCCAATTGGCCCTGTTGCGCCTGAAAAAGCGCCAATCAAGGCGCGAGGAGAGAGGTTTGGTGATTCCAAATGAACGACGAGCAACGCCGAGTGGCGCTTTTTCAGGCGC